>NZ_CP125619.1:125000-870833 GCF_030053115.1 Pseudomonas svalbardensis | reverse complement strand
GTTCCGTATCAATGCCGGCATATCGTGCGAGGAAGCGCTCGAACAAGCTTCTCTACTCATGGATTGTGTAAACAAGCTCACTTTCTTGAGCGGCATGGAGAATGACAACGACGCGATGGTCTGGGCTTCGCATTATTTGAGCGAGATGGCGAAGGCCATCATTGATGACGTTACCAGCGGGTTGCAATTGGCCCAAGGCGGTGGTGTATGAAGGCCTCTCACTCCAATAGCCGTCGTCCTACGTTCGCCCAAGTCAAAGGCGCTGCGTTGCAGAACATCGACCGGGTGCTTGCCCATTGGCTGTCCAACGGTAAACGCGTCGACGGCGGCAAGGAATACACCGCCGCCAATCCCACCCGCGCCGACAAGCGCGCCGGCTCCCTCAAGGTCAATATGAGCAAAGGCACCTGGGCGGATTTTGCCACCGGTGACAAGGGCGGCGATCTGATCGATCTGGTGCGCTATCTCGATGGCGGCACCGACGTCGAAGCCTGCAACAAGCTGGCGGATCTGCTGCACGTTACCGCTGGGGCGGCTCAATCGAAGCCAAGCCCCAGCAAAAGCAAAACACCGGAATGGCTCGCCATTCAGCCGATCCCTGCCGAGGCCATGAGCAAGTGCCCGGCCAAACACCGGCAACACGGCGCACCGTCTAAAGTCTGGATTTATCGCGACGCTCAGGGCCAGCCAGTCATGGCGCTCTACCGCTTTGATTTGGGCCCGGATGAAGACGGCAAACCGCGCAAGGTGTTTGCACCTTTGACCTGGTGCAAACGTGCCGACGGTCAAACGCAGCAATGGCGCTGGCAAGGTCTGCCTGAGCCGCGCCCACTGCTACGCCTGGATGAACTGGCGCAACGCGCAGAGGCGCCGGTGATGCTGTGCGAAGGCGAAAAAGCCGCCGACGCTGCGGCGAATTTGCTGCCCGACTACGTGGCCACGTGCTGGCCGAACGGCTCGTACTCCTGGCACAAAGCTGACCTGACGCCGCTCAAAGGTCGGTGCGTGGTGTTGTGGCCAGACAACGACGCCAGCGGCGCAAGCTGCATGGACGCCGTCGCCAAACAGCTGCAGCAGATCGGCGCCGCGTCAGTGCGTGTTCTCGCCTTGGATGCCTTCAAGCGCAAGCCTACCTTCAAGAACAATCAACCGATCTTCGTCAAAGGTGGTCAATGGGATGAGGGCGACGACGCGGCCGATGCCCACGCCAAAGGCTGGACAGCGGCCCATTTCGCCGAACTGGAAAACAGCGGTGAACTGTTTGGTTTGGCTGTGGAAAAGTCGGCAACGGAGCAGGCTGAAACCAAGGCCGAACCGAAAACGAAAACGGCGGCCAAGCGACCCGTAAAATCGAAAAATGACCTGATGCCCAGTGGCTTTCGCCTGACGCCCGAGGGCGTGTTCTATGCTGGCGACGACGGCGAGGCACGCCCGGTGTGCTCGCCTCTAGCGATCCTTGCTCGCACCCGTGACGAGAAGGGTCACAACTGGGGCTTGTTGGTCGAGTTCGACGATCCGGACGGCACCAAGAAGCGCTGGAACATCCCGGCGCGTACCATGACCGGCGACTTCGGCAAGGACGTTCTCGGCCCATTGGTGGACATGGGCATGCGCCTAGCCGGAAGCCGTTCGGGGCGCAACGCACGCAACGACCTGCAGAGTTACCTTGGTGGCTTCGACAGTGCGCAACGGGCGCGACTGGTCACCCGTTTGGGTTGGCACGACAGCGCCTTCTTGCTGCCCGAGCAGCAGGTCGGTGCGCACGCCGAACACCTGCACTTCTATGAGGCCGGTGCGCAGCTTCCGCCCATCAGCGAAGCGGGCACGCTCGAGCAGTGGCAACAGCAGATCGGCGCATTGTGCATCGGCAACCATCGCTTGGCGTTTGTCGTCGGCGTGGCGTTCGCGGGTCCCCTGCTGCATATGCTTGGCCATGAGTCGGGCGGCTTCCACCTATACGGCGACAGCTCAGGCGGCAAGACCACTCACCTGCAGGTTGCCGCTTCGATCTACGGCGGCCCACGCTTGGTGCGCTCCTGGCGTTCCACCGACAACGCGCTGGAATCCATCGCCGCGGCTCATTCCGATGGCCTCCTGGTACTGGACGAAATCGGCATGTGCGATCCGCGCATCATCGGCGAGACGGTGTACATGCTCGGTAACGGCACCGGCAAGGCACGCGCCAATGACCGGGGCCAAGCTGGCCGACAGGTTCAGGAGTGGCGCTTGCTGTTTCTCTCCACCGGCGAGAAGACCTTGGCCCAGCACATGGCCGAAGCTAATAAGGAGCTCAAAGCGGGTATGGAGGTGCGCATGCTCGCCGTACCGGCCGATGCCAGCAAAGGCCTTGGCATGTTCGACGTACTGAACGGCTTCGACGACGCCGCAGCCCTCTCCGACGCGCTTAAAGCACGCGTGGCGAACTATTACGGCACACCACTCACCGCCTTTCTGTCGGCCCTCTGTGAGCCCGGCAAGCGGCATGCTTGGTCAGCCATTCTGCGCCGCACGCTGGAAGGCTTTATTGCCAAGTCGCTTCCAGCTTCCGCCAGCGGACAAGCACACCGTGCTGCCGCTCGGTTCGGCCTTGCGGCTGCCGCGGGCGAGCTGGCCACCGCGATGGGGATTACTGGCTGGCCGGACGGGACCGCCACCACAGCCGCCCGTGTTTGCCTGAACGCGTGGCTGAACGAGCGCGGCGGCGCCGGTAACTTCGAAGGTGATGCGATCTTGGCGCGGCTGCGCCAGGTCATCGAGCGCTTCGGCGAAAGCCGCTTCACCCGCTGGGAATCGGCGGCGGCCAAGATCGACGAACACGGCCCGCGCACCATCGACCGTCTCGGCTTTCGCAAGACGCTGGAGCACGGCATGGGCGACACCATGCACACCACCAACACCTATTACGTGCTGCCCGAGGCGTGGCGCTCCGAGATCTTCCGGGGCATGAACATCAACGCCGTGAACAAGGAACTGCTGCAGCGTGGCGTGCTGGAACCTGCCAGCGACGGTAAGGCATCGAGTCTGGTCCGGTTACCCGGCCTCGGCCCGCAACGCTGCTACATCGTGAAGACGATTCCGGGAACGGATGAGAGCGAGGCTCGGGCTGCCTGAGGGCATCTCTGCTGATCGAGGTAGCGCCGGCTTATTCCCGGCCTCGCCAGCCGATCATTCAACCCAAATCCCTTTTTTGAAGGAACAAGACAGATGAACGAATTCCAAACTTCCACCGAACAACACGAACTGCTAGCCAGCGAACTGGAAAGCAGAGAGACCACGGGGCTTGTTCAGCCGACTTCGGACAGCACTCACGCCACCGGTAGTTGCGAGAGGAGGCAACGGTTGCTCGACGAGATCGACCAACTGACCGTCCGCCGCGATAAATACCTGAGCGAGGCTGAACAGCACTACGCCAAGATGGCGCCGTTGGAAGCCTTGCTGGAGGGCGACGAAGTATTAGACGCGGATCGTATGCGTGAAATCCGCAGCGAGTACAACACGCTGAAACTTCCGTACGACTCCAGTAAACACCATGCCTGGCTCTTCGATGCTCAGATCACTCGACGCGAGCAACTGCTCAATCACGAAACCTTGATGGCGGGTTACACCGAGTCGATGGCGAACTGGAAAGCCGACGAGCAAGAACTCAACGAAAAACGGGACAGCCTCAGCACGCGCTTGGAACAGATCCAGCAGCAAGCGGAAGAAGACATGGCCAAGGCCCGGCAAGCCGAAACCGATGCCGCCACCGCCTATGCGCAGGCGGTGGCCTGGGGCGATACCGAGGGCGAAAAGAACGCCAATGCAGACGCGCAGAAAGCTGCGAAAAACCTCGCGACTGCAACCGAGCACAATCGGCGCCAGCACTTGATCATCGCCGCGCTGGAACAGGAACTGGTTATCGTCGACCAGCACATTGCCGAGGCGCAAAGGGAACACCTTGCCATCCAGAGAACAGCCATGTTGCTGGCAGAGAAGGTATTGGAAGAGCGATGGAACGAAAAAGCCCAAGCACTGATGGATATGGGCGCCAAGCTGTGGGCTGTCCAACGGATGCTCGGTGGCGATCAACTCAGCCTGAGAAGGTTGGTGCTTCCTAAAGAAGGTGAAGGTTTCGACACATGGGGCAGTCGAGAGCTGTCGGAACGATCTGGCCAATACAGCGTGCAAGACATTCTCTCGCTGTAACGCGCTGACCCACCTGAAACAGCCTGCGCACGCAGGCTGCTTAGAATCCCATCAGGACTAAGATCATGATCACACAAATCCGAAGCAGCGCGAGCTGGAGCGAAACCCTGAAGGCGCGCAAAGAGCATTTGACCGCCTTGCTGAAAATCGTCGACATCAAAACCGGCAAAACTACAACGGTCCAGGCACTCACCATCAATCTGATCAAGAATGAAATGAGCTACGTTGAAAGCAAGTTGAAAGGCCGGCCGTAACGATGAACTTGTAAGCTGTAATAGTATTCAGATAGATATCTTCAAAACACACATCAGGAAACGTTCATGTCCAAACTTGCCGAATACCGACAGCTAGAAAAACACTTGGCCGAGCAGCTTCAGGCTCTGGAAGCACTGAAGAACGATGGCGCACTGAAAAAAGAAATCGAGTTCGAGACCAAGCTGCGTGGGTTGCTGGACCAATATGGTTTCAGCCTCAAGCAAGTCATCAACCTGCTAGATCCGCAGAGCCCCAAGCGAGGTCCGGCTTCGGTCGCTACGCCAGGCACTCGCAAACCGCGCGCGCTAAAGACATACAAGAACCCGCACACTGGCGAAGTGGTTGAAACCAAAGGTGGTAATCACAAGACGCTGAAAGAGTGGAAAGCCGAGTACAGCTCCGACATTGTTGAGACTTGGCTGAATTAACAACACATCATTAAAAGGCCTCTAAGAGGCCTTTTTTGCCCATGCACAATACAAATTTCGCATTTCAGCTATGCGGATGCATCATGAAGACAGCTTCCAAACGACACCCGCAACAATCAAATTTACAGCTGATACCTCTCTATCTTAACTCTCCCACCATCTATAACAACTTGATCAACTAAAAATCTATTTAGCTGAACCTCGCACTCCGAAAGATCATGAGGCGTCATAATAGATATCTCACTAACCTTATAACCAATAGAGTTAAAGGATGTGCCCAACCTCAATCCAACACCTTTGCTTATTAGCCATCTATCATGAATTAACTCCGAATTATTGAGCTTTCCCACACCATAAATATATGTCTCCGGCGGAGTCTGATCCGAAATTTTTTGCCAAGCAACTTCAAATTCATCATTTGAAGCAGATTTCTTTTCCCTTAGATAACTCGAAGACGCAATGATCTGGATTTTACACGACGGATTTGCTGCCTGTATCATTTGCACAATTTCAACATCGTCAGATGTGAAAAACGGATCGCAAAATTTTATGTATTCTAGACAGTTCTGGTTTAGCCAGTTTTGAATATATTCTAACGCGGAAGCCCTAGTATTCGGCTTAATAATCAGTCCTTTAACGGATGCATCGTAGCCCCCCACATGTGCTGACAAATGGGTTCTTGTACTTATCACTTCAATTGCTAATTCAGCCGTCTTCATTAGCGCTTCACACATAGGCAATATGTGTTGCTTTACATCACCAGCTGAAACGTATTTTCTTGCGGCGTTTTCAATATACCAGCACAGTAGAGGATAGAGCTCACCTAGCCCAATCTCTAGATCAGAAGACATATATGCGGTGAGCGCAGAGACGGGTTTGGCGGTAATGCGACCTGACAACAACGAAGAAAGATTTCTCCAGGCTGCTTCAGAGAGAAACTCCTCATCAATGTCTTTACCAGCACCTGTTCCATTACAGTTAGCTAACGCTTTTTTTGCCTTAACAACCGACAAGGTATGTTTTGCATGCAAACGTGCTTCCACACGAGCCGGATCATCATCAATCAATTCTAAAAGCTCTTCAGCAAACTTCTGATCGATTTGATCTGCCGCATCAATGAGGGATCGCTGCGCTTCTGCAACGACATCTATATCTTCAATCTCCTGGCACATAACAAATGCTTCACGAAGCATTTTTTTGGCAGAAAATGGATTCAACTCTTTACAAGTAGTCGCACACAACTCTAAGCGACCTATTTTATCAACAAGCCAGGGAATCATATTAGATCCACTCTCAGCAGCTTCTAAAAGCTCCTTCTTTTGCGTCAACAACTTCACAGGCATCGAACTTAAAATTTCGATATAGACAAACGCCTTATCAGCCGCATTGGGGATCAACTTAGCCTCTTCAATCAAAGCCTGCCAAGTAGGTAAAGCAATATCTGTGATCATGTACACTCGAGCTAATGCGCACAACGCATAACCTTTATGGGTAATATTTTTTTGGTCAGGTAGCTTAGAGTGTATCAAATCAATAAGGCGTGCACTGATATCCCTGCGCTGCTGAGATGAAAACTTAGCTTTATTTTTTTTACTCGCAACAGATCGCATCAACCTCTCTAGCGCCGGATAAATAGACGCATCGCACTCCATATATTCAATAAGAGTAACAATATCGGTTGCTTGGTTATAGTCTAATGAAAACTCTTCAGACGAGTCCATTGCCGCTGGATCCGTTGCAGTTTGCTTGCGCCGAATAAGTTCACAAGC
The DNA here is from genome assembly GCF_030053115.1 of Pseudomonas svalbardensis. Taxonomy (NCBI): domain Bacteria; kingdom Pseudomonadati; phylum Pseudomonadota; class Gammaproteobacteria; order Pseudomonadales; family Pseudomonadaceae; genus Pseudomonas; species Pseudomonas svalbardensis. The sequence continues at coordinate 864,196 of NZ_CP125619.1, read as the reverse complement.
ATTATAAAGCGCAGAATCCTTGTTACTTTCAGACAAGCAACTTAACTCTTTGAGAGCTGACTCACTGTGACAGACAAACAACGCCGGAAATGCTATTTCATACATTGCAGCATATAATGTTTCATTTGAGCGGCGTATCCTTTCTAGTAGAGGATAGCAAAAATCAGAAACTATAGTTTTCAACATACTATCAGCCAGCCATGCTCGAGAGGCCAGATCTGTGAATAAAGCTATTTGTTGCCTAGGAGATGATAGCTTTCCAATTGCGGCTGCTAATCGAGCCAGCATAGCTGAATCTAAAGCACCATTCTTTATCGCCACGCCAAAAGATCTTATAGTTAACGCTAAACACTGCATAAAGCATTGCTGAACGCCTATATTTTCAAACTCAAGAGTTCCTCGAAACTCCGTCGCGCGCTCATACAACCTTTCAGCTTCATCCATCGAAACTTCGGACAATGCCTCGACCGCATTGAAGCAGACCTCATTTCTAATCGCACCAGGCGGAAACTTTTCAATCAAAACCGTTATTGCGTCAACCAGATAGGAAGACCCCATAGGAATGCTAGACTTCGCGTATTGCTTGAATAGATTAACTTTGCACCTAGCTGCAATCAAATAGTCTTTTATTTGTGCGATCGAAGCTCTCAAGCTACCAGCCCAATCAACATCAAACGCCTCTTTATTGATCATTTTTGTGCATGAAAGAAGTAGATTTGAGACAAAATCATGGTCATCAATAGAAGTAATGATATCAGTAAACAGCTTCCCCGCCTGCTCAGTATGAGGCTTACTAACAATATCCTCTGCAATCAACTGCAATGCCAAGAATCTGCTTCGCAACGTATTTAATCTTTTAGCCAAATTGAAGGCTTCGGAAACATCGCATTCTATAAGCGCAGGCAATACCGACTCAATGCATTCATATTGTGACGCCGCATTACTAAGCAAATCATTAACAGATGTTTTTAGACCTTGATCAATAACAGCTTTAAAACCTTCCTCGCTTTCAAATTGATCATCAGGATCTACATATCTCAACGCATAAAACAATCTTACAAAACATTCCGACTGGACTTCGCAGTTATTTGACTCAGAAACAACGTAGTAAGCTTCTATAAGCCTATCATAGGCTTTGCGTGGATTGTTCCTGGCTTCAGCATATGCAAGATATGTGTTTAATCTAACAAACTCACGAGCTAAAGGAGAATCCTTAATCAGCTTAATTTGCCGATCAAACAAATCCACCAGTTCTAGAGCAAGCTCTGGTTCTCCATCACTTGTCCGAAGAGCGCTAGCCAAGGAGGCTAGATCTTTCAACGTGACAGTATAGTCCGTATCCTTATCTATAACCCCTAGTACATATTTTACAATATCTAAGAGCCCTTCTCGCTTATTTTGCGTCGAAACAAACCGAATCAGCACTCTAGTTTTGTTCTTTATTTTTGAAGCATCAAAAAAACTGATGATTTCTGCTGAGCTATCGTCTTTGTGGAACTGGGTCATCGCAGCAGTAAACTCTTTTACCGCCTTATTTTTTATCCGACCTTCAAAAGAGTTCCCCTGTAGCTCCTGTTGCTCCATTGAGGCGACAATGCTAAACCTCGAAAAAGTTAGATCCTTGCGCTTGGCGTCATTAACATTGCTAAGGCACCTTTCCAATGCTTCAGAAGCAAGAGCTACATCCACGGACACCAGTTCCTCAGCAATCTGTAACGCAGCGCCACCGCCTTCACTAAAATCTACGTTCTTGATCAACTGAACAATATGATCCAGCAGAAACGAGTCCACGTTTTTTGACTTACTTTTCAAGCCGTTTGCATATGCTGTCAACAGTGAAAGCTTAGATATTTTCGTGAGAGCACGCTCAACTAACTGCATCGCATGCTGAGTCTTACCAATGGCAACCAGAGCATTCACTTCCGCTTTGGATGCGCTTGATTCAGAAAGATCTACGAACAACGACTTTTGTAGCGCGAACTGAAATATCGATAACGGACTTTCCTCAGCATGAGCACTAACAAGCCCAATCGAAGCACGCGCCTTCAGCTGAGCCAATGACTGAGTAGACTCTAGCAACAAATAATAGTGCTCATTTGAAATCAGCTCTATAATTTCTGCATTTCGACTTTGCTGCTGCAAATAGCTTGCGAGAAACAATAATGACTCACTGCTTTCCGGTTCTCTCTCAAGATATTGAATTTGCAAGCCGACAGCTTCGAGCTGAAACTTCTTTAGTTTACTTTCCGCGTACTTCCTATGAGAACTGGAAATAAAACTAATGAGCCCCAAACCTTTAGACTCTAGGAAAGTACAAGACTCAAGCATCCCTGAAATCTCAGGCTCACTGACGCCAGCAATAAGCTCGACTTCTTTTTTGCCAATCAACTGTTTTGAAAATGCCAGTACAGATACTGCCTTTTTCTGCGAGATACTTAGATCGTCAAATTTACTAAAATCGAGAGCAATGAAATCTAAATGCTTCTCTGGAGAACTTAGCAACACATCGGATAATATTGCACCGACTTTTAATTGACGCTTGATAGCACACAATTTCCCAGGATTACCTCGGCAAAGTTGCTTTAAATCATCAAGCTCTGCAGGTAGCAGTGGAAATTCTTCGAAAAGCATGTCCACTTCTAAATCTAGGAAGCGGCGCAATTGACAGGTTTTTGAAGTTACTTTATTTAAGCATTTTGCAAGCCTCAACTGAGGCCCAGAAATCAAAAACCTGAAATTATCCACACCGATTGGCAAGGCGGAGTTAAGTATCGCTGAAACGTAGGACTCATCATCCGTTGGTATATGAGCCAACCCGTCCACAACAAAATAGGCTATCTTTCCTTTGAATTTTGATCGAGCTCTGAATAACAAGGTGCTGAATTCAGCATCATCAATTGCAGCCTTGTCAAATGTCTTCCCATCCAAAAAGAACTTCAACTGCTCTGCAATTATTAATCGCACATAATCAAGACTATAAGAGTATTGACTTGATGGATTCAAGAACACAGAAAATGTGTTATCCATATTTGCAGCCACAAACTGAGCGAGAGCAGTCGTGGCCCCCATACCGCTTTCACTTTCAAGAAATACTACGTGATTATCTGGCGTAAACACGTCAAGAATAGTTTGAAGAACGTCCTTTCTCTCAATTAAAGAGTCATCTGAACTGAGAGGGCCTTGCATGTAATTCCAGTTTCTTGGTTGGAGATCGATATCTTGGGCGTTGCTCATTGTCTGTTCCTTGACTCTTAATTTTACGATTCTTATATCATGCTGCGAAAAAAAAATGGATCCCCCTCGGGAGATTCAAAAATATCAGATGAGGTAAAAAAATAGAAAATGCTTTAGTGAAGTATCTACGCCAAGGCTGTATAAAAACACAGCAAACATCAGAACCATCGCGTAATGTCGTCGTTACGAAAATAGGGAATTTCGGTGCCGGCCCCACCTTGGATTTAGTAGACACCTTCGGCCGAAGCCCCGATTAATGATTGCCCAGACTGGGCGACAGTAGGACACACCTCTATCGCTCGGCGCTTCGCTCACCAGTCCTTAACCATTGACCTCACGTCCTAAGGCGTTACACCACTCGATATGTGTAACACTCACCAAACGCAAGTGATCTAGTCGGTGTTATCTTGATTTTTTCCTTGTTATTCAATGACTTATTAATTCTTCGTACACGTGTAACACGAGTAACACGACATTCGAACGTCCGCCCCATTCCCCGTAAGCAACATGTCCATCAGCGCTGGAGCTCGGCAAACATCGATCCTTGAAACCATCATCTTTACAGGGTCGGAAATGCAGGCGGAGCAGATGAGTTCAATGGATGCGTTTCCGAACCTGCTGGGGACCCTGGGCGTTCTCAATGAACACGGGGTCGGAAACCCGCGTGATCGTGTTAGCGGAAAAGTGCACAGCTTAGTGAACAGGTGAACCGGGTGAACCATGGTTCACCAGTGCAATTGCACAAGGTATTGGGATGTTGCGGGGGACCCTGAGCATTTCTGAAGGACACGGGGCAGAAAACCCGCCGAATCGTGTTAGCGGCTGGATTTTCTACGTTGGTTGACAGGTTGACGTGGTTGACACCATCCCCAAGGTTGACGGGGCTCAACCGTTCGCTATCAACAACACGTTAACCCACCTTTACCGTTGCGGTAACGATGCCCTTTTCTCTTCAATATCCTTTCAATTTCAACGTTGAAATTTCAGTAAGCTGATGAAACTGTCGCTAACAAGATCTCGCGGGTTTCCGACCCCGTATCCTCAGGATATCGTCAGGGTCCCCAGCGCCTTTTTCTGTAACCCACCCGAGATCTCAGATGAGTAACCTCCAGAAGCTAATCGCAGATGCCCTGTCCGGCTTATCTGTTCAGGAAAAAATCTCTGATGACGGTTGGCAGGCAATCGCTAAGCAATGTGGCGCCCCTGAAATCGAAGAGATCGAACAGCGTATTGCCAGGTTACGAGCAGAGCTGGAAACGGTTGAGGAGTGGGACGGAGATACCCAAGATGACATACATCTCGCGATTTCCAGCTTTACCCGATTACTGAGGTCCGCGAAAGCACGGTAACGTTGCTGGCAGCGATAGAACCACAAGGATTCAACATGAATAAATTCCTCATAGGATTCACCTTCCACGAGCCCGAACGGTGGACCTTGTTTCAAAAAGGCATCATTGAAGACTGCGAGTCATCCACAGGTATTTACGTCGCGGCCTTCACTGTAGGTGAAGCAATTGCATGGGCAGAGCGTATTGCTGAGGAACTCCTGCGGGCATCCAACTCAGACCCTAAGCTTGACTGGAAGTCGTTGGGTTACGAGTGCTGGGTCGTGGACGATCCGAGCGACTCCGACTGGAGTCATTGCCTCGCCTTTTTTCAATCCGTCGAAATCGGCGTTTTCCCAGATTTTGTGAATATGGGTGCGAGCGCGTACGGAAAGTGGGCCGAGGATCATGGGATTTTTCCCACTTAATCCTGCAAGCCCCGGTAACGCCTTCGCTCAACAGCTGATTTCCCCAGCAGCGCATACCTTCAGTTGGAATATGTATGACCCCAGAATGGATCGGTCGCGGCAAAACCGTCGCACAGTTGATACAAGAGCTTCGTTCTTTCGAGGATCAGAGTCTGGAGGTTCGCATTTCCATTGATAGGGGCGAATCCTCACAGCCCATTTCTCTTGTTACGAAGAGAGGTGAATATGCCGTGCTAGAGAATCACCAGGACGTGCCCACAATCGTTCGTCACGATGACTAACGATCGAGCCTTTCAAAGAACGTCAAAGGAAGCAGCGCGATGCACCCTGTATCCCCACTTGTATCCCTACAAAGTTCTATCCGAATACAAGCCAGTAAACACAGGGAAAATTTCGTTGAGTTCAAACGACCCCGGCCCACCAAATACGAAGCAAAACAAAACCCGCCAAGTGCGGGTTTTGTTGCATCTGGGGGTTGGTCATTTCTATAGGCAGCATCACCATCCCCGGCAAAAGCAGGCCTGCCCGCGACAAGGCTCGCAAGACCACCACAAAAAACCCCGCGGCCAAGCCACCATCATCGTCGCGACCTGCCACGGAGATGCCCATGCGCCAAGCCCTCCTTATCATCGATGTCCAGCCCAGTTTCGCCCCACCTCAATGGCTCATCGAAGGTGTTCAGACACTCATCGGTACCCTGCCCAGCGTCGCCACGGTCGAGCGTCACGACGAATCCAAAAACCCGTTCCAGAAACAACTCGGCTGGCATCCCGCACCAGACGATGACAGCCTGATTCAGGCCGACTGCATCTTCATCAAGCACGGCTACGCGCCTTCGCCGGAAACCATCGACTATTTGAAAAGCTTGAAGGTGGATCGCGTGCTCGTCTGCGGTCTCCAAACCGAGACCTGCTGCCTGGCGGCGGGGTTTGCTTTGTTTGATGCGGGGTTGGAGCCGACGTTGATCACTGATCTGACGGTGGGCTCATCGCTGGATCGGACCGGAGAGTTGGGTGTCAGACTCTGGAGGCATCATTTCAAGCACACGCTCAAATCGAGTGAGCAGTAATCAACGTATTGGTCGGCGATTCCACGCAACCGGACCTATGCTGCGGTTTACCTGCAACCGCTTGAGCAACCAACGCACTCAGGAAGATCAACATGAACGTATGGATCGCAGCCGTCCTGGCCGCCATGGCTTCTGTGCCAATACACGCCGCCACCGAGATCGCTCCTCGTGTCGAGCAGGTCACCTTCAAAAAGGGCTCCGACACCATCAGGTTCACCCGATCCATCAAAGGCCCGCTCACCGCGCAGTACCGCCTAAACGCGAAGGCTGGCGAAATGATGACCGTGGACTTCAAGCCTTCCAACGCCTTTGCCTACTTCAACATCACCGCGAAAGGTGCGGACCATGCGTTGTTTAACGGATCGATCATGGGCAATCACTTTCTGGGACCATTGCCCGCCGATGGCGAATATACGGTTCAGGTATACCTGATGCGCAACGCCGCTCGGCGCAATGAAGTGGCCAACTACAGCCTTTCGTTAAACCTGACCTCGGGTGATGCGACGGATAGCAACCAGCCGTTCGACCAGACACTTGAATTGCAGGGCATTAGCTTTCACGTGACGAGCGTGTCGGTCGATGGAAATCGTGCTCTACGCATTGCACCCCAAGGTCTGGAAATCGAAAACTCAGAGATCGTACGCCCCCTCACCGGCACCATCGTCCGAGCAGAGGTCGCCGACCTTGATCGCAATGGCTCTCCAGAGATTTACGTCTTCATCAGGTCACCGGGGCGCGGGATGCCGGGCGAACTCATTGCTTACGCTGCCAACCGCAAGAAGTCGCTGAGCGAGATTTATCTACCACCTGTCAGCGAGAACCCGAAAACAGCGGTGGGCTACCAGGGGGAGGATGAGTTTGCCGTGGTGGAAAATGCGTTGGTGCAGCGGTTCCCGGTTTATGACAGCACGGATGCCGATGCGGGCAGGACGGGGAAAATTCGGCAGGTTCAGTACACGTTGATGCCTGGTGAGGCCGGGTGGGTTTTGAGGGCTTTGGGGGTGACGGAGTATTGAAAGATGCTCGTTGGTGAGTTGCTCCCGTTCGCCCCCACGGTCAAAGCCCAAACACTTCGGATGAAGACCCGAAGCCCTTCTACACTCACCTCTCACACGTTCGAAAACACTCACCAAACGAGCCCCCATGACCACCCTCAAAGACCGCTTGAAGCAAGGCAAGGATGCTCGCAAGAACTGCTCCCGCAGTTCGCAGGCGACCATGGGGAAAATAAATCGCGACCCGCTGCCGCTGATCAAAACGTCCAGTGAAGGCCGCATCAAGTCACTGGTCGAGTTGCGCTACGGCCGCATGCTGGTCTCGCCCTTCACCTTCTTTCGCGGCAACGCGCTGCTGCAAGCTCACGACTTGGCCGGAACATCCAGTATGGGCCTGGTTTCGCCAATCTGCGGCGACAGTCACCTGATGAACTTCGGTGGTTTCGCCACGCCGGAACGCAATCTATTGTTCAGCGTCGCCGATTTCGACGAAGCCCATCCCGGGCCTTGGGAGTGGGACTTGAAACGGCTGGTGGCGAGTTTCGTGGTGGCAGCGCGCGATCTGCGCCATGGCGACACGGTCGAAGAAACGGTCTGCCGCCAGGTGGTCGGCGCCTACCAACAGTCCATGCTCGAATGCGCCGAACAAAGCACCCTGGAAACCTGGTACGAATCCATTAGTTACAACGACCTGCGCCAGCAAGCGAGCAAAACGACCCTGGAGCATTTAGAGCGAGCTATCGAGAAAGCAGAACAGCGCACTCACGCCGAGTTGCTGCCGAAAATCAGTGAACGTGACGCACATAGCCGATTAATCATTCGCGATGATCTGCCGGAAATTTTCCATTTACACAAAAACACCACGCTGCTGGATGCCGACGACGACTGGCTGCGCCTGTCGGACTGGCGGCCGCTTTACGACGCGTTCATGCGTGACTATCCCGGCACGCTGCAAGCCGACCGCCGCGAGCTATTGTCGCGTTTTCATGCCCACGACATGGCGTTCAAGGTGGTCGGTGTGGGCAGTGTCGGGACTCGTTGCCTGGTCGCGCTGTTGACCGACGATCAGGAAAACCCGCTGTTCCTGCAATTCAAAGAGGCACGTCGCTCGGTGCTCGCCGGTTACGTGAAGACCAAATCGCGTGTGCGGCATAACGGTCAGCGCGTGGTCGATGGACAGCGGCTGATGCAAGCGGCCAGTGACCTGTTTCTCGGCTGGACCACCGGTCCCGGCGGTCGACACTTCTATGTGCGTCAGTTGCGCGACATGAAAGTCTCGGCTGAACTCGAGACGTTCGACGCGGACACCTTCGCCGCCTACGGACGCGTTTGTGGCCGCGCTCTGGCCCGCGCCCATGCCAAATCGTCCGGGCACTCCGCGCAGATCAGCGGCTACATCGGCAAGGGCGATGCGCTGGCCGACGCGCTATTCAAGTACGCGCAAAGCTACACCGCGCAGAATGAGCGCGACTTCGAACAATTCCAGCAGGCCTGCCGCAAGGGCCGTTTGCGGGCGCGCTCGGAAGCGGACTTTGCGGCTGATCATTTGACTTAGGCGTGTCTCAGGGTGTGAAGCTGCGGGCACTCATCGACATGAATTTTTCTTCACCCCACGACCTTCCATCAACGGGTACATTGCGCTTGCTCATTCAAGAAACTACGGTTTGCCCGCCCTCCCGCGGGCTTTTTTTTGCCTTCGGCTTTGTTTCATCGGTGTTCAGGCCTTCCCGCAATCCTCTGACGCAAATCACTCGCAGCGCCCCCATAGGGTGTACCATCAAGCTCTGTCCATCAGATATCAGTTAGCCATGTCAACGCTAAGCGAAGAGAGCCGCCAGATCGTAGCTTCTCTGGCGCACCGTGTTGGCCCCGACGCTGACATCGCAAGGATCGCCCAGGCGATCATTTCAACCTTGCGGGATATGGATGTAGCCCTCACGCCCATCATCGGCCACCAAGGGGTTGCAGCGCTGTATCGCCGCAGCCTCCACCTGTGCGCCTCCACTCATCCGCGTCTGGCCCGCACCTATGACAGAGTGCCGTCCGGCATGGATTTGACTGCCCTCAAGTCCGTAATCGTTGAGCAAAGCGACGCCGATGCGCTGTTTTTCGGTGAAGTGTTGCTGACTACCTTTTACGAGCTGCTGACCACGCTCATCGGGCCCTCGCTCACCGAACGTTTGCTTCGTGACATGTGGGAACCTTCTTTGAGCGACACCCCTTCGCAGGAAATTTCGCCATGAGCACCAAAGTGACTATCAACCGTCTGGCCACCGGCGTGCCAGGACTGGACGAGGTGCTGGGCGGTGGATTGCCGGAGTTTTCGTTCAACCTGATCGCCGGCCCGCCTGGCTGTGGCAAAACCACCCTAGCGCATCAGATGATGTTCGCCCTGGCGACACCTGAGCGCCCGGCGCTGTTCTTTACCGTACTGGGCGAGCCGCCGCTGAAGATGCTGCGTTATCAGCAGCAATTCGATTTTTTCGACAGCGAAGCGATCAACCAGTCGATCCGCTACATCAACCTGGCTGACGATACCCTCGCCGGGAATCTGGACGAAGTGCTGCGGCGCATCGTCAGCGAGGTGGAGGCTCACTCTCCGTCACTGGTGTTCGTCGACTCGTTCCGTTCGGTGGTGCTGGCCAGCCAGACCCAGGACAACCCCAACAACAACCTGCCGCAGTTCGTTCAGCAATTGGGCATGTTGATGACCACCTGGCAGGCGACGACCTTCCTGATTGGCGAATATTTCACCGAAACCGACACCAACCCGATTTTCACCGTGGCCGATGGCCTGATCTGGCTGCGCCAGAGTGTTGAGCGCAATTCCATGGTGCGCAAGATGGAAATCATGAAGATGCGCGGCCAGCCGACATTCCCGGGGCTGCACACCTTCCGCATCGCGACGTCGGGGATCAAGGTCTTTGCGCCTGCGGCATTCAACCCGGTTGAAGCACCGCTGGAGTTCCCCATCAAGCGCTTGAAAATGGGCGTGCCACAGCTCGACGAGATGCTTGGCGGCGGCCTGCCCCGTGGTTATTCCTTGCTGGTGGCCGGGCCGTCGGGCTCGGGCAAAAGTATTCTGGCAGCGACCTTCCTGGCCGAAGGCGCGCGCAATGGCGAAACCGGTGTGATCGCGGTGTTTGAACAACGGCCTAATCACTCCCAGAACGCCACCCTTTCGGGCCTGATCGAGAGCGGACAGATCGGTCTGGTGGACAGCCGCGCCCCGGACCTGTCCATCGATGAAATCGTGCATTTGCTGTTGAGCGAAATCACCCGATTGAAAGCGACCCGCGTGGTCATCGATTCGCTATCAGGTTTTGAACTGGCACTCGCGCCGACCTTCCGCGAAGACTATCGCGAGTCGCTGTCGCGCATGGTCACTGCGTTGACGAGCGCCGGGGTAAGCGTGTTGATGACCTCAGAGCTGGAAGACCGCTACACCGACCTGCGCTTCAGCCCATACGGCACGGCATTTCTCACCGACGCAATCATCGTTCAGCGCTACATTGAAGTGCAGAGCCGTTTGCTGCGCATCATGGCCGTGGTCAAGGTGCGGGCCAGCGTCCACTCCGATGAGTTACGGCTTTACCGCATCGACAATAACGGTTTGCAGATCGGCGAGATGTTGCCGGACCAGGAAGGCTTACTCGGCGGCCGGCCAACTCGGCAACGCCGCGGAAAAGACAATGCGTGAGTCAAGGTCATGAGCACGGCCGATAGCAAGAACGAGGAAGCGATGGCCACTGCCGCTCGCGAACTGTTCCTGCTCGGCCAGAAAACTGTTGAGGCACGGGCAGTTCTGGCGGCGCTGCAAAAAGAGCTGAGCGACGCCAACACCCGGCTGGTCGATAGCCAGCAGATCGAGCAACTGATCGAGGCCAATCAGCAATTGGTGCTGGCGATTTTGGTGGCACAGTCCGATGCAGAAAAACCAAAACGCACGCAGGAAGAACAGCGGCTGTTCCTGGAAATGCGTGAAGCCAACGCGCAATTGGTGATCGCGGCCCTCAGCGCGCAAGACCTGCAAGCCTCAGCCGAACATAGCCTGGAACAACAACGCAACATCCTCACCCTGGTGGCTCACGAACTGCGCAACCCGCTGACGCCCATCAGCATGATCGCCAGACGCCTGGTGCGCGTGCCCAGTGAAGAATTGCCGCGCATGCAGGCTCTGATCGAAAACCAGGTGCAACACATGTCGCGACTGGTAGACGATTTGCTCGACGTCTCCCGCGCCAGCACCGGCAAGTTGCGCCTCGATTGCCAAATAGTGGACATGGTGCAGATCATCCATCAGGCCATCGACGTGTGCACCGCGGTGATGACTGCTCACCATTTGCACTTCACCGCTGAATTGCCCGAGTGCGCGTTGGCGGTGGAGGGTGACCCGGTACGCCTCACGCAGATTCTCGGCAACCTGCTGGGCAACGCGGCCAAATACACGCCATCGGGCGGCAATGTCACGCTGTCGGTCACCGCTGAAGCGGACGTGCTGCAGATGAGCATCTGCGATGACGGCATCGGTATTTCCGCCAAGGCGCTGCCGTTTATCTTCGAGCCGTTTGTGCAGGACGTTCACGCGGTCGGCTTCAGTGGTGCGGGCCTTGGTATTGGTCTGACAGTGGTTCGCGAGCTGGTCGAAGCCCATGGCGGCACGGTCATCGGCATGAGCGACGGTGACGGCAAGGGCAGTACCTTTATCGTGACGTTACCGCTGGCAGTTTGAGTTTTTCCGCAGACCACGTAATGCTTGCGCGACGATCCCCGCGAACCGGAGCGCCCTATGCCGCTGTTGTCCCTGCCCTGTAAACGCTTGACGCTGGCGGTGCTCGACCCTGAACAGGCTACGCTGGAAAGCGACTTCTACCGGCGCAACCTGAGGCATCTCGCCCGGTGGTCGCCGATTCGCCCCGTCGACTATCACAGCCCTGAACGCATCCGCCCGCGCCTTGAGGTGCAAGCCAGCGCTTTCCAGGCCGGTCTGGCGGTGCATTTCGCGTTGCTGGATCCGGACAACGGCCAGATGATCGGCGCATGCAGCTTCAGCGGCATCACTCGCGGGGCGTTTCAGGCCTGCTATCTCGGTTACCACATCGACGAATCTCATCAGGGCCGGGGCTTGATGCAGGAAGCTCTGGAAGCGGGGATCGGCTACATGTTCGATGAGCAGAAGCTGCACCGGATCATGGCCAATTACATCCCTGGCAATGAACGCAGTGCGCGTCTGCTGGAGCGCCTGGGATTTGAACGTGAGGGCTATGCCAAGGCCTACCTGAGTATCGCCGGGCGCTGGCAGGATCATGTGTTAACGGCGTTGATCAATGATCGCTTTGAAGCACCGGAACAGCGCTGGTCCAGCGGTTGCTCCAGCCGCGCTCGCCCATAGAACGCCAGCGCTGTCAGCAAACACGCCAGCCATACGAAAATCCCGGCCCAGAAGGTGTGGGACATGTAGTGCCAGCCTTGCAGAACCCGCGTCGTGCCGTAGACGAAGCCGAGCAGCAGCGAGCCATACATCACCGCTTTGGAATAGCGCCAGCGGTAACGACGCGCCACGAAGTACAACGCCAGCATGGTGAAACCGCCCGAGGCATGTCCGCCCGGCCAGCAGCGACCATCACCCGCAACTTTCAGCAGGTCGAAATTCTGATACCACTCCTTATGCTCGACCGTCCCCGCGTATTGGGTCGTTTCGATCGGGCAGTACACGCTGGTGTGGCCCTTGAGGTAGTGGATTACCCCGGTGCTGATGGAGAACGCGAACACCACGTAGAGGAAATCCCGACGGTGCTTGCTGGCAAACCGAAGCACTGGCGCGGCTTTGGTCTTTTCCAGGAATGCGATGATTTTCGAATGCTTTTCGGCCTTCAGACGCGGCCAGAGAAACGACAGCAAGGCACCGACAATCGCTAATTCTCCGGTCCAGTTCGGGATGATCCGCGCCCATTTATGGGTGATCTTTTCGAACAGATGGACATGATCCAGCGGAAACGTCTGCGTGACCGGGTCATAAAAAAGATCATTGAAAGCGATGTCGATTCTGGTCAGGTCGAACAGCAGGAAAACCACGACCGCACAGGCCAGCGGAATGCCGAAGTTCACCCAATAGAAGCGGTAACGGGACGAAGTCAGCATCGTGAGTCCTGATCCGGAAAGCGAATTCATTCGGCGGTCACCGAGCGCCAATCCGAGGCTTCGATGAAACCGAGCATGCGGGGTGCCTGAGGCGTTTCGGCCGAGATAAACAAAGAAGCGCCGTAGCCCAGCGTAGAGGCAGGCAACTTGAGGTCTTTCTCCAGTTGCGACATGCATTCGCTGTGGGTCACCAGAATCAGGTTCCGCCCGGCTATCTTGTGCGCCAGAGCGTCACGCAGCATGGTGCCCTTGCAATTGATCAACCAGTCTTCACCCACCCCGACCTTGTTGAACATGTAGCCAGCGGTCTGTGCGGTGCGGATGACGGGGCTGTTGTAGATATCAGCCTTGTTCAGCCCCAGTTGTTCGAACTGAGCACCAACACCCACCGCGACGCTGCGAGAGCGATCGGTAATGCCATCGTTGCCGTTCAGGCAGGCTGCGCTGGAGTGATCGCAGCGTTCGACATGACGCACCAGCACGATTACGTTGCCTTTGGCCCAATCGGCCGCCAACGCCCGGGCGCCGGCCACATTGCCATGGGCCAGGTCCGGTACAGCGGCCGGCTGCAACAGCCACACAGTGAGCGGAATCACCAACAACGCCGAGGCAAGCACGACAGCCACATTGCGATAGCGGGCACAACGGCTCAGATCAATCGAGCGTTTTACCCCGAACAGACTCAGTCTCAATTCCACATCAAGCCGCCTCGCCGGCACGCATCACTGTCATTCGATGCCGCGAGGTTAGAGAGGCAGGCGTCGGCGGCCGGTGAAACTCATGTGAAAAAAAGCTTAAGACCTGCACGAAAGTCTTGTTACACATCTGCCCTACAAAAACCATTCAGCTCTCGCAATTGCTGCCGATATACACCTGCGACACACCTTGCTGGCGACCAAAAACAACAATCTTCCAGCCAACCGACGATCAAGATGCACAACGTTCCTGGAGGACTTTTGATGAATAGCTGGTTCGGCAATATCAGCGTGAACATGAAGCTGGGCCTGGGGTTCGGCCTGGTCCTGGCACTGACCTGCGTCCTCGCCCTGACCGGCTGGACGAGCCTGGGCGGATTGATTGACCGCAGCAACTGGATGAGCGACATCACCCAGCTCAATGCCGGCCTGACCAAGCTGCGTGTGGTTCGCCTGCAATACATGCTGACCAACGGCGACGAAACCGCCGCACAGAACGTCCAGACCACGCTCGAGGCGTTCTCCGCTCAGCAACAAGCGCTGCTGGTGAAATTCAAGAGCCCGGAAAACCTCAAGCTGCTCAAAGAGCAAGGCGCCGTCATCGACGCCTACAAGACGTCCCTGAACAAAATGCGCAGCGCGTACCGCACCGGTAACAGCGCGCGCGACACCATGGGCGCTAATGCCGAGACCGCGAACACGCTGATCAACGCCATCAACACCCGCGTGCAGCAAATGCCTCTGAGCGACCAACGCTTCGAACAGTTCCAGGCCATCACGGCGGCCAAGGAAGCCTTCTTGCTGGCCCGCTACGAAGTGCGCGGCTACACCGCGACCACCAACGCCGAGACCGAGCAAAAAGCAGTCAGCCAGCTGGACATGGCGATCGCCAGCCTGAACCCCCTCAACGTGCATTTCGCCGACACTCAGCAAGACGCCCTGCGTCAGTTGGAAACCGCACTGACCCACTACCGCAGCGCCTTGCAGGCTTATAAAGCGGCCAACAGCGATGCGGTGCAGGCGCGCAAGGAAATGACCGACCAGGGCGCCGCCATCGTGACCCTGAGCGATCAGCTGTATCAGATCCAGCTCGACCGCCGTGACGTCGAAAGCGCCCAGGCTCGCACACTACAGCTGATCAGCACCTTGCTCGCGTTGCTGGTGGGCATCATTGCTGCCGTGATCATCACCCGTCAGATTACCGGCCCACTGCGCGACACCTTGGCCGTGGTTGAACGCATCGCCAGCGGCGACCTGTCCCAGGACGTCAAAGTGACTCGCCGCGACGAACTCGGCGTGTTGCAACAAGGCATCGCTCGCATGGGCGTGACCCTGCGCGACTTGATCAGCGGCATCCGCGACGGCGTCACCCAGATCGCCAGCGCCGCCGAAGAATTGTCTGCCGTGACCGAGCAAACCAGCGCCGGGGTCAACAGCCAGAAGATCGAAACCGATCAAGTGGCCACCGCCATGCACGAGATGACCGCCACCGTGCAGGAAGTCGCGCGCAACGCCGAAGAAGCCTCCCAGGCGGCGGCCGCTGCTGACGGCGAAGCCCGCGAAGGCGACAAGGTTGTCAACGAAGCCATCGCCCAGATCGAACGTCTGGCCACCGAAGTGGCGCGCTCCACCGAAGCCATGAGCGTGCTGCAACAGGAAAGCGACAAGATCGGCAGCGTCATGGACGTGATCAAGGCCGTGGCCGAACAGACCAACCTGCTGGCGCTCAACGCCGCCATCGAAGCGGCTCGTGCCGGTGAAGCCGGTCGTGGCTTTGCCGTGGTTGCCGACGAAGTCCGTGGCCTGGCTCAGCGCACTCAGAAGTCCACCGAAGAAATCGAAGGCCTGGTGGCCGGTTTGCAGAACGGTACTCAACAAGTGTCGGCGGTGATGAACAACAGCCGCGCCCTCACCGACAGCAGCGTCGCGCTGACTCGCAAGGCTGGCGTGTCACTGGAAAACATCACCCGCACGGTGTCCAACATCCAGTCGATGAACCAGCAGATTGCTGCCGCCGCCGAGCAGCAAAGCGCCGTGGCTGAAGAGATCAGCCGCAGCATCATCAACGTGCGCGACGTGTCCGAACAGACCGCCGCCGCCAGCGACGAAACGGCTGCGTCCAGTGTTGAACTGGCGCGGCTGGGTAATCAGTTGCAGATGATGGTTAGCCACTTCAAGGTGTGAGCCTCAGCTTGCTCCCCCCACCAGCACTCGTGCCGACCGGGGGAGCAAGCGTGTCGAACTCTTACAGGTTAATAGGCGTTTCTTGCGTCCAAACGGCGACTTTTCCAGCTCTCCATGCAATGGACGGCTGACAGTTCTCAATCCTCCCGTGCAGTAATGTCGATAACTCCACTTCATAGGAGATTTATCGGCATGGACGGCTATCCATTACTCCAGGCACTTATCACGGCCAACAGTCCCGAGAAACACCGGGATCTGCAAAAACTCTTCAAAGACACACTGAAGCTCACTTCAGTGTTCGATATCACCCGACTGACCGAAGCCAGCTTCAAGAAAAAAGTCGGGGACGCGATCAACCGTGACAGTACGCTCAAAGGGCACGCCTCCAGCATCGACATCGGGACGCTCTACGACAACGCCAAGTGTCTTGCCGCCCAGGTCAGCCATTTGTACCGGGAACAACAACTCTCATCCGGACAAACGCAACACCATTGGCACCCACCAGGTATTCGTGCCGTCGAGAAACAAGGCCCCACCTATACCAATCTGTTTCAGGAAAACTGGGACGAGTCCTGCAAAGTCGATTCGATCGCGGCAATCGACTCACCAGTCGCTTACCTCAGAGCGCTGTACCTGTTTGCCAAGCAACTGGAAACCAGTGCCTCGCAATCAGCAAATGAGACCGTCGACCGAATCCTGCTGAAAAAACGACGCCCGGATCTCGAAGCTCTGTCGATCGACCAGCAAAATACCTTCACTGCACAGCCCATGCTCAAGATCGTCAATGACATCCTGAACACGAATATTCAGGAGGCACTGAAGCGTACCGTCGACAAAAACAAATCAACGTATGACGTGTTGGCGCAACGACGTTATCCCTTCGTTCTTCCTTACAACATTTTTCATCATCAGTGCCTGCTGGGCCTCAGTGGAAAAACACCTTCGCTGGGAGAATTGAACTACCTCATCAGCCCCCACCTCCCCATCACCCAGACAGTCAACATTCAGTATGGCCAGGTACGGACATCCACTGCTATCGAAGCCCAACAACTGTTGTCCGGGCTGAGTCCACAGCAGCAGGCATTACTGACAGAAGTCCCCGGAAAGGATAAGCAGTATTGGCAAAGCCTCTATGGCACCGATGCACCTGCCAGCCTGAACAACATGGCAAGCTTTATGGAGCGCACCGAACTGAATGCAGGGCAAATCGAAGCGCTGCTCTCGCAAGGCAAACATGCCCCACGCCAATCCAGCAATGACCCAACGGCCGTTTCACTTCCCGGCCCGTATGGTGCTCGTTATATAAACGGTCCTTTCCCGGTCGGCACAACCACCGCCAACAACATGACAATCATCAAAAATGAGGGGGTTAAAAAGATAGCCGAGGCGACAGACCAGCGACTCGTACGCCTGCAACGGATGATCCGCTTGCAACGCTGGCTCGATATCCCTTTCGCCGAATTGGATACCCTGATCATCGGCGCGTTTGAATCACAAGTGCCGCGTAACACGCTCATGCAACTCGACGCTTATACGGTGCGTACTTTGGGTGTTTATCGCTACTTTAACCGTCGGTACTCGATCAACGCCGAAGAGTTTGCTGCTTTGCTTTATCGAGTATCCCCCTCTGCCACCGGAGATGTCCCCGCCTTATTCGACCGGGTATTCAATCCGGCCCGACTGTTCGATACGCCGCTGGTACTCGATGATCGATCATTCTCTACTGACGACTCGGACCGGGCCTCGCACACCGTCCTCCAGCACTTGAGTGCCAGCCTTGGCCTGCCTCTGACCGATGACTCGCTATTACTGATCGTCAGGAACACGCAGCGGTATGTTGGTCCGCTCAAGTGTGATTTAGACACGCTGTCCTCAATCTACCGGCAGGCGCGGATCGCTCGAATGTTCGGTATCTCGATTGCTGACAATGCGATGCTGGCGAACTTGCTGGGAGGGGAACGCATTTCCAGATGTCTGGTAAATGTAAACGCAAGCATTCGTACAATCCACATAGTTGCCAAGAAGGATACGCAGACTGTCGAAGTGGTCGCACACTTTCGCGTCCCCAGTCAGTTCGATACAAACTCCCCCCCCAAGCTCTTGCCTGGATCAACACTGACAACCAGTACTTCATGGTATGCCAACAAAGATACTATCAATGATCTTTACATCCACTTTCCCGACAATTTCCCGACCCGGCAGAGGAAGATCAAAATCTTCGACATTCCTACCGTTGCCCATGATGAAGTGGTGTCTCTAGAGGGAGTTGGAATCGCAGTGTTCAACGGTAATTTCGATGAGATGCTAAGCGATGAGCCTGTTCTGGCATCGATGACACAACTCCCCGAGAACAACCTCGAGCGCGCTCTGGATTACAACAATGTCAAGCTCACACAGAGTGAGCCTCAGGGGCTCGATACACTCAACTTGCTTGACGTGCTGATGCAAATGGACTGGATCACTAACTGGCTCAGGGAGTCCGCCTACGACATTCCCAAGCTGCGACGCCTCCTGGAGCCCATGGGCAGCGATGATCATTCGTTTCGAGATTTGCGGCAACATCTCACCAAGCTGAACGGCGATACCCTCCAGTGTGTGGTAACCCCACGAGAAATAGCAGAGCGATCGCTTCCAAAAGACGTCGAGTGGCGTGTCCTCCTGGCTAAAACATTGCTTGATGACAAAGGCCTGGTGAAAAACTTCGCGCCTGCAATCGAAGACGATGTGCCGCAGAAACTGGCCACCGCCCTGGAGGCCGTTATCGACCCACTACCGCTGAGCAACGTGCTCAAAGACGACTGCAAGAAAAAACTCAAAGACCTGCTGCTGCTTGCCCACGATCGACAGCAGCACCTGATAGAGAAGTTCTTGCAGGAAACCTCTCAGCTCCCCATGAACTGCGCAAAGGGGGTGCTGTTATGGGCAAACTCCTCGGGCCACGAGGTCCTGACTGCGGCGCTGAGTGATGCACACTCGACCACGCTCCCCACAGCACTCCACCCGGTTCTGCGCCACGCTGATGCGGCCGTTCAGCTGCATCTGAGCAACAGCGCCCTGCGCTTGTTCCTGAGCCATCCCGAGTGGCTGGAAACACCAAACACGCAGCTGAAACTGACACTCAGCAGCTTGTACCTACTGGATAGGTTCAACCATTGCATGACCACCCATCAGCACCCGGAGGAAAGCCTTCTGAGCTATCTGGGGTTTGCCAATTCAACCACCGACACCACGACAACGAACAGTTTCCTGGCCAAATTGCTGGGCTGGACGCCGACTGAAGTCAGTGTGGTGACCACAACGCTGGCGTCCCGCAAAGCCCAAACAATGAAGGATGTGGATTGGGTAATGCGTTGCCATGCAACCTGCAAGGCCACGGGGCTGAGCGCAACCTCACTCCTCAGCGCAACCGCCCTGAACAACGCAAGCGCGTCAGACGCCTGGAAGAAGGTCGGTGAAGCCGTCATGGCCGCCAGTCATTGATCCTGTTACATGCTCAAGGAATGAACATGTCTATCACCATTGAAAAGCAACTTAATGAAAGTTTGCGTGATGCTCAGCTCGCACTCTATCTGTCAGCGATCGTGCCTGAAGACGAGATGTTGAAGTCGCTGAAGATCGCCGAACATCTCAAGACGCCTAACGACCTCTACCACTACTGGCTTCTCGATGTGCTGGTCAGCCAGGACGTACCCACCAGCCCGGTGGCTTGCGCCATTGCCAGCCTGCAGCAATACATCAACAGCATTCTGGCCAACATGGAGCCCGGGTATCACACGGCGAATATCCCGGCCGACCAGATCGAGACCTGGCGTACCGTGATGCATCACTATCCGACCTGGGCGGCCAACCAGCAGTTGCATTATTTCCCTGCGGTCTATCTGGACCCGACCCTTCGCAAGACCAGGACCGACAGTTTTCAGCAACTGGAAAACGACATCAACCAGAACCAACTCACCTCCGAGTCCGTTCAGACGGCCGTCCTGGCCTACCTGACAAGACTCGAAGAAGTTGCCAACCTGACCATACTCAATGGTTACATCGACGGAAACGATTTCGCCAACAGCACCTATTACTTCATTGCCAAATCCCGCGCCGCGAATACTTACTATTGGCGCTCGCTGGACATGGCCAAGCGTCCCCATATGGGAAACTCTGTGGCGTCCGCCAAGTACGATGCCCCCGAGCCAGAGGCCTGGTCGGACTGGAAACGCGCCAACCTGCCGATTTCCGAAAGCGCCATCGAACATACCATTCGCCCGGTCATGTTCAACAATCGTCTGTACGTGATCTGGGCCGAGTGCATCTTTCAGGATGGTACGGCGGTCACCAAGACGGCAGAAGCCAGCACAGAAAGACCTGAAACCAATCCGCTGTTTCGTTTGAACCTGTGCTACAAAAAATATGATGAGAGCTGGAGCACCCCGCAGACCTGTCTACAGGGTTACGCTTCACGTGCATTGTTTCACGGTAAGAACCTGGCCGATATCAAGCTGGACACACACACCATTGCCCTCAATGACGAGCATCACTCAACGCATTCATTGCACATTGGCCTGTATGTAAACGACCAGCTCCCCAGGTCAGATATTGCGCCGCAGTTCCAACTATCGATGGATATCGATAGAGACTCGAATATCACAACGAGTCCTACACGATCCAACACTGAAGAACTTGCCATAGCAATAATGCATAAGCTTCTTCATTCGGGTATTCCTTTCACGGCTGCCAGCGAGTGGAATAAGGCAAACAAAAGAACACTCCAGTTCAGCCGAATAAACGCGGACAGCGACAAACTTAAAGCCCCTCGATTTGACTTTCGCCTGGCCGATAATTCAGGCACGACAGAATTTATTGACTTTGCAAAGTCCGCAATAGAAAAAAGTGACGGCTCGGTAACCAAAGATCGCACTCCCATCCGAATGAACATCACCTTCGCCAGGCATCTGATCGAGCGCGCCGAAACGGGCATGGACAAACTGCTGAGCTGGGAGACTCAGCACCTGCAGGAGCCTTCTTTTGAAGCAACCGGTACGCCTGAGAAAATGGATTTCTACGGCGCCTATGGTCGCTACTTTGTAGAGTTGTTCCTTTATCTTCCATGGCTGGTGGCACACCGCTTTAACCTGGAGCGCCAATACGGTGAGGCCGAACGCTGGTTGCAATACGTGTTCAACCCTGGCCGCAAAAAAATCAATGAAGGCAACCCCGACTATTGGAATGCCGTGCCATTGATCAGCGCCACTCCAGCCCCCGGCCAACCCAGCTACGCCATCCAGGGCCCACAAGACCCGCATCAGATTGCCCTTAGTTATCCCGTGCACTTTCGCAAAGCCTTGTACATGCTCTACATTGATATCCTGGCCAATCGCGGTGACACGGCATACCGCACGTTGACCTCCGATGGGCTGGCGGAAGCCAAGCTCTGGTACATCCGCGCACTGGACCTGCTGGGCCCTCGCCCGGATCTAAGACAAACCGACCTCTGGTCTACCGTCACACTGCAAAAATTCAGTGACGAGACCAACAGCACACTGCGCGCTTTTGAGAATGAGCTTGGCATAAAGAAAAAAAATCAACCGACAACAACCTCCTCCAACGTTGCGCCCGAGGTGTGCGTGCGTCCGTATGCACCGCCCCCCTCGGTACACGCGATTGACACGCCACACTTGCGTCTACCGTTCAACCCGGTGCTGATCTCGCGCTGGGAAAAGCTGGAAAGTCGCTTGCACAACCTTAGACATAATCTCGACATTGTCGGCAAGCCACTGAGTCTCTCCCTCTTCACGGCGCCCGCTGCACCAGGCGACTTACTGCGCTCCAATCCTCAGCGTGCGGCAGAACCCGGCATTGACCGACGCCCAAGTCTGGATATCCCGCCCTACCGCTTCAGCACCCTGCATGCCCATGCCATAAGCGCGGTAGATACCGTGATTCAGTTCGGTACATCGCTGTTGTCATTCATCGAGCGTACCGAGCAAGCCATCTATCAGGAAATTCAGCAGCAACACCTCTGGGATTTGGCAAACATTACCGTCGACCTACAAACCCAGGCGTTGAAGATCGACCAAAAGAACAAGGAGGCCTTGCTTGCCAGTAAAGCCATTGTCGAGGGGCGTGTGGATTATTACAGTCAACTGGTCAATGAGGTGGTCAACCCTGGAGAAGTCGCCGCCGCCACATTGCACCTCACAGGGCGTATTGCTGAAGCCTCTGCCTACGCTGCCCAGGTGGCCGGCCACGGCCTGAAGGTCCTCCCCAACATTTTTGGCTTGGCTGACGGCGGTCATCGCGTCGAGGGGGTGCCCTTTGCGGTCATGGCCGGAGCTCAAGGCGCGGCAGCAGCTGCTCATGGCGCTGGCGAATCCCTCGAACGTGCTGAGCAATACCGTCGTCGCCATCAGGAGTGGACGCTCGCTCGCGATCAGGCAAAACTCGAAATCGCACAACTCGATGCACAACTGGCACTTGAAGCCGAACGGGAGACAGCCTCTCTGCTGCTGTTGCGACAGACTCAAACGGCACTCAACCAAGCCAGAACCACCTACGACTTCCTCAGCAAGCGCTTTACCAGCTCGCAGCTTTACCAGTGGTTCACTGGCCAGCTGTCCATCTTCTATTACCAAGCGTATGACGAAGCCTTGTCGCTGTGCCAACTCACCGAGTCGTGTTGGCGCTACGAGATGGCCGAGTATTCGACACAGCCGTTCTTCCAGCCTCAGGGCTGGAACAGTACCTATCGCGGACTCGGCCCTGGGGAGTCGATGAAGCTGGGCTTGCTGAAGATGAAGAGCGCCTACCTTTTGGGTCATGAGCGCGAGCTGGAAATTCGCAAGACCGTGTCGTTACGCCTGCTCAAAGACAAGGACAAGGCCCCTGCATCCATCAATAAGCCCTGGAACGATACGCCCGTGGAGGGTGGGAGACCTTCGGTCACAGGCCTCAAGTCAGGTCTTATAAGTAATGGCTCATGTGAATTCGAACTGACCCAGCCCCTGTTTGACAATGACTACCCAGGGCACTGCCTGCGCCGCATCAAGAGCATCAGCATCTCCCTGCCGGCGATCCTGGGCCCTTATGAGGATATCCGCGCTACCCTGACCCAGACCAGCAGCGATGTTGTCATGCCCAACGGCAGCAAGATGAGTAGCCGACGAGCCAGTCAGCAAATAGCCCTTTCGACCGGTATCGACGACAGCGGTCTGTTCACGTTGAACTTTCAGGACGAACGCTATCTACCCTTCGAGTACACCGGCGCAATTTCAAAATGGAAGCTGTCGTTCCCTAATCACACCGCTCAGAAAGCCATGCTCGAATCGCTCACCGATATCATCGTGCAGGTGCAGTACACCGCCAAGGCTGATGGGGGTGCCCGATGAGCGAACAAACCTCCATACCTGTCGATCTTCCGGCCCTGCCCAAGGGCGGCGGGGCGATTCAAAGCATTGGTAATGGCTTAGGCCCGGTAGGCTCCAGCGGTGCGGCTTCCAGTGAGATCCCGCTGCCTGTTTCACCGGGTCGCGGATATGCCCCTGCTCTGGCCCTGAACTACAGCAGTGCTCAAGGCAACGGTATTTTCGGCCTCGGCTGGAAATTGTCCCTGCCTACCGTTACACGACACACCCGTCTGGGCGTCCCGGCCTACACCCACGATGATTTGTTCGTCGGCCCCGGTGGTGAGGTCTGGATGCCTGAGCGGGACAGAACAACAGGCGCAATCAAATCCAGCCACAAGATGTGCAGCGACGGCAAACAGCTGGTGCAACATGCTGTCGTGCGTTATCGACCTCGGATCGAAGTCGCCTTCGATTTGATCGAGCATTGGTCCTGCGCCACAAACAAACCGGGCTTCTGGCTGATACACGGCGCCGACGGCAGCCAACACCTGTACGGAAAAACACCGTCGGCACATCGCGCAGATCCCGACGCATCAGTACGGGTAGGCGAGTGGTTGCTCGAAGAAAGCATGAATGCTCATGGCGAGCATATTCTTTATGAGTACACCGCTGATGAGGCCGCTACTCAGAGCTCCGCCGATTACCGCGCCCAGCGCTACCTGAGCCGCGTGCGCTATGGCAACTTCCACGCTGACTCACAGTTGTACCTGTGCAAAGTCGATGGCCTCAACGATAAAAAATGGCATTTCGAGCTGTGTTTCGACTATGGCGAACGCAGCGTTAGCCTGGAAGACACGCCTGGGTACGAAGGGACGCTGCCGTGCTCTGTACGCAGTGATCCGTTCTCGGAGTTCGCCTACGGTTTTGGATTGGGCACTCAACGCTTGTGCCAACAGATTCTGATGTTTCATTACTTCCCGGATGAAACATCGATGGGCCGCGAACCAATACTGGTGCGCCGCCTCCTGCTCCAGTATCAAACCGGCGCTCTATCCTATAACTGCCTGAGCGCAGCGTTGAACCAAGCCTTTGGCGACAATACCAATGAATACCAACCTCCACTTGAGTTCACCTACACCGGTTTCACGCTCAAGCCTCAGGCTCGCCACTTCAAACCCTTCGAGGCGCTGGCCAGGCTCAATCACCAGGAGCGGTTTCAGTTCGTCGATCTACTGGGAGAAGGACTGCCGGGCATTCTTCATCGAACAGACAAAAGCTGGCGCTACAGCCAGCCTTTGCGGGACGACAACGCAGGAGATCACGTCATGTACGCACCATGGCGCGAGCTGCCACGAATCCCGCTGGCCGACAGCCGAAAATCTCCTCGACAATTTCTCGGTGACCTCAGCGGTGACGGCCGTCCGGACTGGGTCGTGGCACACCCCGAGTTCAGCGGTTTCTTCACGCTGAGTTCGGAAGGAGATTGGTCGAATTTCACCTCATTCACCGCTGTTCCGACCGAGATTTTCCATCCTCAAGGACAATTGGCCAGTCTGATGGGGGCCGGGCGCAGCGATCTGATCATGATCGGACCGCGCAGTGTGCGCCTGTACGCCAACCAGAACAAAACTGGCTTCGCCCCCGCAACCGAGGTGTCACGCCACACCGATGAAGATGATCTGCCGCAGCCCGGCAACTCACCCGGTGAACTGGTGGCCTTCAGCGATCTTCTGGGCAGTGGCCAACAGCACCTGATCCGTATTCGTCACAACGAGGTGAAATGCTGGCCCAACCTGGGCCATGGACGCTTCGGGAAGGGGCGGGTGATCGCCACCCTGGATTTCTCATACGAGCAATTCGATGCATCACGCGTCCTGCTGGCCGACCTGGACGGCTCGGGGGCCGCTGACCTTATTTATCTGCAACCTGATTGCGCGCGCATTTTCATGAACCACGGCGGCAACAAACTGGGGCCTGCGGTCGACTTACCCTGGCCCGAAGGCCTGCGCCATGACCGGCTTTGCAAGGTCAGCGCCGCAGACCTGCAGGGGGTTGGCTGCTCCAGTCTGGTTTTCAGCGTACCCGGAGAGGAAAACCGGCATTGGCGCTATGACTTCATTGACACCAAACCCTACTTGCTCAAGTCGACCAACAACAACATGGGCGCTAGCGGCAGCGTCAGCTATCGCAGTTCTGCACAAGAGTGGCTGGACGAAAAAAAGCAGTTACTCAAGAACAAAAAACCAGCGATCTCACGTTTGCCATTTCCTCTGTTCCTGGTCAAACAACAGACCCAGCACGACGAAATCACCGGCAATCGGCTGACCCAGCGGTTCAAATATCGACGTGGCTTCTACGACAGCACCGAACGAGAGTTCCGGGGTTTCGGCCTGCTCCAGCAAACCGATAGCCCAACCAGCCGTGGCAGCACAGAGAACAGTCCTCACACCTCAGCGACACTGACCAAGACCTGGTTCCACACCGGTGAAGAGGTAGACCCGTCCAACCTTGGTTACAACCGTAGCGATACGACAGCCGTAGACCTGAAGGCAACAGCTCTCGTGATGGGAGAAAGCTGGGGGTCAGCCGAACACACGTCGGTCGTTGACGCCGTCCGTCACAGGCAGGCCCGAATGCGTGAGTTCGCTCGAGCGTTGAGCGGCCACACTTTGCGGGTAGAAACGTACGGTCAGGACCAGGACCCGAAAGCAAAGCACCCTTACTCGGTGCAACAACATCGGTACCTGATACGTGAGTTCAGAGGCCTGGGGAAACACAGTCCCTATTCAATCGTGCATCCCGCGGTCGTGGAATCCATTAACTATCAGTACGAGCGCATTCCTGATGATCCTCGCTGCACCCACACGCTAAATCTGGAATGGGACTCATACGGTCACCTCACCCACAGCCTGGAGATCAGTTACGCACGGCGTAAAACGGCTACCGATTCCCCCCCTTTCACGGATACCTGGCAAAACAAATGGTGGGGCGATGCCCATGACGAGGACCAGCAGTATTACTACCTGAACGAAACAAAAGCTCAATTCATCAACGTCAACAAGCAGGGCAGGCACCTGGGCCTGCGTTACCTGCAACGCACCAACGCGTTGAGGTTGCCCAAGGCACCCTCGACCGGAGGCCTGGACCCCAAAGCCATCAACTATGAAAACATACTTGAACTGAGCAATTCAGCGACCTGGAAAACCAGGCGGGTCATGACCGGCCTGTCTTTACAGCGTTACAGAAAACCAGACGCAAGCGACACCTTCGCTGATGGCCAGGCCAGCGTCGAAGCCTTGGTTGATCACCTGGAAGCAGCCGAACTCAATGAGCTGGCGTTGAAGGCCTACGACGTGCTCAAACTTCAATCGGGCAACGCGTCTTTTGATATGACGAAAAAACTTCAGGACAGTGGCTACAAAAAAATGCCCATCGCTTTAGCCGCCGACAAGGAGTGGGATAAACAGGGCAACCTCTGGTCAGTACGACGCGGTTTCACCACATATGCAAAAGTGGACGGTTTTTTCAGGGCGCTGACATTCAAGGAAAGCCAACAGCATGGCCCAACGGCTATCACCTACGACTCTTATTACTGCCTGACCACCACTGTCAAACTACCGGACAACTGCACCACCACAGCATCAAATATTGACTACCGAACACTCCAGCCAAAACAGATCACCGACCCCAACGGTAATGTCCAGGAAGCGTTGTACGATGTAGCCGGACAAGTTCAAGCCGTCAGTTACCACAAAAGCATCTCTGGTGAGGATATCGGCTTCCATCCCATTGCCACCTATACCCGCCATTACGATGAGCGGCCCGACATCGCCATCGAAAATCCCGGCAGGGCAATCCAGAATGTCGCCAGCGCCTACTTTTACTCTCCGCTCAGTTGGATGGGACATATTGCGGCCACCACCACGCAAGAGCAGGAGTGGCGCAAGCAAGCCGTTGCACAAGGCGATCTGTTGCCCAGCGGGCATGTCCGCGCCAGCGCCCGTACTCGCCTGGCCGACCTCAGTACCAAAACACCTTACGAGCAAACACTCCAGACGCTGATAGAACGCGTGGAGCGCGAACCGGTGCACTGCGCCACGATGCAGGCAGACCGATTCCACAGCGACTCTGAAAGACAAACCCGCATCGCCGTCGTTTGCTGGGATGGTTTTGGCCGGCAGTTACAAAGCAAACAAAAAGTCGAGTCGGGAATGGCCTGGATCGTCAATGAAGGCGGCACACTGACGCGGTTGAATGACAAACCGCTAGAACGCAAAGTCGATCTTCGCTGGCGTGTCAGCGAGCGTATCGAATACGACAATAAAGGCCTGGTCATTCGTACCTATCGACCCTACTTCAGTGACCGGCATCGGTACATCAACGATGAGTCCCTACGTCAGTCAGGGCTTTGCGATCAGCATTTCCATGACCCACTGGGCCGACTCATTCGCGTCATCAATGCCAAGGGCGACGAGCGTCGGTACACCTACCACTCCTGGTATTCCATCACCGAGGACGAGAACGACACCCGGCCCGACACATCGCTCAATGATTCAACTACGCATGGAGGCGAAGTATGAGTACCAACATTCATCATCACACCCCGACACTGAACGTCGTCGACGGCCGTGGCTTTCGGGTCCGCGAAGTCACCTACCTGTGCAATGAATCCATCGCACAACCTCAGGCCCGTATTGCTCGTTACGTACATGAAATCAATGGTCAGGTCGTTGAACAACGCAGCAGCGCCAGCGTAACAACAGCTGACTCAAAGCAGTTCAGCAGTCTGTCGGGAGCTTTGTTACTGACCCAAAGCATAGATGCAGGCTGGCGCCTGACCTTCTTCGGCGAAGCGGGACAGGCGGCGCAAAAGTGGGACTCTCGCGGTAACCATTGGCAGACGCACCATGACAATCAGTTGCGCCCAACGGTGATTTACGAAGAACCCGCCGGAAAAACCCTCCGGGCCATCGAGCGTTTTACTTATGCAGACAACTCAACCGACTATGCGAAAACGAACCAGTGCGGTCGGTTGATTCGCCATGATGATCCGGCAGGCAAACTGCTTTTATCCGAGTATGACCTGACGGGAAAGTTGCTCAGCGAAACGCGACAGTTCCTGAAAGATCAACAAACAGCGGACTGGCCGGAAGAACTCGGCAAACGTGATGTTCTGCTAAAAAACGACACCGAGTACACCACCCACTGGCAGTACGCACCCACTGGCGAGATCCTCGAACAAGAAGATGCCAAAGGGCACACGCAATGCTTCTGGTTCGATATCGCCGGACAGCTCAAACAAGTCACCCTGCAACTCAATGGTGCCATCGAACGCAGGCTTATTCTCGATCAGGTCAGCTACAACGCCCGGGGTCAGATCGAATCGCAGACCCTGGGTGGAAAGATCACCAGTGCAGCGCTTTACACGCCTGAAAATGGCCGCATGAACCAACTGAAAACATCGCGAGAAGGAAGGGTTCTCCAAGAGCTGCACTACGCCTATGACGCTGTCGGCAATGTGTTGAACGTCGAGGATCACACCAAACCCGAACAGCACAACGCCAACCAACGCATACAACCGGTCAGCACTTATGTCTACGACAGCCTCTATCAGTTGACCCAGGCTTCGGGTCGTGAAGAGCAGGGAGCCCGCATTCACGCATCGCTCCCCGATTGGTTGTCGAGACCGGGTGACCAGAGCCGTCTACTCAACTTCACTCAGCGCTACACCTATGATGAGCGCGCAAATCTGATCAAGCTGCAACATCAGCGCGCGGGAAATAATTACACCCGTGAGATGAGCATCGCCCCTGACAGCAATCGCGGGCTGTTATGGACAACGGGCGATCCGACACCCGACTTTGAAAAGGGATTCGACACCAACGGCAATCTACAACTGCTGCACGCCGGGCAACCTATGGAGTGGAACGCACGCAACCAATTACAACGCGTGACACTGGTCGAACGCACAGAGCAAGCAGCGGATACGGAAAGCTACCTCTACGACGGCAACGGTCAACGCGTTCGCAAACGACAAACCCAAAAGGCACACGCGCTCCTCCACAGCAATGACGTCACCTATTTGCCGGGCCTGGAAATCCGTGAAAGCACTGCGCAGACACTCGATGTCATCACTGTGCAAGCAGGGCGCTGCAGTGTGCGTTGTCTGCATTGGAGCCTGGGAACTCCCTTGGCTATCACCAATGACGCTTTGCGTTACAGCTTCGATGACCACCTGGGCTCCAATACAATGGAGCTGGACGCCGAAGGCAACCTGATCAGCGAGGAAGGTTATTACCCCTATGGCGGCACGGCCTGGAGGGCTGCCCGTACAGTACTGGAAGCGAAGTACAGAACCATTCGCTACTCAGGCAAGGAGCGCGATGCCAGTGGGTTGTATTACTACGGCCAACGGTATTACGCGCCATGGTTACAGCGCTGGGTCAGTCCCGATCCGGCAGGTCCGGTAGACGGGTTGAATCTGTATTGCATGGTCGGGAATAACCCGGTGAGATTCGTCGATCACCAAGGCCTGGGGAAAGACGATATCGTCAAGAGTTATGAGGCTCTGGGCAGAGCCAGATCACAACAGATCATGTCATCAGCCTTTCACGAGTATCCCGGCGCAACACCGGCGAAGCGGGAGAGTTTCCGCAAGAAACATATCGGAACGAACCCGGACTACAAATTCACCAAAGGCGTGCTGAAGGATCATCTTGTTGCTCATTCCTATGCGGTAAACCCAGTGCATGAGCAAACATTTATGGACTTTTTCAACATCGCAGCGCCCAAAAAAGGCCCGACTGACTATAAAGGTGTAGACGCGGGCTATGAGGGCAGCGCTACGAGCACCGAGTTCTACCTGAACTTCGGAAGTTACAAAATCAATGATGCTGCCGAGTACTTGACGGATTTATCCACGCGATACAGCGCAGCGAAAGACGACCCGCTACATAAAAAAAGCTTCACCGAAGCTGAACTGATAGCTGAGCCAACCCTGAGCAGGACTATCAGTCAAAGCCATGAACTACAACCGGATACGCGAGACCTTATCGCAACGCATATCGAGCACAGCGACGGAATCATTCCGATAAGAGCTGGCGGTCCAGGGGCTCACTCAGAAGTCAGGCTCTTGAACTCGGTAGTAGCACTCTATCCAAACCGTGCTGAAAGGTTGCTTACTGACTTACACCTGTTCACGGATACCTTAATGAGAGGTAGCGCCCCCGAGGCATTTCCTGCCTGTCACAATTGCAGCGGCATCATTCCTCAAGGCATCAATATCCCGACCGGGCGCAGTATTAGAGACTATCAATCGTTCAATGCTCATGTCCTGCACATCAGGGGTACTGAGCATTGACTGTCTTTGGCACAGAAGTCGCTAACGCAAAACAGTCCTCGCTCAAACACTGATCGCACTGGTAAACACCAACCGATTGCCGAACGGATCGCTGATGGCCATGTCCTGGCTCCCCCAGGGCATGGCCTGAATCTGTGGGTGGGCGAAGCGGTATTCCTTGGCCAGCAATTGCTGCTGAAATGCCTCAAGCTCATCGGTCTCGATCCGCAACGCCGAGCCCGGTGTGCTGTCGCCGTGATGTTCGGACAGATGCAGCACGCACTCACCACGGGAAACTTGCAGGTACAACGGAAAGTTGGGCTCGAAGCGATGCTGCCAGTCGATCTTGAATCCCAGGAAGTCGACGTAGAACTCCACGGCCTTGATTTCATCGAAAATTCGCAGGATCGGGGTGGTTTTGCCGAAGCTCATGGAGTTGCTCCCAGACTGATAAGGCCCAGAGTGTAGCTGGGCGAGATGTCAGCGCTTCGGCTTGGCGATGGCTTTCTTTAGTCTCAATGTGCCATCACTGTGACGCAACACTCGGAATGTCTACTGGAATCCGTCACGCAAGTCCCCTTGCCGCGCCAGAAACCGCCCTTCTCTTCTTCCATTTGCCTGGCCTTCGCTGTAACTCAAGACACCGTTGACCCAAACCCCATCGATACCTTCCGCCGCCCGTTGCGGATCATTGAAATCCGCCACATCGCGAATCGTCACAGGATTGAACAACACCAGATCCGCCCAATGTCCTTCACGGATTTCGCCCCGCTCCTTCAAGCCAAATCGCGCCGCCGACAACCCGGTCATCTTGTGTACGGCGGTGTGCAGCGGAAACAGCCCTACATCGCGACTGAAATGTCCGAGCACGCGTGGGAATGCGCCCCACAAGCGCGGATGGGGAAACGGGTCTTCCGGCAATCCGTCAGAGCCGACCATCGACAGCGGATGCGCGAGGATTCTTCGTACGTCCGCCTCGTCCATTCCGTAATACACCGCGCCGGCCGGTTGCAGGCGTCGAGCGGCGTCAAGCAGCGGCACGCCCCACTCGGCGGCGATGTCCATCAGGTCACGGCCACCCACTTCAGGGTGCGGCGTTGACCAGGTGATGGTGATGCGATGAGCGTCGGTGACTTGCTTGAGGTCCAGCGTCGATGAACTCGCCGCGTAGGGATAACAGTCGCAGCCCACCGGGTGGGTTTTCGCCGCGTGTTCGAGGGACGCTAGCAGTTGCGGACTGCGTCCCCAGTTACCGGCGCCGGCGCATTTGAGGTGGGAAATGATCACGGGCGATTTTGCATGACGGCCGATCTGGAACGCCTCGTCCATGGCCTCCAGCACCGGCTCGAATTCGCTGCGCAAATGGGTGGTGTAGACCGCGCCGAAGGCGGTCAGCTCTTCAGTCAGTTGCATGACTTCGTCGGTGGAAGCCGAGAAGGCGTTGGCATAGGCAAGCCCCGTGGACAGGCCCAACGCACCGGCCTCAAGACTGTCGCGCAGTTGCTCGCGCATCGCGCTGATTTCATCGGGTGTGGCGGTGCGAAACAGGTCGTCGAGGTGGTTGCTGCGAAGCGCCGTGTGGCCGACCAGTGCGGCCACGTTCAGCGTGGTGTTCGCCGCTTCGACGGCTGCGCGGTAGTCGCTGAACCTCGGATAAACGAACGCTGCTGCGGTGCCGAGCAGGTTCATCGGGTCGGGAGGATCGCCGCGCAAACTCACCGGCGAAGCGCTGATCCCGCAGTTGCCGACAATCACGGTGGTCACGCCCTGGCTGAGCTTGGGCAGCATCTGCGGCTGGCGGATCACCACGGTATCGTCGTGGGTGTGCACGTCGATGAAACCTGGTGCCAACACGCGGCCGGCGGCGTCGATTTCTTCGGTGGCGCTGGCATCGTGCAAGTCGCCGATACGCTCGATGCGGCCGTTCAGAATCGCTACGTCGGCGGGATAACCGGGCGCGTTGCTGCCGTCAATAATCAGGGCGTTGCGAATCAGCGTGTCGTACATCATGTCAGTCTCCCAGCGGCAAATGATCGTCGCCGCCGCGGTAATCGTCGAGGGCGAGTTTGATCCGCCGCAGACGCTCTTGATTGTCTTCAGGATTGGCCAGCGCCAGCTCGGTAGCGAGTACGTCGATGGCCAGCAACATGCCGTAGCGCGCAGCCGTGGGTTTGTAGATAAAGGAGGTTTCGACGCCTTGCAGCGGCAGCAGCACATCAGCCAATTGCGCCAGTGGCGAGTCGGCCCGGGTGATGGCGAGTATTCGTGCGCCGTAACTGCGCGCCAGCTCGACGGCCTCGAGCAGTTCGGGGGTGATGCCTGTCAGCGAACAGGCAATGACTGCGCGTTCCGCATCAAGGCTGGCGGCGGTAACGCGCATCATCACCGGGTCGTGGCACACCGCAATCGGGTAGCCGAATCGCACCAGCCGCACTTGCAGTTCATCGCTGCACAAGGTCGAGCAACCGCCCATGCCGAAGGCGTGAATCATCCGCGCCTTGCCCAGCAGTTTCACCGCATCGGCAAAACGTGATTCGTCGAAGGCCGACAGATGCTGGCGCAAGGTCGATTCAATATCGCCAACGATCTGCCCGTAAAACGCCGACTGCTCGGGCGTGCCCGCCGGGTCCAAAAAACGGCTGCCGACGCCGCTGGCCTGGGCCAGTTGCAGGCGCAGATCGCGCAAATCGCGGCAGCCGACGGTGCGAGCAAAACGCGAGAGCGTGGCGGTGCTGACTTCCGCTCTCAGCGCCAGTTCATCGAGGCTGGCGGCGGAGGCAAATCCTACGTCGTCGAGCATCAGCCGAGCGATGCGTCCTTCGCCCGCGCTGAAGGAATCCTGACGGGCGCGGATCTGGTAGAGGATGTCCATGGCGGGCGGCTCCGGCTAAAGCAGGTAAGAAAGGCCAACGGTCAGACCGAAGGCGACGACCGAGATAATGGTCTCGAGCACCGTCCAGGTCTTGAAGGTCTGGGCGACGGTCATGTTGAAGTATTCCTTGATCAACCAGAAGCCGCCGTCATTGACGTGGGAAAAGATAACCGACCCCGCGCCCGTCGCCAGCACCAACAGCTCCGGATGGGGATAACCCAGACCAATGGCCACCGGCGCGACGATGCCCGACGCGGTGGTCATGGCCACCGTGGCAGAACCGGTGGCGATGCGCATCAACGCAGCAAACAGCCAGCCCATCAACAGCGGCGACAGGTGGAACACCTGGGCCAGGCTGACGATCTGATCGGTGACGCCAGCGTCCACCAGAATCCGGTTCAAGCCACCGCCCGCGCCCACCAGCAAGGTGATGCTGGCGGTCGGTGCCAGGCACTCGTTGGTGAATTTCAGAATAGATTCGCGGTTGAAGCCTTGGGCCAGGCCAAGCGTCCAGAAGCTCAGCAAGGTCGCCAGCAGCAAGGCAATTACCGAATTGCCGATGAACAACAGAAACTGATTGAAACCGCTGCCCGGCGTGGAAATCAGATTGGCCCAGCCACCGACCAGCATCAGCACCACCGGCAGCAGAATAGTCGCCATGGTGATGCCGAAACCCGGCAGGCGGTCGCGCGGTTCACGCTCAAGGAACTGACGCTCCAGTGGGTTATCTTCCGGCAGTTGAATGCGCGGCACGATGAACTTGGCGTACAGCGGACCGGCGATAATCGCGGTCGGAATCCCGATCAGAATCGCGTAGAGCAAGGTCTGCCCCACCGAGGCCTGATAGGCCTGCACTGCCAGCATCGCCGCCGGGTGTGGCGGCACCAGGGCGTGAACCACCGAGAGCCCGGCGACCATTGGCAAACCGACCATCAGAATAGAAACGCCCACGCGCCGCGCCACGGTGAAAGCGATCGGCACCAGCAGTACAAAACCGACCTCGAAGAACAGCGGCAGTCCAACAAGAAAAGCGATGCAGACCATCGCCCAGTGGGCATTTTTCTCACCGAAGCTGTCGATCAACGTTCGCGCCATTTGCTCGGCACCGCCGGACTCGGCCATCATCTTACCGAGCATCGTGCCCAGTGCGACCACCAGCGCGATATGGCCCAGCGTCTTGCCGACACCCGCCTCGTACGCCCCTACCACTCCCGACGGCGGCATCCCCGCCAACAGCGCCAGGCCGATGGATACCAAGGTGATAACAATGAACGGATTGAGCCGGAAACGGGCGATCAGAACGATCAGCGCGATGATGGCGATGGCGGCGTAAACCAGCAGCCAATAGCCGAAGGACGGTGTCATGCGGTACTCCTCGAAAGGGTCACGTCGAATGGGTTGTGAAACTCATAAAACATTTCGATGTGTGATTTTCAAACGAGGTGAAAGTAATTTTCGTGGAGGGATAAGGGTTGTCGCACAGAGGTATGGGAGGTGGTAGGTAATGAAAATCAGGCAGGTGGATTTTCATCACACCTGCCGGGATTGGCGTTAGTCGTGATTCACGCGGGCGCGCTTGAGCAGCTTCTTACAGCGTTCGGACAAGTGCAGCACACGCAGGTGCTTGCCGGCCTTGGCGTAGCGTTCACGCAGCATTTTTAGCGCGGCTATCGCCGAGTAGTCGACGAAGCTCAGATGGCGACAATCGATCGTCACTACGGGTGGGTCGTTGGCGGGGTCGAACTGGTTGAGAAAAGGCGTAGTCGAGGCGAAGAACAGCGTGCCATGCAGGTGGTAGAGCTTGCTGCCGTCGACTTCAAGATGACTGTCGGCATAGAGCTCGCGGGCCTGCTGCCAGGCAAAGTTGAGCGCCGCAATGATGATCCCGCAGAGCACGGCGGTGGCCAGATCGGTGAACACCGTAATGACCGTTACCGCGATGATCACCAACACGTCGTTCAGCGGCACCTTGTTCACTACCCGCAACGAGGCCCAGGCGAAGGTCTGCTGCGACACCACAAACATCACCCCAACCAATGCGGCCAGCGGGATACGCTCGATCCACGGTGACAAAAACAATATGAAAAGCAAAATCATCACCCCGGCCACTACACCAGACAGCCGACCGCGACCGCCGGAACTGAGGTTGATCACCGTCTGGCCGATCATGGCGCAGCCGCCCATGCCACCCAATACGCCGGAGACCATATTGGCCGCACCCAGCGCCACGCACTCACGATCCGGGAAGCCACGGCTCTCGGTGATCTCGTCGGTCAGGTTCAAGGTCAGCAGGGTTTCCAGCAAGCCGACCAACGCCATCAATATCGCGTAGGGCGCGATGATGCACAGGGTTTCCAGGCTCCAGGGGATGTCTGGCAGCGCAAACGTCGGCAAGCCGCCGGCGATGTGCGCCATGTCGCCCAAGGTGCGGGTCGGCAGACCGAGCAGATAAACCGCCAGACCAACACTCAGAATCGCCACCAGCGCCGGCGGCACGGCGCGCGTCAGGCGCGGCAGCAAGTAAACGATGGCCATCGTCACGGCAACCAGCCCCGCCATCAGGTACAGCGGCGTGCCGCTGAGCCAGACGTCACCGCTCTTGAAGTGTTCCAGCTGCGCCAGGGCAATGATGATCGCCAGGCCGTTGACAAAGCCGAGCATCACCGGGTGCGGCACCATGCGCACCAGCTTGCCAAGTTTCAGCAACCCGAACGCCAGCATGATCAACCCACCCAGCAGCACGGTGGCCAGCAAGTACTGCACACCGTGCTGCACCACCAACGCAACGATCACCACCGCCATCGACCCGGCGGCGCCGGACACCATGCCCGGCCGTCCACCGAACAGCGCGGTCAGGGTGCAAATGATGAAAGCGCCGTAAAGCCCCATCAATGGATTGAGGTGAGCAACCAGCGCGAAGGCGATGCATTCGGGTAGAAGAGCGAAAGACGTGGTGAGCCCGGCCAGGACATCGGCGCGCAGACGTATGGGTTTCATGGCTGACCTAAAATACAGGCGGGAAAAGAGGGGGCGGATGTTACGGAATTGAGGGCGGCCCGGCCAGTTGTTGGGCTGCTGAAAACGCAATCGCGAGCAGGCTCGCTCCCACAGTGGATCTTCGTCGGACACAAAATCTGTGTCCTGTGCAGATCAAAATGTGGGAGCGAGCTTGCTCGCGAAGGCAGCGACGCGGTCTAACGCGAACTCACACCATCTCGTCACGAATCCATTCAATCACCGATGTCCGCTTCGGTGCCCAGCCCAGCAATTCACGCGCATGTTTTCCGCGAACCCGGCTGTTGGAGCCCAGGCCATAGTTGGCCATTTCATAACCCCACTCGGCTTCGGCCTCTTTCAGCGGCCAGTCTTGTGGCTCACCCAGATTCAACGCCTGGGCAATCGCAGTGGTCATGTCGATGAACGACGCTTCAGCGCTTTCGACGAAGTAGAAGGTGCCCGGTACGTTGTTGGTCAGCGCCAGCAGGTACAGGGAAACCACGTCTTCGATGTGCACGTTGGACCAGATGTTCTGGCCGGTACCGACATGCCGGACCACTCCATTTTTACGCGCCTGTTTCAGCAAGCGCGGTAGCTGCACGCTGTCGCGATTGACGCCCAGGCTATGGCCGTAGATCAGGGTGTTGCAGATGACTGCCGAGTTCACCTCGTCCTTTGCTGCGCCGAGGATCAGGTTGTCGATGGCCACGCGCGCAGCCTTGTCGACGGTAGGTGCCGGCAGGTTGTCTTCGTAATAGATAACGTCACTGGATTTGCCGCCCGACGCATCGCCAACAATGCTTGAACCGCTGGTGTGCAGGAACACTTTGTTGGAACCGCGAAGTGCATCGAGCAACGCTTCTACCGCGCCGCGATGGTCGCTGCTGGCGGCGTTGATCACGGCGTCGGCAGCGCGGGCTTGTTCGACCAGTAGTGCGCTGTCGTCAAGCGTACCGATTACCGGGGTGATGCCCAGTTCGCGCAATTCATTAGCTTGTTCGGTGCTGCGCACCAGACCGGTGACCTTGTGGCCGGCGCGGACCAGACCCGTGGCGATGGAGCCGCCGATAAAACCGGCTGCGCCGGTAACGAATACGTTCATGGAGAAACTCCCTGCATTAATAAGTGATGCATCCAGTATCGAGGACCGATGCTTGTGGAAACAGACAGCGTTGCCCAATTCACTCTTGCGCAGGGGTCACGAATCAGCCCTTGAAATCCGCGTTCGCATAAGCCGCCAATTTGCCCTGGATGAAGTCCAGGAAGCATTGAATCCGTAGGGCGAGTTGCGAGTTGCGGTAGTACACAGCATTGATCGGCTGACGATAGCCGCTGTTGAAATCCGCCAGCAGCACCTGCAAACGTCCGGCGCGGATGTCATCAATCGTCATGAAGTGCGACAGGCAGGCAATGCCCTGTCCCTCCAGCGCCAGGTGCCTGATTGTCTCGCCGCTGGAGGCGTTGATTGACGCCTGAATCGGCCAGCGATCACCGTGAACGTAACGCAGCGGCCATTGGTTGAGGCCTTCGTTCTGGGTAAAGCCCAGCAGCGTGTGCCCGGACAAATCCGCCACTTCAGCCGGTACACCGTGTTTTTCAAGATAGACCGGGCTGGCGACGATGTGCAGAGGACTGCAACCCAGAGATCGAGCGTGCAAAGTCGAGTCGGCCAGCGTACCGATGCGGATGGCGATGTCGGTGCTCTGCTCCAGCAAATCGATAATCAAGTCGTTGCTGTTGAGTTCCAGCTGGATGTCCGGATAGAGCCGGCGGAACTCGTCGATGTACGGCACGATGGCGTGCAGCATGAACGGCGATGCGGCGTTGATCCGCAGACGCCCGGACGGCGTTTGCTGGCGTGAGGTCAGGCGTTCTTCGAGCTCGTCCATCTGATCGAGAATCAGCTTGGCGTGCTCGAAGAAGTACTTGCCCTCTTCGGTCAGGTCCATGCGCCGCGTGGTGCGGTTGATCAGCGTGGTATCGAGTTTCGCCTCCAGCCGCGAGAGCGTACGGCTGACCGCTGAAGGCGTTTGCCCGACCTGTTCGGCCGCAGCGGAAATCGACCCGCATTCAATCACGCAGACGAAAATCTGCAACTCATCGGATCTGGCTTTCACGGATGCCCCTCATTCAAAACTGGCTTGATAGTAGCTGGACGCGGGGCAAAAGGAACCTTACGCCGGCAGGCCGAACACCTCGGTCAAATGCTGCTCATAACGTGCGACATCGGCTTCGACATTCGGGCGCTTCATCACATCGACGGCCAGGAACGTCGGCAAACCGGTCATGCCGAGGAACTCGTTGGCCTTGTGGAACGGGAAGTACACCGCGTCAACGCCCTTGGCTTCGAAGAAATCGGTCGGGTCGTCGAAGGCTTGCTGCGGCGCGTTCCAGGTCAGGGACAACATGTATTGCTTGCCCTGCAACAGACCACCGCTGCCGTACTTTTGCGACGAGTCGGAGCGCGTTCGACCGTCACTGGCGTACAGGCTGCCATGGCCTTCGGTGAAGACTTCGTCGATGTACTTCTTGACGGTCCAGGGCGCGCCCATCCACCAGCCAGGCATCTGATAAATGATCACGTCGGCCCAGAGGAATTTGGCGACTTCTTCGGCGACGTCGTAACCCTCATCGATGAAGGTGGCTTTCACGTCGACACCGCCGCGATCCAGCACGCTCAGCGCAGCTTCATGCAGGGTGGCGTTGTAGCGGCCATCGGAGTGGGCAAATTTTTTGCCGCCATTGAGCAACAGGACTTTTTTCATGGGAAGTCTCGGAAGGTTGGAATTCGATGGCGGCAGCGTAGCGATCTGCCTCGCGCGGAATAAGCGCTGAATTCACAAAATTCATTTGACCAATACGCACGAATCGACAGGCGATTGTTGCCATACACTTGCGCCGATTCTGAACTTGAGGAAGTTTCTGATGAGTGAAATGCAAGGTTTCATCCTGCACGCCAAGACTCGCCCGGAAAAATCCGACGCCTTTGAAGCGTTTTTCAGCGCTTATGTTGAAGCGAGCCGCGCCGAGCCGGGTTGCATCGAGTACCACATGCTGCGCGACAAACAGGACCCGACGCTGTTTATCTTCTACGAGATCTGGCAGTCCCAGGCTCACCTCGACGTGCACTCGAATCTGCCGCACATGAAGCAGTTCCTCGAGCAGCGCGATGAGTACCTGGAACGGGATTTCGATATCCGCGCCATCGACATGCTCAGCCCGTCGTCCGCTACCCGCTGATCAGCAAGTGGCCGCCGAGCACGCCGAGGCCGATGAAGAACACACGCTTGAACAGCTCGGCGCTGATCCGCTGGCGCAGCCATTGCCCCAGCAACATGCCGAGCACCGCCGGGATCAGCGCCAGCAACGACGCAATTAACTCACCACCGCCCAGTGCGTCGCGCCATAACAGGCCGGCGGCCAAGGCCAGGGTCGATACGGTGAACGACAGACCCAACGCCTGCACCAGTTCATCCTTGCTCAAGCCCAAGGCTTGCAGATAAGGCACGGCGGGAATCACGAAGACGCCGGTGGCCGAGGTGATGACGCCCGTCAACAGGCCGCCAAGCGGACCGAGCCAACGCTCGGTGTGACGGCCGACACGCAAGGTCGGCAGAAACAACCCGCTCAACGCATAGAGCAACAGCGCCGCGCCCAATCCCCGCACGACCCAATGACCACCGGCCATGCCGATCCACAACGTGCCGGCCCCGGTGCCGATGAAGATCGCCAGCAGCATCGGCCACAACCGTTTGATCAACCCTCGCAGATGCCCACCGAATGCCAGTTGCCAGACATTGGTGAGCGTCGCGGGGATGATCAGCAGCGCGGCAGCCTGCGACGGAGCCATAGCCAGACCGAGCAAGCCCATCGCGATGGTCGGCAGTCCGAGGCCGATCACCCCCTTGATCATGCCGGCCAGCAGAAAGGTCGCGATGACCATCAATGAAAGGGCAAGACCGAGGTTTTGATAGAACGCGGCGAGAGTATTCATGGCGCTATCGTGAGCCCGGATTGGCTGCTTGAAAATCTGCCATATACTGAGGCAGCCTCTTGTTTTGATAGAGGCTCGACCTTCGGGACACACCATGCACTTCGACCTGACCGACCTGCGCCTCTACCTGAACATCCTCGACAGCGGCAACATCACCGCAGGCGCGGCTCGTAGTCATCTGTCCCTGGCGGCGGCGAGTGCGCGCATCCGCGCCATGGAGGCTTCATTAGGGATCGAGTTTCTGCAGCGAGGTCGCCGCGGCGTCAGCCCGACCCCGGCCGGCAAGGCCCTGGCGCGACACGCCCGCGTCCTGCTGCAACAGGCTGAACGCATGCAGCAGGATCTGGCGGAGTACGCCAACGGCGTCAAAGGCCAGGTGCGGCTGCTGTGTAACACCACAGCGATGACCGAGTACTTACCAGAGTTACTCGCGGACTTTCTTCGCAGCCACCCCAACCTCGACATCGATCTACAAGAACTGCCCAGTGCACGCATCACTCATGCCTTGCGCCAAAGTGCGGCAGACCTGGGCATCGTCTCTGACGCCGTGGACACCGATGGCCTGCAGACCCGTCCGTTTCGCGACGATCCGCTGGTACTGATCCTGCCGCCGGACCATCCCCTGGCCGAACAGCCGTCACTGACCTTCGCCGACACGTTGATTCATGACTACGTGGCCCTGGGCGCCAGCAGTGCATTGGCCATCCACCTGGAAGAACAGGCCCTGCACATCGGCCAGCGCATGCCGATCCGCATTCGCGCCGACGGCTTCGACGGGGTCATTCGCATGGTCGCTCGCGGTGCCGGGCTGGCCATCGTGCCGCGGGTGGCCATCGAGCGCTGGCCGCCGGCGCAAGCGGTCATGACCCGACCTCTTCGCGAAGACTGGGCCAATCGCACACTGAAACTCTGTGCCCGTGACTTCGACAGCCTGCCCGGTTACGCCCGGGCCTTGCTGGAGGCACTGACGCCGGGAACGCCTTGACTCTACCGTTAGGGGCAGACTCTATGCTGCGAGCTCCATTTCAGGAGTACACACGATGAGCAAACGAATGCTCGTGATTCTGGGTCACCCCTCCACCGACAGCTTTTGCGGGGCGCTGAGCGAAACGTACGTCCAGGCCGCCAAGGATGCCGGTCATGACGTGCGCCTGCTGCGTCTGGATGCGCTGGACTTCGATCCGGTCTTGCACGAGGGCTATCACACGATCCAGCCGCTGGAGCCAGACTTGTTGCAAGCCCAGGCCGATATCACCTGGGCCGAACACCTGACGTTCGTTTATCCGATCTGGTGGGGCGGGATACCGGCCTTGATGAAGGGCTTTCTCGACCGCATTTTCCTGCCTGGCTTTGCCTTCAAGTATCGTGAGGGCAAGGCCTTCCCCGACAAACTGCTCAAGGGCCGGACCGCGCATCTGCTGGTGACCATGGACACGCCGCCCTGGTATTACAAATGGGTCTATCGCATGCCCGGCCTGCACCAGATGCGCAAGACGACCCTGGAGTTCTGCGGCATCAAGCCATTGAAGACCCTGACCTTCGGGCCGATCCTGGGCTCCAAGTCGACCCAGCGCGCCGCCTGGCTGGAACAGGCCCGAGTCACCGCCGGCAGCTGACGCCCCCCTCGCTGCTTGCTGACGGCGCGCCCTCGTCGTCAGCCCCTCCCCACGTCCCCTTCAAGCGGTCGTTCGTCGCTTGTGCGTGTCATTTACACGCGGCTGCAACCTTTGAATGTTATTCACTATATTATTCGCTCCGATCAGGCATGAGGTCTGGTCGCGCTACGCCCTGTTTGTTCATCGAGACGGATCTTTATGTATATCGGCAAAGCCGCCCAGCTGTCGGGCACCACAGTCAAAAGCATTCGCCATTACGAAGAAATCGGCCTGTTGCCCGAGCCCAAACGTGAAGGCAAATACCGCATCTACAGCCAGCAAAGTGTCGAGGTGTTGACGTTCATCAAGTGCGCCCAGCAACTGGGCTTCAAGCTCAAAGAGCTGCAGGTGATGTTGAACAACTACCACGGGGACGAATTCCCGTGGGACATGGCACAAAAAGCGATCGCCGAAAAAAAGGCCGAGCTGGTCTCCCAGATCGGCGCTCTACAGCAATTGCACATCGGCCTCGAAACGTTTGAAAACAGCCTCAACGATGCTCGAGAAGAATGTCAGTTCGAGCGTATCGCCCGCTATGGCGAAAAAAACCTGAGCAATACACTGAACTGAATACTTTGCTGCGCTGGATGACCCGGCTCGCAGGTCACTTGCGCGCCCGCGTTGCCGGTCATCAGATCAGCTCAACGCTGGCTCCCCCGCTGCTCGATCTTGTCCAGGCACCGGCGCGACCGGAACAATCGCCGCGAAGAACCACGGCGACACCAGCGTCACCAGCAGAATGGTCATGACACCGCTGGAAAACAGCGCCATCGCTACGAGTGCGCCCAGATCGACAATCGGCTTGAAGTCGGAAAACAGCAGCGCCATGAAGCCCACGGAGAAAATCACCACGTTGACCACGGTCGAACGGCCGACGCTGTGCATCGCCTGCAAAATGGCCGCATCAACATGAATCCCTTGCTCCACCAGCAGTTTGATCCGTGACAACAGGTGCACTGCGTAATCGACCACGCCGACCACCAGGAACGTCACCAGTGTCGTGCCGATGTTCAGCTCGATGCCGAACAGGAACATGAATCCGTAGACTGTTACCGAGGTGGTCAACAGGGTCAGCATACCCAGAACCCCAAGTCGTACCGATTTGAGCCAATACATCATCATCAGCGTGACGACCAGCAACGCCAGGGAAAAACTCAGCACCTGGCCCTGGGTGATTTCCTGCAACACGCCGGTCCAGATCAACGGGGTGCCGGCGTGCGTCACTTCGAGGTTGGCCGGTTTGTTCACCAGCAACCAGGCATCGAGCCGATCCAGCATGCCTTGATAGTCGCTGGCCACCGACGATGTCATGGTGTACAGCGTCAGCGCCTTGGAATAGTCAGCGTTGAGCACGTTGTTGAGATCCGAGCCGCCGCCGTTCTCGAACAGCATCACGTGTTGCTCGATCAGCGAGTTGCCCGGCACCTCGAACCGCTCGACTTGTCCCTCGTCATTGACCGACGTGACCTGCTCCAGTGCCTGGGGCACGCGCAAGTAGTCTGGGTTCATGTCGTTGAGCACCAGGTTCATGCGCTTGACGTAAGTGGCCAGGGAGTAGCCGTAACTGACATGCGGTTGCTGCTTGATGAAGTGGTCGAGCTTGTCGATGAACTGCACCACTTCCGTGGTCAGCACGCCGCGCGGTTCCTTGCTGTCGATGGCGATCCAGCCCGGCGCCGTGCCCGCAACCTTGGCGTGATTGATGAACTCGTCCGAAACGCGGACATGGCTCTCGGGCTTGAAATAGGCGATGCCCGAGTCTTCGATATCGACGCGCAAGGTAAACACCGACATCAGGGCCAGCAATGGCAGCGTCACCATTAGGATCGGTTTGCGCCACTGAATCAATCGCGCGCAAAACGCCACCAGATAACGCGAAATGATCGACTCCTTGTGCACCGCAGCGAGGGTTTTCGGGGTCTGGTCCTTGCCCCAGATCGAGATCCAGGCTGGAATCAGCAACAGCGAAATGATCAGCGCCGCCGTCAGGCCGATGGACATGAACACGCCGAAATTGCGGATGCTGACAATGTTGTTGGTGGTGGAAATCATGAAGGTGGCAATGGTGGTCACCGTCGTCAACACCACCGGAACCACCATCAGCCGTTGCGTCTCGCGATTGGCTTCGCGGTTGCTTTTACCGGCATTTTTCTGCTCGTAATACTCGGCCATCACATGGATCGCATCCGAGCAGCAAATGGTGAACAAAAACACCGGCAGTACGCTGGTCAGCAAGTCGAACGGCACCCGCAACAGGGCCATCAGGCCCAATGTCCAGATGGTGCAGAACAGAATGTTGAACAGCGGCAACAGCACACCCAGCGGTTTGCGGAAGAAGAAAATCAACAGCAGGGTGATCAGCAAAAAGACGATCGGAAACAGCACCGCCAAGTCATGGTCGATGATTTCTTGCTGGGCCGCGATGAAGATCGGCATACCGGCGATGAAGATCTCGTCCTTGAACTCGGGGTGCGCGGCCTGATAGTCCGCGACGATGCCGCGCACAATCTGGTAGGCGCGCAGTTGCGCCTGGGCATCGTCTTGCTTGGTGCCCAGTTCGGCCACCAGCATCGCAACTTTCTTGTCCTTGGACACCACCCCGTCGACCATCAGCTCGTTGCCCATGAT
This sequence comes from Pseudomonas svalbardensis, assembly GCF_030053115.1. Taxonomy (NCBI): domain Bacteria; kingdom Pseudomonadati; phylum Pseudomonadota; class Gammaproteobacteria; order Pseudomonadales; family Pseudomonadaceae; genus Pseudomonas; species Pseudomonas svalbardensis. The sequence continues at coordinate 819,306 of NZ_CP125619.1, read as the reverse complement.
CTGCGACTCGACCAACGCCGGGTCCATGTCGTAGGCGTTGAGGGTCTTGTGGATCAGCAACTCGCCATCGTGGGTCAGCACGATGTTTTCCAGGTCGCCCATGGAAGCCATTTCGCGGATCGGGTTGATCCGCTCGGCGAGAAAGGTCAGGAACAGCTGATCATGGGTATCCCAGTTCTGACTCTGGGCGTAATCACGCAGGGCCTTGGCCTGGGCGTAATCGTTCTGGGAAAAACCGTTTTCCAGAATGTCCCGCGTCAACAACTGCGCACGGCTGTCGTGCGGATACTTCGCCACAATTTGCGCCAACTGCTCCTTGTCGGCGTCGTTGGCCAGGATCATCTTGCGCACTGACTGCGACATCGAAAACAGTGCGTTGAGGGTCGGCTTGTTGAACACCGTCTGCGGGTTGTTCAGCGCCACCATCACCGAGTCGAACGTGCCGGTGAATTCGCTTTGCAGATCGATGATGGTCTTGCGCGCCGGATGGGTTTCCTTGAGCAAGTAAGGGTTGGTGTCGGAGATCAGCGCGCCCAGCGTATAGGTGAAATACGCAGTGACCGCCACCAGCAGGAAAACGATCGCCCGCGCATAGCGCTCGACGAAGTTCAGGTATCTTTCCATGATCATGCGTTCCAGGGTCGTCAGGGTCGGCGCTTAGCGCGCAGACACGGCAAAGTCCGGCACGTCGCCGGTTTTCAGCCCGCGCTTGATGGCGGTCTGGGTGAACAAACGGTCTTCCAGCTGCACGTTGTATTGCAGGTGGTTGAAGCGCATCTCTGAGCGCGTGCCGTCGATGAAGTGTTCGGTTTCGCTCAACACGATGCTGTCGATCGAGTCGATGGTGTCGACTTTCTGCGTGCGCATCTGCTTGACCAGCACGCCTTTGACGTCGAAGAAGTCCTGACGCATGACCAGGAAATTCTGCTTGTCGATCCACACCTTCAGTTTGTTGTAGCCGGTCTTGGCCAGCACCTCGGGCGACGCCGGTTCACGCTCGATCACGTAGCAGTCGCGGCCCTTGACCTGCTCTTCGCCAACCAGCGTCTGGGTGTAATCCTTGACCCGGATCTTGTCCAGATCGGCGTAGGAGTACTCGCTGCCCATGAACGAGCCGCGTTTGTCGGTGGTGGAGATCCGCCGCGTCTGGCGGCTGACCGGCAAGTACATCCACTGGCTGTCTTCCTGGCCCAGGGTTTCGTGGGGGTTTTCAATGTGGAAAGCCACGTCGCGCACATCAGTGGGGGCGGAGAAATACATGCTGAATTTGTCGCTGTCGGGGTAATCCTTTTGCAGATAGGTGAACTCGCGAACGCGGGTATTGCCCTTCTTGTCGTGAAGGATCAACGACACCTGGGACATGAAGCTTGTACCGTCATTGCGATCACGCACCTGGCGGATGATTTCATCGGCATTCTTGCCATTGGCAGCGGTGGCGCAAGCACCGCTCAGGATCAGTGCGGCAGTGGTCAGACTTTTGAATAGCGGCAACATGGGAACTTCCCTTTTCGTCAGATGAATATGGTCGAGCCAATGCGCCAGGGGCACGCAGGCGTCATGGGGTTAAAACAGGTAACCGGCGGACAGACGCACTTGATCGCGCTTGTCGTACTCGCCGAAAGGTTTGTCGGGCTTGCCGAAGAACACATCCACTTCCAGCCCGAGCTTGATCCAGTCCACCGGTTTGTAGGTGAAGATGCCTTGCAACAGCGCATCGTCCTTGAACGGTGGCGAGGCAGCGACCACCAGCCGGCTCTTGAGTCGGTCCTGCCAATGGGTGCCCTCGGCCGACAGGGTGAACAAGTGGTCGCGCTTGTCTTGCAACATGCCGTCCTGCCAATCGAGCAGTTGCTGCTCCTGCCATTGCAGGGAAATCAGCCAGTCGCGCAGCAGGTAATCGACACCCAGCAACGACTTGACCATCGAGGTACTGTCGGCGCCGTAGGCACGGGTCGGATTGGTCACCCGCCAGTTGTCGAACCAGGCAATTTCGCTGCGCACCACGATGCTGTGACCGGCGTCGATCGCCAGCCCCGCGCCACCCATGGTGTAACGGGGAAACTGGCGCTCCAGTCGCGTGCGGCCGTCATCGGCCAGGCCTTCGACGGCGTACACCGGGTCCTGTTGACGGGCGTTCAGTGCGACGAAACTGGTGTCCACCGAACCGATCCGGCCGTTGGCGCTCAAGCCATAGGAAAAGCCCTTGTCACCGTCGTAGCCGGGCTTGGAATCCAGCAGGAAATACTGTGGATCCGGCACGGCAAACAACGGCGCGTCGAACTCGCTGCCCGCCACCGGAGGCTGGTTTTTGACAAAATCGGTGACCCACAGCGCCTCCAGTTCCCACTCGCCCACGGGTTGCGCAAATCGCACCATGGGCACCGCGATCCGGCTGTCTTCCAGCAGCGGAGTCAGGCCATCGCGATAGTCCAGCGGGTTGATCTGATCGAGCACCCGCAACTCATCGGCACGGCCCCAGACCACTTGCTGCCAGCCGAGAGTCACCTCGCCGTCGCCCACCGACTGGCCCCAGTACAAATGCCGCCAGTCGGCGTCGAAGCGGTATTTGTCTCGCGCCCGTTCGCTGTACGGATTGTTGCCGTCGTAGCGGGCGTCGTAACGCACCCGGCCCTTGGCCTTGTAGTAACCGCCGTCCCAGTTGTCTTCCAGGTTGGCCTTGAAATACATCGCCTTCTGGGTTACCTGATCGTCGCCGTGCAAGCGCAACGCGGTGGCCACGCCGACTTCGGCGTCGGCGTAATCCGGTTTGAAGTCCTCGACCGTCAATTCAGCCAACGCCGGCTGCGCGGCCATGCAGGCCAATACCGCCCACGTGGTGCGGCTGATGTGTGATCCCTGCATGGCTACATTCCCAACCCGACACCGCCGTCGATCACCAGGCTCTGGGCTGTCACCCCACCCGCTTCAGGGCTGGCCAGGTAACGCACCATCGCCGCGACTTCTTCGCTTTGAATGAAGCGTCGCATCGGCAGTTTCTTCTTGGCGTTGCGCAGGATCTGCTCCTGGGTCAGCCCGGCAATGGCCGCTTGCGCCGCCAGTTCACCTTGCAGCATTGGCGTATCGATCCACGCGGGCAGAATCGCGTTGACGGTGATCAGCCGTGGCGCGAGGTCCATCGCCAGGGCTTTGGTCATGCCAACGATGCCGTGCTTGGAAGCGCAGTACGCGGTGTTGCGGACCTTGCCGGCGCGGCCGAGGATCGACGACATGTTGATGATCCGTCCGCGATCCGGCATCAACGGCAGGCACAACGAGGTGACGTAGAACGTACCGTTGAGGTTGACCGAAATCACCTTGTGCCAGTTGTGCAAATCTTCCGGTTCATTCTCGTTGCAGATGCCGGCGCTGTTGACCAGCACATCAACGTAATCCACCTGTTTGGCGAGCATTTTGAAGAACGCCTCCATGCCCGCCAGGTCGGCAATGTTCGCGGCATGGGTTTCGACCCGGGCCTTGATCTGCCCGTGTTGCTCGTCGACCCAGCGTTGCAGTTCCGGCAAATCCAGGTCCAACAGGATCAAGCGGTGCTCGGCGTCGGCGGCAAAATTCTCTGCCACCGCGCGGCCGATGCCTTTGGCGGCACCGGTAATCAGAATGGTCCGACTCATAGCATTTTCAACCCGCCGTTGACCGGCAGGACCTCACCCGTCAGGTACAAACCGCGATCGGCGATGTACAGCACCGCCTCGGCAATTTCCTGGGGTTCGGCGTAACGCTTAATCAGCAAGCGCGACTGGATTTCCTGTTCCTGACTGCCAATCAGTGCCGTGCTCATTTCGGTGTTGACGATGCCCGGAGCCACCGCATTCACCCGAATGTTGCGCGGCGCCAACTCTACCGCCAGGGCTCGGGTCAGCGCTTCGACGCCGCCCTTGGCCGCGGCATAGTTGCTTTGGCCCTTGCCGGGTTTCTGCGCGGCCACCGAACTGATGTTGACGATGCAACCGCTGCGCTGGCGCATCATGGACGGCACCACTTGCTGACAGCAGAGCAAGGTGCCGATCAGGTTGGTCTGGATCACCTCGATGATGTCGCGGCTCGGCATCGTCGCCAGCAACCCGTCACGGGTGATGCCGGCGTTGTTGACCAGCAGATCGACGCGCTGGAAATGCTGGTCGACTCGTTCGAAAAAGCCCTTGATGCTGTCGCCGCTGCTGACATCGCATTGCAGCGCCAGACACTCGAGGCCCAACGCCTGGACCTCGTCACGCAAGGACGCGGCAGCCACTTCGTCGCGCACATAACTGAACGCAATCTGATAACCCGCTCCGGCCAGAGCCAGGACGATCGCCCGACCGATGCCACGACTGCCACCGGTCACCACTGCTACTTTATTCGGCATGACCATTCCTTAGAGTGAGTTGTCTGTCTTGAACTGCGCGAGGCTGAAGCCGTGGGTCGCGGCCAGGGCACGAATCTGCTGCACCTGTTCGCGGCTGATATCGCCGTAGGAGTAGTGCTGTTTCATCCCGGACAAGCCCATCAACACCGATTCCGCCATGCAGGCATACAGCTGACCTTCCTTGAGGTAGGCGCGCACGTTGCGGATCAGGCCATCGCCCAGCGGTGTCTGGACAATCCCGCCGTGCATGTACAGCACGTCGGGCCGTTGGCTGGAAAGGTTCTGATCGACGTTCAGCGGTACCGCGATATCGCAGATCACGCTGTTTTCGGCGAAATTTTCAGCACCGAGAAACGGTTGTGGCGCGTTCGCCGCACAGAGCACGATGCGTGCCTGTTTCAGCACATCAAGGTCATTGCTGACGGTGATGAACGCATTCGCGCCCAGGCGTTCTTCGACCAGGCGCTGCACTCGCAAACCGAGGTCGGCGCCGGCACCGTGGGCCTGCAATAAAGCGTCGATGCCGTCGAGTTTCTGCAAGCGGCTGGCGAGCCGGTCGTGCTCGGCGACGCCCTTGAGAATCGCGCGGGCGGCCTCGGCGTAAATCAGCTGGGCGGTCTTCTCCAGACGCCGCAGGGAACCGTCGCGACCGCTACCGATAAGAATCAGGTGTTCGACACTGGTGGACAGCAACGAGGCGTAAGTCGAGGCAATGTTGCCGGCCGCGCCGACCACCGCAGCTGTTTGTTGACTCAGTTCCAGGCCTTGCTGCCTGCAGCCCTGCTCGATCGCTTCCAGGCCCATGCCGATGGTCAGCGCGTTGCCGGAGGTCAGTGCCATGTCGGGGATCTTCAGCGCCTGACAGTTGTTGGTGACGATCGAGGTGTACATACCCAAACCGGCCACGCTGTAGCCATCAGCCCGGGCATCACGGATGCGATTGCCGACTTCGTCGCGGATGGTGTCCAGGTCACCACTGGCGATGTACGCGGCCATGGCATCGGAGTCCATGCACAACGGGTACAGGGTGAACTCCACAGCGGTGCCGAGTTTTGAGCGAATCAGCACCGGGCCGATTGGCGCGGCACGCCGCTCCGGTGCCATGCGCTTGATAAACTCGCGCTTCTGTTCGGCGCTGAGGGTGGACAGCGACGGGTCGACATCACTGAGCATGTCCGAATCGATCAGGTGATTGATGAACGCCACGCGCGCTACCACGCGAACGCTCTCATCAGGCTTTGGCAGATTTTCAGGCTCGTTGAAGCTCACCTCGCGCGCCGGTACTTCGTGGATGGTGTCGGCGCACACCCCGGCTGCCAGCGGGAAGGCATCGCGGCGACGCAGCATGTCGCAGACCTTTTGCAGCGAGCCGATCAGGCCGTCGATTTCCTCAAAGGTGATGCACACCGGTGGCTCCAGGCGAATCACGTTGGCGTTGCTGCCCGACGGCGCGACCCGCAGCGATTCGAATTGCAGCAGGTAGCCGGCGATGATGTAACCCAGTGCATCGTTGTACTGCGCGGACGCCTGGACCAGCGAACTGGTGCCGGTCAGGTCGTGCAGTTCGAACCCCAGCAGCAACCCGCGACCACGCACATCGGCGATCACGTCCGGGTACGCGGCTTTGAGTTCGAGCAACGACGATTTGAGGTATTCGCCTTTCTTGTTCACGTCCTTGAGCATCGCGTTGTCGTTTTCGAACAAGCGGCGCAATGCCGACAGGGCGATATGGCACGATGCATCGTCTTCGGCGAAGGTCGAACTGTGGATGTAGCTGAAATCGTTTTCGTAGTGGCTGGCGCGGATGACTGTCGCGGCAATTTTCATCAGGCCACCGCCCAACGCTTTGGACAGGCAGTAGTAATCACCCTGCAAGTTGAAATGGCTGGCGCCGAGCAAAGTGCCGGTGCGGCCGAAACCCGATTGCACTTCGTCGATGATCAGCGGGCATTGCTGCTCGTTGCACAGGCGACGCAGGCCCAGGTAGAACTCGCTGGCGAACTCGTTGATGCCGCCCTCACCCTGGATCGGCTCCAGCAACACCGCCGTGATCGCACTAAAGGCTTCACGGCGCACCTGCAAGGTTTCGCCGCTCCACGCAAGGCTCAGCCAATGCCGCGTGTGACGCGCCGGCAAGTCCTGGAGTTGCTGGGGTTGCAGCGGATCGATGAACTCGACGTTGAGACCAAAACGGGCGAACGGCTGGCGGTACTGTTTGCCGTAAGTCAGCTGCACGGTGTTCACCAGTTTGCCGTGGAAGCTGCCGCGCAGGGCGACGAACACCGGCTCGACATGCAGCTGCGCGAGGTTGTGTTGACGCACCGCTTCCACCACTTGGCGCACGGTCACGTAAGACAGGTTGTCCGGCAGCAACCCGGCGGGCAGGTCGAGGTCGTCGACGTCCAGTTCAACATAGGCCTTGTCGCTGGCGGTCAGGTTGGCCAGGGCAAAATCCCGTTCGTCGAACTGCTTCTGCAAGGTTTTCTGCCGACGGTACTCGGCGTGCTTGACGGCGATTTCCACCGACTCGGCGCCACTGTTGGAGAAGGTCGAAATGTAGCGCTCGTTGTTGTTCAACTCCCGATTGAATGCCTCGCTGAGTTCGCGCCCCAACTGACCGGCCGCGCCACGCACGGACATCTGCGCATTGAACGGCACATCGGCGCGCAGCAGGCCGCAGAGTTGATCGACGAACTGCGGGTCATTGTGGCCAAACAACGCCGCGCCGTAACCGCCGAGAAAGTCGGTGACGGTCACATCGCAGCCATGCTTGTCGCGGTAAAACAGCTTGCTGCCCAATGCCCGGTGGAACTGGCACTCCAGGCCCAGGGCCTGCATCAGCTCAACGAATTTCGGCCGTACGTAATCGCGGTAATCCATGACAGTCATATCCCATGATTAAAAAATAGAAGCGATTGAATGCACTCAAACGGCTAGTTGGCCGCCTGATAATCGAGCTGGTAACAGGCGCTGAAACCGTTGTCGTCGCGGTTGATGATCAGGCAGTCGCGCAGCGCCGCGTCCCGTCGCTCACCGAGTACAAACGGCAGGTGCGGATCGACTGACTGCTGCAATCCGATGATCGGCGGCACGCTCTGGGTATGCAGTGCATGACGGGCCAGGATCAGGTCGACCAGGCTCGGCGCGGCGCTGAGAATGCCGGTCACCGGCACGCCACTGGTGATGTGCGCGGCACCGGCGCGGGCCAGCGTGCGGGCCAGGTCGGCGTCCTTGTGCGGATCGCCGCTGGCGCTGCTGATCAACAGATCGACCTGCTTGTCCGGCAGGTTCAACGATCCAAGGCGCGGATGGGCGGAGAGTCCCGACAGGCAGGTCTGCGGCCCATCCGGCAGGTCGTCGGCCCGGCGCAAAATCAATGCCGCCGCCCCTTCACCGGCAATCCCGCCCGTGCCTTGGCGATCGAATGCACGCAAGGTTTGCGAACCGTCAGTGCTGATCACGCCGGCCTCAGCGAGCGCGGCCAGGGCCAACGGATCGAGTTCACCGCCGGCACCGACCACAATCGCTGCATCAATACGACCGCTTTGCAGCGCTGCGCACGCCTCGCGCAACGCCGCCAGGTTGCCGGCCACGCCTTGCATGTAAGCGTTGCACTCGCACTCCAGCTTCAGCGCCAGGCTGACAATCCCGAGCAAGCCATTGCTCAGGCTTTTGAGTACCAGAAACGGGTCTAGCGCGCGCTCCTGCAGCACCCGTTGAGCGAGGCGCCGCATGTCGGCGCCGGACTCGTCGCGGCACTCGTGAAGCAACTCGCCGTAGGCCGCCAACGACGGATGGGTGTGGCCGCCCTGGCAGCAATAGAGGCCGTAGCGCAGACCGTCATTGCCCGGTTCAAGCCCGGCCTCGGCCAGGGCCTGACGCACCGCGCTGACACCCCAGATCACTGCCGGCGGGCAATAGCGCTGGAGGTTCTGGGCCACGTCCTGGCGACTGCGTTGATGGTCTTGATCACTGACATGCCCGAAGGCCGTCACGCGCTCACTGTGAAACAATTTCGACTGCAGCAAAGTAATGCCGCTGCGGGCTTCACTGGCCGCCGACCAGAAGCGTTGCACGCCCCAGCCGCTGGCTAATACGCAACCGCTGCCGGCGATCGCAACACGCACAATAGTGCCAGTCATTGTCCGTGCTCCCGATATTTACCAAGGGCCAGCGAAGTGTTGAGGCCACCAAAACCGAAGGAGTTACTCAAGGCAAAATCCACTCGGCGGCTGACTGCTTGCCCGGCGCAATAGTCCAGGTCGCACTGTTCATCGACGTCATGCAGGTTCACCGTCGGCGTGACCAGATCGTTCAGGCACGCCAGAGCCGTGACCATGCATTCGGGCGCCCCGGCGGCGGCAATCAAGTGCCCGAACTGCGACTTGTTGGCGCTGACGGCCAGGGACCGGTAGTGCTTGTGCTCGGCGAACACACTTTTGATCGCCAAGGTTTCCGCGACGTCATTGAGTGGCGTCGAAGTGCCGTGGGCGTTAATCAGATCGATCTGTTGCGCACGCAGGCCCGCGTCGTCCAGCGCGGCTTGCATCGCCAGCGCCGCGCCCCGGCCTTCGGGTTGCGGGGCAGTAACTTTGTAGGCGTCCAGGCTGCTGCCAAAGCCAAGTACTTCGGCATAGGGCGTCGCACCTCGCGCCAGCGCATGTTCAAGGCTTTCCAGCACCACGAAACCACCGCCCTCGCCGGCAATCAGGCCACTGCGATCACGGTCGAAAGGCCGGCACAGATCGACGCCCCAGCGCTGTTCGCTCGATGCCGCGCCGAGCAGGTACAACGCGGCCATGGTGTCGAGGTTCAGCACCGAATCGGCGCCACCGGCAATCGCCACGCTCACTTCACCGCGACGAATCATCTGGAAGGCATTGCCGATGGCCTGGGAGGCTCCGGCGCACGCGCTGCTGATATTGATCACGGGGCCTTCGCAGCCCAATCCGTCGGCAATCACTCGCGCCAGTCGATCATTGCTCTGACGCAGCGAACCCTCGGCATTGACCTGCCCGGCACGGGACATCAGGTGTTGCCAGTCCGGGGCGCGGCCATCCGGTGCCTGGGTCAACAGCATGTCGGCCAGCATGTGTTGCGGCGCACCCGAGGCACAGAGCACGGCGGCTTCACGTAGCTGCTCAGGTGCGAGTCCGCTGTCGGTCACCGCTTGGGTGGCAGCCACCCAGCCAAAGCGGCTGCGTTTTTCCAGTGCAACGGTCCAGGCCGGATGGTCCTGCAAGGCCTTGGGCAACAGGCTCATGTCCACGGCCGCGGCGTAGCGCACCGGGAACGTGCCGTTTTCCACCCCGTCGGGCTGCCATGGACGTACACAATGTTCGGCACCGAGCATTTTTTCCCAGAGGGTCTGCCATTCGAAACCGAATCCGGTAACGGCGCCCATGCCGGTGATCACAATCCGTGTTGCGCTCATGCGTGCTTCTCCATGGTTTCACTGGCCAGCAGCAAGGCGCCCCAATGACCGGCGCGGCTATGGCTGACAAACAGCGTGTAGCCCGGTGTCGCCGAAGCGTTGTGGTTGTGGTGCAAGGCCAGCGCAATCTCGGTCAGCAACGCGCTGGCGCCAAGATCGCCGGTCATGGCACGGACGCTGCGAACGTCCCGAGGATGTTCGGCGAACAGGCTCATCAGTTGCGGATCCTCTGGATTGGCGACGATCTGCTCGACGTCACCGAGGCACAGTTTTTCAAGGCTCAGCGCCTGGTCGATGACTCGCCGGGCAACCGCCGCGCCGCGTTGCGGATCAGCGCTGTAACCCCGAGCGAACCCGGCGATGCGCAGCGCGTGCGGAGTGTTGCGTGAAGGTGCCGAGCTGAGTAGCAGCGCGGCGGCACCCTCGCCATAAATCGCCTCGCCTGCCAGATGGGGTTCACGCAGATACAGGGCCGGCGTCAGGTTCGGACTGCTGCTGACTACCAGCGCGGCGTCAGCGCGCTGCTCGACAATCTGCTGGCTCGCTTCGATCAGGGCATCGAGCCCGGCATTGTCCTGGGAACAGAAACCACCCATCGGGCCATGGCATTGCAACGCTTCGGCCACGTAGGCCATCACGCTGCTGTTGAGCAGCGTCAGGGCATGCAGCGGTGGTGTGTTGGCCAACAGTTGCGCCAGCGGCTTTTCCGGTTGCTCGCCGATCGCTTGCACCGCGTCCCAGCAAGGGCTTGGCGCGTCGACCTCAGGAATGGCCGCCGTCAGGGCAATCCGTGCCGGCGGCAGTTGCAGGGCCGCCAGCGCGGGCGCCAGACGTGCCACGCAATGCAACAGACGCAAGCCTTGTGGTTCGACGCTGCGCTGGATCTTGCGGTCGAACAGATCGCTGGCCAGGCGCGGTGCTGCCAGCGGATAAGCCCGACGCGTCGCGTCGAATGCCAGCGGTTGCGGCGAGGGTGGCGTCCCGAGCAGATCGGTACATTCGCTGCCGGCGGCGTTCAATACGGCCGCCGAATGGATGTAAACGGCTATGCTAATGTCATGCCCTCCCCAGAACCAGCGAGCTGTTGACGCCGCCGAAACCGAACGAGTTGGACATCACCACGTTGATCGACTGGCGCATCGGCTCGCTGAGAAATTTCAGCGAGGGGTATTCGGCGCGGTCGTGATCGTAGTTCAAGGTCGGCAACAGCATGCCATCCCGCAGACTGATCAGCGACAGCACCGCTTCAATCGCGCCGCTGCCCGCCAGGGAATGACCAATGGCCGATTTGTTGGCAGTGAACGTCACGTGTTCCTGGCACTCGCCGAACACCCGTTGCAAAGCCAAGGCCTCGCAGCTGTCGTTGGCCTGGGTGGACGTACCGTGGGTATTGACGTGTTGCACGGCGCTGCTGAGCAGCCCGGCGTCCTCGATTGCAGCTTCCATGCATTCCTCGTATTTGCTGCCATCCCGGCTGCTGGAGGTCATTTTTTGTGCCTCGCACACATTCGCGTAACCCAACACACGCCCCAATGGCGTGGCTTTGCGACGCTGGGCATGTTCGGCGGATTCGAGAATGACCATGGCCGCGCCCTCGCTGATCACGAAGCCGCTGCGGTCCGGCATGAACGGCCGGCTCTGCTCGCTTGCCGGCAGGTTAGCCTGGCACAGCGCGCCGAGGCTGTTGAACATGTAATACGGCAACTCGTTGGCCATCAGTTCGACGGCACCGCAAATGGCCAGGTCGATCTCACCGCGCTCGATCGCCCGGTAGGCGCTGCCGATCGCCATCGTACCGGCGGCGCAGGCATCGGAATGGGTCGAAATGTGATCGCGGATACCGAGCGTCTCGGCCAGGTGCAGGGTCTGCTGATCGACCCGGCGCCCGAAGACCGCGCTCGACGCCGCCGGGTTATCCAGCAGTTGATCCAGATCGACACGCCCTGCCTCATCCATGCAGCGACTGGCCCGATGCAGATCGTGACTGTCCGCGCAGTACTTGTTGGCCCCAAGGAACAATCCGCTGCGGCTGTGAGCAAAGGCAACCGGGGTCAGGCCGGCGTGCTGCAAGGCTTGTCGGGCGACAAATTCGGCCAGCACACTTTGCCGCGGATGCAGCGCGGCATTGCCGCCGAAACCGGCGGCGATCTGCTGCCACTGGCCGTCGTCGATAAACCCGGCAGCGCTGTTGTTGAACCCCAACGCCTTGAACCGTGGATGTTCGCGAACACAGGACTGCTTCTGGCAGATCCGCTCGAACAACGTGGCGGCGTCCAGCGCCATAGGCGCCACCAGACCGAATCCGGTTACATAGACTTCTCGTGTCCGCATGAGAACTACACCGCCTCTTGGGCGTGAGCGGCCAAAAATTGCTCCACCAGTCGGCGTGAAACCTCATCGCCATCGGCCGGCACCAGCCGCGCACTGCACGCGCCACAGACCACTTGCTGACGCTCGTTCAGCACGGCTTGATGAGCGCCGCAATCGGGGCAGCTTTGCGGCAGATAGTTGAAGAGATTGCGGCACTGTTGCGCCCAGTTGCGCACGGTGGTGGCGGCAAATACCTGCGCCGGTTGCATACCGGCCTTGAGTTGATCCGGGGAGTAGGCGCTCAGGCTCTGTTCAAGCAAGGCCTTGCCGTTCTTGGTGATGCGACCGCTGGCCAGGAACTCGCTGGCGTCGCCGCAGACAGCGATGGCGTGATCCAGCACGCTGGTTTTGGGCAAAGTGCAGCCATACTGACGACCCAGCTGAAAGCTCAGGTCGACGATGTCCAGCGAATCGGCGCTGAGGTCCTCGACGATACTGCTGTTCTCATCGATATCATCGGCGCTCATCACCAACAATTGCGCGAGGATCTCGCGGGTGCTGGCAATGACGTTTTCCAACTCCAATGGATTGTTCATCTCGATCTCCCTATATATGGTGATTGCTTCATAAATTCCGCATGTGAGAAGTAACTATTCCCACAGCAACTTCTCACGCGGCGGAAATCTAAACTCTGCCCTTAAGGGGAGAGTCAACGAACTATTTAAAGTTTTTTAGCAACTTGAGAAGGTCATTCGAACGAGCTTGCGCATTGCACTCGGATGGTGCGAAGTCTCGTATCCAGTCGACATATTTACTTAACAAAGGCTGCGTATGGTGGGGGGCACGCACTGTATAGCGGGCTAAATAGGGAGGGAGCCGAAAGTGCTAACTTCCGATTTACGGCACACACGTACAAAGAATAAAAACGGGTCAAGTAAAATAGTTATAACTTCATAACTATTGTTCTATTTCAGCGCAGCCGTTAAATGGTTTGCACGCCGATCCGGGCAAACCGGCACAGCGCTTCTGGGTAACTGAGTGTCGAGCACAGACAACTGACCGAGGGCGGGGCGCTATAGGGTGCGACTTCAGTTCTCTAGTCCACTGCCCCGGAGTCCACATGACCGCACCTATTACCGTTCTTCGCGATACCCATCCACTGCCCGTGCTCGACGCCTGCAAATGGGAAAAACTCGAAGGCGACCCGCACACCGTCAACCTCAACGCCTACACCAGCGAAGACGGCAGCAAAATCATGGGCACCTGGATCTGCACGCCGGGCAAGTGGTATGTGGAATACGTGAAGTGGGAATACTGCGATTTCCGCGAGGGGTACTGCATCATCACCCCAGAAGGCAAGGAGCCGATCCATCTGCGCGCCGGTGATATTTTCGTCATTGAGCCGGGCATGAAAGGCACGTGGGAAGTGGTTGAAACCGTGCGCAAGTATTTCGTGTTTGCCTGATGCAAAAACCGGGAACCCGCCCGACGCGGGTTCCCGGAAAACCCCTTATTGGGGTTTGCGATAGCTGTTGATGATCGCCGAGAAGTCCTTGCCACCTTCCCCACGCTGGCTCATCGCCTGATACAACTGCTGGGCTACCGCGCCGAGCACCACCGGTTGGTGCGCCTGACGTGCCGCTTCCGTGGCCAGCCCCAGATCCTTGAGCATCAGTTCGGCACCGAAACCGCCGATGTAGCCGCGCGAGGCCGGCGCCGTTTCGACGATGCCTGGCCACGGGTTGTACATCTCTGAACTCCAGCAACGACCGGTGGAACTGTTGATGATCCCGGCCAACACCGTCGTGTCGATGCCGAGAGCATCGCCCAGCGCCATGGCTTCGCTGACACCGACCATGGAGATCGCCAGCAGCAGGTTGTTGCAGATTTTGGCGATTTGCCCGGTGCCGACTTCGCCGCAATGGACGATGTTGCGGCCCATCTGCGCCAGCACTGGTTGCAGGGTGGCGAACAGCTCAGGGGTAGCGCCGACCATGAACGTCAGGGTCCCGGCTGCCGCACCACCCGTACCACCCGACACAGGCGCATCTGCCATGGCCACGCCTTGCTTGGCCGCCGCCGCGGCAACATCACGCGCCGTCTGCGGATCGATGGTGCTGCAATCGACTGCCGGCACGCCCTTGCCGATACCCGCCAGCACGCCGTCTTCACCCAGCCACACGCTGCGCACATGCACCGCGGCTGGCAGCATGGTGATCACCAGTTCTGCGCCTTGAGCGGCTTCACGCGCCGAAGCGCTGATGCTGCCGCCCAGTTGCTCCAGCTCTGCCAGAACGGTTTTGTTCAGATCGACCAGCCGCAGTGCATGGCCAGCCTTGATCAGGTTGCGCGCCATTGGCGCGCCCATGTTGCCGAGACCGATAAAAGCGATTTTCATGTCCGGCTCCTTAACGCAAGTTGATGGTGGTGTTCACACCGTCGTTGACGCTGTTGTCATCGAACCAGCGACTGGTGACAGTCTTGGTCTGAGTGTAGAACTGCACCACTTGCTTGCCATACGGACCGAGGTCGCCGAGTTTGGACCCGCGCGAACCGGTGAAGCTGAAGAACGGGACCGGCACCGGAATCGGGATGTTGATGCCAACCTGGCCAACGTCAATTTCAGTCTGGAATTTACGCGCCGCCGCACCGCTTTGGGTGAACAGGCCCGTGCCGTTACCGAACGGGTTGGCGTTGACCAGGGCGATAGCCTCATCGAGGGTATCGACTTCCAGCACCACCAGCACTGGACCGAAGATTTCCTGGGTGTAGATCTGCATCTCGGGGGTTACGCCGGAGAACAGGGTCGGGCCGACAAAGTTGCCCTTCTCGAAGCCTGGAACCGTGATATCGCGACCGTCCAGTTCCAGCTTGGCGCCTTCCTTGATGCCGCTCTCGATCAGATCCAGAATCCGCGCCTTGGCCTTTTTGGAAATCACCGGACCGACGTCAGTGCCCGGCTCACTGCCGGCATTCACTTTGAGTTTCTGCGCCAGCGCCTTCAGGTCAGGCAGCCATTGCTTGGCCGCGCCCACCAGCACCACGACGGATGTGGCCATGCAGCGTTGCCCGGCCGCACCGAAACCGGCACCGACCAACGCGTTGAGCGCTTGTTCGCGGTTGGCATCCGGCAGCACAACGGCGTGGTTCTTCGCGCCCATCATCGATTGCACGCGCTTGCCGTGTTTACCGGCCAGGTCGTAGACATGAGTGCCGACGGCGGTCGAACCGACGAAGGAAACAGCCTTGATGTCCTTGTGGGTGCAGAGCGCATCCACCACGTCTTTACCGCCATGAACGACGTTGAGCACGCCCGCCGGAACACCGGCCTCGATCGCCAGTTCCACCAGCAGCATGGTCGACATCGGGTCCTGTTCGGACGGCTTGAGCACGAAGGTGTTGCCGCAGGCGATGGCCATCGGGAACATCCACAGCGGAATCATGGCCGGGAAGTTGAACGGCGTGATGCCGGCGCAAACGCCGATTGGCTGACGCAGGGTGTAGGTATCGACGCCGCCAGCAACGTTCTCGGCGAACTCGCCCATTTGCAGGCTGCCGATGGAACAGGCGTGTTCGACCACTTCCAGGCCGCGGAAGATATCGCCTTCAGCGTCGGCGATGGTTTTGCCTTGCTCGTTGCTGAGTACCACGGCGATGCGCTTGGAGTGTTCGCGAATCAACGCCTGGAGCTTGAGCATGATGCGCATCCGCGCGCCAATCGGCGTCAGCTTCCAGGTCTGGAAGGCGCGATGGGCGGCGCTAATCGCGGCGTCCACTTCCTGCGCGGTCGCGAACGGAACCTTGGCCAGCACTTGCTGGGTCGCCGGGTTGACGATGTCGTGCCACTCGGTGGTCTGGGACTCGACCCACTCGCCGTCGATCAACAGCTTTACCGTCTGGACAGTGGTTTCGTTTGGCGTGAGCGATGCGTTCATGTTGGGTCTCCGGGACGTTGTTCTTATTTAGAGAGCTATCTGGGGAGCCAAGGCGAGAAAGTCGCCTTGAGATGAGACGTATGTCGCGAATTGGTTGTCGGACTGTTTTTGGAGTATAGATGTGCAAACTTCTAATAAGAACGCACATAAAAGCCGGTCCATCATGCAAAAAAACATCACGTCTCTAGGCTCGTTGAACTGGGATGACCTCAAGTTTTTCCTTGAAGTCGCCCGCACCCGCAAGGCCAGCACCGCGGCGAAGCGCCTGGCGGTCGACTACACCACCGTGTCGCGGCGCATCAGCTCGCTGGAAGCGGCGTTGGGCACTTTGCTGTTCGAGAAATCCCGGACCAGCGGTTTTGTCCTGACCGCCGAAGGCCAGCGGTTGCTGGGTTACGCCGAGTCGATTGAAAGCACACTGCACATGGCCTGCGAGCAGGTGTCAGGCTCTGGCGTGGCGTTGTCCGGGCATGTGCGCATGGGCTGCACCGAAGGCTTCGGCAGCTTTTTCATCACCCCGCAGCTGAGCCATTTCGTCGATGCCTACCCGGCGATCTCGGTGGACATCCTGCCGCTGCCGCACTTTATCAGCCTGTCCAAGCGCGAGGCGGACATCGTCATCGCGCTGGAGCGTCCGGAGCATGGTCCGTACGTCTGCTGCAAACTCTGCGACTACCGATTGCAGCTGTACGCGACGCAGGATTATCTGGACAAGCACCCACCGATCCGCCGCCCGACTGACTTGGGTAAACATTCATTCATTAGTTATGTCGACGATCTGGCGTTCAGTTCGGAGCTGTTGTACCTGGCCAATGTGTTGCCCGGCGCCAGCGCCAACCTGCGCAGTACCAGCGTGATCGCGCAATTCGTGGCCGCGCAGCAAGGGCGGTCGCTGGCAATTCTGCCGTGCTTCCTGGCAGCCCAGGATCCGCGATTGCTACCGGTGTTGCCAGAGGAAATCAACATCACTCGACAGTTTTGGATGTACTGCCGCGAGGACCTGCGCAAGCTCAAGCGAGTTACCCTGTTGTGGGATTACATCCGCGCGGTCACTGAACAGAATCAGGGTCTGTTGATGGGTGAAAGTCGGGAGACTCTGTTCGCCGATTAGTCGGCGCTCACCACGATCGACACCCGGCGGTTCTCGGTACGGCCGGCCGGCGTGTCGTTGGAGGTAACCGGCTCACTGCTGCCGAGGCGCCGCCCCTTTCAACCCCTTGATTCAACACCCTCATCTAATTCCAGCATCAACCCACTCAAACGCTTGACCTTGCGCCGCACCGCCTCTTCAAATACGCCGGGACGAGGCTCGATCAGGGTGAACCAGTTTTTCGCCCGGGTAATCCCGGTATAGATCAGTTCCTTGGTGAGTACTGGATTCAGGGCATCCGGCAGAATCAACGCCGTATGGGCAAATTCCGAGCCCTGGGATTTATGCACCGTCATGGCGTACACGGTTTCGACATCATTTAGCCGGCTTGGCAGAACAAACCGTACTCCGCCCTGACCATCATTTCTCGGGAACGCCACACGCAGTACCTGCTTCCCAACTTCTGGCCCCTCACGTTCCGGTAGCTTGAGGGCAATGCCGATGTCGCCGTTCATCAAACCCAGACCATAGTCATTGCGGGTCATCAGCACTGGCCTACCTTCGTACCACTGCTGGTCGCTGTCGATCAGCCGAGCCTTGAGCAGCGCGGCGGTCACGCGTTGATTCAAACCTTCAACGCCCCACGGCCCTTTGCGTACGGCGCACAACAACTGGAAGGCATCGAAGGCTTGCAACACCTGCCGGGCCCAATCGGTCCAGCAGGGATCATCAAGCGTGCTGTCGAGCGGTGGCCGCAGGCTGCGCAAGAGACTCAGGTAATGGCGATAACCCTGCGGTCCATCGCCGTGGCCCTCAAGCAGCAAGCGCTCCAGCGCCCGATCCTGCTCCCCCTTGAGGGACAGGGAAAACACGTCGTCATGGCTTCGAGCCGCCAACAACTTGCGAGCTTCCTCGGGTTGCTGCTGGTTGACCCAACGAGCCAGTTGGCCGATGCCGCTGCCCTCGCCGAACCGGCGTGAATGACGCAGCATCACAACTTGCTGGGCCAGGGGATGAGTCCCTTGGGTGTCTTCCTGCAAACCGCTGCCATCCAGGCTTTCACCACTGACAGCTTCCAGCCACCGGCGAGTCTGTGGGCTGTACCAACCGGCCTCCGCGTCGCGGCACAGGTCGCCCAGCACGGCGCCGGCCTCCACCGATGCCAGTTGATCCTTGTCACCGAGCAGCACCAGACGGGCATGGGCCGGCAACGCGTCGAGCAGGTTGGCCATCATTTCCAGATCGATCATCGAGGCTTCATCCACCACCAATACATCCAGCGGCAAGCGATTACCGGCGTGGTGACGGAAGTGTCGAGTACCGGGGCGACTGCCGAGCAGACGGTGCACGGTGGTGACGTCTGAGGGGATCTTTACTCGTACGGCTTCATCGACTTCCAGGGTCCTGACCTGCTGACTGATGGACTCCGTCAGCCGGGCTGCAGCCTTGCCGGTGGGTGCCGCGAGACGAATACGCAACGGCTTGCCCGCCTCCACCGCCGGTGCCTGGAGCAACGCCAGCAAACGCACGACCGTCGTCGTCTTGCCGGTCCCCGGGCCACCCGTAACAATGCTGAAAGCGCTGCGGGTTGCGAGGGCACAGGCGAGTTTCTGCCAGTCAATCACTTCGCCGGGCTTGGCTGGGCCGAACAAGCTGGTGAGGCGTTGGGACAAATCATCCGGCGTGGTTTCGTGTTCCACCAGGCGTTGGCGCAGCGAGGTGTCGATACGCCGTTCGTAAGCCCAGTAGCGACGCAAGTACAGGCGTTTGCCCGATAACACCAATGGCCGATGCTGCGCCGCCTCGCGGCCGTCGACCGCCAAAGCGACCAGACTGCTGGAGGCCAGGACCTTGCACCAATGGGTACCGTCCAGCGCCTCAAGCAATTGCGACGGCAACAACATCGCGCCACTTTGCAGATCACCTTCCGGTGGCAGCGACAGGGCGAAGTCCGGTTCCTTGAGCGTCTCAAACACATCCAGGCACACATGACCGTGACCCAGTTGATGACTGGCCAACGCAGCGGCTAGCAGCACCAGTGGATCATCGCCGGGAGCGAGCTCATGAAGAAAAGCAACGAAGGCTTTGTCCAGCGCTCGCAGCCAGCCGCGCTCAACCCAGCGCGTCAGCAACAACAGCAAGTCATCGGCGCGACTCAACGGCGCCAGATCCGCCAGGCTTTCGGCTGTCAACGAAGTGGGCAGCAAATCAGCGAAGGTGCGACTCATAGCAAAACTCCCTGTTCCCAGGCGGGTTCGGCCTTGGGTTCTGGCTTGCCCTGGAACAGCCGGTCCAGACGCTCGATCAGCTCTCTTGGAGGACGGGCAAAATACACACCCTGGCTGGAAGCGCGTGTACCGCGCAGGAACAGGTACAGCGCACCACCGACATGCCGGTCGTAATCGTAATCGGCAAGTCGCGCCTTGAGCTGGCGATGCAGGGCCAACAGGTAAAGCACGTATTGCAGGTCGTAACGGTTGTCGAGAATCGACTGCTCCATGGCCTGCTCGGTATAGGCCGCGTCATCGACGCCCAGCCAGTTGGATTTGTAGTCGGCGACGTAATAGCGGCCGTCGTGCTCGAACGTCAGGTCGATGAAGCCTTTGAACATGCCATTGAGCAACACCGGCTCGGCAGCCACCCGGGCCACGCCGTTGTGGGTGTATTGACGCACCAGTTCATCGAGCTTGAGCACATCGACCTTATGACTGGCGAACCAGAACTCCATCTCGACGCGGTATTGGGTGAGCCGCTCGAATACCACGGGGGCCTGCCCGCCGCCGATATGCAGCGGGGACGTAAGCAGATGCTGCAGCCAGTCGCTCAGGGCGGCTATCCAGCCCTCCCAACCACGGCGGTTGCAGCGACGGGCAATGGCGTCTTCCACCGCTTGCGGCGTGGCGGCAAAACCTTCGTCACCGGCCCATTCGAGCAAACCATGGAGAAAGGTGCCGGGGTTCGGCCCACGAGGGAATCGATGGATATCAGCGCCGCCGGCCACCACTTCTCGTGGTGCCTGGGGATCGAGGCGTTCGTCGTCGAAGAGCTTTTGCGCCTGCGGGCTCTCCGGCGCTTCATCAGTGCCCACGCTCATGCTGTCGCCAATGCGCAGGGCACTGTAGGAAGCAATCCACCAGTTTTCGCTGGCCTTGCGTTTGGGTATCAGCGGAGCAAGCAACGTCGCATCGTTGTGCGGCGGATGATAGTGCTCGACGGTCGCTTCAGGCATTTCACCGTAGTTCAGCGCTGCACAATCCTGCTGCAGGTCTTCCAGCCAACGCTTCAAACCTGCCGACTCGGCCAACGGTGCTCCGCCGCCCAGCAGATAACCCAATGCTGACAGGTGCAGCACCGAGCTGTTGTTATTGCCGCGTTTGAGATCAGTCACTCCGAGCCAGCAGGCGTGTTGCGCCCGGGTCAGGGCCACGTAAAGCAAGCGCAGATCCTCGGCAAGACGCTCATCATCCGCCTGAACAATCAACTCGGCCGTCGGCCTCAAGGTCACTTGGGCCTTGCCCGTGGCGTCGTGGTAATGCAGCGGCAGACGGCTGCCATCCACCGGTTTCGCCGAGCAAATGAACGGCAGGAACACCAAGGGATACTCAAGTCCCTTGGACTTGTGAATGGTCACGACTTTGACCAGTTGTTCGTCACTCTCCAGACGCAGGATTTGCTCTTCGCCGGCCTGACCGGACAACGCCAGATGCTCGGACAAATGGCGGATCAGCGCTTGCTCACCATCGAGTTCGACGGCCGCCTGTTGCAGCAACTCGGACAGGTGCAGCAAATTGGTCAGCACCCGCTCGCCGTCACCGCGCGTGATCAATGTCTGTGGCAGCTGGAAGTCATGCAGCAATCGCCGCAACATGGGCAACACGCCCTGCTTGCGCCAGAGCTCGCGATAATGGCGAAACTGCATGACCCGCGCTTCCCAAGCCAGTTCGTCCTGATTGAGCCGTTCCAGTTCAGCCAGTGGCAGGTTCAGCGTGATGCAGGCTAATGCGGCCCGCAGTGGACGCTCGACATCCGGCTCGGCACAAGCCTTGAGCCAGGTCAGCAGATCGTGGGCCTCTTGGGCGGCGAACACCGAGTCCTTGTCCGACAGATAGACGCTGCGCACGCCACGGGCGGAGAGTTCGCCACGCACAGCCTGGGCTTCTTTACCGTCGCGGACCAGGATCGCGATATCCGCGGGCAGCAGCCCTCTGAAATCCTTGCCGTCCTGTATGAAACCCGCGCGACCTTGTTGCCCGTCGTTGAGCAAAGCGGTGATTTCACTGGCGCAGGCGGCGGCGAGTTGTTGTCGGTACACCGCGCCAGACTGCGGCTGATCGGCGGACAGGTGCCAGATGTTCAGAGCGGGCACGACCTGGCCATCAATGTGCAGAACTTCTTTGCGCCCTTGAGATTCGACGGACAGGAACGGTACCGGGTTCTCACCGTTCTTTTCACGAAACAGGAACGCGCCTCGCCCGGTCTCGCGAGACTCGGCACGCTCGAACACATGGTTGACCGCACGGACCATGCCATGGCTGGAACGGAAATTCGTACCCAGGGTATGCAGTCGGCCAGCGGTGGCCTGGCGAGCGCGCAGGTAGGTGTAGATGTCGGCACCGCGGAACGCGTAGATCGCTTGCTTGGGGTCGCCGATCAGGAACAGACCGCATTCGGGATTGTTGTCTTCGATGCGATAGATGCTCTCGAAGATCCGGTACTGCACTGGGTCGGTGTCCTGGAACTCGTCGATCAACGCCACCGGAAACTGCTCGCGAATCAGGGTCGCCAGCCGCTCACCGCCATCGGATTGCAACGCGGCATCGAGGCGCAACAGCATGTCATCGAAGCCCATCTCCGCACGGCGACGCTTTTCTTCCTCGAACCGTGTACCGACCCACTGGGCGGCGTGTTGCAGCACGGCGGCATCAGGTGTCGGCAATCCATCGAGACTGGCCTTGAGGCCGGGCATGGCATCCAGTCCTGGATGACTGGGTACTTCGCCTTTCCAGGCTTCAGCCATACCCTCGGGAGTCAGGCGCGTGAATCCGGTGCCGATATCAAGTTGCTCAAGGGATTCGTCTTCAGACCAGGTCCTGATCTTTTCGAACCAGGGTTCGAAATAGCGTGCCTGCATTTTTCGACCATCGACACTTTTGCTCGCAACCCCCTGGTGACAGATGGCAAGCAATTCGTCCGCCCACTGGCGCCAGGGCATCTTGAGTTCGAGCAACGCAGCCCGTCGCTCTTGCAGACACTCCGAGATCAGCTCGGCAGGCTCTTTACCTTCAACACTGTCTCGCTCACTGGCGAACAAACCACGTACTCGTGGCAGCAATGCTGCTGGGCCGCCCCAATTACCGCGCACCCAGTTCAGCGCATCACCTTGCATCGGGTAACAAAACAGGCGCCAGTAATCGCGCAGAACTTCGCCCAGCAAATCGCTGTGATCGGTTTCCAGGGTCTGTGTAAACAGACTGCCACTGTCGAACGCGTGCTCGCGCAACATGCGCTGGCACCAACTGTGGATAGTCGAAACTGCCGCCTCGTCCATCCACTGCGCGGCGATGTCCAGGCGGTTCGCGCACCCGGACCATTGCTCGGGTAGATATTCGTTACGAAGTTCCGCGATGAGGCTATCGGGCGCCGGTGTTTCATCACGGAAAAACCGTGCAGCTTCAGCAAGACGCGTGCGGATACGTTCGCGCAATTCTTTGGTCGCGGCATCGGTGAACGTCACAACGAGGATTTGCGGCGGCAACAGTTCACGTCCGAAGCCGCTCGACTCTGCGCCGTGGCCAAGGACCAGGCGCAGATACAGCGCGGAAATGGTGAAGGTCTTGCCGGTCCCGGCGCTCGCTTCGATCAGTTGGCTACCGCGCAGGGGGAATGCCAAGGCCAGAGGTTTTGTGGTCATGCGCGCGCCTCCTCGCTGCTCAATGAACGCCAAGGCGCTTCAAGCAGCGGCCGGTACAACGCGTTGCACCAATCCGGGAACGTTTCGTCTGCGGTAAGCGAGTCGAAGTCGGCGAATTGCCGGGCGAGTGCCGGGCTTTCGCGACGCTCGCCGTCGGTGGTCAACCCATCACCTTCATAGGCCTTGCGGGCTGCGGCCTGGGCTTTGACCGGATCAGTTTGACCAAGCCAAGCGAAGCCGGTCTTCACTGCAATTGGCAGCGGTTGACACATGCCGGTTTGCCAAGCCATTAACAAGTCACCCAGTATCCGCAACGCTGCATCCTCCGCCATCGGACCGAGCAGCAGACTGTCGTCGCTGGCCACCAACGCGGTGGTCATCGCCATACCACTGGCGCAGGCAACCAGATGATTGACCCATGGCCGTGTCAGCCGATGCCATTTGCGCGACTTGATTGAACCGATACTGTTGGGGATTGTAGTGACCGATAGCAAACCACCGTCCGCACGTTGATGCAAGCCGCTGAGCCAACCTTCCAGGCGCAGCCCCTGCAACTCCAGATTCACTGGCAGAGCGTTGGTGAGCGGCGTTGGCCATAACGCCAAAAGCTGTTGGTAACGCTGCAACAGATCCGGCAACGGTTCGATCAACTCTCGCTGAAGGCATTCGCCGAATCCGGCCATAGGCAGAAGCCCACTGTTTTGCAGACGTTTTGCCTGCGCTTCCAGTATCTGATCGGTGCTATCCAGATGTCCCAGTGCCGCTTCGAGCAAGCTGTCGCTGAGGCTGTAACGTTGCAACGCATCGAGTACAAATGGCTCTTCATCAGCCAAGGGCACTTCAGCCGCCTCGAAATACACCTTCAGTCGCTGACTGAAGAAATGCCGCACAGGATTACGGAGAAAGTCCTGCAGTTGACCGAGACTCAGCGGCTCCTCCTGAACGTAGGGATCAAGGACCTCGATATCAGTCGACGGCTCACTGGTTTGATGCAGCACCTGCCATTCATTCGCGTAGCTGAACAAATCATCGCCTTCATGGAAGTAGCGGGCGCTGAACGGTTGCAGTGGATGTTCCTGAGTGATGGCCTCAAGCAGATCTTCGTCGACATCATGCAGTTGCCAGCCGCTGGCCAGATGATCTCGCAATTGGCCAATCAGTACCGACGCAGGGCGTTCACTGTTATCGCGAATGCTGCGACCGACCCAGCTGATATAGAGTTGGACACGTGCCGACAACAGGGCTTCCAACAGCAGATAACGGTCATCTTCACGTCGGGAGCGATCGCCAGGACGGTAATCACTGCCCATGAGGTCGAAGTCCAGTGGCGGCTGTGCACGCGGGTAGTCCCCGTCATTCATGCCCAGCAGGCAGACCAGTTTGAACGGGATCGCTCGCATGGGCATCAAGGTGCAGAAGTTAACCGCACCGGCCAGAAAACGCTGGGACAGACGGCCTTGGTCGAGACCGGCGAGCCAGGCTTCACGGACCACGGTCAACGGCAGTTCATCTTGCAAGCCAACTGACTCGCACGTCTCAAGCCAGGTTTCACGCAGCTCTTCGAGTTGGGCCAACACGTAGTCGTCATGCTCGTTACTGGCCAGGAAAAACAACTGAACCAGCGCGTGCAATCGAAAGCCCCATTGTTTGGGAGCTGCGGGCTGAGTGAGTTCCTGGTGGGCAATCTCCAATGCATCCAGCAGTGCGACCAAAGGCCCAATGAGCGCGGCATCCAGACCACCGATCTCGTCGTAGGGTTCGATACCCTCGCAAGCACTGGCACTGCCCACGGCATAACCGAGCAGCATCCGTCGCAGGCCGAAACGCCAACTGTTTTGTTCCAGCTCCTCCGGTAGACCGAGACCCGCGCGCTGCTTGGCATTCATGCCCCAGCGGATGCCTGCGCCTTCGATCCAACGGTGCAGGGTCGGCAGATCACGTTCCTCTACACCGAAGCGAGCGCGTAGTGCAGGAACATCCAGTAGATCGAGGATCTCGCTCACGGGGAAACGGCTGTCGGGCAGTTTGAGCAGATGTTCGATAGCAATCAGTAACGGGTCACGACCACGCTGGCCTTGATCTGCGAGCGTGAAGGGAATGAAACGCGGATCGTGGCGTTCAAGCTGAGCAAATACCGCACGAATATGCGGTGCGTAGCTGTCGATGTCCGGGACCATCACGATCACATCGCGAGGCCTTAATTCCGGATCAGCACTGAAACGTGCAAGCAACTGGTCGTGGAGAATCTCCACTTCGCGCTGGGCGCTATGGGCAATGTGAAAACGGATCGACTCATCCTTTGCCGGATCGACAGCTGGCCAGCGTTCGCGAGTCTCGTTCAAGGGACGCAATTCAAGAATGTCGTCCTGCAATTGATTGAGCATGTTCTGTGGCTGGCTATCGCTGAACAGGTCGATACGGCCGTCGCGGAATGCCGAGCGATAGCTGTTGGGATCGTCGTAGCTGTCGAGCAGATTGATATAGTCCCGCCCCTGCTTGCCCCACGCAGCCAGTAGTGGATGGGCATGCTGGTGAAGGGTTTGTGGGTCGAGCACAACCGGCATTCCGCTCTTGCGAGCCTGACGCTTGTATTGATGCCGCAACAGGTCTTTATCGGCGACGATGTCTGCCCAATGGTGACGACACGGGTTATGTACGCAAAGCAGAACCTGGCTGAACCGGGCCAGCCCCGCCAGTGCTTCCAGGGCTTGAGCGGGCAGTGAAGAAATCCCGAAAACGATTACCCGTGAAGGCAACCCGCTGGGGGCGACGTCGAGGCTGTTGATGCGTTCGATAAACCGTTGATGGACGCCGGCTCGGCTTTGCGCCATGCCCTGTTCACCCACATCCAGCAACAGCGCACGCCACAACTCTGCCTGCCAGCAGTTAGCCGGGGTCAGAGGTTTGGTTTCACCTCTACCATTTCGTAATTGATGGCGACCTTCTGCCCAGTCTTCAAGCCAGTCGGCCCTATACACCTGGTATTGGTCGAACAGATCCGCCAGTCGCTCCGCCAATTGATAGCGTTTACGTAAGTCTGTGTCATTCGTCAGGAAGCGCTGCAGGGGTTCGAAGTGCGGTTGGTTGATCAACTGCGGAAGCAGACGCATCAGACGCCAGGTCAAGGGAGCTTTATCGAGCAGGGATTTGACCGGGATTTCGTCACGTCCAAGCACCATGCGATAGAGCTGCCACATGAAGCTACCCGGTAACTGCACATCGATGGCTGCTGCGATTCCGCAGCCGCCCATGTCATCGTCTTCAGGGTCTTCTGCCAGTGCCAGCTTCAGCCATTGGGCGATGCCGTTGCTCTGAACCAGGGCAATTTCATTTTCCAAGGGAGCCAACGGGTAACGCCGCATCCAGCTGACCACCAGGCTGCGCAACTCGTCCAGGCGATTGCCGTGAACCACCATAAAACCAGCACTGAGGGACGTCGCGTCCGGCATAAAGGCTTCCTTGGGAAAATACAAAAGCTAGGGCCGAACCTTAGCATTGTCGGGAGACTGTGACAGCCGGGAGCCGTCCGGTAATGCTGTGCGAACTTTCCTGCGGCCAAAACAAAACCCCTACCTGCATACGCAGATAGGGGTTTCGGAATTTAATCTTGACGATGACCTACTCTCACATGGGGAAACCCCACACTACCATCGGCGATGCATCGTTTCACTGCTGAGTTCGGGATGGGATCAGGTGGTTCCAATGCTCTATGGTCGTCAAGAAATTCGGTAGCCAGGTCGTTCTCCTTGCGGATCACGCTCCAGCGAATGGGCAGGTGATAGATTTGTGTGTTGCGTTGCGAATTTTCGACTTGTGTCGTCTTCACACACCGCAATCTGGTGCCTCTTCAGGTCAGCAAATTGCTTGGGTGTTATATGGTCAAGCCTCACGGGCAATTAGTATTGGTTAGCTCAACGCCTCACAGCGCTTACACACCCAACCTATCAACGTCGTAGTCTTCGACGGCCCTTCAGGGGACTCAAGGTCCCAGTGAGATCTCATCTTGAGGCTAGTTTCCCGCTTAGATGCTTTCAGCGGTTATCTATTCCGAACATAGCTACCCGGCAATGCCACTGGCGTGACAACCGGAACACCAGAGGTTCGTCCACTCCGGTCCTCTCGTACTAGGAGCAGCCCCTCTCAAATCTCAAACGTCCACGGCAGATAGGGACCGAACTGTCTCACGACGTTCTAAACCCAGCTCGCGTACCACTTTAAATGGCGAACAGCCATACCCTTGGGACCGGCTTCAGCCCCAGGATGTGATGAGCCGACATCGAGGTGCCAAACACCGCCGTCGATATGAACTCTTGGGCGGTATCAGCCTGTTATCCCCGGAGTACCTTTTATCCGTTGAGCGATGGCCCTTCCATACAGAACCACCGGATCACTAAGACCTACTTTCGTACCTGCTCGACGTGTCTGTCTCGCAGTCAAGCGCGCTTTTGCCTTTATACTCTACGACCGATTTCCGACCGGTCTGAGCGCACCTTCGTACTCCTCCGTTACTCTTTAGGAGGAGACCGCCCCAGTCAAACTACCCACCATACACTGTCCTCGATCCGGATAACGGACCTGAGTTAGAACCTCAAAGTTGCCAGGGTGGTATTTCAAGGTTGGCTCCACGCGAACTGGCGTCCACGCTTCAAAGCCTCCCACCTATCCTACACAAGCAAATTCAAAGTCCAGTGCAAAGCTATAGTAAAGGTTCACGGGGTCTTTCCGTCTAGCCGCGGATACACTGCATCTTCACAGCGATTTCAATTTCACTGAGTCTCGGGTGGAGACAGCGCCGCCATCGTTACGCCATTCGTGCAGGTCGGAACTTACCCGACAAGGAATTTCGCTACCTTAGGACCGTTATAGTTACGGCCGCCGTTTACCGGGGCTTCGATCAAGAGCTTCGCGTTAGCTAACCCCATCAATTAACCTTCCGGCACCGGGCAGGCGTCACACCCTATACGTCCACTTTCGTGTTTGCAGAGTGCTGTGTTTTTAATAAACAGTCGCAGCGGCCTGGTATCTTCGACCGGCATGGGCTTACGCAGTAAATGCTTCACCCTCACCGGCGCACCTTCTCCCGAAGTTACGGTGCCATTTTGCCTAGTTCCTTCACCCGAGTTCTCTCAAGCGCCTTGGTATTCTCTACCCAACCACCTGTGTCGGTTTGGGGTACGGTTCCTGGTTACCTGAAGCTTAGAAGCTTTTCTTGGAAGCATGGCATCAACCACTTCGTCACCCAAAGGGTAACTCGTCATCAGCTCTCGGCCTTAGAATCCCGGATTTACCTAAGATTCCAGCCTACCACCTTAAACTTGGACAACCAACGCCAAGCTGGCCTAGCCTTCTCCGTCCCTCCATCGCAATAACCAGAAGTACAGGAATATTAACCTGTTTTCCATCGACTACGCTTTTCAGCCTCGCCTTAGGGACCGACTAACCCTGCGTCGATTAACGTTGCGCAGGAAACCTTGGTCTTTCGGCGTGGGTGTTTTTCACACCCATTGTCGTTACTCATGTCAGCATTCGCACTTCTGATACCTCCAGCAAGCTTCTCAACTCACCTTCACAGGCTTACAGAACGCTCCTCTACCGCATCACCTAAGTGATACCCGTAGCTTCGGTGTATGGTTTGAGCCCCGTTACATCTTCCGCGCAGGCCGACTCGACTAGTGAGCTATTACGCTTTCTTTAAAGGGTGGCTGCTTCTAAGCCAACCTCCTAGCTGTCTAAGCCTTCCCACATCGTTTCCCACTTAACCATAACTTTGGGACCTTAGCTGACGGTCTGGGTTGTTTCCCTTTTCACGACGGACGTTAGCACCCGCCGTGTGTCTCCCATGCTCGGCACTTGTAGGTATTCGGAGTTTGCATCGGTTTGGTAAGTCGGGATGACCCCCTAGCCGAAACAGTGCTCTACCCCCTACAGTGATACATGAGGCGCTACCTAAATAGCTTTCGAGGAGAACCAGCTATCTCCGAGCTTGATTAGCCTTTCACTCCGATCCACAGGTCATCCGCTAACTTTTCAACGGTAGTCGGTTCGGTCCTCCAGTTAGTGTTACCCAACCTTCAACCTGCCCATGGATAGATCGCCCGGTTTCGGGTCTATTCCCAGCGACTAGACGCCCTATTAAGACTCGCTTTCGCTACGCCTCCCCTATTCGGTTAAGCTCGCCACTGAAAATAAGTCGCTGACCCATTATACAAAAGGTACGCAGTCACCCAACAAAGTGGGCTCCCACTGCTTGTACGCATACGGTTTCAGGATCTATTTCACTCCCCTCTCCGGGGTTCTTTTCGCCTTTCCCTCACGGTACTAGTTCACTATCGGTCAGTCAGTAGTATTTAGCCTTGGAGGATGGTCCCCCCATATTCAGACAAAGTTTCTCGTGCTCCGTCCTACTCGATTTCATGACCAAGAGATTTTCGCGTACAGGGCTATCACCCACTATGGCCGCACTTTCCAGAGCGTTCCGCTAATCTCAAAGCCACTTAAGGGCTAGTCCCCGTTCGCTCGCCACTACTAAGGGAATCTCGGTTGATTTCTTTTCCTCAGGGTACTTAGATGTTTCAGTTCCCCTGGTTCGCCTCTTAAGCCTATGTATTCAGCTTAAGATAACCATCTTATGATGGCTGGGTTCCCCCATTCAGACATCTCCGGATCAAAGTCTGTTTGCCGACTCCCCGAAGCTTTTCGCAGGCTACCACGTCTTTCATCGCCTCTGACTGCCAAGGCATCCACCGTATGCGCTTCTTCACTTGACCATATAACCCCAAGCAATCTGGTTATACTGTGAAGACGACATTCGCCGAAAATTCGCAATTTAACTCACAAATTTTACCTTAGCCTGAGCCGTTACCAGTGAAAGTAACGTCCAGTCTATCTTTCTATCACATACCCAAATTTTTAAAGAACGATCTAATCAAAGATTAGAAATCAATATTCACAATGGAATATTCATTTCTAAACTCTAACGAAAAAGACAACCTTATGGATGTCTATCGCCTCTACAGTGAATCAAGCAATTCGTGTGGGAACTTATGGAGCAGCTGATGTCGTCGATTAAGGAGGTGATCCAGCCGCAGGTTCCCCTACGGCTACCTTGTTACGACTTCACCCCAGTCATGAATCACACCGTGGTAACCGTCCTCCCGAAGGTTAGACTAGCTACTTCTGGTGCAACCCACTCCCATGGTGTGACGGGCGGTGTGTACAAGGCCCGGGAACGTATTCACCGCGACATTCTGATTCGCGATTACTAGCGATTCCGACTTCACGCAGTCGAGTTGCAGACTGCGATCCGGACTACGATCGGTTTTCTGGGATTAGCTCCACCTCGCGGCTTGGCAACCCTCTGTACCGACCATTGTAGCACGTGTGTAGCCCAGGCCGTAAGGGCCATGATGACTTGACGTCATCCCCACCTTCCTCCGGTTTGTCACCGGCAGTCTCCTTAGAGTGCCCACCATTACGTGCTGGTAACTAAGGACAAGGGTTGCGCTCGTTACGGGACTTAACCCAACATCTCACGACACGAGCTGACGACAGCCATGCAGCACCTGTCTCAATGTTCCCGAAGGCACCAACCCATCTCTGGGAAGTTCATTGGATGTCAAGGCCTGGTAAGGTTCTTCGCGTTGCTTCGAATTAAACCACATGCTCCACCGCTTGTGCGGGCCCCCGTCAATTCATTTGAGTTTTAACCTTGCGGCCGTACTCCCCAGGCGGTCAACTTAATGCGTTAGCTGCGCCACTAAGAGCTCAAGGCTCCCAACGGCTAGTTGACATCGTTTACGGCGTGGACTACCAGGGTATCTAATCCTGTTTGCTCCCCACGCTTTCGCACCTCAGTGTCAGTATCAGTCCAGGTGGTCGCCTTCGCCACTGGTGTTCCTTCCTATATCTACGCATTTCACCGCTACACAGGAAATTCCACCACCCTCTACCATACTCTAGCTTGTCAGTTTTGAATGCAGTTCCCAGGTTGAGCCCGGGGATTTCACATCCAACTTAACAAACCACCTACGCGCGCTTTACGCCCAGTAATTCCGATTAACGCTTGCACCCTCTGTATTACCGCGGCTGCTGGCACAGAGTTAGCCGGTGCTTATTCTGTCGGTAACGTCAAAACACTTACGTATTAGGTAAATGCCCTTCCTCCCAACTTAAAGTGCTTTACAATCCGAAGACCTTCTTCACACACGCGGCATGGCTGGATCAGGCTTTCGCCCATTGTCCAATATTCCCCACTGCTGCCTCCCGTAGGAGTCTGGACCGTGTCTCAGTTCCAGTGTGACTGATCATCCTCTCAGACCAGTTACGGATCGTCGCCTTGGTGAGCCATTACCTCACCAACTAGCTAATCCGACCTAGGCTCATCTGATAGCGCAAGGCCCGAAGGTCCCCTGCTTTCTCCCGTAGGACGTATGCGGTATTAGCGTCCGTTTCCGAGCGTTATCCCCCACTACCAGGCAGATTCCTAGGCATTACTCACCCGTCCGCCGCTCGCCACCAGGTACAAGTACCCGTGCTGCCGCTCGACTTGCATGTGTTAGGCCTGCCGCCAGCGTTCAATCTGAGCCATGATCAAACTCTTCAGTTCAAACATCTTTGGGTTTTTAAGAAACCCTAAACTTGGCTCAGCAATCGTTGGTTACATCTTTGATTTCTCGCGGAGTAACTTGTGATGCTGATAATCTTGTTGACTATCAGTCTGACTCCACAAGCACCCACACGAATTGCTTGATTCAGTTGTTAAAGAGCGGTTGGTTAAGATCTTTCGTCTCAACCGAGGCGCGCATTCTACAGCAGCCTCTGTTGCTGTCAAGCGGTTATTTTCCGAAGTTTTCAAAGTTTCCTTTGCAACTTCAACCACTTGCGCTTGCGATCTCTCGTTAGCGGGAGGCGAATTCTACAGCGTTACTCGCTGCTGTCAACACCTCTTTTGTTCCGCTTTCGACCGAGAAGATCGAACCGTTAAAAGAGCCAAACAACACCACTCTTTCAACTCCTTCTGGGCTTCGATGACCTGAAGCAACTCGCTGTCGAAAACTGCGTAACTCATTGTTTACCAAGGAGTTTTCCGTTTCGACTGCGCCGGAAGTGGGGCGAATTATAGACTTCCAGAATCTGCCGTCAACACCTATTTCCACAATTCTGTCATATAGGCTACCCCCCCCTGTAACGCAAAGGCCGGCCCCAAGGGGCCGGCCTTCTTCCCTTCTACTTACAAGCTAGGGAATGCGAACTGCGAAGCTTCATGGCTCGCCCGTTGTGGCCAGCGCTGGGTAATGGCCTTACGACGGGTGTAGAAACGCACGCCATCCGGACCATACGCATGCAAGTCGCCGAACAGCGAGCGCTTCCAGCCGCCAAAGCTGTGATAAGCCACCGGTACCGGCAGCGGTACGTTGACGCCGACCATACCGACTTCGATTTCGTCGCAGAACAACCGCGCTGCTTCCCCATCACGGGTAAAGATGCAGGTGCCGTTGCCATACTCGTGATCGTTGATCAGCTGCATCGCCTCTTCCAGGCTATTAACCCGGACAACACACAGCACCGGCCCGAAGATCTCTTCTTTATAGATGCGCATCTCTGGCGTGACGTTATCGAACAAGCAGCCACCGAGGAAGAAGCCTTCCTCATGACCGGCCACGCTCAGACCACGACCATCCACCACCAAGGTCGCACCAGAAGAAACACCGTCTTCTATATAGCCACTGACTTTGTCGCGAGCCTGACCGGAAACCAGCGGCCCCATGTCCAGACCGCATGAAGTACCGGCACCGATTTTCAGCGCCTTGATTTGCGGTACCAACTTGGCCACCAGCGCATCCGCCACCTGGTCACCGACGCACACAGCCACCGAGATCGCCATGCAACGTTCACCGCAAGAACCATAAGCCGCGCCCATCAATGCGCTGACCGCGTTATCCAGATCCGCATCCGGCATCAGCACCGCATGGTTCTTCGCGCCACCCAGTGCCTGAACGCGTTTGCCGCGCTTGGTGCCTTCGGCGTAGATGTATTCGGCAATCGGCGTCGAACCAACGAAGCTCAACGCTTTGACTTCCGGCGCTTCGATCAACGCGTCCACCGCAGCCTTGTCGCCGTGCACTACGCTCATCACGCCTTTAGGCAAACCGGCTTCCAGCAACAATTGAGCGATCAACAGCGTGGAGCTTGGATCACGCTCAGAGGGTTTGAGGATAAAGCAGTTGCCGCAGACGATCGCCAGCGGATACATCCACAGCGGCACCATGGCCGGGAAGTTGAACGGCGTAATACCGGCCACCACGCCCAAAGGCTGGAAGTCCGACCAGGCATCGATATTTGGGCCGACGTTACGGCTGTATTCACCCTTGAGGATTTCCGGTGCTGCACAAGCGAACTCGACGTTCTCGATACCGCGCTTCAATTCACCGGCAGCATCTTCCAGCGTCTTGCCGTGTTCTTCGCTAATCAGTTGAGCGATACGCGCTTCGTTCTGTTCCAGCAATTGCTTGAAGCGGAACATCACCTGCGCACGCTTGGCCGGCGGAGTGTTGCGCCAGGCCGGGAACGCAGCCTTGGCCGAGTCGATGGCTTTTTGAATGGTTTCGCGGCTGGCCAATGGCAGCTTGTGGATAGCCTGGCCGGTGGACGGGTTGAACACGTCAGCGGTGCGACCGTCTTCGGTCACCAGTTCGCCATTGATCAAATGCGGGATAAGGCTCATGCGGGGCTCCTGAAAAGTTGTCCACAGGCGCCCTTCAAGGGGCGCCCGTCTTTATATAGAGAGAATAGAGGGAGAAATCAGTCGATTTTGTTCAGCACTTCGCCGACCGCGTCGAACAGACGATCAAGGTCTTGCGGCTTGCTGTTGAAGGTTGGGCCGAACTGCAGGGTGTCGCCGCCGAAGCGCACGTAGAACCCGGCTTTCCACAACGCCATGCCCGCTTCGAACGGACGCACGATGGCGTCGCCGTCACGCGGCGCGATCTGGATCGCACCGGCCAAACCGTAGTTACGAATATCGATGATGTTTTTCGAGCCCTTCAGACCGTGCAGCGCATTTTCGAAATGCGGTGCGACTTCGGCCACGCTCTGCACCAGGTTTTCCTTTTGCAGCAGGTCGAGTGCTGCCAGGCCAGCAGCGCAAGCCACCGGGTGCGCGGAATAGGTGTAGCCGTGCGGGAATTCCACCGCGTACTCCGGCGTCGCCTGGTTCATGAAGGTCTGGTAGATCTCGGAGCTGGCAATCACCGCGCCCATCGGGATCGCGCCGTTAGTGACTTGCTTGGCGATGCACATCAGGTCCGGGGTCACGCCGAAGCTGTCGGCGCCGAACATCGAACCGGTACGGCCGAAACCGGTGATCACTTCGTCGAACACCAGCAGGATGTTGTGCTGATCGCAGATCTCGCGCAGACGCTTCAGGTAACCCTGTGGTGGAACCAGTACGCCAGCGGAACCGGCCATTGGCTCGACGAACACTGCAGCGATGTTCGAAGCGTCATGCAGCTCGATCAACTTGAGCAGTTCATCCGCCAGGGCGATACCGCCCTCTGTCGGCATGCCACGGGAATAAGCATTGCTCGCCAACAAGGTGTGAGGCAGGTGATCGACGTCCATCATCGCCTGACCGAACATTTTGCGGTTTCCGTTCACGCCACCGAGGCTCGTGCCGGCGATGTTCACGCCGTGATAACCACGGGCACGGCCGATCATCTTGGTCTTGGTGGCCTGGCCTTTCAGGCGCCAGTAAGCACGCACCATCTTCACTGCCGTGTCAGCGCACTCGGATCCCGAGTCAGTGAAGAACACGTGATTGAGATTGCCCGGGGTCAGGTCGGTGATTTTCTCAGCCAGCTGGAACGAAAGCGGATGGCCGTACTGGAAGCCCGGCGAGTAATCGAGGGTGCCCAATTGCTTGGCGACCGCTTCCTGAATTTCCTTGCGGGTATGCCCGGCGCCACAGGTCCACAAACCAGAGAGCGAGTCGTAAACCTTGCGCCCCTTGTCATCGATCAGCCAACTGCCTTCAGCCGCCACGATCAGTCGCGGATCGCGCTGGAAATTACGGTTGGCGGTGTAGGGCATCCAGTGAGCATCGAGCTTGAGCTGGCTGGCCAGGGAAGTCGGGTTGTTTTCAGGCAAGTTCATGGGCAAAACCTCGCAGGGCAATAAGCGGCATAGAGATCAAAAGCGTTCTTGCAGCTAAATTGCCACGGGGATAAAGTCGGTGAAATCCAACTCTTCTAACGTTCAGTCAGGTAACCACTAAACTATGAGCAGCCGCCGCCCCGATCCGCTGGCGCAAGTCAGTGACTTTGATATCCGCTTATTGAGGATCTTCCGCAGCGTCGTGGAATGCGGTGGCTTCTCCGCGGCGGAATCGGTGCTGGGAATCGGTCGCTCGGCCATCAGCCAGCAAATGAGCGATCTGGAACAGCGCCTCGGTCTGCGTTTATGCCAACGGGGTCGCGCCGGGTTTTCCCTGACCGAAGAAGGTCGCGAGGTTTACCAATCGGCGTTGCAGCTATTAAGTGCGCTGGAAAGCTTCCGCACCGAGGTCAACGGCCTGCACCAACATCTGCGCGGCGAATTGACCATCGGCCTGACCGACAACCTGGTCACCCTGCCCCACATGCGCATCACCCACGCCTTGGCGCAATTGAAGGAACGCGGGCCGGACGTGCAGATTCAGATCCGCATGATCGCGCCCAATGAAGTCGAACAAGGCGTGCTCGACGGTCGATTGCATGTCGGAGTGGTGCCGCAAGCCAGCGCGCTGTCGGGGTTGGAATACCAGCCGCTTTATAGCGAACGCTCGCTGCTGTATTGCGCGGTCGGTCATCCGTTGTTTTATGTCGACGATAAACAACTGGATGACGAGCGCCTCAATAGCCAGGACGCCATCGCGCCGACTTTCCGTTTGCCCGCGGAAATCCAGGCCCATTACCAGGCGCTCAATTGCACCGCCAGTGCCTCGGACCGTGAAGGCATGGCGTTCCTGATCCTCACCGGACGCTACATCGGCTACCTGCCGGACCACTACGCCAGCCTCTGGGTGCAGCAAGGCCGGTTGCGTGCGCTGAAACCAAAGGTGCGTTTTTATGACCTGAGCCTTGCATCGGTCACGCGCAAGGGCCGTCGCCCGCATTTGGTGCTGGAAAGCTTTTTGGAGAGCCTGGCTGCGACACGCTAGGTTATATTGCGTCAGGACTTGTCTGATGCCGGTGGGTGCGCTATCAACGCACTGGTTGCACCCACCCACCTGTTCGGAAGTGCCTATGACCTTTGAAGTCCCCGCTCACGGCGGCAAACCTGCCAGCCGCATTCGTCAAAAGAACGAAGAGACCATCATCAAAGCCGCCGAAGACGAGTTCGCCCGTCACGGGTTCAAAGGCACCAGCATGAACACCATCGCCCTGAATGCCGGGTTGCCCAAGGCGAATCTGCATTATTACTTCACCAACAAACTCGGTTTGTACGTGGCGGTGTTGAGCAACATCCTCCAGTTGTGGGACAGCACCTTCAACACCCTGACCGCTGAAGATGATCCGGCCGAAGCGCTGACGCGTTACATCCGCGCCAAGATGGAATTCTCCCGCCGTCAGCCGCAAGCCTCGCGGATCTTCGCGATGGAAGTGATCAGCGGCGGCGAATGCCTGACCGAGTACTTCAACCAGGATTATCGCGCCTGGTTCCAGGGCCGGGCGGGCGTGTTCCAAGCCTGGATCGACGCCGGAAAAATGGACCCGGTCGACCCGGTGAACCTGATCTTCCTGTTGTGGGGCAGCACTCAGCATTACGCGGATTTCGCCACGCAGATCTGCCGTGTCAGCGGGCGCACCAAGCTCACCAAGCAGGACATGGAAGACGCCGGCAACAACCTGATCCGCATCATTCTCAAGGGCTGCGGCCTGACGCCAACGATCTAAGACACTTATGCCTTTTACCCTCAGCGGTTTTTGCGAATACCGCGAAGAGATTCGCAAAAGCCGCTTCATCACTTTCGCCACGCCGATCAGCAGCCCTGTTGAAGCCCTGGCGTTCATCGAACAGCACAGCGATTTGAATGCCTCGCACAATTGCTGGGCCTGGAAACTTGGCGACCAATACCGCAGCACTGACGACGGCGAGCCCGGCGGCACCGCTGGCCGGCCGATTCTGGCGGCGATCGACGCGCAGGATTGCGATCAGGTCGCGGTGCTGGTGATTCGTTGGTATGGCGGCGTTCAACTCGGCACCGGTGGCCTCGCCCGGGCGTATGGCGGCGGCGCCAACAAGTGCCTGCAAGCAGCGGCGAAGGTTGAGTTGATCAGTCGGGTGCCGGTGAGTTGCGCTTGTGCTTTTGCAGAGTTGCCGCTGGTGAAGCTTCGGGTGGCGGAACTGGGTGGATTGGTTGTGGAAGAAACGTTCACGGCCAACGGCGTAGAGCTGCAATTGGCGATCGGCGAAAGCCAGATCGATACTCTGCAAACGCAGCTGGCGGATCTGAGTCGCGGGCGCATTTTGTTGCAGCACTAATCGCACCAATAACGTTCGCAGCCCTTTCGTCGAACCTCTGCATTTGCCCACATCTACTGTGCACCCGGCTGTGGATAACCTGAGCACACCCGGCTGTAACCCTTCTGTCATGCGGCTTTGCGGGCGTTGCTCACTTTTCGACCAATCCGCCATCAAAAAAGCTAAATCCACGTAAAAACAATCAGTTAGAGCGGTTTATCACCTTTAGAAGAAAGCCACACAGTGCTTATGCCCGAGCTTCGGGCTTGCGCACAAATACTGTGGAGCAATCTGTGGATAACCCGTTCATGGCTGTCGCCGCCCCGTGTCCGGCGTGGCTTGTCGTCAGTTGCTCGTTTTTTGATCAAACACCCTGAGCAAAATCGGAGCCTGATCAACGGCGTTGCCCTCAAGTGGTGCCTGATTCGGGATCGACATAGGGCAAGGCGTCGTCTTCTAAGCCTTTGCCTGTAACGCTTTTGAGTTTTCCTGACTCAATGGCCAGGAAATTGCTTTGTCCACAGGCATCACTTCAATCGACCCGAGCCTGTCATGCCCAACCCCGTGCCGATCCCCGATCCAACACCTCGTCTGCAACTGCGCAGAATCAGCAAGCGCTACCCCGGTTGCCTGGCCAACGATGCTATCGACTTGAGCATAGCCCCTGGCGAAATCCACGCCCTGCTCGGCGAAAACGGCGCAGGCAAAAGTACGCTGATGAAGATCATCTACGGCGTCACCCACGCGGACTCGGGAGAGATGATCTGGCAAGGGCAACGCGTGACCCTGCGCAACCCGGCTCAGGCTCGGGGGCTGGGAATCGGCATGGTTTTCCAGCATTTCTCGCTGTTCGAGACGCTGAGCGTGGCGCAGAACATTGCCTTGGCGATGGGCGCGGCGGCTGGTACACCGAAACAGCTTGAGCCAAAGATTCGTGAAGTCTCCCGGCGTTACGGCATGGCGCTGGAGC
Organism: Pseudomonas svalbardensis; assembly: GCF_030053115.1. Taxonomy (NCBI): domain Bacteria; kingdom Pseudomonadati; phylum Pseudomonadota; class Gammaproteobacteria; order Pseudomonadales; family Pseudomonadaceae; genus Pseudomonas; species Pseudomonas svalbardensis. The sequence continues at coordinate 780,794 of NZ_CP125619.1, read as the reverse complement.
CGGAACGACTTGTCCACAGCCTGTCGATCGGCGAACGCCAGCGGGTAGAAATCATTCGTTGCCTGATGCAGGACATCCGTCTGCTGATTCTCGATGAGCCGACCTCGGTACTGACTCCACAGGAGGCCGACGAATTGTTCGTCACCTTGCGCCGACTGGCGGCCGAGGGTTGCAGCATTCTGTTTATCAGCCACAAACTCGGTGAAGTTCGCGCGTTGTGTCATAGCGCTACGGTGTTGCGCAGCGGTCGGGTGGCCGGGCATTGCGTGCCGGCCGAGTGTTCGGATCGGCAACTGGCGCAGTTGATGGTCGGCGAAGCCGCTGCGCTGATTACGGATTATCCGAAAGTCACTGGCGCTAATGCATTCCTGAACGTGACGGGATTGTCCTGGCACAACCCGGACCCGTTCGGCTGCTCGCTGAATGACATTGACCTGCAAGTGCGCAGCGGTGAAATCGTCGGCATCGCCGGTGTCGCGGGCAATGGTCAGGATGAGTTGCTGGCCCTGCTCAGTGGCGAAGAACCGCTCAGCCGCAACGACGGCGCAACGATCAGTTTCGCCGGGCAACCGGTGGCGCATTTGCGGCCGGATGCACGGCGAAAACTGGGCCTGTCCTTCGTTCCCGCCGAACGCCTCGGCCATGGCGCGGTGCCGGAGTTGAACCTGGCTGACAACGCCTTGCTCACCGCTTTTCAACAAGGATTGGTCAGCAATGGGCTGATCCAACGCAATAAGGTCGAAGCCTTGGCCGAAGAGATCATCCGACGATTCGGGGTGAAGACGCCCGATACCCAGACACCGGCCCGCAGCCTGTCCGGCGGCAACTTGCAGAAATTCATCCTCGGCCGGGAAATCCTGCAGCAACCGAAACTGCTGGTGGCCGCGCACCCGACCTGGGGCGTGGACGTCGGCGCTGCCGCGACCATTCACCGGGCGCTGATTGCCTTGCGCGACGCCGGCGCGGCGATCCTGGTGATCTCCGAAGACCTCGACGAACTGTTCCAGATCAGCGACCGCCTCGGCGCCTTGTGCGGTGGTCGATTGTCACCGCTCAAGCCCACGGTCGACACGCGTCTGATCGATGTCGGCGGCTGGATGGCCGGCCAGTTCGACGCGCCTCAATCACCCGCACTCGCAACGCTTTAACGGAGCTTCACATGCTGCTTTCTCTCGAACCCCGTGGCCAGCAATCGCGCCTGATGCTGTGGTGCTCACCGTTGCTGGCGGCTGTCCTGACGTTGGGCTGTGGCTCGCTGCTGTTTATTGCGCTGGGGCATGACCCATTGCTGACTTTGCACACCTTGCTGATCGCCCCGGTCAGCGACCTGTATGGCGTCTCCGAACTGCTGGTCAAAGCGCTGCCGATTCTGCTCTGCGCGTTGGGGCTGGCGGTGGCGTATCAAGCGCGGATCTGGAACATCGGCGCCGAAGGTCAGTTGCTGCTTGGTGCGCTGGCCGGCAGTGCGCTCGCTGTGAACATTATCGGCATGCAGAGTCGCTGGGCACTGGTGTTGATCCTGCTCGTCGGCTCCCTGGCCGGCGCGGCATGGGCCGGGCTGACGGCGTGGTTGCGCACGCGTTTCAATGCCAATGAAATCCTCACCAGCATCATGCTCAATTACATCGCCCTGAACCTGTTGTTGTTCTGCGTGCATGGGCCGCTGAAGGATCCGGCCGGGTTCAACTTTCCCGAGTCGGCGATGTTCGGTGATGCCAGCCGTTTGCCGTTGTTGATCGAGGACGGTCGGGTTCACGCCGGGGTGTATTTCGCCTTGCTCGCGTTGGTGGCGGTGTGGGTGTTGCTGCAGAAAAGCTTTATCGGGTTCCAGATCAAAGTCCTCGGGCTGGATAAGCGCGCAGCGGGGTTCGTCGGCTTTCGCGAGAAGCGGCTGATCTGGCTGGCGCTATTGATCAGCGGAGGATTGGCGGGGCTGGCCGGCGTGTGTGAAGTCACCGGGCCGATCGGCCAACTGGTGCCGCAAGTCTCGCCCGGTTATGGCTATGCCGCGATCACCGTGGCGTTTCTCGGGCGACTCAATCCCATCGGCATTCTGTTTTCCAGTCTGCTGATGGCGCTGCTGTACATCGGCGGCGAGAGCGCGCAGATGAGCATGAATCTGCCCCAGGCAATCACCCAATTGTTCCAGGGAATGATGTTGTTTTTCCTGCTGGCCAGTGACGTGCTGATTCTCTACCGACCACGCTTGAACCTGCGCTGGTCCCGTCGTGCACAAGCCACCGTCGTACAAGCAGGAGCGCTGTGATGGATATCGATCTGCTGAGCAATATTTTCTACGCCATGGTCCGCTGCGGCACACCGTTGCTGTTGGTGGCTTTGGGTGAATTGATCTGCGAGAAGAGCGGCGTCCTCAACCTGGGTCAGGAAGGCATGATGCTGTTTGGTGCCGTGATCGGTTTTATCGTCGCGTTGAGCAGCGGCAACCTGTGGCTCGGCGTGTTGCTGGCGATGCTTGCCGGGATGCTGTTGTCGTCCCTGTTTGCGCTGGTGGCGCTGGTGTTCAACGCCAATCAGGTGGCCACCGGGTTGGCGCTGACGATCTTCGGCGTGGGCCTGTCGACCTTTGTCGGCGCGGCGTGGGTCGGTAAACCGCTGGCGGGTTTCGAGCCGGTGGCGATTCCTTATTTGAGTGAAATCCCGCTGATCGGGCGGATGCTGTTTACGCAGGATCTGTTGGTGTACCTGTCGTTCGCGCTGTTCGCGCTGGTGGCGTGGGTGATTGTGAAAAGTCGCGTGGGGCTGATTATTCAGGCGGTCGGGGAAAGTCCGGATGCGGCCAGTGCCATGGGCTTGCCGGTGTTGGGCGTGCGCACGTTGGCGGTGCTGTTTGGTGGGGCGATGGCTGGATTGGCCGGGGCTTATTTGTCGCTGGCTTACACGCCGATGTGGGCGGAGAACATGAGCGCCGGGCGTGGCTGGATTGCCTTGGCGCTGGTGGTGTTTGCCAGTTGGAGGGTGTGGCGATTGCTGCTGGGGGCGTATCTGTTCGGGCTCGCCAGCATCCTGCATTTAGTGGCGCAGGGGTTGGGGCTGGCGATTCCGTCGAGTCTGTTGGCAATGCTGCCGTATGTCGCGACCATTGTGGTGTTGGTGCTGCTGTCGCGGGATGCGCTGCGTACGCGGTTGTATGCGCCGGTGTCGTTGGGGAAACCGTGGCAGGCCGGGCATTAGAGGCTGGCCGGGCGGGCCCCATCGCGAGCAAGCTCGCTTGTATGTTTAGACTTGAAGGGGTGGGCGGGACTAAAAGCTCGATTCTGACCAGTACAGACCGTGGGAGACTTCTCATCCCGCCCCTTCTACCCAAAGCGCCGATAAGGAATTCATCGGTAAAACCGACGATAGAGGCAAGCCAGCGCAACGGTAGACCCCGACAAGCTCTTAAACCCTAGCTCCGAGGATTCGTCATGACAATCCTTACTTCGCAGACGGTGGTTGGCGTCGATATCGCCAAGACCGAAATAGTTGTCTATCGCTCCGACCGGCTAACCACTGACACCATCAAGAACGATCGAACAGCCCTCAAACGCTGGCTTAAAACATTGCCCGCCCAAAGCGCTATCGCCGTTGAAGCCACCAACATCTACCACCTGGACACCGTCGAGCTGGCCCATGCGATGGGGCACCAGGTCTATGTCGTGGATGCTTATCGGGTGAGCAACTATCGCCGCGGCATCGGCCAACGAGCCAAGAACGATCCCTGCGATGCCCGTCTGCTGGCGCGTTATTTGACGAACGAACAAGACGGACTGCGGATCTGGAGCCCACCACCCAAGGCCTACACCTCGCTGAAAAGCCTGCTCCACAGACGTGCAACGCTGATCCAGAACCATGCCGGTCTGATGCTGAGCTGGGCCAATGAACCCTTGTTGAAGAAAGTACAGAGCGCCCAGCAAAAGGCCTTCAAGCAAGCGGATCAGGCCATTCAGAAACTGCTGCGCAAGGTCAGCAAAGAGGCGGGTATTGAAGAGAATATCGACCGCTGCAAAGCCATCGAAGGGGTTGGCGAACTGACTGCAACCGGGTTGGCGACGACCTTTATGCGCGGTGATTTTGCCAATAGTGATGCGTTCATCGCGTTTCTAGGGATGGACCTTACGGTCGATGACTCCGGGAAGAAGAACGGCCCCCGGCACCTGACAAAAAAAGGGGATCCGGAAGTCCGCCGGTTGGCTTACAACGCCGCAATGGCAGCCTGTCGCTCAGCTAAATGGAAACCGTTTTACGAGTCGTATTTGGCAAGAGGCTTCTCGAAAACCCAGGCCTTGGTGGCCCTTGCCCGGAAACTCTGCCGGGTGGCATTTGCCCTGATGAAAAATCAGAGCGAATACCACCCGGCCTGAGGTTGCGGGGTTGCCCTGCAACATAGAATCTCCCACAGGGGACTGTGGTTGAACCGGGATGTTGTGAACAACACATTCCTAATGTGTGCGAGCTTGCTCGCGATGACGCCCGCACTGGCAACACCTGAGCTACGCCCCACGCCAATTCAAAGAACAGGAAAATCACCAATAGCGAACTCCCGCCATGGAGCAAGGCATAGAGCTGCCAAGCCGAAAACAGAAATCTACCGACCGCGTCATACCGCCCAAACACCTGCTGCGGATCACGGATCCGCAGCACCGCCCACACGCAGACAATCGACCCCAACAGATTGGCCATCAGCATGTGCATCGGCTCAAACGGCGGCAACTCGCCAGGCAAGTTGAACGCCTGACTCACACTCAACAAAACTCCATGCAACGCCGCAAAACTCCACGGCGTGACAAACGCCACCATGACGATCAAGTCATACCAGGCGCTACCCTTCACCAACTGGCGATATTGCGTTGAAGTCCACATCCGTCTTGCTCCATAAATTCAGGGAGCAACAAGGCTAAAGCCTGGAGTATGCTCCAGGGTCAAGCCCTCTCGAGACGTCAGGATGCGCATCGGTGAATTAGCCCAGGCCAGCGCCGTCAGCCGCGACACGCTGCGCTTCTACGAGCAGCGCGGGTTGATTGCGGCACAACGCAGCGCCAACGGTTATCGCGACTATCCGGCGGACATGGTGCAACTGGTGCAGTACATCAAGACCGCTCAGCGATTGGGCTTTACCCTCGGCGAGATCGGCAACAGCGTCGCCGCGATATGGCAGTCGCCCGATCCGGACAGCGCCGTCACGCAATTGCTGCAAGACAAACTCAAACTGATCGAAACCCGAATGGAAGAACTCGGCGCGTTGCGTCAGGAGTTGCAGCAACGGCTCGGTCAACGCTGTCCATTAAATCCGTGATCCTCATTTTTCAAGGAAGCCACTTATGTCTACGGCAAAAACCGCACTCATCATCGGCGCCTCCCGAGGCTTGGGCCTCGGTCTGGTGAAAACCCTGCTGGCCGACGGTTGGCAGGTTACCGCCACCGTGCGCAACCCGCAGAACGCCGAAGCCTTACAGGCCTTGGGCAAGGTGCGGATCGAAAAACTCGACATGGACGATCAGCAGGCGGTCATCGCCCTGAGCCAACAACTCAAGGGCGAAGTGTTTGACCTGCTGTTCGTGAATGCCGGGGTCAAAGGTCCGGAAGTTCAAACGCCGGGCGGCGCGACCCTGGCCGAAGTCGGGCAACTGTTTTTCACCAACGCCGTGGCACCGATCAACCTGGCTCAACGCTTTGTCGGGCAGATTCGTCCGGACAGCGGCGTGCTGGCGTTCATGAGTTCGGTGCTGGGCAGCGTGACCATGCCGGATGCCCCCGAGCTGGCGTTGTACAAGGCGAGTAAAGCGGCGCTGAACTCGATGACCAGCAGCTTCGTCACTCAGTTGGGCGAGCAGAAACTCACCGTGCTGTCGCTGCATCCGGGTTGGGTGAAGACCGACATGGGCGGTGAAGGCGCTGACATTGATGTGGGCACCAGTACGCGTGGGTTGGTCGATCAGGTGAATGCGTATACCGGCAAGGGCGGGCATCATTTTGTGAATTACCGGGGTGAAACCATTCCCTGGTAACCCCCCCCTTCCCCTGTGGGAGCGAGCTTGCTCGCGATGGCGGACTGACATTCAACATCAATGTTGACTGACATGGCCTCATCGCGAGCAAGCTCGCTCCCACAGGGATTTGTGTTGTCCTGTCGGGCGAGGCTTGCCCGCGATGCTTTTTTGTTTGAAACTCCGCACCTCGTCCCCGCGGCGACCCTGGATCAGCAGACAGGGTAATCACTGAGCTGGCTAACCTGAACCCAATTTTCAGAGGAGCCGGCCAACATGCCTGCGACCCGTACCTGGTTAAAAAATCCCCTCGCGATCTTCACTGCCAATGGCCTCGATGCCCGTGGCGGCCTGGTGCTGCAAGACGGTTTGATCGTCGAAGTGCTCGCCGCCGGCCAGCAACCTTCCGCGCCCTGTGGACAAGTGTTCGATGCCCGCGAGCATGTGATCCTGCCGGGACTGATCAACACCCATCACCACTTCTATCAAACCCTGACCCGCGCCTGGGCGCCGGTGGTCAATCAGCCGTTGTTCCCGTGGCTGAAAACCCTCTACCCGGTCTGGGCCCGCCTCACCCCTGAAAAACTTGCCCTCGCCAGCAAAGTCGCGTTGGCCGAGTTGCTGCTGTCTGGCTGCACCACCGCGGCCGATCACCATTACCTGTTTCCGCAAGGCCTGGAAAATGCGATCGACGTACAAGTCGAGAGCGTCCGCGAACTGGGCATGCGCGCCATGTTGACGCGCGGTTCCATGAGCCTCGGCGAAAAGGACGGCGGCCTGCCGCCGCAGCAGACCGTGCAGGAAGGCGAAGTCATCCTCGCCGACAGCCAACGCTTGATCGCCGAGTACCACGAGCGTGGCGACGGTGCGCAAATCCAGATCGCCCTGGCGCCCTGCTCACCGTTCTCGGTGACCCCGGAAATCATGTCCGCCAGCGCCGAACTGGCGAACAAACTCGACGTGCGCCTGCACACCCATCTGGCCGAAACCCTCGACGAAGAAGACTTCTGCCTGCAACGCTTCGGCCTGCGCACTGTGGATTACCTCGACAGCGTCGGCTGGCTCGGCCCACGCACCTGGCTGGCTCACGGCATCCACTTCAACCCGGACGAAATCGCTCGCCTCGGCGCCGCCGGTACCGGCATTTGCCATTGCCCGAGTTCGAATATGCGTCTGGCTTCCGGCATTTGCCCGACACTGGACCTGACCGCAGCGGGCGCGTTACTGGGCTTGGGCGTGGACGGTTCGGCGTCCAACGATGCATCGAACATGATGCTGGAAACCCGTCAGGCGCTGTACATTCAGCGGCTGCGTTATGGCGCCGAGAAGATCACCCCGGAGTTGGTGCTGGGGTGGGCGACCAAGGGTTCGGCGCAGTTGCTGGGCCGTACCGATATCGGCGAACTGGCGGTGGGCAAGCAGGCGGATCTGGCGCTGTTCAAGCTCGATGAGCTGCGGTTCTCTGGCAGTCATGATCCGGTGTCGGCGTTGCTGCTGTGTGGCGCTGATCGGGCGGATCGGGTGATGGTTGGCGGCAAGTGGCGGGTGATTGATGGGCAGGTTGAAGGGCTGGATTTGAAGGGGTTGATTGCCGATCACAGCCAGGCGGCTCGGCAGCTAATCGCCGGCACCTGACACAACACAATCTAAACCTGTGGGAGCGAGCCGGCTCCGGGCGGCGTTCCGACGAAAGCGGACTGACATTCAACATCTATGTTGACTGATCCGCCCCCTTCGCGAGCAGGCTCGCTCCCACAATGGGTTTTGTGGTGTGTTCAGAGACCGAGCAGCGACAACATGATGAATGTCGCAAACAGCACAAAGTGGGTCATGCCTTCGATGGCATTGGTTTCGCCATCGTTGAGGTTGATTGCGCTGACGATCAGGGTGAGGAAGACCATCACGGTCTGCACCGGGGTCATTGCCATCTGGAACGGCTGGCCGGTGTAGAGCGCCATCGCTTCCATCACCGGCACCGTCAGAATGACCGTCGACAGCGACGCGCCCATGGCGATGTTGACCACCGACTGCATGCGGTTGGCCAGAGCCGCCCGCAACGCGGTCAGAATCTCCGGCGCCGCCGAGATTGCCGCCACCAGGATCGCCGTGATCACCGGCGGTGCGCCCGTCCCCTCCAGGCCCAGGTCGAGGGTCTTGGACATCACTTCGGCCAAGGCGCCGATGACCACCACGCCGAATACCAACGTGCCGATACTCAACACCAGATTGATGGGCTCAGGTTCTTCCTCCGGGACTTTCTTGCGGCGTTTTTCCGGGTAGCTGTAGCTGAAGAAATAACTGTGCGGCCCGACCTGCATGCGCAGGAACAAGGTGTAGAGCACGACCATCGCACCAATGGTGAACGCCGAATAGAGTTTCCAGTTGGCTTCGGGAATGAACTCCGGCACCACCATGGAAACGCCCATGGCGGTGAGAATCATCACGCTGTAGCTGCGCGCCGAGTCGTCGTTGTAGGACTGTTCGCCGTACTTGATCCCACCCATCAACGCGGCCAGGCCGAGGATGCCGTTGATGTCGAGCATCACCGCCGAATAAATCGTGTCGCGTACCAGGGTCGGCGAGGCTTCGTTGCTCATCATGATCGCCAGGATCACCACTTCCACCAGCACGGCGGCCAGGGTCAGGATCATCGTGCCGTAAGGGTCACCGACTTTTTCGGCCAGCAGTTCGGCGTGATGGGCGACGCGCATGGAGGCAACGACGATGAATGCGATCAGCACCAGGCCGGCGGTCAACGCGATGGGCTGGCCGCTGTGCAGCATCCAGTGTTCCAGCGGATAAGCGACGACGGCGGCGAGCAGGGCCAGCAACAGAAACTTTTCTTGCTTGATGAGTGTGAGCATTGCGGGCCTTTTTTTGCCGTGTGAAGCGAAACCAGGGTGATGAGCTACTGACTGTGGGGCGGCACTAACGTTTCGTTACACCTTAGCGCACCAGTGGATGGCAGTTATGCCAAGGCATGCACTTTTATCGGCCTCAAGGGCCACTTCGCGAGCAGGCTCGCTCCCACATTGGAATGCGTTCTCCTGTGGGAGCGAGCCTGCTCGCGAAGGCCGTTACGCAGTTTGGGTATTTGTTGTCTTGTTGGTCAGCAACTTGCATTGGCGTTGCCAACCTCACAACCACATGGAGTTGGAATTCATGCACAAACGTCCGTTGAAGAAGCTGCTTTGCGCCGTCGTCGCGGCCATCGGTCTGAGCGCCAGCCTGACCGCCAGTGCCGCTGACCCGCTGAAAGTCGGCTTCGTCTACATCGGTCCGATTGGTGACCACGGCTGGACGTATCAGCATGAACAGGGGCGCAAAGCGCTGGCGGAAAAATTCGGTGACCAGATCACCACCAACTATGTGGAAAACGTCGCTGAAGGCGCCGACGCAGAGCGGGTGATCCGCAACATGGCCAAGGACAAGTACGACCTGATCTTCACCACCTCTTTCGGTTACATGAACCCGACCCTGAAAGTCGCCAAACAATTTCCCAAGGTGACCTTCGAACACGCCACCGGCTACAAACAGGACAAGAACCTCGGCACTTACCTGGCGCGCACGTATGAAGGGCGCTACGTCGGCGGTTTCCTCGCGGCGAAGATGACCAGGACCAAGAAGATCGGTTACGTCGCGTCCTTCCCGATCCCGGAAGTGATCCGCGACATCAACGCCATTCAACTGGCCCTGAACAAGTACAACCCCGGCACCGAGATCAAGGTGGTGTGGGTCAACTCCTGGTTCGATCCGGGCAAAGAGGCCGATGCCGCCAACGCGTTGATCGATCAGGGTGTGGATGTGGTGTTCCAGCACACCGACAGCCCGGCGCCGATCCAGGCAGCTGAACGTCGCGGCGTGTATGCCGTGGGCTACGCTTCGGACATGGCGCACTTCGGGCCGAAAGCGGTGCTGACGTCCATCGTCAACGACTGGGCGCCGCACTACATTCAGGCGACCCAAAGCGTGCTCGACCACACGTGGAAGTCGCAGGATTACTGGGGTGGATTGAAGGAAGGTACGGTTGAACTGCCGATCAGCGATCTGGTGCCGGCTGCAGTGAAGGTCGAGGCAGAGCAGATCATTGCCGACATCAAAAGCGGTGCTTTCCACCCTTTCACCGGACCGATCAAGGATCAGGCAGGCGTCGAGAAGATTGCGGCGGGCGCGACGGCGAGCAATGCGGAGCTGGCATCGATGAACTACTACGTTGAAGGCATGAAAGCCGACATGCCGAAGTAATTCCCGAGCCATACACAAAACCCTGTGGGAGCGGCGGTGCGGCGATCCGACTTGCTCGCGAAGGCGGTGTGTCAGCCAACATCAATGTTGAATGCTCTGCCGTCTTCGCGAGCAAGTCGGATCGCCGCACCGCCGCTCCCACATTGGACTTTCAGCGTTCTTAAGGACTGCGCATGAACCAGCTCCCGATCATCAATATCGCCCCGCTCTACAGCGATGACGCACACGCTTGGCAATCCATCGCCACGCAAATCGACCGCGCCTGCCGCGAGTGGGGCTTTTTCTATATCGAGGGCCACCCGATCAGCCCGTCGCGCATCGACGCCGTACTCGACAGCGCTCAACGTTTCTTCGCCCTGCCCGTCGCCGAAAAACTCAAGATCGATATCACCCAGACTCGTCACCATCGCGGTTACGGCGCCATCGCCACCGAACAACTCGACCCGAGCAAACCCAGCGACCTGAAAGAAACCTTCGACATGGGCCTGCACCTGCCGGCCGATCACCCTGAAGTGTTGGCAGAAAAACCGCTGCGCGGCCCCAACCGCCATCCGTCGATGCCCGGCTGGGAATCGCTGATGGAGCAGCACTACGTCGACATGCAGGCCCTGGCACAAACCCTGTTACGGGCCATGACCGTGGCGCTGGGCATCGAGCGCGACTTTTTCGACACCCGTTTCGTTGAGCCGGTCAGCGTGCTGCGGATGATTCATTACCCACCGCGCCACACCGCCAGTTCCGAAGAGCAGCAAGGCGCCGGCGCCCACACCGATTACGGCTGCATCACCCTGCTGTATCAGGATGGCGCCGGCGGCCTGCAAGTGCGAAACGTTAAAGGCGAGTGGATCGATGCACCGCCAATCGACGGCACGTTCGTGGTCAACCTCGGCGACATGATGGCGCGCTGGAGCAACGACCGTTACCTGTCGACGCCGCACCGGGTGATCAGCCCGCTGGGCGTGGACCGTTACTCGATGCCGTTCTTCGCCGAGCCGCACCCCGACACGGTCATCGAATGCCTGCCCGGCTGTCAGGATGAACGGCACCCGGCAAAGTATCCGGCCACCACCTGCGCCGAATTCCTGCTCTCGCGCTTCGCCGATACCTACGCCTATCGACGGGAACAGGAAGCGCTGTGATGAACCGGCTGGTCAGGTTTTGCTAATTGTTTCCACGGGCATCTGTAGAATGCTCGCCATCTGCACCTGATGAGAAAAGACTATGTACGACTGGCTGAACGCCCTGCCCAAGGCAGAACTGCACCTGCACCTTGAGGGTTCGCTGGAGCCTGAGTTGCTGTTCGCCCTGGCCGAACGCAACAAGATCGCCCTGCCGTGGAGCGATGTCGAAACCCTGCGCAAGGCCTACGCCTTCAATAACCTGCAAGAATTTCTCGACCTGTATTACCAGGGCGCCGACGTGTTGCGCACTTCTCAGGATTTCTACGACCTGACCTGGGCTTACCTGTTGCGTTGCAAGGCGCAGAACGTGATTCACACCGAACCGTTCTTCGACCCGCAAACCCACACCGACCGTGGCGTGCCGTTCGAAGTGGTGCTCAACGGCATCGCCGCCGCGTTGAAGGATGGCGAGCAGCAACTGGGGATCACCAGCGGTTTGATCCTGAGCTTCCTGCGTCACCTGAGCGAAGAAGAAGCCGAGAAAACCCTCGATCAGGCGCTGCCGTTCCGTGATGCGTTTGTGGCTGTCGGTCTGGACAGTTCGGAAATGGGTCACCCACCGAGCAAGTTCCAGCGCGTGTTTGACCGTGCCCGTCACGAAGGCTTCCTGACCGTCGCCCACGCCGGTGAAGAAGGCCCGCCCGAGTACATCTGGGAAGCCATCGATCTGCTGAAAATCCAGCGCATCGACCATGGCGTGCGCGCCATCGAAGACGAGCGTTTGATGCAGCGGATCATCGACGAGCAAATCCCGTTGACCGTGTGCCCGTTGTCGAACACCAAGCTCTGCGTGTTCGATCACATGTCTCAGCACAACATTCTCGACATGCTCGAGCGTGGCGTGAAAGTGACCGTGAACTCGGATGACCCGGCGTACTTCGGCGGTTATGTCACCGAGAACTTCCACGCGTTGTACACCCATTTGGGCATGACCCAGGATCAGGCCAAGCAATTGGCGCAGAACAGTCTGGATGCACGGTTGGTAAAACCGTAGGACTCACCACATAACCACTGTGGGAGCGAGCCTGCTCGCGAAAGGGAGTGTCAGTCGATGTTGATGCAGCTGACACACCGCTTCGCGAGCAGGCTCGCTCCCACATTTAGATTGGTGTTGCCTCGCTCAACTCTTCCAGCGTCTTGCCCCGGGTCTCCATCCCGAACACCCACACCACCCCCGCCGCAATCGCAAAACACATCGCCCCCAGCGCAAACACCCCGCCCTGCCCGGTCATCGGGAACACCAGCCCGGTTACCATTGGCCCGAGCAACGAACCCACGCGGCCAATCGCCGACGCGAACCCCGAACCCGTGGCCCGCGCCGATGTCGGGTACAACTCCGGCGTGTAGGTGTAAAGCACCGCCCACATGCCGAACAGGAAAAACTGCATCAGCAGCCCCGAGGCAATCAACAGGCTGACATTGCCGCCAAACACTGCGCTCTGACCATACAGAAACGCCATCACCCCGCCGCCGAGCAACGTCACCACGCACACCGGTTTACGCCCCCAACGCTCCACCAGCCAGGCGGCCATCAGGAAACCGGGAATTCCGCCGAGGGAAATCAGCACCGTGTAATACACCGACTGAGTCACGGCAAAACCCGACTGCTGCAGCAAGGCACTGAGCCAGGACGTCAGGCCATAGAAGCCCAGCAAGGCAAAGAACCAGACGCTCCAAATCATCATCGTGCGCTGGCGGTACAGCGGCGACCAGATCTGCCGCAACGCGGAAAAGAAATGGCCCGGCGTACTCGCCACTCTCGGCAGGCGGATCGGCTCAGGCAGATCCGAACGTCCCAGAGATGTCCGGACCCGATCTTCGATGCGCAGCAAGACCTTGTCTGCCACGTCATGGTGCCCGGCCTGTTCCAGCCAGCGCGGTGATTCTGGAATGAAAAAGCGAATCGCCAGGACAAACACTGCCGGCACCGCCAACACCAGGAAGATGTCCCGCCAGCCAATTACCGGCAGCAGGAAGTACGACAGTACGCCGGCGGCGACGAAACCCAGCGGCCAGAAACCGTCCATCAGCGCAATGTAACGCCCGCGCCGTTTGGCAGGAATCAGCTCCGAGAGCATCGACTGAGCAATGGGAAACTCCATGCCCATGCCGATCCCCAACAGGATTCGAAACAACGTCAGCGTTTCGACGTTCTGCGCCGTGGAGCACAGATAACTGGCGATCCCCCACAACACGATGCTCCACTGGAACACCGGTTTGCGGCCGAAGCGGTCGGCCAGCATGCCGGACAGTGACGCCCCCACGACCATGCCAAAAAAACTCGAACTGGCCAGCAATCCGGCCTGCGCCGTGGTCAGGCCAAACTCGGTTTTGATCGAGCCGAGCAGGAAGGTCATCATCGCCAGGTCCATGGAGTCGAAGAAAAACGCCAGGGCAATGATGATGAAAATGATCCGGTGATAACCGCTGATGGGCAGCCGTTCCAGTCGTTCTGCCGCGCTGAAGCCTCGTGTTTCCATGCCACATTCCCCCAATCCGAAAGTCCCCGGAAGAGTGTGCGCGATAGCTGCTGGGGGTTACTGCTGGATGCGACCTGTTCGCAGCTCTGAACGACGCCCGAAGCTTCGGACGTCGATCTCGATGCGTCTACAACGCCATTTCCAGCTCGGTTTCCTTGGCGAATCGATGGATTTCACGCTGCCCCGCGGCGGTGATCTGCAAGGCTCGCGAATCGTTGGGCAGGCTCAGCCAACCTGACTGCATGAACAATTGAAGCAACGCCGCACCCAGTGATCCGCCCATGTGCGGGCGTCTTTCGCTCCAGTCCGGACAAGCGCAGGCGACTCGGCTGTTGCGATGGGCCAGCGCCTGGATGAACACACCCCTCGTCGCCAATTGCGTGGCGCCCTTGTGAGTGATCATGACCCGCTGATCGAACTGTTCGATCCAACCCGCATCCAGCAGGCGCTGGTAAAGATCGGCGGCAAGGGTGCCGCCCAGATGGTCGTCGCAAAGCCTGGCGCGCAAGAGTGACGAAGGCGCCGTCTGAGGTTTGGCGAGGGGGGGCGTGCGCTTGAAAACGTCCGGGACTTCCCGAGGCGTGCTGGCCAGGGTGGCGCTGGCCAGTGCCTCTATCGCGGCACCCACTTCAGGGGCGGCAAGACGGAAGAACCGTTTGCGGCCGCGGAATTCGACTTTCAACAGACCTCCGGCGGACAATCGCCCCAGATGCGCACTGGCCGAAGACGGTGACAGGCCGGCCAACAAGGCCAGCTCTTCGGTTTGCCGCGCCGAGCCGTCCATCAAGGCCCACATCATTGCGCTGCGCTTTGGGTCAGCCAGCAACGTGGCGATCTGGCTGATGCAAGGTGCATGTTCCATGTATTCACTCCCTGTTGAATCGTTTCGTCTACTGCTCAGAGACATCTTGACCAGTAATGTGTCGTCGGCCAAGGCGTGGAAACCGCCATAAACCGGGCAAAGCCGGCCAATCGCACAGGCCATTGCTCGCAGGTTTCGCAAAGCGGCGGCGATTGACCATGGGGCCTGGCTGAATCGGATGTGGACTCGCCATTGCGAGATCGACGGTGCGTACATGAGGCGAGCGCTAGTATAGGCGGGTTAACCGCCGGTTCCTGCCCTTGGGAAACCATTGGTGGTGATAGTTCCTGAGTGAAATTTCGCTATTTGCCTGCGACTAATGATCGGGGCCCGATAACGTCGGAAATTGGCTACTCAACCGGGCGCATCGGCTGGCGAGCATTTCCCGCAAAAGGTTCACCGGCTTACTCAATTGTGCGCGATGGGCGCACAGCAAATTCAGCGGTGCGCGCTCACAGAGCAGTTCCGGCATGAGCACTTGCAATCGACCGGCCAGCACATCGGCCGCGACATCGAGCCAGGATTTGTAGGCGACCCCGGCACCTGCCACGGCCCACAGACGCACGACATCGGCATCATCGCTGAAACGATCGCCGCTGACGGTCAGGCTGACCTCGCGTTTGCCGTCGTGAAAACTCCAATGGTCGTGGACCCGGCTGCCGAGCATGAACAGCAGGCAGTTGTGCTGAGCCAGTTGCTCCAGCTGCCGGGGCTCGCCATGCCGCGCCAGGTAACTCGGGGCGGCGCAGAGAACGCGGCGGTTCTGCGGAGCAATGGGCAGCGCCACCAGGCTTGAGTCTTCCGGCTCGCCGTACCGCAGGGCGATGTCCACCGGTTGGCGGAACAGGTCGGCGATGCGGTCGCCCAACAGCAAACGCACCGTAAGCTTCGGATGCTCTCGCTGAAACTCGTCCAGCCAGGGCAGCAGCAGATTGCGGCCAAAGTCCGAAGGTGCCGACAGCTGCAAAATCCCGCTGACCTGGTCCTGACCGCTGGCCAATAAACGGCGGCCCTCGTCGAGGTTGCTCAAGGCGGCCCGAGCGTATTCGAGAAATCCCTCGCCTTCAGCGGTCAGCCGCAAGCTCCGGGTAGAACGGGCGAGCAACCGGGCGCCGAGCTGCTGTTCGATGCGCTTCAGCGCCGCACTGGCTACCGCGGCCGACATGTCCATCCCGCGCGCCGCCGCTGACAGACTGCCCAGATCCGCCGCCCGGACAAACAACTGCAAGTCATCGAAACGCAGCATTGTTCAGCCTCGATTATCAAAAAAATATTGAAAGAGACTGCTCTTTTAGCGGGTTTTATCTTGCAGAGAAATAGCCAATTATCCGTCCCATCGAATTCACCCTGTTCCCGGAGCCGAACATGTCCCAGCCTTTTACCGCTATCGCCACCCTCATCGCCAAAGCCGGCCAGCAGGATGCCCTCGAACAGCACCTGCGTGCGCTGCTGGAACCGACCCGCGCCGAGGCTGGTTGCGGTCAATACGACTTGCACCAGGACCTCGCCAATCCTCACGCCTTCTACATGATCGAAAAATGGAGCAGTGACGAAGCCCTGCAGGCCCATGACGCCAGCGCGCATATCCAGAACTTCCGCGCCAAGGCTGGCGACTTTCTCGAACACTTCGACCTCAAGCGCCTGCGCTCCATCGTCTGATCTGCCTTCTTTATTACTTCTCAGGAGCCCGTATGAAAGCCATTGCCTACTACGCCTCGTTGCCAATCAGCGACGAAAATTCTCTGCAAGACATCGAACTGCCAGAACCGGTTGCCGGCCCGCGTGACCTGTTGGTGGAAGTCAAAGCCATCTCGGTCAACCCGGTGGACACCAAGGTCCGCCAGAACGTCCAGCCTGAAGCGGGCACGCCGAAAGTGCTGGGCTGGGACGTGGCGGGGGTGGTCAAGGCCGTCGGCAGTGAAGTCACGCTGTTCAAGGCCGGCGACAACGTGTTCTACGCCGGTTCCATCGCCCGTGCGGGCGGCAACAGCGAACTGCACGTGGTCGATGAGCGGATCGTCGGCCATATGCCGAAAACCCTCGGTTTCGCCGAAGCCGCCGCGCTGCCGCTGACCGCTATCACTGCGTGGGAATTGCTCTTCGAACGCCTGCAAGTGCGTGAAGGCAAAACCGATGAAGGCCAGAGCCTTTTGATCGTCGGTGCCGCTGGCGGTGTGGGGTCGATACTCACGCAACTGGCCAGCCAGCTCACCGGGCTGAAAGTCATCGGCACCGCTTCCCGCCCGCAAACCCAGAGCTGGGTTCGTGAACTGGGTGCCGACCTGGTGATCGATCACAGCCAGCCGTTGAGCGAAGAACTCAAACGCGCGGGTGTCGATCAAGTGACTCACGTCGCCAGCCTGACCCAGACCGATCACCACCTGGATCAGTTGGTCGAGGCTTTGGCGCCGCAAGGCAAACTGGCCCTGATCGATGATCCGAAGGCGCTGGACGTGACCAAGCTCAAGCGCAAGAGCCTGTCGCTGCACTGGGAGTTCATGTACACCCGCTCGCTGTTCGAAACCGCAGACATGATCGAGCAGCACAAATTGCTTAACCGCGTGGCCGGGCTGATCGACGCCGGGACGCTGAAAACTACGGTGGGTGAACACTTCGGCACCATCAACGCGGCCAACCTGCGTCGCGCCCACGAACTTCTGGAGAGCGGCAAATCCAGGGGCAAGATTGTGCTTGAAGGATTCTGAAACACATTGACAGACGTGTCGTCCGGTAAAGGACGACACCGTCAGTCAGAGAGTTGACCGTTGTCATAATTGCGATCGTATTCGGGTCTACAATCGAAACCTCTGCGATGCAATCTTTTACATAAGGAGGTCAGCAATGAAGATCCTGATAAAAGAAGTGGCTAAATCCCAGTGGCAGGTCCGCCTGGACCAACATGCTGTGACGTTCCGTAGCGAAGCCGAAGCCCGCGCCTTCACCCGAACCCTTGAAGCGCGCCTGCACGCCCCTCATCAATTTCCCGACCAGCAGCAACGCGCGGCTGGCTGAGTCCGTCCTCAGACCTGGGCTTGCACCAGTGCCCGGGCATTTTGCAAACGCCGGGTGAGCATCGCCACGCTCACCACCAGAATTCCGCACAGGCTGATGACCATGGCCATCGGCATGGCGCTGCCGTCGTGTAAAACGCCTACCAGTGCTGCTGCCCCGGCGGCAACGCTGAATTGCAGGCAACCGAGCATCGCCGACGCACTGCCGGCGCGAGCGCCCTGCCCGTTCATGGCGCAGGCCGAGGCGTTGGGCAGGATGCAACCGAGGCTGGCGATGCAGACAAACAGCGGAATCAGTAATGGCCATAGCTGCGCGGTATGCAGCGAACTGACGGCCAGCAGCGCCAGACCGGCGCCAACGTAGATCCACACGGTGCGCGCCAGCAGAAGCGCCGGGCCACGCTTGGCCAGCAGTCGCGCGTTGAGCTGCGCGACCAGAATGAAGCCCGCCGCGTTGGTGCCGAACAGCCAGCCGAAATGCTCGGGCGGCACGCCATACAGCTTGATGAAAACGAACGGTGAACCGGCGATGTAGGCAAACATCCCGGCGATGGCGATGCCACCGGTCAAGGCGTGGCCGAGGAACACCCGGTCCGACAACAGTCGACCGTACTGACGCAAAGCCCCCGACAACGGTTGACGCGGCACATGGGCCGGCAGACTTTCCGGCAACCCCAGTGCCACGGCCAACCCTGCCAGCGCACTGAAACCGGTCAACACGAGAAAGATCGACTGCCAGCCCGTGGTGTTGACCAACAGCCCACCCAGCATCGGCGCAAGAATCGGCGCCAGGCCCATCACCAGCATCAGCTGCGAAAAGACCTTCGCCGAACCCACCGCATCGCATTTATCGCTGACAATTGCCCTCGCGATCACCATCCCCGCGCACCCGCCCAACGCCTGAACGAAGCGTGCGCCGATCAACCATTCGAGGTTCGGCGCATAGGCGCAGGCCAGGGAGGCCGCGGTGAACAGCCCTACACCGGTCAGCAAGGGAATGCGGCGCCCGAAGCGATCCGCCACCGGGCCGTAAGCCAGCTGACCGATGGACAAGCCCAGGAAATACGCCGCCAGGGTCAGCTGAACGTGTTTTTCATCGGTGCCGAAGGCGAGCGCCATCGCCGGGAAGGCCGGCAGATAGAAATCGATCGCCAGCGGACCGAAGGCGCTCAAGGCGCCAAGAATCAAAATGGAACGGAAATTCATCAGGCATCCAGTTGGACAGGGTCGGCAGCCCAACAGTCTAGCCGCGCATGGCCGCCTTGAACATTCCGTTAGGTCGCTAACTATTAAAAAACACTGGATGAATGCAATTCCATGTGGGATTGCGCTTTGTCTCAGGCAACTTTCACCTCGTAGCCTTCTCCGGTGATCACCGCGATCACCTGCTCCGCCGATAAAGCACTCTCGACACCGACTTCTTTCGCGGCCAGATCGATACGCACGCTGGCCGCAGGATCCTTGGCTTGCAACGCTTGGGTGATGGCTTTGACGCAGTGACCACAGGACATGCCTTGAACGCTGAACACTTGCATGGGATGACTCCTTTCGTGAAGTTGTGTGCAGTCTCGAGCTTGCCATCATGGCAAGGTCAAGTTCTGAAGTGAGCTGCCGGGCTGGCAATCGCCGTCGCGCTCGGCCAAGCTGCGTCCATCAATGACTCGACATCAGGAGATTCAGCCATGCGCTGGTCAGCTCTCAGCCTGTTAGGCTTTCTCAGCCTATTTGCCGCGACACCTTCAGTTCAGGCCGCCGGGGAGGACTATGGCGTACTGATCATTTCCCGCGAGCGCCTGGAAGTCGCGACCTCCTGCGAGATCGGCGTGTACATTCACGATCAGCTGTCGGCGCGGTTGTTCCAGGAACAAAGCACCTCGTTCAACCTGCCGCCGGGCAATGTGTCCTTGCGCCTGAAGCTGCTGCCGGGCCAGGCGCCGGGTTGCAATCCGGGCATGCTCGCACCGGGTTCGCAGAACATCACGCTCAAGGCCGGTGACGTGCTGAAGTTCCGGATTGCGATGACGCAGGAAGGGATGTACCTCAAGCCTGCGGCCCTGGACTACTGATCGCCACATCGATCGTTCCTACGCTCTGCGTGGGAACGATCAATCGTTGATCTGAGACATGGCGCTTGACCTTGCCCGCATGGCAAGGTTGATCCTGTAGTCATCTTCTACAGGGAGCGTGACCGATGTCCGAATCCACCACTTTCGATCTGCCGATTGCCGGCATGACCTGCGCCAGTTGCGCCGGGCGTGTCGAGCGTGCCTTGAGCAAAGTCATCGGCGCCTCTGCCGTCAGCGTCAACCTGGCCACCGAACAGGCCCGGGTTCAAGCGCCCAGCGACAGCCTGCCGGCCTTGATGGACGCCGTGCAGCAGGCGGGTTACAGCGTGCCGCAACAGAGTCTGGAATTGAGCATCGACGGCATGACCTGCGCCTCTTGCGTCGGCCGGGTCGAACGAGCGCTGGCCAAGGTGCCGGGGGTCAAGAGCGTCAGCGTCAACCTGGCCAATGAACGCGCCCACCTTGAGCTGCTCGGCCAGATCGATCCGCAAACCCTGATCGGCGCAGTGACCAAGGCGGGCTATAACGCCAGCGTCTGGGAAGTCGAACACCCGCAAACCGATAATCAACAACAACGCCTGCACCGCGAGCGTTGGGCCTTGATCATGGCGATCGTCCTCGCCTCGCCGCTGGTGCTGCCAATGCTGCTGCAACCGTTCGGTGTGCACTGGATGCTCCCGGCCTGGGTACAATTCGCGTTGGCCACGCCGGTGCAATTCATCTTCGGTGCGCGCTTTTACGTCGCGGCCTGGAAAGCCGTGCGCGCCGGTGCGGGCAACATGGACTTGCTGGTCGCGTTGGGCACCAGCGCCGGTTATGGCTTGAGTCTCTATGAATGGGCCACCGCCGCCGGGCGCATGCCGCACCTGTATTTCGAAGCCTCGGCGGTGGTGATTGCCTTGGTGCTGCTGGGCAAATACCTGGAAAGCCGCGCCAAACGCCAGACCGCCAGTGCCATTCGCGCGCTCGAAGCCTTGCGCCCGGAGCGGGCGATTCAGGTGATCGACGGCCGCGAGCAGGATGTCGCCATCAGCGCCTTGCGCCTCAATGATCTGGTGATGGTCAAACCCGGCGAACGCTTCCCGGTGGACGGTGAAGTGGTCGAAGGCCAGAGCCACGCCGACGAAGCGCTGATCAGCGGCGAAAGCCTGCCGGTGCCCAAACAACCCGGCGACAAGGTCACCGGCGGCGCGATCAATGGCGAAGGCCGGTTGCTCGTTCGCACCCTGGCCTTGGGCGCGGAAACCGTGCTCGCCCGCATCATCCGCCTGGTCGAAGACGCTCAAGCGGCGAAGGCGCCGATCCAGAAACTGGTGGATAAAGTCAGTCAGGTGTTTGTCCCTGCGGTCCTGCTGATTGCGTTGGCAACCTTGATCGGTTGGTGGTTGTACGGCGCGCCCATGGAAACGGCGCTGATCAATGCCGTGGCGGTATTGGTAATCGCTTGCCCATGCGCCCTGGGGTTGGCCACGCCAACGGCAATCATGGCCGGCACCGGGGTGGCGGCGCGCTACGGGATTCTGATCAAGGACGCCGAAGCGTTGGAGCGTGCCCATGAAGTCAGTGCGGTGGTCTTCGACAAGACTGGCACGCTGACTTCGGGTACTCCGCGCATCGCTCATTTGAGCGCAATCAACAATGACGAAGCGGCATTGCTGCAAATGGCCGGCGCCCTGCAACGCGGCAGTGAACATCCACTGGCCAAGGCGGTTCTGGACGCTTGCGCCGAACGCGGTTTGACGGTGGCCGATGTCAGCGACAGCCAGTCCCTGACCGGCCGTGGCATCGCGGGCACTCTCGACGGTCGTCGATTGGCGTTGGGCAATCGTCGTCTCCTGGAAGAGAGCGGCTTGAGCGCAGGTGAATGGGCTGAGTCTGCTGCCGCGTGGGAAACCGAAGGCCGGACCCTGTCCTGGCTGATCGAGCAAAGCTCCGAGCCACGAGTATTGGGCCTCTTCGCTTTCGGCGACACCCTCAAACCCGGCGCGCTGCAAGCCGTGCAACAACTCAGCGCACGCAACATCAGCAGCCACCTGCTGACCGGCGATAATCGCGGCAGTGCCAAAGTGGTTGCCGAGGCGCTGGGCATCAAGGATGTCCACGCCGAAGTACTGCCGGCGGACAAAGCCGCCACCGTCGCCACACTCAAGAAAACCGGCGTCGTGGCCATGGTCGGCGACGGCATCAACGACGCACCCGCCCTGGCCGCCGCCGACATCGGCATCGCCATGGGCGGTGGCACCGACGTTGCGATGCACGCGGCCGGGATCACCCTGATGCGCGGCGACCCACGGCTGGTACCGGCGGCGCTGGAGATCAGCCGCAAGACTTACGCGAAGATTCGTCAGAACCTGTTCTGGGCCTTCGTCTACAACCTGATCGGCATTCCGCTGGCAGCCTTCGGTTTCCTCAACCCGGTGCTGGCCGGTGCGGCCATGGCGTTGTCGAGCGTCAGCGTGGTAAGCAATGCGTTACTGTTGAAAACCTGGAAACCCAAGGATCTGGAGGACAACCGATGAACATCGGCCAAGCGGCCCGCCAAAGCGGCCTGAGCGCGAAGATGATCCGTTATTACGAATCCATCGGCTTGCTCAAGGCCGCCCATCGTACCGACAGCGGCTATCGGGTGTACGGCGACGACGACCTGCACACCCTGGCGTTCATCAAGCGCTCCCGGGACCTGGGGTTCTCACTGGAAGAGGTCGGCAAACTGCTGGCCCTTTGGCAGGACCGCCAAAGAGCCAGCGCCGATGTGAAGGCCTTGGCCCGTCAGCACATCGACGAGCTGAACCAGAAAATCCGCGAACTCGGCCAACTGCGCGACACCCTGCAGGACCTGGTCGAACACTGCCACGGTGATCACCGTCCCGACTGCCCGATCCTCAAGAACCTGGAGTCGGGCTGTTGCGCACAACCCGCTCGCCCCTGATTGCCAG
The DNA here is from genome assembly GCF_030053115.1 of Pseudomonas svalbardensis. Classification (NCBI taxonomy): domain Bacteria; kingdom Pseudomonadati; phylum Pseudomonadota; class Gammaproteobacteria; order Pseudomonadales; family Pseudomonadaceae; genus Pseudomonas; species Pseudomonas svalbardensis. The sequence continues at coordinate 758,029 of NZ_CP125619.1, read as the reverse complement.
CCCCTTCACCACCAACAAGGTGGTGAGGGGTATCCCGTGGAACAACAGCACCACGGCACCCGGCGCCCACCACGAATAGAACGGCGCGGCGATCAGCATGCCGACGCCGAACCCGGTCATCTGCAACAGCGTCAGGAAGCTGAAAATCGGCAGGCGCAGGCTGTCCGGTTCACGCTGCAGGCGCGACATCAGGCCGACTTCCGAGAACCCGTCGCCCAATCCCGCCGGCAGCGAAAACAACAGCAGCCCGTAAAGGGTCTGCTGCTGAAACATCAGAATGAAGCCGCAGGACATCAGCAACACACCAAAGAAAAATCGCCGCTCCAGGTTCACGTTATCCGAGCCTTTCAGCCGGCTGGCGATGCGCGCGCCAATGAGTTTTCCGCTGGCCCAGACCGCCAGCATCAGACCCAGCGTGGTGCTGGCGGACTCGGGCGTCAGCAGTTTGGAAATAATCGGAAAACCCACGTTGTGCGCGGCACTGCCAAGGGTGTCGGCCATGGCCACCGCGAGCATCGCCGCCACCACCGGTGTGCTGCGCAGTCCCTGGAGCAGGGCTGCCCATTCACCACGTTCGTAATTAGGTTCGGCGCTGGGCGCAGGTTTTGAGAAGCGCAGCGGCAAGATGAACAACGCGGCCAGCAGATAAGTGACCACGTTCAATGCAAACACCGTTTCAAAGCCGAATGCCGCCACTAAAAGCCCCGACACCAGACTTCCACCGACCATAGCGGCCGACGACGCCGAGGTGATCCAGGCGTTGGTCTTGAGCAAATGCTCTGCCTCGATTAAATGTGGCAATTGGCTGTTGAGGCCGATGGCGAACATCGAGTTGCCGAATCCCAGACCGAAAGCGATCACCGGTAACAGCAGCATCTGCTGGGTAACCGGCAGCACCAGCAGCAGGCCCAGCAGCCCGGCGCGTAACAGGTCGTAGGCAATCAGCGGCAGGCGCCCGGCCCAGCGGCGATAAAACGTCGTACCGATTAGGCTGGCGAATACTCCACCCGCCACGCGGCTGGCGAGAAAGATCCCGACACTCATGGCGCTGTTGCTGAGCAAGTAGACGTAGGTGGCCAGGGCGACCATGTTGAGGAAGGCACCGAAGTCCGAGACCAGACGGGCGGTGATGATCAGTTGGGCGTTGCGGGTGGATGCGGTGTTCACATTCAATCCTTGAGTGTGGTTTTGGGCCGGTGGCAGTAGACGCGATTTTGTGTGGATCTGGAAACCACCCCTCACCCTAACCCTCTCCCCATGTTTGTACCGGACACATGGTGGACACATGTTCGGGGACATGGTGGACGTCTTCAAAGCCGCTTTCCTGATACAACGGTCTGCAAGCTCAAGTCAATTTTGGCAATGCGATGTCTGCTCCAATAGATGTCGTAGATGCCATCCTCGGTCGTTTCTCTGATGGCTATGTGCTCGCCGATGAAGGCCTTTCCAATCGCATACTTGCGGCTTTTCCAGTACATCTCGCCATTGGCCTGAACCTTTCTGATCAAATCCCCTTCGGCGTACTCCAGTGCTTGCCGATGCTCCTGGTATTCACGAGGACTACAGCTGTAGCGAGTCGCTGGAACCTCCATTTCCAATGCTTGATGGGGGCGTTTCTGGTTGTAGATATCGCGCCAGATATCGAAGGCGTTCTGTGCCCCAAGCAGGTCGATGAAGCACTGACCTTGCAAAACTTCAGCCTTGAGGCTGCGGTGAAAACGCTCAAGCTTGCCCTGAGTCTGCGGGTGATAAGGCCTGGAGTGGCCCACTCGGATGCCCTGGCTCATCAGCCAGACCTCTAACGCGGTATAAACCCCGCTCTGATCGCCCCACGGTGCACCGTTATCCATGGTCATGCGCATCGGCAAGCCGTAGCGCCGAAACACGTGGATAAGCTGCTCCTGCACGGTCTGACGCTGCTCGTTGCCACAGGCCGCGATGCACAGCGAGAACCGCGAATGGTCGTCCAATACCGTCAAGGGATGGCAGCGACCATGGCGCATGCCGACATGTCCCTTGAAGTCCATCTGCCAAAGATCGTTGGGGGCTTCATGCTCAAATCGGATAAAGGGTTTGGTATTTGCCGCCTGCGGGTCGATTCGCGAATTACGCTGCAAAATCGCATGCACCGTGCTGACGGCGGGCATCAAATACCCCTCATCCTCCAGATTGCGTTTGAGCTTGCGGGCGCCCCAGGCCGTGTGCTCCACCCCCAAGGCCAGAATCTGCTTTTCAACCGTATCAGCGCAGCGTTTGGGTGAATGTTTTGGGCGCCGAGACTGGTCGTGCAAGCCGTCTGCACCAGAGGTTTCGAACCGGCCAAGCCATTTGTATCCGGTGCTTGGGCTGATATGAAAGCGTCGGCAGAGTTGTCGGATATTGGCCCCTTCTTGCCGAGCTAACAGTACAAATTCGGAACGAAGCTGCATGGTGGACACCTCTTCCCAAGACACAAACCATCTCCTTTCAGATGAGCAATGTGTCTATTTAAAAGTGTCCACCATGTCTCCGAACACCTGTCCACCATGTGTCCGGTACAAACACCCCAGAGGGTAGAGGGGACTGACCGAGGTGAATTTCGAGGTACATCGACCTGAGATTCCGAGTCGAACTCAGGTTTTGGACTGCTCGCGATCGGCTCCCTTTCCCCCTCTCCCCCGTGGGGAGAGGGCTGGGGTGAGGGGTCGATCCACATGACACACCACCGAAGTCCAGCAAACACAAAAAACCCGGCCGAAGCCGGGTTTTTCGTTAACCGATCACTGCATCCAAGGCGGAGGCGGCTCTTCGGTTTTGCCCGGTGGCGCGTCATCTGCCGCGCGCACCGCTTGCTTGCGCTCTTCATCAAGGCGTGCGGCCTCGATCTCGCGCATGATCCCGCCAACGTCAGCCAACTCTTCCGGCTCGTCGAACTCGCCGGTCAAGATGCTGGCCGGGTGCAAGGTGCCGGCTTCGAACAGGGCCCACATTTCCTTGGCGTACTTGGTCTTTTTCAACTCCGGCGCAAACCGCCCGAAGTAGGACGCCATGTTGCCAACATCACGCTCCAGCATGCTGAACGCGTGGTTGTTGCCCGCTGCGTCGACCGCTTGCGGCAGGTCGATGATCACCGGGCCGGTCGGGGTCAGCAGTACGTTGAACTCCGACAGGTCACCGTGCACCAGACCGGTACACAACATCAGCACGATCTGCGAAATCAGGAACGCGTGATACTCGCGCGCCTGATCCGGTTCCAGCACCACGTCGTTCAGACGCGGCGCGGCATCACCGTACTCATCGGCCACCAGTTCCATCAACAGCACGCCTTCAAGGAAGTCGTAAGGCTGAGGGACCCGCACGCCAGCACCGGCCAGACGGAACAATGCCGCCACTTCGGCATTCTGCCAGGCGTCTTCGGTTTCTTTCTTGCCAAACTTGGAGCCCTTGGCCATCGCACGAGCCTGACGGCTGTTGCGCACCTTGCGGCCTTCCTGATACTCGGCCGCCTGACGGAAACTGCGTTTATTCGCCTCCTTGTAGACCTTCGCGCAACGTAACTCGTTGCCGCAGCGCACCACATAAACAGCTGCTTCTTTACCACTCATGAGTGGGCGCAGCACCTCGTCGACCAGACCGTCCTCGATCAGGGGTTCAATGCGTTTTGGAGTCTTCATCAGCTTTTATTGGGGGTCCTTTATTACCAAACACGCGAAAGTCATTCGTTATACGGCAATCCACTCATTCGGGGGAGGGGTTGCCGACCTATGAACGTCCTGTGACCGTCAACAAGCACACAATGTGCCGGATTAATCGGTCAACAACCGCCGGTCGTCATCGGCCGCCACAGATCATAGCTGACCCTGCGTCACTTGTTGCTGAAGGGCTAAGCGGGTATTTGCGACAGAAGCTGACATCTCGATTCATACCCTTCGTAGGATTTTTCTTAATAGGCCTCAATTTCCGCCTCGGCTAGCCGAAGTCATCAGAGACAAAGTGATTTGTCCGACAATCGTTTCGGCAACAACAACGATGGCGCAATCACGGAACCGGGTCGATCAAAAACGTTTACGGCTACCAATAATCCGCGAGTCATCTGCACTGCGTGGGCCTACAAGAAAAATCTGGAGCGCGGATGAACATCAAACAGAAGTTGACCTGGGCGTTTGCAATCATCGCCTGCTTGCCGGTGGTGCTGGTCGCTACCCTGGTTGTGCTGAACTTGCGTAGTGATGCCAAGGACAGTTTCGTCGACGGCAGTGGCCGCGAGATTCGTCAGGTCAGCAACGCCATGCAACTGTTCTTTGACGGCATCAGCCAGAACGTGGATTACCTGGCGACCCAACCGCTGATCAAGAATTCCGACGACAGCCTCAAGACCTACATGAGCGCCAACGCCGAGAGCATTCCCCAAGGCGAGATGGACAAGAAGGTCTTCGGCCTCCTTCAGGACCTGGGTAACAGTCACCCGTCCTACGCCTATGCCATCCTCGGCACCGCGGCGGGCGGTTATGTGTCCTGGCCGGACGATGCGAAGCTGAGCAATTACGACCCGCGCCAACGCCCCTGGTACAAGGCTGCCCAGGCCAAACCGGGCAAGCCGTTCCGCACTGAGGCCTATTACTGGGCCCAGGACGACGCGACGTACGTCAGTACCGTGCGCACCATCGACAACAAATTGGGCACCCATGGCGGCGTGGTCAGCATCGACGTGACGCTCAAGCAGCTCACCGAAATCGTCAAACAGATCAAGCTCGGTGAAACCGGTTACCTGATGCTGCTGGAAAACACCGGCACGGTGCTGGTCGATCCGAAGCAACCGGAACACAACTTTAAAGCGCTGAGCAGCCTCGGCGACGGCTACGCGCAACTGGCCAAGGCCGGCAAAGGGCTGGTGGAAGTCGAGTTGAACGGCGAACGCTACATGGCCAACGTCTGGCCGTCGGAGCAGCTGGGCTGGACCTTTATCGGCCTGATCAAGCAGACCGACGTGATGAGTTCGGCAACCCAACTGACCTGGCTGATCGCGATCATCGCCGCCGTGCTGGCCGTGTTCTTCGCCATCGTCGGCGCCAGTTTCGCCAGCCTTATCGTGCGGCCGATCCGCAGCGTGGCCAGCGGTCTGGAAGGCATCGCCCAAGGTGAAGGCGACCTGACCAAGAACCTGCAAATCCGTGGCAGCGACGAAACCGCGCAACTGGCCAACTGGTTCAACCAGTTTTTGGCAGCGATTCGCAACCTGATTCAGAGCATTGGCGGCGCCGCGACCAAGATCCTCGCCACCTCCAAGAGTTCGACCCAGGTCTCCAGCGACATGGCCGAAGCCGCCGGGCGTCAGCGTGAAGCGGTGGACATGGTCTCCACGGCGTTCCACGAAATGGTCGCCACCGCCAACGAAGTCGCGCGCTCTTGCAGCCAGGCAGCGGAATCGGCTGACAGCGGCCAGCGTCAGGCGCGTGAAGGTCAGCAGCAGATTGATGCGGCCGTGACCAGCGTTGATCGCTTGAGCCAGGAAATCGAACAGTCGGCCCAGTCGATGCAACAGCTTGAGCGCGACAGCAACGACATTCAGTCAATCCTCGGGACCATTCGCTCGATTGCCGAACAGACCAACCTGCTGGCGCTGAACGCGGCCATCGAAGCAGCGCGGGCCGGTGAACAGGGTCGTGGGTTTGCGGTGGTGGCCGATGAAGTTCGGGCGCTGGCCAAACGCACGGCGGATTCCACGGCGGAAATCGACGGCTTGCTGGGCAACCTCGCCAAACGTACCAGTCAGGTGACTCAGCAAATGCACGCCAGCTTGGAAGTGTCCCAGCAATCGGTGACGCGGATCGGTGAAGCACGCAGCAGCTTCGGGCTGATTCGGGAATCGGTCGACGTGATCCGCGACATGAACACCCAGATCGCTACCGCGGCGGAAGAACAGCATCAGGTGGCTGAAGACATCAATCGACACATCAGCCAGATTCATGGTGATGCGCAATTGGTGGCGGAACTGGCGAACTCGGCGCGGCTGGATTCGCAGAGTCTGGCGGGGTTGTCGAATGAGCTGGATGGGTTGGTTCGGCGGTTCAGAACCTGATCCTGAATCCCGGTGGCCGCTATGCGGCCAATCGTCGGAACGCCGCCCGGAGCCGGCTCGCTCCCACAAGGACACTGCAAAACCCTGTGGGAGCGAGCCTGCTCGCGAAGAGGTCGTCACTGCTTGAACAATTCTCCCGGGGTAAACCCAAACAGGCTTTTGAACGCCGCAATAAACGCCGAAGTCGAGTCATACCCGCAAGACAGCGCGGCATTGGTCACGCTGTCCCCCTCCTCCAGCAAACTCAACGACGACAGCAACCGCATCCGCTGGCGCCACCCTCGAAAGCTCAACCCGGTTTCACGCTGGAATAACCGCATCAAGGTCTTCTCCGACGTCCCCAACCGCTCGGCCCACGCCTGCAAGGTCACATTGCGCTCAGGGCTTTCGATCAGCTCGTTGCACAACCCCAGCAACCGTTCATGGCGCGGTAACGGTAGCGAGAAGCCAACCTCCGGCAGATGCGCCAACTGATCCAGCAGTACACTCACCAGCCGCGATTCCTGGCTGTCGCCCTGTGGATATTCAACCGGCAGCAAACAAAAACTCTTGATCAGCTCCCGGGCCAACGGCGTCACTTCCAGCACCCGGCAACGCCCGTCCGCCCATTCACAATCCTCGCGGCGCACATAGAGGCTGCGCATTTCGGCGCGCATCGAGGTCACCACTTGGTGTTCAAGATCCGCCGGAATCCAGATGCCCCACTGCGGCGGCGCAAAGAAACTGCCTTCGGCGGTGTGCACGCCGAGAACACCGCTGATCGCGTAGGAAAACTGCACCCAATCGTGCCGATGTGGCGGCGTCCATGAACCGGCGTTGAGACTTTCCGCACGGGCATACAGCGGACGCGGCAGCGCCGTCAGCGTCGGAATCGTCCGTTCGAGGGAAAGTTGTCCGTTAGTCGGCATTGTTTGGCCTTATGTCGCAAGACGGCTGATGGAGCCGACGTTAGGCTAAGTCACCAATTCTTACAAATGTATTCGGTGCCTGTTATGCATGCCTTCAAACACCTCAAACGCGTGGTCACCGACTGGTTCTTGTGTGGCATGTTGATCGCCACGCTGCTGGCGTATTTCTTCCCGACCTTCGGCGCCACCGGCGGCGGAATGCACGCTGAATACGTAATCAACATCGGTGTGTTCCTGGTGTTCTTCCTGCATGGGGTCAACCTGTCCAGCGAACAGATCACTCACGGCCTGAAAAACTGGAAGCTGCACGTGATGGTCCAGGGTTTCACCTTCGCGGTGTTTCCGCTGATCTGGCTGCTGAGCGACACGCTGTTGGGTTCACACATGCCGTCGCTGCTGATGCTGGGTTTCCTGTACCTCTGCGCCCTGCCCTCGACCATCTCCTCGTCCGTGGCCCTGACCGGCAGCGCGGGCGGCAACGTTCCGGCGGCGATTCTCAACGCGAGCCTGTCCAGCGTGCTGGGGATCTTCCTGACGCCGTTGCTGGTGAGTTTCGTGGTTGGCAGCGGCGCGGGCGGCATCGATCTGGGCTCAACCCTGCTCGACCTCTGCGCCATGTTGCTGTTGCCTCTGGTGCTCGGCCAATGGGTTCGGCCATTCCTCGGCAAGTTCTTCGCCCGCCACAAGCGCTACACCAACATCGTCGACAAGCTGGTGATTCTGTTGCTGGTTTACGCGGCGTTCTGCAATTCGATGATCTCGGGAATGTGGCAAAAGCAGGGCAACAGCGTGATCCTCACGGCACTGATCGGCAGTGCGATCCTGCTGGCGATCATCCTGTGGATGACCACCCGCACCGCTCGTGCGTTGAAATTCAGCCCGGCCGATGAAATCGCCGCGGTATTTTGCGCCAGCAAGAAATCCCTGGCCGCCGGTGCGCCAATGGCGGCGCTGATCTTCGGCGCCAACCCGGGGCTTGGGCTGATTCTGCTGCCGATTATGATCTACCACCCGTTGCAGCTGATCGTCTGCTCGGTCATGGCCGAGAGTTACGCCAACCGCAACCGGCAGCTGGCCCAACAAAGCACCGCCGTCCTCAGCGCTCAATAATCGCTGTCACCCCTTGGCCACCGGCGGCGCAGATCGAGATCAACCCTCGGCCCTGCCCCGCCGCATCCAGCAACTTCGCCAGGTTCGCGACGATGCGTGCGCCGGTCGCGGCAAACGGATGCCCCGCCGCCAGTGAACTGCCTTTGACGTTGAGGCGACTGCGGTCGATGGGGCCCAGTGGCGCATCGAGACCGAGGCGGGTTTTGCAATATTCCGGATCCTCCCAGGACTTCAGCGTGCAGAGCACCTGCGCGGCGAAGGCTTCGTGGATTTCGTAGTAATCGAAGTCCTGCAAGGTCAGGCCGTTGCGCGCCAGCAAACGCGGCACTGCATACACCGGCGACATCAACAATCCTTCCGCACCGTTGACAAAATCCACCGCCGCCGTCTCGCCGTCACGCAAATAGGCAAGGATCGGCAGGCCACGCTCCTTGGCCCACTCTTCACTGCCCAGCAGCACCAGCGACGCGCCATCGGTGAGCGGCGTCGAGTTGCCCGCCGTCAGGGTACCCTTGGCGCTTTTCTCGAACACCGGCTTGAGTGACGCGAGTTTTTCCAGGGTCAGGTCCGGGCGCAGGTTGTCGTCGCGGGTCAGGCCGAGGAACGGCGTTATCAAATCGTTGTGCCAACCTTCGGTGTAGGACGCGGCCATTTTCTGGTGGCTTTCCAACGCCAGTTGGTCCTGTTCGGCGCGCGGAATGTTCCAGGTCTGGGCCATCATCTCGCAGTGCTCGCCCATCGACAGGCCTGTGCGTGGCTCAACGTTGCGTGGCAGATCCGGGATCAGGTGACGGGGGCGCAGTTGCAGGAAGGTTTTCAGTTTGTCGGCGGTGTTTTTGGCGTGGTTGGCTTGCAGGAGGATTTTGCGCAGGCCTTCGTTGACGCCGATCGGCGCGTCGGAGGTGGTGTCAACGCCGCCGGCGATACCGCATTCGATCTGACCCAGCGCGATTTTATTCGCCACCAGCAACGTCGCTTCCAGACCGGTGCCGCACGCCTGCTGAATGTCATAGGCCGGGGTGGTTGGCGACAGCCGCGAGCCGAGCACACATTCGCGGGTCAGGCTCATATCCCGGGAGTGCTTGAGCACCGCCCCCGCCACCACTTCGCCCAGGCGCAAACCGTGCAGGTTGTAGCGTTCGATCAGACCTTCGAGCGCGGCGGTGAGCATCGCCTGATTACTGGCGGTGGTGTACGGCCCGTTGGAACGGGCGAAGGGGATACGGTTACCACCAATAATCGCAACGCGGTGCAGCTGAGTCATGAAAAGCTTCCTATTCTGTGAAGGCCATAACCCACAAGCGTAGGCCTTATCTCGTGGATCGAACGACTGATCGCCATTCATGGTCCACACTTTGAATCCCAGCTGCTGGAGCGCGTTCCATGTCTGACCGCTATATCGACTTCGCCAATTCGTCCATCGGCCATCGTTTGGTCGGGGCCCTGGGTCTGCCGTCGCCGGTTCGGCTGGAGCGCTGGCAAGCCGGCCGGCTGCGGCCTGTCGAGGGGGCGCTGTTGTTAGGCGGTGGCCCGTTGACGGAGAAAATCGGCGCCTTCGCCAACCGCCTGACCGACGCGATTTACAGTTACGGCACCGAGCCTTCACTGGCCACCGCGTGGATTCCCGGCCACGGCCCCAAACTCAAAGCCGTGGTGTTCGACGCCAGTGACCTGGTGCAGACCGATCAACTCAAACAGCTGCGCGAGTTCTTCCAGCCGTTGATTAAAAACCTCGACCACAGCGCGCACCTGGTGATTCTGGGGCGCACGCCGGAGACCTTGAGCGATCCGTTCGCCGCCAGCGCCCAGCGAGCGTTGGAAGGTTTCAGCCGTTCGCTGGCCAAGGAACTGCGCAGCGGCGGCACCTTGCAGCTAATCTATGTCGGCGAAGGGGCGGAGGATCAACTGGAAGGCCCGCTGAGGTTTTTCCTCTCGCCCAAAAGTGCGTTCGTTTCCGGGCAAGTGATTCGCTTGAATGCTTGCGACACACAGGTGACGGACTGGACTCGCCCATTGTCCGGCCGCAAGGCGCTGGTCACGGGTGCTGCGCGCGGCATCGGCGCCTCCATCGCCGAAACCCTGGCCCGCGACGGGGCCGACGTGATCCTGCTCGACGTAGCACCGGCCAAGACCGACCTCGAAGCCCTCGCCGCACGCCTCGGCGGTCGCAGCATCACCCTGGATATTTGCGCCGAAGACGCCGCCGCGCAGTTGATCGAGCAACTGCCCGACGGCATCGACATCGTGGTCCACAACGCCGGCATCACCCGGGATAAAACCCTGGCCAACATGACCCCGGAATTCTGGGACGCGGTGTTGGCGGTCAACCTCAATGCACCGCAAGTGCTGACCAAGGCACTGCTCGACAGCGGCACCCTGCACGACAACGGCCGGGTGATCCTGCTGGCGTCCATCAGCGGCATCGCTGGCAATCGCGGGCAAACCAATTACGCCGCGAGCAAGGCCGGGCTGATCGGTCTGGCTCAGACCTGGGCGCCGCTGCTGAATGAGCGCGGCATCAGCATCAATGCGGTAGCACCCGGTTTCATCGAAACCCAGATGACCGCGCATCTTCCGTTCGGCGTGCGTGAGGCCGGGCGGCGCATGAGTTCGCTGGGCCAGGGCGGCCTGCCGCAAGACGTCGCCGAAGCGGTGGCGTGGCTGGCTCAACCGGGCACCGGCGCGTTCACCGGGCAAGCGCTGCGAGTGTGCGGACAAAGTGTTTTGGGGGCTTAGGCATGATCATCGATTGGCACCTACTCAACCGCGAACCAAGCCTGTCGGGACTGTACGTGCGGGCCGCGACGCGACGCAAGATCACCGGCACCACCCTGCCCGATTCGGGTTTGCGCTGCTGGATCAATGTCGATCCGAAGCGCCTGGCGGACTATCGCAAGGTCTGCGGTTTTGCCGACAACGGTTTGTTGCCGCCCACCTATCCACACATCCTCGCGTTCGCCTTGCAGATGCAATTGCTGACGGCCAAGGAATTTCCGTTCCCGCTGCTGGGGTTGATTCACCTGAGTAACCGCATTCGTATCTTTCGCCCAATGGGCGGTGTGAATCGTGTGCGGGTCAGCGTTCAAGTGCAAAACCTTCAGCCCCATGAAAAGGGCGCGACGTTCGATCTGGTGACGACGCTCGACGATCAGCTGGGGGCGTTGTGGGAAGCTGAAAGTCAGATGTTGTGCCGCGGGGTCAAACTCGAAGGAGAGCCCGTCGAGGACGTGTTGGCATCGACACTGGATATGTCGGAAGTGGCCCGCTGGAAAGCGCCGTCGGACATTGGGCGGCAGTACGCCAAAGTGTCCGGCGACTACAACCCGATTCACCTGAGTGCCGTCAGCGCCAGACTCTTCGGTTTCCCGACGGCCATCGCCCATGGGTTGTGGAACAAGGCCCGAACCCTGGCGGCGCTTGCCGATCATCTGCCGGCGGCGAATGTCGAAATTGCGGTGCAATTTCGCAAACCGGTGCGATTGCCCAGTGAGGTGACATTACTGGCCAGTGCGGCGGGATCCAGTGGGGATTTGAGGTTGGTGGGTGCAGGGGATCTTGAGCATATGGCGGGGCATTGGCGGCCGGTTGCCTGACCCGAACGTTTCCGAGCTCTGCGTTCGGCTCTTGGGACGCAGAGCGTGGGAACGATCAATTCACTGCTAGCTCATGCCAAGGATTCGCCGTCCTCACGGACTCACTAAATCCATGCGAGGCTGTGGAAACAAATTATTCAACGTCTCCAACAACCGCACGTGATAAATCGGCTTGCGAAACAGGTCGAGCACCTGCAACCGCAACATGTCACTCACATCCTCCATGTCCGCATGCCCCGACGTCACAATCACCGGCAAATGCTGGCGGGACGTATGTTCTCGCAACCGCTTGATCAACGACATGCCACTCTCCTCCGGCATCCGCAAATCAGTGATCACCAACGCAATATCGGGGTGGTGCGTCAGATGATTCAGCGCGAGCTTGACCGAGGTGGCGGTAAAGCAATTGAAGCCCTCGCCCTCGAGCAACTCCGCCAACTCCAGCAACGCATCCTCCTCATCATCGACCAGAAGTAGCTGTTGGCGTGGAAATGAGGGAGCGTTCATGGGCAACACCTGCAATGGACTAAGCGCTGACGTTAGAAGCCCTTTGCGGGATTGGCAAGTAGCTGACCATTGACAGCAGGCAGGTCAAAGCGCGTCTCGGATAGTGGTAAACATGGCGGTAACAGCCGTGGAGATCGGCGTCACAAACGCCGCTAGAGCGACTGCCACCATGCCCGCAATAATGGCGTACTCGATACCCGAAGCACCCTCAGTATCTTTGGCCAGGCCTTTGTAAAAAGCGATTTCGGATTTGATCTTCTGAGCAATTTTCGTAAAGGACATAGCGGTACTCCTGGACGACGACGGGTGTTGCACGGTCGCAACATGGTTCCCCTTTGCCAGCATCAGCATTGTCGGCATTCCCCATACCCACAACTGTAAGAACGAATTATCACTAAAGTATTAGTCGCTTCGTTGACGCCAAAAAAGTCACGTTTTCGCCCTGGCGACTTACTTTCGTTCGTTATTTTCAGTCCCCTAATGGCTTTTTGCTCTAGGTGAGCTACCGTCAAATAGCGAAATAGTTCCATGTTCATAGCTGCCTGATTGCGAAATTGTCTTGTTGGATGCGACGAGGTCTCAAGCAGCAGGAAAGGGAGAGCCGTCATGAACAGTCGTATCACTCTGGGCCTGGCCGGTTTATTTCTGGTGGGCGCCATTATTGCCGGTTACTGGGGCCTCACGCTGAGCCGCCAACCCGCTCCCGAGCCTGTCGTGCAACCCGGGATCGTCACGCCTGCACCCATCGCCCAGACGCCTGCCCCCGTGGACGACCCCACCCGCCAACCGGTGGTGGTGTTGCTGCATGATGTGCCACCGTTCATGCCGATCAGCGCCGCCGACGTGACCCTGGAAAAACTCCGTGCCGTCCCGGCCGGCAGCCTGAGCCGCCTCGATCAAGCGATTGGCCGAACGCCCTGGCGCGCCCTCAGTGCCGGCACCTGGCTCAATGATGAAAGTTTCGAATCCGGCGGCAGACTGGCGCGGATGATTCGTCCCGATGAACGCGCCCTCGCCGTCGCGGTGGATGAAGTAATCAATGCCGGTGGGCAACTGACACCGGGGGACTATGTCGATGTGCTGCTGTTTCTGCGCATGGACAACAACAACCTTCAGCCGTCGGCGCAACTGGTGGTGCCGGCCTTGCGGGTGCTCGGAGTGGGCGAACAGATGGGGTTGACCAACGACGGTCAACCCGCAAGCCCCGCCCGCAGCATCGAAGAAAATCTCCGGCAGGAACAATTGCGCACCAGCGCCCGCAGCGTCGTGCTTGCCGTCCCCGAACAACTGTTGAGTCGCCTGATGTTGGCGGCCCAGGCCGGCGTGTTGCGCCTGGCCGTACGCAGCGCCGATGAAAAACGTCTGGCGCGTTACTGGGCCGGCGAAAGCGATTCATCGGCCAACCTTGCCAGTGCCAACCGCGAGTTGATCCAGTTCAGCCAACTGGCCATGACGCCCCCACCCAAACCTGTCGCTACCCACGGCGGCACAGCTCCGCGCAAGTCGAGCGTGGAAGTCATCCGCGGCAACGAAATCACCCAACAAACCCCCTGAATCGAGCAAGGACGCATCTAAATGCGCAGTCGTTCCATGCCCCTGTTTCAAGGCCTGCTCTGGGTCTCTTTACTGAGCGGCGTGCCGCTTGGCGTAACGTTCGCAGCCGCTGGCAATTGCGCCGCGCTGGGTTCGTTGCCTGCGGTACTGGAAGTCAGTGAAGGGCTGCAACAGGAGGTGCAATCGCCGGTGGCAATCACTCGGGTGGCGGTGGGTGACCCGAAAATCGCCGACGTGCGAGTCAACGGTAATCAAGCGTTTTTGCTAACCGGAATGGCCCCCGGCGCTACCAGCCTGATGGTCTGGACCGCCTGCGCCAGTGCTCCGCGCCAAAGCATGGTTTTCGTTCAGGGCAAGGCCACCGCGGCGATGACCACCGCGACACGGTTACCCTCTGATGACCCACTGCTACCGTCGCAAGTACAGACCGACATTCGTTTCGTCGAAGTCAGCCGGACCAAACTGAAAGAGGCCGGCACGTCGATTTTCGGCAAGGGCTCGAACAACTTCCTCTTCGGCGCACCCGGTACGGTGCCCAACACGGCCGTGACGCCGGGCGTGGTGCCACTGTTCAACCTTGATCCCCGGATCGCGGTGCCCAGCATCCCGCTGCTCAACGACAGTTTCAACATTGTCTGGGGCGGTGGCAGCAGCAAATTCCTCGGCATCGTCAACGCCCTGGAAGGCAGCGGCTTCGCCTACACCCTGGCACGGCCGAGCCTGGTGGCCCTCAGCGGGCAGAGCGCGAGCTTCCTGGCCGGTGGTGAAATTCCGATCCCGGTGCCCAGCGCCAACAGCGACAGCTACTCCATCGAATACAAGGAATTCGGCATCCGCCTGACGCTCACACCGACCGTGGTCAGCCACGATCGCATCACCCTCAAAGTGGCGCCGGAGGTCAGCGAACTCGACTACAACAATGGCGTGACCATCGGCGGCACCACCGTCCCGGCGTTCACCATTCGCCGCACCGATACCAGCGTCTCGCTGGCCGATGGCGAGAGTTTCGTCATCAGCGGTTTGATCAGCACTCACAACAGTTCGCAAGTCAGCAAGTTTCCAGGCCTGGGCGATATCCCGATTCTCGGTGCGTTTTTTCGCAACTCAGCGGTCAACCGCGAAGAGCGTGAGCTGCTGATGATCGTCACGCCGCACCTGGTCCAACCATTGGCTGCCAACGCACAACTGCCATCGTTGCCGGGTGAAAAGCTGCGCAACTATGACCCGAACTGGTATCGCCTGTACTTCCTCGAAAACGGCAACTTCGATAAACGCAGCGGATTATCGCAATGAGCCAGAGCCAGAACCTGAGCCAGACCTTCCTCGCGATCACGCGCAACAGCACCGACCTTGAGTGGCTGCAAGGCGCCCTCGCCCCGTTGGGCCAAGTGGTCAGCGCCGGCGGTGGCAGCCTCGACGAATTGCTGGCGCTGGTGGACGTGACCTTCGCCAGCCTGGTGTTCATCGGCCTGGACCGCGAACACGTGGTGGCCCAAAGCGCACTGATCGAAGGTGCCCTGGAAGCCAAACCGATGCTGGCGATCGTCGCGCTGGGCGATGGCATGGACAACCAACTCGTGCTCAATGCCATGCGCGCCGGCGCACGGGATTTCGTGGCCTATGGTTCGCGCTCCAGTGAAGTCGCGGGGTTGGTGCGACGGCTGAGCAAACGCCTGCCGAGCGTGGCCCCGAACACCCAGCTGGGTGGCCTGACGGTGCTCTACGGTGTGCAAATCAACGCCGACGGCGCGCTGCTCGCCATGCACATGGCGCAAGTGGTGCAAAAGAGCGGACAGCAAACGCTGTTGCTGGACCTTGGCCTGCCGCGCGGTGACAGCCTGGCCTTGCTCGGGCTGGAGAGTTCGTTCCACTTCGGCGATGCACTCCGGCACTTGCGGCGCCTCGACGCGACGCTGATCGACAGCGCGTTCACTACCTGCGCCGCCGGGTTGCGGATCCTCGCCTACGCCCACCACGATGAGCCGCTGGAACACACCAGCACCGCCGAGTTGTACATGTTGCTCAGCGCCCTGCGCCAACACTTCCAGCACATCGTGGTGAACCTGACTGGCCAGCCGGACAGCGAAGCACTACGCACCTTCGTCACCCATTGCGACAAGTTACTGTGGTACACCGATCAGAACGTACTCGACTGCCGTCGCAACCTGGCGGTACTCAACCTGTGGCGTGAAAAAGGCATGAAGCTCGACCACGCCAAACTGCTGGTGGACCGCTACCTGCGCAACGTCGCACCGGACTCCGAGACCCTGAGCAAAAGCTTCGGCATGGAGATTATCGCGACCCTCGTCTACAGCCCGGAAGTTCGGCTTAACGCCAAGAACCAAGGTGTGACGCTGTTTGAACTGGCCCCCCGCGAAGGCCTGACTCAAAGCTTGCGCGCCCTCGGCGATCGGTTGGCCAAGCGCTCCGAGGGCCTGGCCAAGCCCAAGTCTGGCTGGTTCAACCGGTTGAGGGGTGCGCAATGAGCGGTGAAAAACTCTTCGGTGCCCCTGTGCGCACCACCACTGGCAACACCGACCACGAAGGTCTGAAACTGGTGCTGCACCGCTACATCATCGACGCCATCGAGGAGTCCGGCAAAAACCTGCTGGAGGGTTCGCGGCAGGTGCTCTCGCAGTTCGTCATCGACAAGGTTGCCGAGTACATCGCCCGGCTGCACCTGGCGATTTCCCGCTATGAAATGGAGCGCCTGGCCGAAGAAATAGTCGACGAGCTCACCGGTTTCGGCCCCCTGGAAGTGCTGCTGCGGGACCCGGCGGTGACGGAGATTCTGGTCAACGGCCCGCACCGGGTGTTCATTGAACGCGACGGCGTACTGCATCAAAGCGACTTGCGCTTCATCGATGCGCATCACGTCGAACGGGTCATGCAACGGATCCTCGCGCCCCTCGGTCGACGGCTCGATGAGTCGTCGCCAATGGTCGACGCACGACTGCCCGACGGTAGCCGGGTCAACGCGATCATTCCACCGATTGCGCTCGATGGTCCCTGCCTGTCGATACGTAAGTTTCGCAAGGACATGCTCAAAAGCTCGGACTTGATGGCGATGCAAACCATCGATCAGGCGATCTTCGACTTTCTTCAGGAGGCCGTGGGCAAGCGCTGCAACATCCTGATCAGCGGCGGCACCGGCACTGGCAAAACCACGCTGCTGAACATTCTCAGCCAGCTGATCAACCCTCACGAGCGAATCGTCACCATCGAAGACGTCGCCGAACTGCAACTGGGCCACCCTCACGTGGTGCGTCTGGAAACCCGACCGCCGAATGCCGAAGGCCACGGTGAAGTGAAGTCCAGTGACCTGATTCGCAACGCCCTGCGGATGCGCCCGGACCGAATCATCCTCGGCGAGATTCGTGGCGTCGAAGTGGTGGACGTACTCACCGCAATGAACACCGGCCACGACGGTTCCATGAGCACCGTGCACGCCAACAACGCTCAGGATGCGCTGTTGCGCCTGGAGACATTGGTGGGCCTGACGGGCCGCACCATCGCCGAACGTACCTTGCGGCAAATGATCTGCGCCGCACTGGACGTAGTGATCCAGCTGACGCGCATGCCCGACGGTCGCCGCTGCGTCAGCGAAGTGGTGGAGGTGATCGGCTTGCGTGATGACGTATATGTCACCAACACGTTGTTCCGGCTCGACCGGCGCAGCGGTTTCGGATTCATGCGCGAGGCGGTCAACCCCGCCGGCGACAAACTGCGCCGTGAGTTGGCGCTCTCTCCCTCAGCGTACTGAAGGCCACGGCATGCTCAAACCGGTGCTGCTCATCCTCGTTTGCCTGGTCTTGCTCGGACTGTCGATCCGCTTGTTTTATCGCGGTTTGCGCCAGACCGGCACCGAGCGGGTACTGGGACGCCTGACCCAGGGGCAACCGCAGCCGGTACTGACGAAAACCTCCTGGGTGGGTCTGGATCGGGCCTTTTTGCGGGCCGGCCTTGGGCGTCCCTCCGAGCATCTGGGGGTATGGCTGCTGCTCTGGGCCTTTGGCATCTTGCTCGGATTTGCAACCGGTGGCTGGGGCGGCTTGCTGGTTCTGTTACTGCTACCGCCGCTGATTCTGCGTCTGTATGTCAATTGGCGTTATCAGCGCCGACTCCAGCGCATGATCGAACAACTTCCATCCATGCTCGATCACACCGTGCGCAGTCTGAAGTCCGGGCGCACCCTGGCCGATGCGGTGCTGGGCGCCATCGACGCCGCTGAAGATCCGCTGAAAAACGCCATGGGGCGGGTTCAGCGCAACGTGCAACTGGGGATCAGCCTGCCGGATGCCGCGGCAGACCTCGCCGAGCTGTATGAGAAAGACGAACTTCGCCTGTTCGCGCTCGGTTTGAGGGTCAATCACCGCTATGGCGGCAATGCCAGCGAATTGCTGGAAAACCTGATCAAGATGATCCGGGAGCGCGAGCAGGCTGCGCGCCAGCTCAGGGCCATGACCGGTGAAACCCGGGTGACCGCGTGGGTCCTGGGCTGTTTGCCGATTGGACTGGCCGGCTATTTCCTCGCGACCAACCCTCATTACTTGCTCGCCATGTGGCACGACGATTCAGGGCAAATCATGCTCGCGTCCGCGTTCGGCTTGCAGGTGGTCGGCAGCCTGGCGCTCTGGCACATGTTGCGCAGCGTATGAAAGTGCCATTGCTGATCTGCGCATTGCTGTTTCTGGGGGCGACGTTGTTGCTGCTCAGCGGTTTGCTGGAACACCGTCGACGGGCTCGCCAGGTGGCGCAACGACTCGATGGAAAACTGGCGAGCGACAACCGGGTAAATCAGTGGCTACAGCTGCTGGGCAGCAGCCGGATCGGTCAGCGCTCGGTCAACCTGGATAACGAAACCCAGGCATTGCTTAACCGTCTCGGCTGGCGCAGCGCCCGGCGACGTTCACTGTTCGCGGCGTTCCAGGTAGGCGCCCCGGTGCTGGCACTGGCCCTGACCTTGCTGATCCAGGGCGTGTTCTTCCCTCAGGCAGACAACCACTGGATGGCCCCGGTGTTCGCCACCGGCATCGGCTATCTGTTGCCCAAACGGTTGCTGGCTGCTGCCGCGCAGCGTCGGCAAAAACAACTGGCGACCGAGATTTCCACCTTCATTCCGCTGCTGCGCATCCTGTTCGAATCGGGCATGGCGGTGGAGCAGTCGCTGCGCGTGTTGAGCAATGAAGGCAAACAATTATTGCCGGCCCTGACCCATGAATTGCGCCTGGTATTGGCCCGGGTCGATTCCGGCCTGGAACTGGGCGAAGAACTGCACAAAGCCACCCGACTGCTGGCCGTCGACGAGTTCACCGACACCTGCGTCATCCTTGAGCAGTTGATCCATCAGGGGGGCGGTGCGATGAAATCCCTGCTGACCCTCAAGCAATTGCTCGATGACCGGCGCCTGACGCGCTTGCAGGAATACATCTCCAAGATGTCCGCCAAAATGTCCGTCGTGATGATGCTGTTTCTCTTCCCGGCGTTACTGATCGTACTGGCCGGCCCGGGCTTCACCGCCCTGTCCCATGCCTTTGGTTCTTAGAGGGATCGATATGAAAGCAATAATTGCCGGTTTGACTCTGCTGTTGTTAGGCGGTTGCGCGAGCAACGGTGCGACGCCCTGGAGCTCCCTGACCAATACGGCCAGTTGCAGCAAGCTGACCTCCGAGGACCAGCTGTCGCTGAACCTCGCCGATGACATGGCCAATGACGGCAAACTGCACGCCAGCCTCGCCAACCTGCAAAGCCTGCCTGACAACCTGGCCGACGTGCGCCTGCGCAAGGCCAAGGTCTATCGACTGCTGGGCCGCAGCGAAGCCGAGCCGTTGTACCGCAGCCTGCTCGGCAGTTGCCTGGCCGCCGAAGCCGAACACGGCCTGGGCCAACTCGCCGCCGCCAAGGGCGACAACGGCCTGGCACAAGCCCACCTGCAACGGGCCGCACGGCTGGCACCGACCGACGAGAAAATCCGCAACGACCTCGGTGTGGTGTACCTCAACCAATTACGCGTCGAGGATGCACGCTTTGAATTTCTGACGGCCATGGAACTCAAGCAAAGCGATCAACTGGCCGCGTTGAATCTGGTGACGCTGCTGATCTACCAGGACGACTGGAGCCGTGCGGCCGAACTCGTCAGCCGTCTCGGCCTGAGTCCCGCCCAAGTCACCGAAGCCCAGGCCCGCGCGCAAAGACTCAAGACACCGAGCAAGTCCGGCCCGACCGCCGTAAACCAGGTCGCCGCCGCTACACCGACGCTTCAATAGGGAGAGGCTTTTGATGAAACCGACCATCCTCTGCTGCATCGGCCTGCTGGCCCTGCCCCTCACCACTCACGCCATCGACCCCGGCCCCGCTTCGGCCCAACAGCAGGAAACCGAAGGCTGGCTGCAACTGCAACGCAGCAACAAAGCGGCGTCCCAGAAGCCGCAAACCTCAACCGCGACCGAGCGCGAGCTGAGCATGCAGCGTTGGTTGAAAAGCTATCGGCATGAGATCCCGGAGTACTTTGATCAGTATGAGAGCGGGCAGGTGGACGGTGGGACGGGGGGATAGTCTTGATCCGGGCAATTCCAACCGCGACACTCTTTGTAGCAGCTGCCGAGCCCGCGAGGCTGCTGCTACAGATCGCGTTACGGCTTAACTGACTGGCTTTAGGCATTCCAGGCGCTTATAAAAAAGTGAGTCGCGGTCGTTACCGCCGGAATGGATAGGTACACCAACAAAAACCTAATGCGCAGTCACCCCCTGACGCAACCCAGAATGACTGGGTAACAAAGCCAGCGCCAACTGCGTCCGATTATGCATATGCGTCAACCGCAAAACCTGCGACACATAAAGCTTCACCGTGTTCTCGGTAATCCCCAACTCACAGGCAATCTGATAATTCGTCTGCCCCTTCCCCACCAACCGCGCCACCTCCAACTGCCTTGGCGACAGCTGACTGAAAATCGCCGGAATCTCAACCCGATCCGCAGCACTGACATCGTCATCAGCGGAAACCGACAACCGCGGCCCACGCCGAACCTTATCCAGATCCTGATACAGATCATCGATCGACTCGGCAAGATACTGCAGCTTCTGATCCAGATGCCCCAGCTGCAGATTCTTCTGCCGTTCCTGCAAAACCACTGCCTGACGCGCAATCCCTTCGAGCAACTCACCCAGATTAATCGGCTTTTGGTAGTAATCGGCAAACCCGGCCCGCAAAGCCTTGATCACATCCTGCTTGTCCGCACGCCCAGTGAGCATGATTGCTTCAAACACACGGTGCTTGCCGGATAACCGTTGCAGCTCCTGAACCAGTTGAATCCCGTCCAGACCGGGCATGTGCAACTCGCAAAGCACCAGGCCGATCGCTTCGTCTTCATTGAAACGCTCGACTGCCTGCTTGCCAGTCTCGCAAGGAACGCAACGGTAACCGCTACCTTCAAGAAACTCACAGAGCTCTGTGACAATCAACGGCTGGTCGTCGACCACAAGGATTTTTACTGCCGAAGAAAGCTTGTTCACGTGCGACTCCATGCAAGGTCAACGTTGACCGTTCCTCTAGCGACAGCCACAGGCTGTACAACTACTGAATTGAAAGTAGACGTACTTTCCGACTCTGTATATAAAACAGTCGACTAGTGAAACCAGGCGAGTGTGAGCAACAGGCCCACTAATACAAAGGGTGCAAAGGGCTGTTTCTTTGACATTCCAGGCCCCAGATATCGAAGATGATTTCTAAGCCCTTGGCCCATATGAAGCCAGACTCTTGGCGCCAGCAGCAGCCACAGCACACTGGCCAATCCGGCACCGATGAACACGCCGAGCAGGTGCATGCCGTCCGTCGCCAGGCCCAGGCCGGTCATCAGTTTCACATCGCCTGCGCCCAAGCGTCTCAGCGCATAACCGGGCAAGGTAAAGGCCAGCGCCAGCAAAAAAGCCCAGCCGCCCTGCACCGCCTCGGCCCCCAGCCAGGTAGTGCCCGTCCACAGGAGATACGCCAGCGCCAACACCGCTGCGCCAAGGGTCAGGCCATTGGCGATGTGTCGTTCTCGAGCATCCTGTGCTGCGCATAGCGTCAGCCAGATCAGTAATACAAAGCTCTGCATCCGGTAAAAAACGTCCGTTTTGGCTGAATGATTCTATGCTGATATCACGTTGTGAATATCAGGGTAGACGCAGTCATGAAAATAGGCCTCCCCCGTAAGCAAAAAGGCGCTGTAGCGATTGAATTCGCTTTGGTGTTTCTCATCTTTTTCGCCGTGTTCTATGGAATCGTCACTTACAGCTTGCCGCTGTTGCTGATGCAATCGTTCACCCAGTCGACCGCCGAAGCGGTGCGCCGAAGCGTGGCGCTGGATCCGAGCACCCCCGGATACGACACCGCGATAAAAACCGTGGCCACGACAGAACTGAGCCGACAGCTGGCCTGGATTCCTGCCGCACTGAATTTCAATGTCGCCACCGACGCCAGCGCCACCTACGTGGGCGGGGTGTTGAAGGTCAGCATCAGCTACCCCACCAGCAAACTGCAGCAGGTCATCCCGTTTCTGACCTTGCCTGGAATTGGCCAAGTGCCCAATCTGCCGGCAAACCTCACCGCCAGTTCGAGCCTGCAATTTTGAGTTCCGCAGACAAACTCTTCGGGCGCCTGCTCAACCGCCATCCGCCTCAGCCAGTGGACACCCTGAGCGTGCAAAGTTTCGGTTTGCAGATGCATCTGGATGCCGAAGGTCGAGTGATTCACCTGACCGGCCCGCTGCGGCATGTGCTGGCCCAGCAGACACCCGCGGCGCAAGCACCACACCTGCTCGATTTCCTCATGCCTCACAGCTGCCTCGCCGTTGAAGGCTCGCCCGTCGACTGGCAGGGACAGAGTCTGGACCTGGACTTTTACAGCCTCAACGGACAACCCCTGCACTTGCGTGGCTGGGTCCAGCCGTTGGCCGATGCCTGGCTGTTGCAGTTGCTGGACATCGGCGACTTGTTGCTCGATCGCCGGCAATCACGCAGCCGCGAGCAATGCCAATTACTCGCAGCGCAGATCGGCGAACAGTTGCGCCGGTGCAACCTGACGCGCCTGCCCGAGGTGTTGGTGGAACAGCTGCAAGGCCTGGCCCAGCGTTTCCAAATGCCATGCATTGCAGTGGCGTTACTCGATGAACAGGAAGAAGGCTGGCAGATTCACCAGCATTACACGGCCTTCGACGCGCCCCACTTGTGGCAAAACGCTCAGCGCCTGGGCACGGGGCTCGACAGTCTGAACGGCTCTGCGCCGCAATGCCTGACGCCCGCTGAACATCCCCGTTTGCAAGGCATCTTCGGTAATGCCGAAGGGTTCGCGGTGCCCTATCACGATGCCCAGGGTGTGGTCGCCTGGTTGCTGTGTGGCCTTTATCCGGTGCAGCAACAGGCACCCGACCTGAATGATCGCGACTGGTTACAACTGACCGCCGCGCTGGCAGGCCCATTACTTGAGCGCTTGCGCGAGCACCGGCACCATCTGCAACTGGAACGGCTGGAGTCGCTGCAAGCCTTGCTCGGCACCGGATGGTGGGAGGTGTTCAGCGACAGTCGCGAGGTGCAATTGGCGCCGTCGCTGGCCAGTCACCTGAACCTTGCGATCGATCGTTTGCCGCTGCACGACTGGCTTGATCGGGTGCACCCCGCCGACCGTGAAGAGCTGAGCAGTCGTCTGCAAGCCTTGCAAGGCGACGGCACCCCGCTGCTGCTGTGCGTGCGTTTGGCACAAACGCCGAACTGGTATCGCCTGCAAGGCCAGGTCCTGGGCATCGGTAAAAACCGGCGGTTGGTGGGTTTCATGCTCGACATCAGCGACATCAAAAACCAGGAACAAAACGCCGCGGCGGCCCATGCCCGACTGGACAATCTGATCGCCAGCTCACCGGCGGTGATCTACGTGCAGCGCTATGTTGAAGGTGCGCTGCAACCGACGTTTTTCAGTGACAGCCTACTGCCGCTGCTCGGCTGGACACTGGCTGATTGCGCGACGGGAGCCTTGGTTGAAAGGGTGCACCCAGAGGACCGCGATCGGTATTTCGAACGTACCCGGCATTTGCTGCGCGAAGGTTCGGTGCGCGCCCGTTATCGGCTGCGCGACAGTCGCGGCGAATACCACTGGCTACTCGATGAAGCCAAGCTACTGCGCGACGACCTTGGTTTGCCGGTGGAAGCCGTCGGCCTGTGGCTGGACGTCACCGAAGCAACCCTGGCCGCCGAACAGGTGAAGCAGAGTGAAGAACGCTATAGGATCCTGGTGGAAGACTCTCCGGCGATGATCTGCCGCTACCGCCCGGACCTGACCCTGGCCTTTGGCAACCGCCCGCTGGCGACTTACCTGGAGTGCCAGCCCGAGCAACTGCCCGGGGTGAATCTGGGCAGCTGGATGTCGCAGGAACAGCGCGAAGCGTTTCTCCAGCGGCTTAGCCGACTCAGCCCGGAATTCCCGGTCAGCACCGCAGAAATCAACCTGCAACTGCCGGGACGGGAACATGCCTGGTGGGTGTGGTCGGATCGCGGGGTGTTCGATGAGCACGGCCATTTGTTGGAGATTCAGGCCGTGGGGCGCGACAACACCGAGGTCCGCCGCGCCCAGCAGCAGCTCACCCAAAGTGCAAAAATGGCCACCCTCGGTGAAATGGCCACAGGGCTGGCCCATGAAATCAATCAGCCGTTGAATGTGATGCGCATGGCCATCGTCAACGTGCTCAAGCGTCTGAGCAACGGCGATGCGCAGATCGACTACCTGACCGACAAGCTCAACCGCATCGATGCACAGGTCCAGCGCGCCGCGCGGGTGGTGGATCACATGCGGGTGTTTGGCCGCCGCTCGGAGATCGAGCAGCATCCGTTTAATCCGGCGCAAGCCATCGAAGGCACGCTGTCGCTGCTGGCCGAAGGGATGCGCGGCAAAGGGGTCGATCTGCGAGTCAGCGAGACCGGGTTTGAAGTGCAAGTGCGCGGTTACGTCGATCAGCTCGAACAGGTGTTGATCAATCTGATGGTCAACGCTCGGGATGCATTGCTCGGCAAACGCGAGGCCGACCGCGAGTTCAAACCGTGGATCTCGGTGTACGCCGAACGTGATGAGTATTCGGTGCGGCTGTGGGTCGAGGACAATGGCGGCGGTATCGATCCGCGGTTGCTGGAGCGGATTTTCGAGCCGTTCTTCACCACCAAACCCGTGGGTGTCGGCACCGGGCTCGGGTTGTCGGTGAGTTACGGCATCGTCGAGAACATGGGCGGAAAACTGAGCGTTAGAAACTCGGTCGAGGGCGCACGGTTTTGTATCGAACTGCCGATTGCCGACGACGATCAGATCACCAGCGTCGCTCGTCCTGAGTGACAACTGAGGTTGGCGCCGACATCGACCTTGTTCAGATCGATCCCCAGGCTGAGCAGCAGTGTGTTGATCAAGGTGTCGAGTAACGGGTTGAGCACGCTGTTGATCGCATTAACCAACAATGTTGTGACCGTGCTGAGGATCGCCCCCAGACCACCGACCAGACTGCCCGTCGGGCCGTACATGTCGACCTTGATATTGGTCGCCGTGTCGGTAAGGCCACTGACGATATTGCTGGTGGAATAGGAATAATAGAACGGTGGCTGGTTGATTTCCGGCAGGCTGGTGGCCGGCGGTGCGGAATAGACGTGCGGCATGTTGGCGCTCTGCGCCACGGTGGTGTCGGCCATGATACTGATGCCGCCGCCGACGCCTGGAATCCGTGGGTCGCAGGAGATGGGCAGGAACAGAATCCTCATACAGGTTTTCACCCCGATATCGATCACCTTCAACGGCTGCACCACTACCGCCGGTGGCGTGGTGTTGCTGCCGAAAACGGTGGCTGGATCGATCTTGCCGATCTTCAGATTTACCAGCGAAGTGCTGGTGTTGGTGGTCAGGGTTTTGTTGGTGGTACTGACGCAACTGTAGGCAGTGACATAGCTGTTGGCGCTGGCAACGTCCAGCGCCACGTCGATACGTATCGGTGGCGGCAGCACGATGATGTCGGGAGTCTGACAGGGCACGAGCAAGGCACAGGTCAGTGAGTTGAGCACTCCCACCAGGTTGAGATTGAGCAAGGCGTTGAGTGTGTTGGTCAGCGGGCCTGCCAGATCAGCCACCGCATTGATCAGCGCCACGATGGAATTGAGCACCGGCAAGTCGATCGACAGCAATGTACGCACCTGAGCGGTTTTCACATAGATCCGGTTGGGCCCCAAAGGCGCGAGCGCGGCGCTTTTCGGATTGCCGATGGCCGAGAGCTGTGGCGGCTCCAGTATCTGCACCCGAGCAGTGATTTGCGCGAGCCCCGCGAGGTTGATCGGCAGGGTCGCCACCAGGCCGTTTTTCTTGTTGGCCAGTTGCACGACGGCTTCGATCAGGTCGAACACTTTCAGGTTGGTCCCCAGCGCCGTCACGGTGCTGCCAGCCTCGACGTGCAGCACGTTGCCGAGTACGACGGTGGTTGCGCCTGCCGCGACCTTCAGCGCTTGAAGACTCGCAATGGTTGCGGTCGCGCCGAGTGTGCCGCCGGGGTCCAGTACATTGACGGCGGTCTGAATCAGCTGGCTGACGGCAATCGTATTGCCCAATACCTGGTTATACCCGGCAGCGCTGAGGTTAAGGTCGACCTTCAATCGGTCAAGGTAGCCGAGCAGGCTGATATCGGTGTTCACCAGCCCGTTCCAGCCCGCCGCGTTGATGTTCAGGTTGCCCCCGAGCAAACCACCGAACAGCGCGTTGAGCGTGGCCGATTTGCTGGTATCGACGCTCAGCGCCGTACTGCGGATGGTCAGCGAAGCCAGGGGTGGCGGTAATGCGGCCACAGCGGTGGCCGTCAGGTTAATGGTCGCTCCACGTGGGGCGCCACCGAACAGGGCGCCGACACCGCCGGCGACACTCTGCGGGACCGAATGGCTGGCGATCACCCGAATGGCTTCGCTCTTGCTCGGGTCGGCGCCAAATACTCGAAGGTTATTGACATCCAGGGTCAAGGCGCCGCAAGCGACCAGCAGATTGTGATTGGGGTCAGGAAGGGTGAAGCCGTTACGGTTTGCGCTGGCGGTGGCATAGACGGTGGCGGTGTTGCCAGCGGCGCAATCACCCCCTCGGGTGGAAGCTTCAAGTGCGGCCATGTCCGCTACGCGCTGCAGGTCACGTTTTTTCAGGTACAAACGACCGCTGTCGACCACGACCAGCAAGAACATCAGGGCCATGCCCAATGTCAGCGCCGCCATCAAACCGATCGCCCCCCGTTGCCGGGACGGGCTGCGAAACTGCAAACGGGGAGACATCGCACACTCCTTTGCCGGTGCACAGCCGAGAGCTACCTCCATGGGTGAACAGCAGTGTAGTCGAGGGTTTTCGAGATTGCTGGCAACTCGCCACCCCAGACAACATAAAACCCTGTGGGAGCGAGCTTGCTCGCGATGGCGGTCTCATAGTCAACGATGATGTTGAATGTGATGGCCTCATCGCGAGCAAGCTCGCTCCCACAGGTTTTTTTGTTGTTGAGTTTATCTGGGTGGGTAGTTGGCGAGAATTCGCCCGACCGTTTCGCGTATCGCCGTGCTGCGATCCGACGGGTTCGTTGTGCGGCTGAGTATCTGCTCGTCACTGCCGCGCCACACCAGTTTGCCGTCCTTGCCGTCGAGCAGGTCGATCTGGATGATCGCCACTTTGTAGCTGACGTTGCGGGTTTCGTTGTACATCGGCCCACCCCAGTAGCCGTTCCATGGATTACCCCAAGCGCCGCCGTAGTTGGTGGTTACTTGTTGCTGGCGCTGTTCGACGATCAGATAGGTCTGCACGCTCAAATCGCCCTTTTGGCCACCCGCAGCCGGACGCAGGCCACGCTGATCCAGCTGATCGGTCACTGATTGGCGGATGCGTTGCTCAGTCAGGTCGCTCTTGATCCGTGGATCATCGGGGCGATATTGCAGGGCGGGTTCTTTCCAGCTCCAGCTGCGATAGGCGGCGAAGTCGCGGCTGGCATCGAAGTCATGATTGACCTGGTTGGCGCAGGCACTGAGCAGCACGGCCACAGCCAGTAAAGCGAGACGGCGGAACATGGTATTTCTCCGGTAGAAGACATGAACCTGCGCAAAGCTTCTTAACGACAGAAGCTAACTAGGAGGATACGCCGACATCGCCTTTTCTACAGCCTCCCGTATCGCATCGACACGCTCGCTCTGGCTACCTCGGTTACTGGTTTCGGCGCTGGCACTCCACACCGGTTGACCGGTGCCGGCATCAAACAGATCAACCCGCACCACCACAACCTGTTCCTGATAAGTCCGAACGATCGGCACGGTGTTGTACATGCCGTAACCGCTGCCGTAGCGGTTGTAACCGCCATAACCACCGCCGTAATAACCATAGTCGTCCCGAACCTGACGCAGGCGGGTTTCCAGGTGCAGGTCGGCGCTGACAAACAGGTCGGCCGGGCGGTTATCGTGCAGCGGGCGCAAGCCACGTTGATCGAGCGCATTGCTGACGGCTTCGGCGACCTGCGCCGAATCCGCCCAGGCGCTGCCCGGCGGCAGCTGCCCGTTGAGCCAGGCCCAGCTGCGGTAACGCCCGTAGTCGCGCGGCGGGGCCGGGTAGGCGCTGCGGTCAAAGGTGTTGGCCGCCTGAGGCGGCGCGGGTGGCAAAGGGTTGGATGACGCCACATAAGGATTGCTGCCCTGACAGGCCACCAACCCGAGACAGATCACCAATAACCCCGAACGACTGTTCATTTCGCGCTCCGATCAGACCGGCCGACAGATCCAGTGCAAGTAGCGCCCAAGCCCGGCAAAGCTTGGGTGACGACGGTGGGCCAGCTCCATTTCCAGCAAGTCCACCAGTTCGACGCGGGCCTGGAATTCCACCGGCATGTAGTCGTGAAAAACCCGCACCCCGCTCTGGGTTTCGACCTGCCACAAGCCTTCAAGTTGCGCCGCCAGTTCGCGCGGATCAAGCGGCTGTTGCGGAGTGAGGCTTTGCTTTTCGCCGGCCATGTCATTCTTGCGCATCTTGCGGAAGTGGCCTTTGAGCAGGTTGCGATAGATCAGCGCATCGCGGTTGTAGAAGGCCAGGGACAACCAGCCGTCTGACTTGGTCAATTGATGCAGCACTGGCAGGATCGCATGCGGTTCGGCCAGCCATTCCAGCACGGCGTGGCACAGCACCAAATCGTAGGGTTCGGTGAGTTGGCCGAGCAGATCCTGCCACGGCGCCTGAATGAACGTTGCTGTTTGCCCGGCGTCGGCAAAGCGCTGGCGGGCACCTTCGAGCATCGGCTCGGCGGGCTCGGCCAGCGTGACCTCATGACCACGCTGGGCCAGCCACAACGACATGTGGCCCAGACCAGCACCGATATCCAGTACGCGCAAAGGTCGGTCCGGCAGGGTTTCGGCCAAGTCGGCCTGAAGCACCGCCAAACGGATCGCGCCTTTGGCACCGCCGTAGATTTTTTCGGCGAAGCGAGTCGCCAGTTGATCGAAATGACGGTCGCTCATCAGCTGAACCTCCGTTCGCTGTCCGCGAGTTTGCTGCGCACCACGTCATTCATGTCCAACCCCAACTCGCTGCACAGCAGCAGTAGATAGAGCACGATGTCGCCGATTTCCTGCCCGGCATGGGCGAGCTTGTCCGCCGGCAACTGGCGCGACTGGTCTTCAGTCAGCCACTGGAAAATCTCCACCAGCTCGGACATTTCCACGCTCGCGGCCATGGCCAGGTTTTTCGGGCTGTGAAATTGCCGCCAGTCCTTGCGGTCACGGATGGCGTGCAGGCGTTCGGTCAGTTCAACAAGGTTCATCGGGCTCTCCTGAAGGCGTATAGCTTCGGGGGGATAAGGAATGAAGGCAAGCGGCAAGCGTTGCAAAACCACTATGCTTGGAGGGAACTCGGCACCCTGCTCGATAGCCCAAGGCTCAAGTCCGGCAACCACGCCACCACTTTCATCAAGGACGCTCACGACATGCAGGTAGAAAGTTTTTTCGAATGGCTCGGCCAGGCACTCGGTTCAGTAATTCGCTTCATCGTTGACGGCCTCAGCGGCTTGTTCAATCTGTTGAGCCACGCAGGCAGCAACTTTGTCGACGGGCTGTCCCGTGCGCTGGGCATGGACGCGTCGATCATCAGCATCATTGCGCTGATTTTGGGGTTGATGCTGTTGTGGTCGGCGATTCGGGCGTTCATGAATGCGTCGATCATCATGGGGATTATCTGGTTGCTGCTGGGGTTGTGGTTGTTGAGCTGGATAATTCATTGATCGGCTTGAAATCCAACCCTCACCCTAGCCCTCCCGAAACGTCGGACCGCCCGTAGGGAGAGGGGACTGACCGAGGTGTTCTTGGAGCTACATCGACCTGAAATTCCGCGTCGAACTCAGGTTCTGAAAACCATGAAGATCGGCTCCCTTTCCCCCTCTCCCCCGTGGGGAGAGGGCTGGGGTGAGGGGTCGATTTCTGATTCACAGCAAATCCCGAATCAACCGCTACAATGCCCGCTCCCCGAAGGAGCCTGCATGTCCAACCTGATCGCCGACTGGCGCGACCGCCCTACCCATCGTCGAGTCTGGGCGCTCGCCGCGCCGATGATTCTCTCGAACATTTCCGTACCGCTGGTGGCGCTGGTCGACAGTACCGTCATCGGCCACTTGCCCCACGCCCATCAGTTGGGCGCCGTCGCGGTCGGGGCCAGCCTGTATACCTTTCTCGCCTGGGCCATGGGTTTTCTGCGCATGGGCTCCACCGGGTTCGCCGCACAGGCCGCCGGGCGTGGGGACGGCGCGGCATTGCGGCAGATCTTGCTGCAGGGTCTGTTGCTGGCAATGGGCCTGGCCATTGTCCTGGGAGCACTGGGTGTCCCGTTGAGCGGCGTCGCGCTGCACTTCATGCAGCCGTCGGCGGAGCTGGATCAGCTGACCCGCGAGTTTTTCCACACGCGCCTGTTCGGTCTGCCGGCAGCACTGGCCAGTTATGCGCTGGTCGGCTGGTTCCTCGGCACTCAGAACGCCCGGGCGCCGCTGGCCATTCTGCTGAGCACCAACCTGGTGAACATCGCGCTGAACCTGTGGTTCGTTCTCGGGCTGGATTGGGGTGTGGTCGGCTCGGCCCGAGCGTCGGTGATCGCCGAATGGACCGGCGCGCTGATCGGCCTGCTGATGACCCGCAATGCCCTGCGCGCCTATCCCGGCCACATCGCCTGGGCCGCGCTGGCGTTGTGGCAGAGCTGGCGGCCGCTATTGGCGGTCAACCGCGACATTTTCATCCGCAGCCTGGCGCTGCAATCGGTGTTTTTCCTGATCACCGTGCAAGGCGCACGACTGGGTGATGCCACCGTCGCCGCCAACGCGCTGCTGCTCAACGGTTTGCTGCTGACCGCCCATGCGCTGGACGGCCTGGCCCACGCCGTGGAAGCCCTTTGTGGGCATGCCATTGGTGCTCGTGATCGAGAGGCCCTACGCCGCTCATTGGTGGTGGCCTGCGGTTGGTCGTTGCTGGCGAGCCTGGGTTTTGCCGTGCTGTTCCTGTTCGCCGGGCATCTGTTTATCGAGATGCAGACCAACATTCAGAGCGTGCGCGACACGGCGTTCATTTACCTGCCCTACCTCGCCGCGCTGCCGCTGATTGCGGTCGGGAGTTACCTGCTCGACGGGTTGTTTATCGGCGCCACCCGTGCCCGTGAAATGCGCAACGGCATGCTGCTGACCGTGGTTTTGTTGCTGCCGTTCGCTTGGGCGCTGCAAGGTTTTGGCAACCATGGACTGTGGATAACCTTTTTATTGTTCATGTTGCTGCGCAGCCTGACTCTCGGCGCGTTTGCCTGGTACCTGCACAAAAACGACGGCTGGTTCGCAGGCAAAGCTCACTGAGTCGGCGTGGCTTTGACGAAGGCCGTGACCACATCCAGCACCGGAGCCAAACCGCGCATCGGCCGGGACAGCGTCGCCACCAGCGTGGCGTGGCTGGTGCGCGAGAAATACAGGTCCTGCACCGGCACGCCCGCCTCGCGCAGTTTGCGCGCCAGACCACCGGAGTTGCGGGCCGGGTTGACCAGCTCATCGTCGCTCGCCGCGATCAACAAGGCCGGTGGCGCGCCGCGACTGACATGATTGATCGGCTGCGACCGCGGCGGTGAATCCGGCCAGAAAAACACCGGGCGCACCTGCGGATTTTTGATTGGCAGAAAATCATAGGGCCCGGCCAGGCCGATCCAACCGCTGAGGTTGTGCGGTGACAGACCCACCGCCCCCAGTAACCCGGGGTCCAACGCCAGCATCGCGACGTTGTAGGCCCCGGAACTATGGCCCATCAGGTACAACCGCTGCGGATTACCAGAAAACTGCCGAATGTGTTCATGGGTCCAGGCCACAGCCCGGGCGCCATCTTCAAGGAACAGCGGATAACGCACCTGCGGATACAACCGATAGTCCGCCAGCACCGCAATAATCCCCCGGGACGCCAAGGCCTCGCCGACAAAAGCGTAATCGCTGCGTGAACCGCTGTTCCAGCTGCCGCCGTAGAAAAACACCACTACCGGGGCGTTTTTCACGGGAGGGCGCGGCACATACACATCGAGTTTTTGCCGAGGATCAGCGCCATAGGCAATGCCCTCGGTCTTGTCGCAGGTTGCGTCGGGGGTCAGCGCATTGAGCAACTTCAGCGGCGAGCACGCCGTCATCGCAGCCAGCATTACGCCGCCGATTATCAGGCTGAACAACCGCCGTGTGGTGCTCGCCATCGATGTTGAACCTCGTGTTCAGGGCTGATCGTTCTGCCACAGGTTGCGCAGGCTATCGAGACGCTCCTGCTGGGTGAGTCCCGGCAATGCGTGCCCAGGCAAAGCGCCGGGGTACTGCAAGCGTAGCCACAACCAGTCATCGAGTACCGGGCGCTCGGTAAAATCCAGCGCCAACCCTTCCTGCACGTGGGACCACAGCGTGTTGTAGTCAGTCCCGGTGGATCGACTCCAGTGCCAGGCATGCTGCTCCAGCAGGCAGGTTTGCAGTTTTTCCTGCTGACGAGGACTGAGGTTTTCTTCAACCGCCAAAGGGCTGACGGCAAGACCCGGATTGACCAACTGCTGCCAGCCCTGACTGCCGATCGCACGATCGGCCCACGTCCCGCCGAACCAGCGCAAATGGCTGATAGGACCCAGCCAGCGACTCAGCTCCTGCGCATCGCAGGCATCGAACAAGTAACTGGCCGTTTGCGGGTTGTAGTAACTCAACAAGGCTCGGTGATGCAGACCGAACGTGACCGTGAGCATGCGGCGCAAATGCTCCAGCAGCTGCGACGACGACACCTCGCTGGCCATCAGCAAGCCGCGCCAGAGGGGCACTTCGCTGTCACACAACCCGGCCAGCGCAGGGCATGTCCAAAGGTCGATCAGGGCCGGGCCGTGTTCACGCAACGCATGCCACTCAGTGCCTTCGAACAACCAGAACCAACGGGCATGCGCAAATTGCTGTTGCAGCATCGCCCCCGCCTGTGACGCACCCGGTATATCCAGCAATAGCCATTGCGGGGTCGCGGCGATCATGCCGCACCGCTCTGATCAAACCGCATCGCCGCCCGGCAGGTGCAGAGGGCCTGCGTGCAATGGTTGAAACTGCCGCCACCGGGCAGCAGACATAGCAACATCAAGGGTTCGCTCGATTGCAGAAGCTCCAGCAAGCCCTCGACATCATCTGTCGCGGGTGTGCGCGGCGAGCCGACCTCATCAGCCTCTTCAACGGACGAAGGGGTGTGAAGAATCCCGGTAATCAGCGGCTGATCCGGATCCCCCTCGATAAAGCTCACCACCACCTCGGCCCCCTCACTCAACTGCGTGACTGCCGCGTCGCCCAGTTCAGCGGCCACCGGCAGCCAACAGTGGCTGGGCACCGCGCCCTCGCCCTGATAGAGCCAGTCAAATTGCACGGCAACCGGTCTGGACGGATCGGGGCATGACTCATCAATGTCGACCACCCAGGCCCGTTGCAGGCTGTGCATTCTGGGTTTCACTGCAGAA
Source organism: Pseudomonas svalbardensis (assembly GCF_030053115.1). Lineage (NCBI taxonomy): Bacteria > Pseudomonadati > Pseudomonadota > Gammaproteobacteria > Pseudomonadales > Pseudomonadaceae > Pseudomonas > Pseudomonas svalbardensis. The sequence goes on along the minus strand of NZ_CP125619.1, from coordinate 724,282 downwards.
TGAGGTGACACAAATGGCACCTCCCCGTGAATCGCGCGGATCTGGTTGCTGTAGGACGCCGCTAAATCCTGGCGGCCCTGATGCTCCACATGGGTCAGCAGCCAGAGATGATTCCAGTCGGCGATTGGATGACCGGACAGCGGCATCAACTGACCGCTGCGCAGCGCCGTCAGGTCCGTCCGACCTTCGGCAATCGGCGCGGTTCGTTGCCCAGCGCACCCCAGAAGCTTGAACTGACGCACGGCCGGCTGCTCTCTCTCGACCTGGAAGACCGCGCGCTCACCGAAACGAAAGTGCCCCTGCCCCTCACCAAAGACCACGCAATGCCCGCGCTGGCCGTGTTCGAAATGGTAGTGAAGCCGTTCCTGGGCACACAGACGCTGGATAAATTGCAGGTCTGATTCCCGGTACTGCGTACAGAAATCACGGCGCGGGTAATCGCCACCCAGCTCAAAGCGCCGATTCATGCCGGCAATACCGTGTTCCTTGAGCACCTGACTGAGGATTTGCGGCACCGAGCGTGCGCTGAAAATTCGCTGACTAAAGCGCAGGGAAAGGCACGCCAGCTTCGGCCCCAGACGTACGCGACAGAGCCTGACAGCCAAGTCATGGTCACGCTGGACGAGTTCATGCAATTGTCCGTGAAAGCCGTTTCCCGCAGGCCCGACATGCAAAAAGGCCGGACGGTACAGCAGGCTTGCAAGGTCGAGTGTCGGGTCATCGATCAGCAGATCCACGTCGAACACAAAAGGCTCGCTGATGGCTTCTCTACCGGTAAAGGCCAAGACCTCAAAGGGGTCGGGCAGGCCCTCTACATCCAGACGAAATGACGGCTCGTTGACTGGATCGAACATCGGCGATTCTCTACTGGAGGGGCGGTCGGGGATTCTCTCCGAGAGAGTTGGCCGAGTAGAGTGCCGAAGTACAACTTAGGAAATGACCTACGCGAAAAGAAGACCACATCGCTTGGATGGCCAAGAATGTAAGTCATTTCGCTTGAAATCAGAGAGGCATCTCACCAAGTCATCTGAAATTTCCGCAGCGTGCGGAACATTTTCAGACAACCTGATGAGAGCGGTGCCTTACCTCAAGAAGACAGGTAAGAGGAACGGGTCAGACCCAGACGCAGCGCGTCGAGGAACTGGGTGCGCTCGGCGGCGGTGATGCGGGCACTGGCGCATTTGTCGCGGTAGTGGGTCATCAACTCTTCCGGCGACAAGTGCACGTAACGCAGCATGTCTTCAATAGTGTCGTGGGTTTCGATACCCGCGTGGTACACGCTGCCGTCAGCGTTCTGATAGATGTTCACCGAGTCGGTGTCACCGAACAGGTTGTGCATGTCGCCGAGAATTTCCTGGTAGGCGCCGACCAGGAAGATACCCAGCAGGTAGTCTTCACCGTCGTTCAAACCGTGAACCGGCAGGCTGGTTTCGATGCTCTGCTCGTCGACGTATTGCTTGATCTTGCCGTCGGAGTCGCAAGTCAGGTCTTGCAGCACCGCACGGCGCAGCGGCTCTTCGTCGAGACGGTGCAGCGGCAGGATCGGCAGGACCTGGCCGATGGCCCAAGTGTCCGGCAGGCTCTGGAATACCGAGAAGTTGCAGATGTACTTGTCGGCCAGCTTGTCGTTGAGCTCGTCGAGCACCTGACGGTGCGAACGCTGACGAGCCTTCAACGAGTTGTGCAGGCGACGGCACACCGCGAAGTAGCATTGCTCGGCCAGGGCTTTCTCGGCCAGGGTCAACTTGCCATCGGCGTACTGGGTCGCGATGTCGCTCATGTAGTGCGTGGCGCGCCAGTAGGTTTCGGTGACCATCTCGATGTCGGTCGGGCCCAGCAGGTCAACCAGCCACTGCACGGTTTCCGGCAGTTCTTCCTTGTTGTCGATCTGCGGCACGTCGTCGTTGTGCTTCTCGACGTCGGTCACTTGCACCACCAGCATCGCGTGGTGAGCGGTCAGGGAACGGCCGCTTTCGGAGAAGATGTTCGGGTGCGGCAGATTCTGCGCGTCGCAGAATTCCTTGAGCATCCCGACCACAACACCGGCGTAATCGTCCATGTCGTAGTTGATCGAGCTGGCGTTACGCGAGTGCGTACCGTCGTAGTCCACGCCCAAACCGCCGCCGACATCGATGTGATCCACCGGCAGGCCAAGGTTGCGCAGTTCGCCGTAGTAACGAATCGCTTCCTTGAAGCCGTGCTGGTAGTCCGCCAGGTTGGCGATCTGCGAGCCCATGTGGAAGTGCAGCAGGCGAATGCCCTGATCCAGGCCCGCCGCGCGGAAACGTTCGACCACCGACAGCAGTTGCGCCGCCGACAGACCGAACTTGGATTTCTCGCCGCCAGTGTCGGCCCACTTGCTCGACGCCAGGGACGACAGACGCACACGCAGGCCAACCTGAGGTTTGACCTTGAGCGAGGCGGCTTCTTCGATCACCAGTTCGACTTCGGATTCTTTCTCGATCACGATGAACACGTTGTGGCCGAGCTTTTGGCCCATCAGCGCCAGACGAATGAATTCGCGGTCCTTGTAGCCGTTGCATACGATGGTGCCGCCCTTCGGCGCCAGGGCCAGCACGGCCAGCAGCTCAGGCTTGGAGCCGGCTTCAAGACCAATGGACACGTCTTGGGTGGCAATGATGTTCTCGATCACCGCTTCTTGCTGGTTAACCTTGATCGGGTACAGCGCGGTGTACTTGCTCTGGTATTCCAGACGCTCGATGTTGGCGTCGAACGCGCCGGTCAGCTGACGCACGCGGTCTTGCAGAATGTCAGGGAAACGCACCAGCAACGGCAAGGACAGGCCGCTTTTACGCAGCTGGTCGACTTGCTCGAAGAGGTCGATAGGCGAACTGGTCGGACCGTTCGGACGAACTTCGACGCGACCGGCGTCATTGATCGCGAAGTACCCGGCCCCCCAATGGCGAATCCCGTAAACACTGCGGCTGTCCGCAACTGTCCATTGGCTGCCATCGTCTTTACGTGTGCGTCGTACGGACATTGAAGTCCCCTATAAAGAAGTCATAGAGCGTCGCCTGGGTTCAGGCCGGCGCAGTCTAAAGAATGAAAATGACGGTTCGTCAACGAGGGGATAGACCTCGCTGACCGCAGTGAGTTTAGAAACCGGTCAGAACAGGCTCTGTGAAAACCATGTATACGACGCCAAACCTGAATCGGATCAGGGCTGGATCAAGCCGAGGGTGGTTTTCACAGAGGCTGCTAGCCGCCGGACTTCTTCGCTTTGAAACCGTGTTTGATCAGCTCGGCCAAGAGTAGCTCGACATGATCGCCCTGGATTTCAATGATTCCGTCTTTCAACGCACCACCGGTCCCGCAACGTTTCTTCAACGTGGTCGCCAGGTCCTTGAGTGCGTCTTCGGCCAATGGCACGCCGGTGATGGTGGTCACCGTCTTGCCGCCACGCCCCTTGCTTTCGCGACGAACGCGAGCGATGCCGTCGCCGGCCGGGATAACGGTCTGTTTGCAGATGCAGGCATCCACCGGTTGACTGCAATCCGGGCAATGACGACCTGCGTCGGTGGAAAATACCAGGCCACCAAGGGCGGCGAAGGATGCGGCTTTTTTGGCCACCGGCAATCCTCTTGGGAGGACAAAGACTGGTCGCAGCACTTGGGCAAGTGCCATCGACCGCGAAGCCCCACTCAGGCAGGGGCAGCGCTACTGACCGGACGCCCTTACAAATAGGAGTGCCGGTTCAGTTTGAAAAGGTCGCGCAGTGTAACGGCAAAAAGCCGACTTGCTAAGAGCCAATCGGCGCCAATTTATGCCTCTTTTGCGACGTCCGGCCCACGGGCCCGGAGATACCGCTTCAACGCAGCCAGAGAGTCCGGGCAATAAGGCTTTTGCTGGATTTCCAGCAGGACTTGATCAACGGGAATAAAGCGCGCTTCAAGGACTTCTTCGGGTTGCAGGATCAACGGGCCGTCCCACACCGCCGAAAACGCCGAACACCAGAGCCGATTACCGGTGTCTTCGAAGAAAAAGTGATCATGGGCAGTCAGTTCCACACCGCTCACGCCCAGCTCTTCTTCCAGCTCGCGGGCAGCCGATTCGGCGTAGGTTTCGGTAGCGAGCACCATCCCCCCCGCTGCCACATCCCAGAAACCTGGATAAATGGCTTTGCTCAGCGTGCGTCGATGTACGCAGAGTTCACCGGCAGAATTGAACAGCATGATGTAAGTGCCGCGTCCGATCAGTCCGCGTTCCCGCAGGTCGGAGCGGACCAGGGCGCCGAGCAGGTTGTCCTGCTCGTCAACCCAGGCGATCTGTTCGGCATCCGAGGCCGCGCGGTGCGCGACCTCTCTGGCGCTATCGACCATGACTCAGCCCTGATTGAGCAATTGACGCAAATCGATCACTGCGGCGTTGGCCCGGGAGATGTAGTTGGCCATGACCAGCGAGTGGTTGGCCAGCACCCCGAAGCCGCTGCCATTAAGGATCATAGGACTCCAGACCGGTTCCTGCGAGGCTTCCAGTTCACGAATGATCTGACGCACGCTGACCGTGGCGTTCTTCTTGGCCAGCACATCGGCGAAGTCGACTTCGATGGCGCGCAGCAGATGGGACAAGGCCCACGCCTGACCGCGAGCTTCGTAGAACACGTTGTCGATCTGCATCCACGGGGTTTCGACGATTTCTTCGTCAACCTGCGGCACCTGACCCGGCGCGACGACTTCGGTTTTCAGCGCAGTGTTGAGTTTGACCCGGCCAACGCTGGCCGACAGCCGTTGGGACAGTGAACCCAGACGAGTACCCACATCGCCCAGCCAGTTGTTCAGGTTGTCGGCGCGGGCGTAGAACAGCGCGTTTTTCTGCGACGGATCGGACAGGCGCGCCTGATAACGGCTCAGGGAATTCATGCCTTCCTGGTACTCGGACTCACTGGATGGCAGCACCCAGCTTTTGTTGTCGAAGTTGAAACGCGGCTCGGCCTTGGCCAGATCGGAGTCTTCGGCAGATTGCGACTGCGAACGGGCGAAGTCTTTACGCAAGGCACGCGTCAAGTCGCGGACCTGGACCAGCACGCCATATTCCCAGCTCGGCGTGTTGTCCATCCACAGGCCCGGCGGGAAACGGTCGTTGGAGATATAGCCACCCGGTTTGGTCAGCAAAGTACCGGCGACGGTCTTGAGGGTTTCGACCGTGGTGTAGCCAATGACCATTTGCTTGCCTTCTTTCTCGGCGGCCATCTGGGCGTTCTGCTGAACCGGGAACAGCGCAGGTTCCTGGCTCCAGTACCAGCCCAGCGCAATAGCCACCAACAAGTAAAGGCCAATCAGAGTGGCCAGCGCCCGGCTGAACAACAGTCCACCCAAGTAACTACGGGTGGCCGATTTCGGTTCAGCGGTACGTTCAGGCGCGCTGCCCGCGCGGTTCTTCCAGTCCAGCATGGCGATATCCTTTCAATCACTTGAGTTCATCGGTTCGACCACAACCCTATCTCATCGTGCCTCGTTTGCCGCGCATTAAATCCTGCGTAAACACTAACCGCACAATGACCACGATCGACGGCCACTATAAATGAAGCACAGCTTCGATCCTATGCGACCAGTCGGTCAGAAACTGAATAAGGTCGCTTTGCAGTTAATTGACGTACGACACTCATGCGATGGAAAAGAGGTGCTAGCATAGAGCCACCAGTCGATCTCAGCATGCACCCTAACTAGTAGTCAGGATATGACCGAGCCAGAAGACCCCAGCCGTGAGCGCCTCAAGCACCACTTTGCCCAGCGGGTAATTCATCAGGCACGTCAAATTCTTGAGATATGGCAGCGCCTGCAACGCAGCGAGTGGTCCACCACCGACTTATCGGAACTGAGCGAGGCCAACCTGCGCCTGCTGCGTTTCGCCGAGCGCTTCGAACAACCCGAACACACCCAACTGGCACGCCACATCGGTCAGTCGCTGGAGGCTGTCGACGCCAATCGCGGACGCCTGAGCAGCGGACTGATCACTGACCTCAATCGTTTGATGCAGCGCCTGTCACGCACCGGTTTGCGCCATGGCGATCAGTTGGAGCAGACCTTTCTGCCGCCGCTGCGCAAGCCGATCTACGTGATGCTGCAGGATCACGACCGCGCCGAGCGTCTGGCCAAGCAGCTGGAATTTTTTGGACTCAGCGCTCAAGCTCTCGACAGCGTTGCGGCGTTCCGCTCTTCGATGATCGAGCGCTTGCCTGCGGCGATCGTCATGGACGTGGACTTCAGTGGTGCCGGCATTGGCCTGAAACTGGCCGCCGAAGCCCAGGAAGGCCTCGATCATCAATTGCCGCTGCTGTTCTTCAGCCTGAACGAAACCGATACCCCGACCCGCCTCGCCGCCGTGCGTGCCGGTGGCCAGGAATTCCTGACCGGCACCCTCGAAGCCTCGAACCTGCTGGAGAAGATTGAAGTCCTGACCTGCGTCGCCCAGTACGAACCTTATAAAGTGCTGATCATCGACGATTCCCGCGCCCAGGCCTTGCACACCGAGCGCCTGCTCAACAGCGCCGGGATCGTCACGCGGACCTTGATCGAACCGATCCAGGCCATGGCCGAACTCGCGGATTTCCAGCCAGACCTGATCATCCTCGACATGTACATGCCGGCCTGCACCGGTACTGAACTGGCCAAAGTGATCCGCCACAACGACCGTTACGTCAGCGTGCCGATCATTTACCTGTCGGCCGAAGACGATCTGGACAAGCAACTCGACGCCATGAGCGAGGGCGGCGACGACTTCCTGACCAAACCGATCAAGCCCCGGCACCTGATCACCACCGTGCGCAACCGCGCGGCGCGGGCACGCAATCTTAAAGCGCGGATGGTGCGCGACAGCCTGACCGGCTTGTACAACCACACCCACATTCTGCAATTGCTCGAAGACTGTTCGTTCCGCGCCCGTCGCGAGAACAAGCCGCTGAGCTTTGCAATGCTCGACATCGACCACTTCAAACGGGTCAACGACAGCCACGGCCACCCCATGGGCGATCGGGTGATCAAGAGCCTGGCGCTGTTTCTCAAGCAACGCTTGCGCAAGACCGATTTCATCGGCCGTTACGGCGGTGAAGAGTTCGCGATCGTCATGCCGGACACCGATCTCGAATCGGCCCACAAAGTGCTCGACGAAATCCGTCGACGCTTTGCCGAGATTCACTACCCGGCTCAACCGCAGGACCTCTGGTGCACGTTCAGCGCCGGCGTGGTGGAACTGTGTGAACACTCCGACAGCCTGATGATGGCCAGCCAGGCAGACGAAGCGCTATACCGCGCGAAAGACGCCGGACGCAACCGCGTGCAGGCTGCGCGGACGTCAAAGCAAAGTGCCACCTTTTCATCGGAATCGACCCATTCGGTCATAACCCTGTAACACAAACGCAATAAATTCAGGCGCTTACCATTCTGCCGCTGGTAGACCCGCGATGCGCCTGAAGCTGCTGACCAATCTCAACACTCTCCTTTTAGTCGCCGTGTGCGTAGCCCTTGGCGCCACGCTTTGGTGGTCGCAAAAAGCCCTGGAACGCCCCTATCTATTGATGGAGCGTTACTTGGGCTTGTCCCAGCAATTTCAAAATGAAGTTGCACGCAACATCGACGACTACCTCGCCAGCGGCGATGCCCTGCGCCTGAGCAGCGCCAGCCAGGCCATCGACGGCGTGCAAAAGGAACTCGGCGAGTTGCCGTCGGCATTGGCCGACACCCTGCGCCCGAGCCTGTCGAACCTCGAAGAATTCAGCAAAACCGACCTGCTGGCCGCCGGTAAACTCGCGGGCGATCCGCAAGCGCTGCTGCTGCAAGCCGAACGCGAACTCGGTGCCAGCCTCGATCAGCTCAGCCAGTACGCCAGCGCTAACGCGGCGTATCTGACGCCGTTGCTCGCGGCCTCCCAGCACTTGGGCACGTTGTCTCTGGCCCGGGACAAACTGGTCAGCAGCGGCCGCAGCGAATTGGCCGCCGATGTCGAGCGCGAAGTCAGCAACATCCGCACCCAGGCCGAGCTGCTGGACGCCTTGCCGCTGCTGGGTGTGACGAGCAAAAGTGAATCGAACACGGATGATTTCGCGGCAATGATGGGTCTGGAGAACAACGAAAAGGCCGTTGCCGAGGATGCTGGCGTCGGCCTCAAACGCGAACTCAACAGCCTGCTGACGCGCTATCCCGCCGAACTGGCGCGCACACGTGACCAGATCCAGAAACGCACCGACCTCAGCGCTGCCACTCACCTGAAAATCGCCGCCGTGCAGCAGGCCATTGCCGGACTGGAGCCGGTGGTTCGCGCCCAGCACGGACAGATCCAGGGCGAAGTGCGGCTGATGCAAGGGGTGATGATTGGCCTGATTCTGCTGATTGCTTTGCTGATCGACACCTTGCAACGGAAACTGGCCCGGACGCTGACCAACCTCGCCCCGGCCCTTTCGACCTGGGCAGAGGGCGACTTCAGCCGGAACATTGAACTAGGCGCTACCAATCGTGAACTGCACGACATTCAAGCTTCGCTCAATCGCTTGCGCGCCTATCTGGTCGATTTGGTCGGGACCATTCGCCTCAACGCCGAACAGGTCGCCGGCAGCAGCCGAACCCTGGCCGAGTTGAGCAATGACCTGCACAGCGGCGCCGAACATCAAGCCGGCGACACGGCGCTGATCCGTGATTCTCTCGGCGAGCTGGAAGCGACCATTCAACAGGTTGCCGGCGATGCCAGCCAGGCCGCCGACGCCAGCCGCCATGCCGGGCTGGCGGTGGAGCACGGCCAGAAAGTCATCGGTTTGAGCCTCACCGGGCTGCACGCGCTGGTCGGTGAAGTGCAAGGCAACGCGCAAATGATCGAACACCTGGCCGAGGAGTCGGCAACCATTGGCGGCGTACTGACGGTCATCCGTTCGATTGCCGACCAGACCAATCTGCTGGCCCTGAACGCCGCCATCGAAGCGGCCCGTGCCGGGGAAATGGGTCGAGGGTTTGCGGTGGTGGCCGAAGAAGTTCGCTCACTGGCGCAACGCACCGCCGGCGCCACCGCAGAGATTCAGACGTTGATCGCGGGACTGCAAACCGCCGCACGACAATCAGTAGAAGGCATGCGCGCCCAAGTCGAACACGCCGAAGCCACTGCCAATCAGGCCCAGGCCGCCGACGGTGCGCTGGATAAGATCGTCGGCGCGATCCAGACCATTTCCGACACCGCCGTGCGCATCGCCGATGTCACCGCCCAGCAGAGCGGCGCCGTCAGCGAAATCCGCGATCACAGTGAGCGGATTCACCAATTGGGTGGGGATAATTTGCTGCGGATTGGCGAAGGGCGCGTACAGGGAGAGAATTTGCTGGTGTTGGGTGGACGGTTGCATACAGCCGTCCAAGCCTTTCGCGTCTGAAAGGTCGCCTTCGCGAGCAGGCTCGCTCCCACAGGGGTACGCATTCCATTGTGGGAGCGAGCCTGCTCGCGAAAGCGTCATTGCAATCACCGCAAGACTTCCCGCCCTGCACACCCCGCGACTGTCCGCTATCATGGCTTCACTTTCGATACGCGAGATTGTCATGCGCCGTTTGCTCTGCCTGCTGCTTTTAGTGCTCGCCCTGCCGGCCACCGCCGCCGGGTTGCTGGACAGTCGGCCCAGTTCGACGTTGGGCTCGATCAACAACAGCGCCGACTTTCTGCCGGTGCGTGAAGCCTTTCAGCTGAGCCTGGCCGAAAGCACGCCGCAATCAATCAAGCTGCGTTTCATCGCAACAGAGGGTTACTACCTCTACCGGCATCGTTTTCAGTTTCGCGCAGATCCGGCCGATGTTGACCTGGGCGCCGCGCAACTGCCCAAGGGCGAACAAAAACACGATGAGTACTTTGGCGATGTCGAGGTCTACCACGGGGTTCTCGATGTAGAGCTGCCGCGCACCGATCAACGCGCCTTTACCTTGGCCGTGACCTATCAGGGTTGCGCCGACAAAGGGTTGTGTTACCCACCCGAAACGGAACGCCTGAGTATTGACGGCAGCGCAGGCACGACACCCGCCTGGAGCTGGCGCGAACTGGCGTTGTTTTTCCTCGCAGGCCTGGGCCTGACGTTCACACCGTGTGTGCTGCCGATGCTGCCGATCCTGTCCGGCGTGGTGTTGCGCGGTCAAGTGGGTGGTTTGCGCGGCTTCAATCTGTCCCTGGCCTACGTGCTGCCAATGGCCGCCTGCTTCGCCCTGCTCGGGGCGTTGATGGGGATGTTCGGCGCACAGCTCAATCTTCAGGCGCGGCTGCAATCGGCGTGGGTGCTGGTGCCGTTCGCGATGTTTTTTGCGCTGTTTGCCTTGGCGATGTTTGGCGTCTTCGAACTCAAGCTGCCTCACGCTATCAGCAGTCGGCTGGATCGGATCGCCGGTCGCACCGAGGGTGGTTCGTTGTGGGGCGCCGCCGTGCTGGGCGTGGTTTCCAGCCTGTTGGTGTCGCCCTGCGTCTCGGCGCCGCTGGCCGGCGCGCTGCTGTACATCAGCGCCAGCGGCGATGCAGTGGGCGGTGGTCTGAAATTATTCATGCTCGGTCTCGGCATGGGCGCACCGCTGTTGCTGGTCGCCACCGGTGGCGCCGCCTGGCTGCCGAAAAGCGGACCCTGGATGATCTATGTGAAAAACGCGATTGGCGTTTTGTTGCTGGGGCTGGCGATCGGTCTGCTCAGTCGAGTACTGCCGGGCCAGATCACGTTGCTGCTGATCGGCTTGCTGGCCGCTGGTGTCGGGTTGTTCATGGGTGCGCTGGAGTTCGTCTACAAACCGCCGAGAAAACGCCTGGGCCAACTACTGGGAATATTCTTCCTGTTTTATGCGCTAGCGTGTTGGTACGGCGCATTCAGCGGCCAGACCGATCCGCTCAATCCGATTGGCCAGCCTCGCATCACCATGGGTACCGAGCAATCGCAAAACACCAGCGCCTGGCAAACCATCAGCACCCCGGCGGAACTGGACCGCGTCCTCGCCGAAGCCAAATCTTCAGGCGCCCCTCTGCTGCTCGACTGGTACGCCGACTGGTGCATCAGTTGCAAAGTCATCGAACGTGAAGTGCTCAACGACGCCAAGGTCGTCGAACGCCTCAAAGGCTATCGACTGATCCGCTTCGACATCACCGCCAGCAACGCCGAGCAACGCGCCCTGCTCGACCGCTACAAACTGTTCGGCCCGCCAGCGCTGATGCTTTTCGGCAAGGACGGCGTCGAACACACCGATGTGCGAGTGATCGGCGAGATCAACGCCACCGACTTCGCCGAACGTGTTGCGAAAGCAAATGACCGGATTTAATAACCCGGTCACATATTTCGCGCAAACATCGGCCATCGTGCTGGCTATTGCATAGAACTGGACAGTCACAAAGGCTTTGCGGCATAGTCGCCGGGTTCTGACAATTGCACACAGATCACAAGGAACAGCAGATGGCGACGCTACTGGTTCTGCACGGACCCAACCTGAACATGCTCGGCACCCGTGAACCGGGTACCTATGGCGCTACGACACTGGCGCAGATCAACCAGGACCTGGAACGCCGTGCCCGTGAAGCCGGCCACCATTTGCTGCACCTGCAAAGCAACGCCGAGTACGAATTGATCGACCGCATCCACGCTGCCCGCAGCGAAGGTGTGGACTTCATTCTGATCAACCCAGCAGCTTTTACGCACACAAGTGTCGCATTACGTGACGCGCTGCTGGCGGTGAGCATCCCATTCATCGAAGTGCATTTGTCTAACGTGCACAAACGCGAACCTTTCCGCCATCACTCTTACTTCTCCGATGTAGCGGTGGGAGTGATCTGCGGCCTTGGCGCCAGCGGTTATCGACTGGCCCTGGAGGCCGCATTAGAGCTGCTTGAAAGACAGGCAACGGCTTGAACAACAAGCGTAACGCCCCTGACCGACCCTTGGGAGTTGATGATTCATGGATATCCGTAAAGTTAAGAAACTGATCGAACTGCTGGAAGAGTCCGGCATCGACGAGCTCGAGATCAAGGAAGGCGAAGAGTCCGTACGCATCAGCCGTCACAGCAAGACCCCGGCTCAGCAGTACTACGCACCGGCTCCAATGCATGCTCCGGCGCCGGCGCCTGTTGCTGCTGCCCCGGTTGCCGCTGCCGCTCCTGCTGCTCCGGCCGCGCCAGTGCTGAACGGCAACGTTGCCCGCTCGCCTATGGTCGGCACCTTCTATCGCAAGTCTTCGCCAAGCTCGCCGTCCTTCGCTGAAGTCGGCCAGACCGTGAAGAAAGGCGACACCCTGTGCATCGTCGAAGCCATGAAGATGATGAACCACATCGAAGCTGAAACCAGCGGTGTGATCGAATCCATCCTCGTCGAAGACGGCCAGCCGGTTGAGTACGACCAACCGCTGTTCACCATCGTTTGAACCGCGGAGAGACTTTGATGACTGAGAAGTTGGAAAAAGTTCTGATCGCCAACCGCGGTGAGATCGCCCTGCGGATTCTGCGTGCCTGCAAAGAGATGGGCATCAAGACTGTCGCCGTTTACTCCAAGGCCGACAAAGAGCTGATGCACCTGGGTCTGGCAGACGAATCCGTCTGCATCGGCCCGGCCTCGGCCGCGCACTCTTATCTGCACATCCCGGCAATCATCGCCGCGGCTGAAGTGACCGGCGCTACCGCCATTCACCCAGGCTACGGTTTCCTTGCGGAAAACGCTGATTTCGCCGAACAGGTCGAAAACTCCGGCTTCGCCTTCATCGGCCCGAAAGCCGACACCATTCGCCTGATGGGCGACAAGGTATCGGCCAAGCACGCCATGATCGCAGCGGGCGTTCCAACCGTTCCGGGTTCCGACGGCCCGTTGCCTGAAGACGAAGAAACCGCTCTGCGCATCGGTCGCGAAGTCGGTTACCCGGTGATCATCAAAGCCGCTGGCGGCGGTGGTGGTCGCGGCATGCGCGTTGTGCATAAAGAAGAAGACCTGATCTCCTTCGCCAAGCTGACCCGCACCGAAGCAGGCGCGGCGTTCGGCAACCCGATGGTCTATCTGGAAAAATTCCTGACCAACCCACGTCACGTGGAAGTTCAGGTACTTTCCGACGGCCAGGGCCACGCCATCCATCTGGGCGACCGCGACTGCTCGCTGCAGCGCCGCCACCAGAAGGTTCTCGAAGAAGCGCCGGCACCGGGCATCGACGAGAAGGCACGGGCTGAAGTCCTCGCACGCTGCGTCAAGGCGTGCATCGACATCAACTACCGTGGCGCGGGTACTTTCGAATTCCTGTACGAGAACGGCGCGTTCTATTTCATCGAAATGAACACCCGCGTTCAGGTTGAGCACCCGGTTTCGGAAATGGTCACCGGCATCGACATCGTCAAGGAGATGCTCAGCATCGCCGCTGGCAACAAGTTGTCGTTCACTCAGGATGACGTGGTCATCCGCGGTCACGCGCTGGAATGCCGGATCAACGCCGAAGACCCGAAAACCTTCATGCCGAGCCCAGGCACGGTCAAGCATTTCCACGCACCAGGCGGCAACGGCGTTCGCGTCGATTCGCACCTGTACAGTGGCTATGCCGTTCCGCCGAACTACGATTCGTTGATCGGCAAGCTGATCACCTACGGCGCAACCCGTGACGAAGCCCTGGCGCGCATGCGCAATGCGCTGGACGAAATCGTTGTCGACGGGATCAAGACCAACATCCCGCTGCACCGCGACCTGGTCCGCGATGAAGGCTTCTGCAAAGGTGGAATCAACATCCACTACCTGGAACACAAGCTGGCTGGCGAAAAGCATTAAGCTGTGATCCATACCAACAAAGCCGCTTTCGAGCGGCTTTGTTGTTTCTGGAGGTTTCATAATCTGCACGCGAACAAGGCTGCTCCCACAAAAGCCCCGCGCTCGCGTAAACTTGCGCGCTTCTCGCAGCCCGCTAGGCTGCAATCAATATTTTTCAAAGGTGCCCGCCATGCCTTGGCTGCAAGTCCGTCTCGCCATCAGCCCAGAACAAGCCGAAACCTACGAAGACGCTTTCCTTGAAGTGGGCGCCGTATCGGTGACTTTCATGGACGCCGAAGATCAACCGATCTTCGAGCCGGAACTCAACACCACGCCACTGTGGTCGCACACGCACCTGCTGGCCCTGTTCGAAGGTGGCACCGAAGCCGCCACCTTGCTGGCCCACCTTGAATTGCTGACCGGCAGTCCGCTGCCCGAACATCACAGCGAAGTCATCGAAGACCAGGACTGGGAACGTAGCTGGATGGACGGTTTCCAGCCGATGCGTTTTGGCCAGCGCCTGTGGATCGTTCCAAGCTGGCACGCCGCGCCAGAGCCTGACGCGGTGAATTTGCTGCTGGATCCGGGCCTGGCGTTCGGCACCGGCACTCACCCGACTACCGCGCTGTGCCTGGAATGGCTCGACGGCCAGGACCTGAAGGACTGCAACGTATTGGACTTCGGCTGCGGCTCGGGGATTCTGGCGATTGCTGCCCTGCTACTGGGCGCCAAGGAAGCCGTCGGCACCGATATCGACGTGCAAGCCCTGGAAGCCTCCCGTGACAACGCCGGGCGCAACAACATTGCCGAAGAGCTCTTCCCGCTGTATCTGCCGCAAGATCTGCCGCAGGTTCAGGCCGACGTGCTGGTGGCCAACATTCTTGCCGGCCCGCTGGTTTCCCTGGCGCCGCAATTATCCAGCCTGGTCAAATCCGGTGGTCGTCTGGCGCTGTCGGGCATCCTCGCCGAGCAAGGTGAAGAAGTCGCCAAGGCTTACGCCCAGGACTTCGATCTGGACCCGATCACCAATCGCGATGGCTGGGTGCGCATCACTGGCCGTCGGCGCTAGAATGAACGCCTGTATAAACCGGATCGCCGCATGACCGACAGCTTCGTCACCCAGTGCCCGCATTGCCAAACCAGTTTCCGCGTCAGCCATGCTCAATTGAGCGTGGCCCGCGGAGTGGTTCGTTGCGGCTCGTGCTTGCAGGTGTTCAACGCCGCCAAGCAGCTACTTGAGCAACGGTCCGGCAAGGACGCGATCACGCCGGCTGCCCCGGTCATCGTCGAACCGCCGGAGCCGCGAGCCATCAGCCAAAAGCAATGGACCGCGGCCGAGCTGGATCTGGACAGTCTGGACCTGGACGAAGAGCTCGCCCGCCTCGAACAACGGGAGATCCAGCCGACCACGGAATTCGGCCGCCCCCGCGAAGACAACCTGAGTGCCAGCCGGGATACCGTCGAGCACGAAGAAGCGCCGTGGCCCGACAGCCTGTTCAGCGAATCGGCCGCCGATCGTGCGCAGACCACTGAAGCCGACTTGCCGGAGCTGGAACTCGACCCGAGCAAATACTCGCGCACCGAACCTTCGCTATCCCTGGAACCGGTGGAGCCGGACGACGAATCTCTGCCGCCACAGCTGCGCCTGCACGACCCACTCGACGCACCGATGCAGCACGAACGCCTGTCGGCGACCGATGATATCGACGACGATCTGCCCTCGATTGAGCCTCAGCGCAAAAAGCGTGAACCGGCTGTCCGCGCTGAAGCCCTGCAAGACCTGACCGATGACCCACTGCAACTGGACTGGCAAAAGCGCCGTTCACCCTGGGGTCGCCGATTTTTCTGGCTGCTGCTGGTCCTGCTCGGCGCCGCTGCGCTCGCCGGTCAGTACATTGCCTACCATTTCGACGAGCTGGCGCGCCAGGACCAATACCGTCCGTGGTTCCAGCAACTGTGTCCGCAAATCGGCTGCACCGTACCATCCAAAGTCGACATCGCCAAAATCAAAAGCAGCAACCTGGTGGTCCGCAGTCACCCGGACTTCAACGGTGCACTGGTGGTCGACGCGATCATCTACAACCGCGCGCCCTTCTCCCAGCCTTTCCCGCTGCTGGAGTTGCGTTTTGCCGACCTCAACGGCCACCTGATCGCCAGCCGTCGCTTCAAGCCCGGCGAGTACCTCAACGGCGATCTCGAAGGGATGGCGGAAATGCCTCCGCAAACGCCGATCCACATCGCACTGGATATCCTCGATCCAGGTACCAAAGCGGTGAATTACAGCCTGAGCTTCCATTCGCCCGAGTGAAACGGTTCAGTGTTACGGCTTTGACGGCATATTTCTGACTTTGACCGCTCATACCTAACCGCTGGCGATAACAGAATAACTGTTCAGATTTTGTTCAATTCAGCCTTTATCCAGTCATCGAGAGCGGGTATCATGCCAACCCTTTTTCGAACTCTCATGATCCGACCCCACAACAGGGAAGTCCTATGTCGGCGGTACGCATCGGTCCTTACACATTGCACAACGGCTTGATTCTCGCCCCGATGGCGGGGGTCACAGACCAACCCTTTCGTCAGCTGTGCAAGCGACTGGGCGCAGGACTTGTAGTCTCGGAAATGGTCACCAGCGACATGAGCTTGTGGAACACCCGCAAATCGCGGATGCGCATGATCCACGAAGGTGATCCCGAGCCCCGCTCGGTACAGATCGCCGGTGGTGATGCTCAGATGCTGGCCGATGCAGCCCGGGCCAACGTCGAACTGGGCGCACAGATTATTGATATCAACATGGGCTGTCCGGCGAAGAAGGTCTGCAACAAGGCCGCCGGGTCCGCGCTGTTGAAGGATGAAGCACTGGTGACCGAGATCCTGCAGGCTGTAGTGGCTGCGGTTGATGTGCCGGTGACCCTGAAGATCCGCACCGGCTGGGACCGGGACAACAAGAACGGCCTGACCGTGGCGAAGATCGCCGAGCAGGCAGGCATTACGGCGTTGGCGGTTCATGGCCGCACCCGTGCCGATCTGTACACCGGCGAAGCCGAGTACGACACCATTGCCGCGATCAAGCAGGCCGTGTCGATTCCGGTCTTTGCCAATGGCGATATCGATTCGCCAGAGAAAGCCCGGTACGTGCTCGAGGCGACCGGTGCCGATGGCCTGCTGGTGGGCCGGGCCGCCCAGGGGCGGCCATGGATTTTTCGTGAGATCGATCATTTTCTGCGTACCGGCGAGAAACTCCCGGCACTGGAACTGATCGAGGTGGAACGCATTCTGCTTGAGCATCTGGCTGCGCTGCACGTCTTCTATGGAGACGTCATGGGCGTACGCATTGCTCGAAAGCATGTGGGCTGGTATCTCGCAACCTTGCCGGGCGCCAGGGAGTTTCGCGCCCACTTCAATCGTTTGGAAGATACGGAAGCACAATGCGCCAACGTTCAGGGCTTCTTCGCCGAACGTTACAAGAGCCTGACAGGGGACGGAGACGAGGTGGCCGCATGACGATGATGACCGAGACTTTAGTGAGTGGAACAACACCCGTGAGCGACAACGTGAATTTGAAACAGCACCTCAATACGCCGAGCGAAGAAGGTCAGACCCTTCGCGGGAGTGTCGAGAAGGCGCTGCACAATTATTTCGCCCACCTTGAGGGCGCTGCCGTCACGGATGTGTACAACCTGGTGCTCTCCGAAGTCGAGGCTCCCCTGCTCGAGTGCGTGATGAACTACGTCAAGGGCAACCAGACCAAGGCCAGCGAGCTGCTCGGGCTGAACCGAGGCACGCTGCGCAAGAAACTCAAGCAGTACGATTTGCTGTAAGCATTCAATCAAACCAGAAAGGCGCCCGCGTAAAAACGGTCGCCTTTTTTGCTGACTCCTTTGCTTTTGATGGAAATTGAAATGACCGACCAGACTACCCGCCTGCCGATCCGCCGCGCCTTGATCAGCGTTTCCGACAAGACCGGGATCCTCGAATTCGCCAAAGAGCTTGAAGCCCTGGGCGTCGAGATCCTCTCCACCGGCGGAACGTTCAAGCTGCTGCGCGACAACGGTGTTGCCGCAGTGGAAGTCGCGGATTACACCGGTTTCGCAGAAATGATGGACGGTCGGGTGAAAACCCTGCACCCGAAAATCCACGGCGGGATCCTCGGTCGTCGCGGTATCGACGACGCCATCATGAACGAGCACGGCATCAAGCCGATCGACCTGGTAGCGGTCAACCTGTACCCGTTCGAAGCCACCATCAACAAGCCAGGCTGCGACCTGCCGACCGCGATCGAAAACATCGATATCGGCGGCCCGACCATGGTCCGTTCGGCTGCAAAAAACCACAAAGACGTGGCCATCGTGGTGAATGCCAGCGACTACGCCAGCGTCCTCGAAAGCCTCAAGGCTGGCGGCCTGACCTACGCTCAGCGTTTCGACCTGATGCTCAAGGCCTTCGAACACACCGCAGCGTATGACGGCATGATCGCCAACTACATGGGCACCGTGAACCAGGCGGCTGACACCCTCAGCACCGAAGGTCGCAGCGAGTTCCCACGCACTTTCAACAGCCAGTTCGTCAAGGCTCAGGAAATGCGCTACGGCGAGAACCCGCACCAGAGCGCGGCGTTCTACGTTGAAGCCAAACCGGCCGAAGTCGGTATCGCCACCGCCACCCAGCTGCAAGGCAAAGAGCTGTCGTACAACAACGTGGCCGACACCGACGCCGCGCTGGAATGCGTGAAGAGCTTCGTCAAACCGGCTTGCGTGATCGTCAAGCACGCCAACCCGTGCGGCGTGGCCGTGAGCCCGGACGCCGAAGGCGGTATCCGCCAGGCTTACGAACTGGCCTACGCCACCGACACCGAGTCGGCGTTCGGCGGCATCATCGCCTTCAACCGCGAACTGGATGCTGAAACCGCCAAGGCCATCGTCGAGCGTCAGTTCGTCGAAGTGATCATCGCCCCTTCCGTCAGCGCAGAAGCTCGCGCCATCGTGGCGGCAAAAGCCAACGTGCGCCTGCTGGTTTGCGGCGAGTGGTCGGCTGATCGCGCCGCTGCCTGGGACTACAAACGCGTCAACGGTGGCCTGCTGGTGCAGAGCCGCGACATCGGCATGATCGGTGCCGACGACCTGAAAGTCGTGACCAAGCGCGCCCCGACCGAGCAAGAGATCCACGACCTGATCTTCGCCTGGAAAGTCGCCAAGTACGTTAAGTCCAACGCCATCGTCTACGCCAAGAACCGTCAGACCATCGGTGTCGGCGCTGGCCAGATGAGCCGTGTGAATTCCGCACGCATTGCTGCGATCAAGGCTGAACACGCTGGTTTGCAGGTACAAGGTGCGGTCATGGCATCGGATGCATTCTTCCCGTTCCGCGACGGTATCGACAACGCGGCCAAGGTCGGTATCACTGCGGTGATCCAGCCTGGCGGCTCGATGCGCGATAACGAAGTGATTGCTGCGGCTGACGAGGCCGGCATCGCCATGGTATTCACCGGCATGCGCCACTTCCGTCACTAACTAGACGACGGCCGCACTGAAGCCGGCATCTGCTGCGTTGGAGCCGACCTCGATGATGCTCATTGCCAAAAGGCAACTCCGCTCATCGAGGTCGACTCCGCCTTGCATCTACCGACTTCATTGCGCCCTCCTACAGCGTGAAGCGCTTTAGGTTCTAAAAACAGAATTAGCGTCATCCGAGGTTTTTGAAATGAATGTTTTGATCATTGGCAGCGGTGGCCGTGAACACGCCCTGGCCTGGAAAGTGGCTCAGGATCCGCGTGTGCAGAAAGTTTTCGTGGCGCCCGGCAACGCCGGCACCGCCATTGAAGCCAAGTGCGAGAACGTCGCTATCGATGTGCTGGCCCTTGAACAGCTTGCAGATTTCGCCGAGAAAAACGTTTCCCTGACCATCGTCGGCCCGGAAGTGCCGCTGGTCGCGGGTGTCGTCGATCTGTTCCGCTCCCGTGGCCTGGACTGCTTCGGTCCGACCGCTGGCGCTGCTCAGCTGGAAGGCTCGAAAGCCTTCACCAAGGATTTCCTGGCGCGCCACAAGATCCCGACCGCCGACTACCAGAACTTCACCGAGATTGAGCCTGCCCTGGCTTACCTGCGTGAAAAAGGCGCACCGATCGTGATCAAGGCCGATGGCCTGGCCGCCGGTAAAGGCGTGATCGTTGCCATGACGTTGGCCGAAGCCGAAGACGCCGTGCGCGACATGCTGGCCGGCAACGCATTCGGCGACGCCGGTTCACGCGTAGTGATCGAGGAGTTCCTGGACGGCGAAGAAGCCAGCTTCATCGTCATGGTCGACGGCAAAAACGTATTGCCGATGGCCACTAGCCAGGACCACAAACGCGTCGGCGACGGCGATACCGGTCCGAACACCGGCGGCATGGGTGCTTACTCTCCGGCACCGGTGGTCACGAGCGAAGTGCACAAGCGCGTCATGGATCTGGTGATCTGGCCGACCGTGCGCGGCATGGCCGAGGAAGGCAACGTTTACACGGGTTTCCTGTACGCCGGTCTGATGATCGACAAGGCTGGTAACCCAAAAGTTATCGAGTTCAATTGCCGTTTCGGCGACCCTGAGACCCAACCGGTGATGCTGCGTTTGCAGTCGAGCCTGGTGTTGCTGGTCGAAGCGGCGCTGGCGCAAGCCCTGGACAAGGTCGAAGCACAATGGGATCCGCGTCCGAGCGTCGGCATCGTGCTGGCGGCTGGCGGCTATCCTGGTGACTACGCTAAAGGCGTTGCAATCAACGGCCTCGATGCAGCTGCCGCACTGGAAGGCAAAGTCTTCCACGCCGGTACTGCACTCAAGGACGGTCAAGTGGTGACGGCCGGTGGTCGGGTGCTCTGCGCCACGGCAATGGGTGCCAGCGTCGATGCCGCTCAGCAGCAGGCTTACAAGCTGGCGGCCAAAATTGACTGGGAAGGCTGTTTCTATCGCAAGGACATTGGCTACCGTGCCATTGCCCGCGAGCGTGGCGAAAATCAGGAATAAGAACGCCATTCGGCCAGGCAAGGGCTTCGGGCCCTTGCCGGACTATTCCGGCGCCGCGCATAGTTATATTCTGGCATCAACCTACGAAGGGATTTCGCCGTGCGCTGGCTCAGGATTGCCATAGGTTTCACCGTCACTCTGCTGACCTTGCTCTGCATGCTCCCGGCCCAGGCCGCGCAAGGCAGTGGCTGGGCGGTATTGCTCGACGAACAGGGCGACTTGCAGCTCAGCGACATCCGTTCCGCTCGCTACACCAATCAATTCAGCCCCATTGAACTCGACCGCCTCACCGCCGCCGAGCCCGATGGCGCGTTATGGCTGCGTTTCAGACTCGCTCCCGGCAAGCATGAACAGTTGCTGCGGGTATCCGCGCCCGACCTGTCGCACCTCAATCTGTATGTGCTGGACGGCGACACGCTGATCGAGCAACTGAACACCGGCACCGGCCAGCCCCAGGCTGAACGGCCACTGCCCAGCAGCGACTTCATGTTGCCGTTGCCGCAAAACGAAAAACCTCTCGATGTTTACCTGCGACTGGTCTCCGACCATCAATTGAGGCCTTACATCACCCTGCAGTCGGCGGTCATGACCGCGGCCAATCAGAATCAGACGCTGATCTACGGACTGTTGTTCGGCTGTATCGCGATGCTGATCCTGCACAACCTCATTCGTTATGCCTACTCCCGTTCACGCAGCAGTCTCTGGCTGGCGGGCTGCGAAGGGCTGTTGATGCTCAGCCTGGTCCTGCTGCTGAACCTGGCCGGCCCGTGGTTGCCGAACTGGCACGCGGTCCAGACACCGGGCGCTTACCTCGCCCTGCTGCTGACGGCACCCTGCGGCCTGATGTTCGCCTATCGTTTCTTCGCCCCGCTCGGCCCGCACCCGCTGAACAAGCTGCTGTTGGGCGACATCCTGCTCATCAGTGTCTGCGGCTTGCTGCTGTTGTTCGTCAACACGCTACCGCTGAACATCATTACCTACGCGCTGGTCGCCCTCGCGGGCCTGACCATGTTGTTCGTCAGCGCCTATCACTGGCAAAAAGGCTATCGTCCGGCACGTCTTTTCGTGGCGGCAATGGTGGTGTTCAACGCCGGTACGCTGATTATCCTGCCCGCCCTGCTGGGGCTGACCCTGGTGGAGCCTCAAGGTCTGATCACCACGTTGCTGGTGTTCATCTGTATCAGTGGCCTGTTGATGAGCATTGCCTTGAGCGAACGTCAGCGCAGCATCACCGAAGACCGTTTCAGCGTCAGCCGCGACCTGGCCGCCAGCAACGCCGAGATCAACGCCAAGGCCGAATTCCTGGCAAAAATCAGCCACGAAATCCGCACCCCGATGAATGGCGTGCTGGGCATGACCGAGCTGCTGCTGGGCACGCCGCTCTCGGTCAAGCAGCGCGACTATGTACAGACCATCCACAGTGCCGGCAACGAACTGCTGACACTGATCAACGAGATTCTCGACATCTCCAAGCTCGAATCCGGGCAGATCGAACTGGACGATGTGCAGTTCGACCTCAACGCACTGATCGAAGATTGTCTGAGCATCTTCCGCGCCAAGGCCGAACAGCAGAACGTCGAGCTGATCAGCTTTATCCAGCCGCAAGTGCCGCGCGTCATCAGCGGTGACCCGACTCGCCTGCGTCAGACCTTGCTGAGCCTGCTGGAAAACGCCCTGAAGAAAACCGACGAAGGCGAAATCCTGATCGTCGTCGCGCTCGATGAGCGCAGTGCCAAACCGCGCTTGCGCATTGCCGTGCAGGACAGCGGTGAGCCGATGGACGCCGAAGAGCGCGACGCATTGATGCACGCCGAACTGCACAGCAAGCACTTCCTCTCGGCCACCCGTCTGGGAGGCAACCTGGGACTGGTGATCGCCCGTCAGCTGATTCGCTTGATGCAAGGGGAGTTCGGGATCAAGAGCGGCGCCAACCAGGGCAGCACCTTGTGGCTGACCCTGCCGCTGGACCCTGACCGCCTCGAACACCCGACATCTGACCTTGATGGCCCCCTGCAGGGTGCACGGGTACTGGTGGTGGACGACAACGACACCTGTCGCAAAGTGCTGGTGCAACAGTGCACCGCCTGGGGCCTGAACGTTAGTGCCGTAGCGTCCGGGAAGGAAGCGCTGGCGCTGCTGCGCACCAAGGCTCACTTGCGCGATTACTTCGACGTGGTCTTGCTGGACCAGAACATGCCCGGCATGACCGGCATGCAACTGGCGGCCAAGATCAAGGAAGACCCGAGCCTGAACCACGACATCCTGCTGATCATGCTCACCGGCATCAGCAATGCGCCCAGCAAGATCATCGCGCGCAACTCCGGGATCAAACGCATCCTCGCCAAACCGGTGGCCGGTTACACCCTCAAGACGACGTTGGCCGACGAGTTGAACCAGCGAAACAAGGGCCTCTCCATCTCACAGCACCTGCCCATCGGCCCGACCTTACCGGTGAAGGTGCCAAGCGATTTCCGCATCCTGGTGGCCGAAGACAACAGCATCTCGACCAAGGTGATTCGCGGCATGCTAGGCAAGCTCAACCTGCAACCGGATACCGCCAGCAATGGCGAAGAAGCCTTGCAGGCGATGAAAACCCAGCGTTATGACCTGGTCCTGATGGATTGCGAAATGCCGATCCTCGACGGCTTCTCCGCAACTCAGCAATTGCGTGCCTGGGAAGTCGGTAATCAGCGGACTCGCACGCCGGTGGTGGCGTTGACTGCGCACATCCTCGCCGAGCACAAAGAACGTGCACGCCAGGCCGGTATGGACGGGCATATGGCCAAACCGGTCGAGCTGTCGCAACTGCGTGACCTGATCGAGCATTGGGTGGCCCAGCGCGATCAGCAGATCCGGGCAGCGACTCAAACGTCCTGAGCCGACAGACCCCGCAGCGCCTGATAGACTCCCCCTCGACTTCCCTCGCCAGTGAGCTTGCACCATGCTCCACGTGTTGTTCAGCGTTTACCTGAAGATGCTGGTGCTCTACAGCCCGTTCTTCGTATTGTCCTGCTTCATCAGCCTGACCCGCGGTTATTCGCGCAAGGAACAGCGTCGACTGGCCTGGAAAGTGGCGACAGCCACGCTGGTCTCCAGCGTCTTGCTGTACCTGTTCGGGAGGGTGATTTTCAGTGTCTTCGGCATCACCGTGGACGCCTTCCGCATCGGCGCCGGCAGTGTGTTGTTTATCTCGGCGCTGGGCATGGCCCAGGGCAAGTCGGCGGTGCAAACCGACAACGTGCAGCAGGACGTGACCATCGTCCCGCTGACCATTCCCCTGACGGTCGGCCCCGGCACCATCGGCGCCTTGCTGGTGATGGGCGTGAGTCAGCCTCATTGGGACGACAAACTCACGGCCATTCTCAGTATTGCCCTGGCCAGTTTTACGGTCGGCGTGGTGCTTTATCTGTCCAACCGCATCGAGCGGATTCTCGGTGACCAGGGCTTGCAGATCGTCAGCCGGTTGATGGGGTTGTTCGTCTGCGCATTGGCGGCGCAGATCATCTTTACCGGGGTGAAGGGCTATCTGGTTCCGTGACGCCCACCTTCGTCATTAGCGCGGCGAGCTGCCTGTCCTCGCCATCGATGGCCAGTGCCTGCACTAGCTGATCAAGGGTTACGGTCACTGTGGTGCCATGAACCTGAAGACTCAGGCTCACCGCGCGGCGCTCGGCCAAATCGTCGGAGTGATCGCGCAAGATCAGGCTGTGCCCGGTGTTCGGATCGGTGAACAGCAACTGCCTTTCAACCAGGCTGACCCGCCACACATCCTGCGCCCCGGTATCCAGAATCAATGTGCCAGGCATCAGAGACTCAGCGCTCAACGAACGACGACAATCAACCACAATGCATTCAAGCCGCTGCCAGACAGTGCTCGATACGCTGCAGCTGATCGCTCTGGGCCCATAACTCAAGATCAACTGGGTAACGCCGTCAGGTATCAACGGCATAACGTCATTGAGCTCACCCTGAAACTCCAGCATCAACACCTCGGCTTCACGACGTGCAACGCTGTTCTCCAGCCACACATCCTTCGAAGCGCTGTATGTCAGTTGGCTGGGCGTTTCATGTAACAAGGCAACAGCTTTGTTTCGAACACCCAGCAGTCGGGTTTCCAGGCTCGTATTGACCTCACCCACCACACGATCGATGCCCTCGACGTACCATTGGTAGCCCGAGTAACCGCCAACCGATACAAATGCTTCGTGGGGATGCTTGCTCACCAGCGCCTTTAACGCTTGCCTCACCCCCGCATCGTATGGGTAATTCGTACCCTGTTGCGCCAGAACCCAGTCTCCCGTGACGCCGACAATACGTGCCGGTTCACCGAACATCATCTCGAGTTCAACCCCTTCAAGCGTCCGCCCTCGCAGACCGGCACCCTGTGTCCATACCTGCGCAAAAGACCATTCGGGCCAGACCTTTTGTAGCACAGGCAACAGGTCCTTCCGCAGAAGCTGAAGACCATTATCAAAGAGTGTCGGTAGTTTTTCAGGCTCAAGGAACGCTTGGCGGTAAAGTTGCCCAACGGAAATATCCAGCAGCCAGCCCGCCTCCTCATCTGGAGGCGTTGCCACCAACTGCACTACCTTGCCGGGGCCCACATCAGCAATCAGCAATCGATGGTCGACGTACCAGGCACACAGTTTTTCATCCCGTACGCCGGTGCCCAGACCAAGAATCGAAAAGCTCGACGCTTGATGCGCCTTCGCAAGCGCCTCAACGTCGGTCCAAAACTCAAAGCCAATGCCCAACGGCCCTCTGGCATCCTCCAGCCAGTCTTCGGAGACTCCGGCCAGCTGCGACTGCCCTTGCTCGTTGATATCGAAATACAGCCCTTCCCTGGTCAACGCAACGTAGCGTTTTTCATTGGCGATGACTTCAATCACATTCCAGGGCCCGATACGCTCAGCCTGGGCATCCACACCGGTGACAGTCATCCCGATCTTCTGGCGATAGAGGGTCCGATTGTGCTTGTCAAAGAACAGGACGGTATCGCCCGTGCTGGTCGCGGGTGTCAGCAACATCGGGCTGACCGCGCCGCCCGGCCCCTCAATCTGCGGCACATTGGGACGAATCAGCAGGCCATCAGCAGCACGGACCCACGTGCTGACCGGTTCCTTTCTGCCCTGGGTCAAAGGTGTTATCGAGACAAACGCCGCTGGCTGATAATCCACGACTATCACTTGGGTCAAAGGCCAAAGTTTCGAGTCCTTGACCAACAGTTCGTAATCCCACAGGAAGTTCGACCACCCAGGCATGGCGCCCTTGAGCAGCAGGTCTTGCTGACGGTCGGTCAGATGACCTGCAATCGCCAGCAGCAAGACTTCGTCCTCACCCAATAGGTAGACCACCTCGGCTTCACGCCCAGTGCGCTGGGTCACTTGCTGGACAATCCGAATGACCCCCGGCCCCAGGACCTGGAACACCGAAATGCTCGAACCGGGCACCGGATCCATCAGCCTATAGAATCGATTGACCTGCCCGGTGACCACGTCAGAGCGCCAGATGAGTGCTTCCCGGGAGCAATAGAAATACGCCTGCCCACCCATCACCGCGCCCAGCCTGGCTTGGTTCGCCAGTGCTGATGGGAGGTCGCGAGCGTAGATAAAACGATCACGGGCCTGCTCATAAAAAGCCGTGGTGAGTGGTGGTTCTTGTGGGTCTGCGAACGGAACCGGGAAATTCTGTACCGCTGTGAATGGGCTGGCCAAACGATTGGTGCGGGCCAGTTTCCTGACTCGGGCCTGGATAATCGCAGTGTCGACAGTCGGATCGTTCTCCAGCTCTTCGAGCAGCAACTGCTGTTTTGCCCAGTTGACTCGAAACGAGTTATGCGAAGTCTGGATAACCAATTCAGGCGTACCCATGACGTGAACGTCGACAGTTCCCACCTTCAAAAGGCCTTCGCCGACAACGATGTCCTCTTCGCTCAACCAGAGCGCACGCAGCGTCCAGGCCATGGGGCGAGCCTTCTGTGCCAGCGACAGATTGACCGATCGCACGCCCGGGGCGAGTGTCAGCGCACAATGACCGCCCACCCCTTCAACACTGTAGGACAGCTTGCCGTGCAACATTTTGGGCAGCTCGGGCACCAGCAACGAACGCGGCTCCTTATCCAGCAAGACACTGATCGTCGTCTCGACCTCTTTCGGATACAAGTTGTGCAAGATGTACTCGGTGGGGAACTTGTAAAAGGTGAACCAGAACTGGCGATTGCCTGCTGTGTCGTACTCCAGCTTCAGCGCAGTTTCAAAATGCTCGGAACGCGTGGTCGAAAACGGCAGGGCCGAGTAATTGAAACCGAACCAGGTGTTGGCCACACACGGCAGGACAATGGCCTGAAAGGTCGTCAAATCGCCAATAGCCGCATGCTCCGGCAACTTAAGGTGTTGTCGAATGTTGATGGCTTTCGAACGATCAGGATTGTCATTCGGCGGGTGCAGCACGGAGGTGTTGGCCGATAAAATTTCCTGACTACCAAACGTCAGTCGCTGGTTGCGCAAATCAATCTCGCGGATGACCGCATAAGGACTCGGATAAAACACACCCTCCCTGATCGAGTGACCGCCCGAGCGATACGCCTTATCGACGCGGTTCAGGTACTGGCCGATCCGCCGTCCTCGCTCCAATGTGCCGTTGAACCCTTCGACCAGCGCGCTCACGCCAATGGCCAGCCCGCCCAGAATCACACCGGCCCCGCCAAGAAACGCAGCTGCCGTACTGGCACCTGCCAGGCCGGCGCCTATGCCGGCCGCAGACAGTGCCAACCCCGCGGAATCGAACGCCAACTGCGTGCCGTATTGCGCCCGTTGCAGATCGTCCTTGGCATTGGCCAGCAGATAGATATCGAAACCCAGAGTAGCCAGCTGCATCACCGTGGCCAAACCATCCCTGGCAATATGTCCCAGCGCGTTGACCACTACCGAGGAGGTGGTCCGGGCGACCAGCGGTGCGTCGTTTAACGCCACCCTGAACAGTTTGACCAGATCCGCGATGTCGAGCAGATTGCCATGGGCCAGTTGCGCGTAACTGAGGTAACCGTGCATTCGCACGGCAGTCGTCAGGCTCCGGTCTTCATTGATGTCGCTGATTTGCTCATGGGACTGGAGCGCCACCAGCAGCGCCTGAACCGTAAAAGCCGCATTCAAGGTATGCACGGCGCTAACATCGGTCGGGTCGACATAACCCGGTACGGACGGCTTGACCGACAGTGTCTGGAAGGTCTCCGTCAGGTAGGAGCGGATCCGCGACAGAACTCCGTCGGTGCTTGACACCCTGACGGTGCGCGTGGGGTCCTTGAGATTGACCAGGCTGATTTCATAGTGTCCACCCGACACCTCTCGCACACTGTCGAACACCGGAACAAAGTCTCGCCCAAGGTTACTTTCCGCGTGGAGGCGATCAGCGCTGTGCTGAATCTGCTGCGCCCAGTGACGGGCGTCCAGCTCGTTCAGTCCACGCCCCAGTCGGGCATTTTCCGCCAATGAACGGGCCCGTAACTCAGCATGGTGTTCCCATGGCGCCACCGTTACACCGGTGCTGATCGGATCATGGCTCAGCAAACCCGACACATTGATCTGCGACGGCAGTGTCAGATCGGCAATACGCGGGCCATTGAGGTCGACGACGTTGAACGTCGCTTCCATCAAGTAACTGATCTCATAGAGTTTGGCCAGCTCAGGGCTGCTCAGAAATCGCTCCAGACCACGGTGCAGGTCCTGCGCCTGGTCAAATCCGAAGACACCGAAATTCGGATCGTAGAAGTGATAGACGCTCGACTCGCCATTGACGACTTTTGCCACCAACAGGGAATGGCTTTCGGTGTTGAGCATCAAGGTACTGGTGGAAGTCCTGGCTTCCAGTGTCTGCATGACCTGATTCAGCCCGGACTCTCCTGACAAAGTGCCCGACCGCGCCATTGGCACGGTTCGCAGCTCATCGAGGGTCCGCAGAAAAGCATGGGTTTCATTGGCGTCGGGCGCAAGGTTGGCATTGGCCAACCTGCCGCTCAAAGCGTCCACGGCCGAGGGGCCTTTTTCGAGGGCTGCCGCCATAGCCAACACCAGTGGATAACAGCGCCTTCCGGGATCGCCTTCACCTCTGACCAGTAACCCCTGGGGCATCAGCCTCCCCGTCGAAGCACCTTGCGCGATGAAGGTTTCCAGCACCGTGGCGCTGCGCTGGAAGATGTGCTGGCGCAGTTCGTATTGGGCCTGAAACCTGATGCGGGCCATGTGATCGCCCCATTGACGCAAGGTCAACGGCTTCTCGAACGCAAGGGCCTTGAGCACCTGAGCGCTGTTTTTCGATGGCTCAACCGATGCCTGGGCAACTGCAAACCCGGCTTCGAATGCAGGATGCCTGCGTGCGAGCAAGGCCTGCTCGATGGCCAGATATCGCTGGGCGAAACCCCGGTCGGCGGTGCTCTGAGCGAGGGTTCGGGTGCGCCGCCAGGCATCGTCGAATCCGGCATTATCCAGCGTCTGCGCGCCGAACAGCCCCCCGAGTAGTACTCGATGCACCGGGCTCAACTGATCAAGCGGCAGAGAGCCGTGGCCAATACGGGCAATCATTTCGTTCAAGTTACCGATCGGCTCAAAACCGTGTGAGACCGGAAGTTCGACACGGGCTTGCGCCAGGATCTGCTGACGCTCATCGAAGCTCAGGGACCAAGGCTTATCGAAGCTCAGGTCGCCGCTGAGTTTTTCGTTCATGGCCCGGATGAAGGGGACACCGAGGTCATCCACCAGTTGCTGCAAGAGGTCGGTCTGCAAAACGGGACGGCCTTCAATCACAGGCCAACCCTTTTCAAACGTCATAAGCCGACCTTTAAGCAGCTCTGTGATGTTGCCTTTGAAATGGGCCTTATAGCCGCCCTGGCTCGCTTTGGTTGTTTCAAGCTCGAACCAGGCCGCCTCAGTCCTGGCATTGTCTTTCCAGCTGTGATGGGTTTCTTCTTCGGTGGCGAGGTTAAAGCCGTCGAACAGGTCAACCTTGTCGCTGATCAGTTGGCGGCTTTCAAGCACCGCATGGTCTTCGACAAAGTCACTCAAACCGCTGGACACCGCCGTCGGCCCGCTCATTACAAGGGCGGATTGGGCACCGAATTTGATGCCGTCGGCATCGTAGTCATTGATCGCCTGCAAAAAACTGTTGAGGCTGTGGATATTCGCCTCCCAGGTTGAAATCGGACCGTGTTGTTTCTCCAGCTCCCGGATAATCAGATCGGGGAATGCCTGACGATCCTGAAGCGATACATTGCTGCTCAAGGCTTGCGCAACGACCCGGTCCAGGAACTGATAGTTGCTGCGAATTTTTTCCATAACGGCGGCGAGTTGCGCAGAACCCGCATGACCACTCAACAGGGCATTGGATAATCCGTTAAATGGCGTCTTGATTTGATCAGACATCGAATCAGGCGTGTTTTTGTTCCCGGCGCGCAGCCCGTTCGCTGCAACCATGACGTCATTGAACGGCGCAAAAATATCGTTGAGGGACGGTGCGCTTTTGGCAAAGGCTATCAACGCATCCCTGTGTCGTTCAGGCACCAGGCGGCGAAAATCCGCATAGGCCTGTCCCCGATTCGGAAGTAGTGTCGGGTTGTGATCGAACAATAACTGCATCACACCTATACGTTCTTCGGCACCGAAGGCGGTGAGATCCACACCACCGAGCACTTTATGCAGAGACGGCAGCAAGTCAGCGTCAAGATAGGTTCCACTCTCGATGTTCAGAACCTGTAAACGTGTGATATCGGATGCAGCCGCCAGGTTGGTGCGAAATGAGATTTCGCGCTCATAAATATCGAACAACGGTTGATCGATAAGCTCTACGTGTATGTCTCGATGGGCAATTTCCACGCGTTGCAGAGATTGAAGATTTCGGGCCTTGAGCGCCTTGAGCACACCTTCGTCCTGGCCATAGGCACTGACTAAAAGATCGATCCGCGCCTGATCGGCGCTCCCGCCCGCCTGGGTGACAGTCTGGATATGCTCGAACATCTGCTGTCGCAACACTCGAGTTCGCTCGATGTAACGACGAGCCAGCGCAGCAGACGTATCGACTGCGCCTTGTGGCGCAGAAATCGCCCCCAGCGCTTTGGCTGACTCGACGATAATGCGATGGGTCTCATGGGCCAGCAAAGCATCGCTGTCATACCACAGGTTGAGGCTGTAACCCTGTGGGGCAAGCATTTGCCTCCAGACATTGATGTAGTCTCCCTGAATAGCGCCAATGCCCCCGCCCACCCAGACAAAGTGCAACTTTTTAGGGACGGGTTTGGCTGTATTCAGTAGTTCGACAGTTGTACTCAAACGCAGGAAATAGTCCGTCAATTTATCCCGGACTTTTTGCAGTGTGGCAGCCGAACCTTTCGGGTTTATTGATTCGAGGGTTTCCTTCAATAGGCTTATCGGCGTCAGTTGGGCGTCAAGACTCGACGCTTCGGTAGCACCGTCGAAGTAACGCAAGGCCGCTGCATGCTCCGGCATGTCTTTGAAACCGCTCAACGCAAACTCCAACTCGCTGCGATCAAACGGCGTGGAAATAGTGTCAGTCTGATTTAGCGTTCCCGTCGTTGTACTTTTCATTTTCATATCCTTATGAAAAAAAAAGACAGCCACTGACACATCGAACAGGTTCAATGTGTCAGTGGCTGTCAGAACTCAATCTTCTATTTTTTCAACTATTGCGGTGGGCAAAATGTCTTTGAGTAACACACTGTTCGTGCTGCCCTTCCTGGCCAGGGCACTCACCAGTGTTGACACCGCGAAGGACTGATAGCTGCTCATCGTCAGAAATACGTTCCGTTGCAAAACGACATCGGTCGAGAACACGTCGCGAAAGATCAAACTGTGTCCGCTGTCCGCATCCACAATCACCAAGTGCTCATCGACCCGGCTCGCCCACAACTGATCCGCAACCACGATATCCCAGATCAGTTTTCCCGGAACCGAAGGCGAGCGGTCGAGCGAATGACGGCAATCGACAATGACCGATTCAAGTTTCAACCACGCGGCTCTGGTAAGCCGACAGGTCGTTGAACCTTGACCCAGTTTGAGCACCAGGATGCTGACATCATCGGCAATCAACGGGAGCAGGTCCGTACGCGTTTTCGACCCCTCGACCACCAGGACTTCAGCGTTTCGCTGGACATAGCCGAGCGGCCCGACCTTGTTGTTCTGCGGATAGGTGTGCAAAAAACCATCCCCGCTGTCATGCAGCATCACATTGGTTTGATGCTGAGTGCCGACGAGCGTGAATTGCGCAGCAATAGCGGCCTTCGGAATACGGATCAACCGTCCGGTCCGGACCACGTACCATTGTTGGTAGTCAGGGTCTTTGACGGACAGAAAATCGGCGCTTCGATGTTCGTTCGCCAGCGCCGCCAGGCCCTCTCTCAATTCACCTTCCAGTGCTGCGACCCAATGGCTGTTAACGCCCGTAATCCGTACCGGTTCGTTGTACTGTAAATCCACCTCCACACCTTCAAGCGTCGTTGCCCTCAGGCCAGAGCCTTCCACTGTTACGTCACTAAAGGTCCAGCTCGCCCATTCCTGCGTCGGGGCTGGCAATGCCTCAGCCAGTAACAGTTTCGTTCCCTGGGCAAATGCCGTGCTCAAGCGGTCTGGATCGATAAAACCCTGACGGATAATCTTGCCGGTTGAAAGATCAAACAGCCAGGTGGCCTGATTGTCTGGAGTAATACTCAGCAACCGTACTTCTTTGCCGTGCCCCATTTCAGCGAGCAGCAGCCGACCACCCAAGTACCAGGCGCACAAACCGGCTTTGAAACCGGTCAAACCCAGGATGGCAAAACTCGGCACCGGGTATTGCAACGCAACCGTTTCCAGCGCCGACCACCATTGGGTATTTCCCTTGAACCAGTGCTCGGTCAGCCCGCCGAGTTTCAGATTCCCGTCCGGCGCAATGTCAAAGAACAGACCAGAGTCGGTCAGGGCGAGATAGTCCCGTTCAACGGCGATAACATTTTTCAACCCCGGGGGAGAGATGTTGCTGGACGACCATTGTGCGCGACCATCCTCCATCGATCTTTGCTGACGCGTGAGGCTTTGGCGAGGTTTGTCGTAGGTAACGAACACGTCGCCCTCGGCACCGGCGGGGGTGATGAGCAGAAGTTCATTCAAGGCCTTGATCGAATCTGCCCATCCCCGCGCATGGTGACGCCTGGCAGGTGCACGAATAATCAACCCATCACTGCTGCGCACCCAAACCAGA
The DNA here is from genome assembly GCF_030053115.1 of Pseudomonas svalbardensis. Taxonomy (NCBI): domain Bacteria; kingdom Pseudomonadati; phylum Pseudomonadota; class Gammaproteobacteria; order Pseudomonadales; family Pseudomonadaceae; genus Pseudomonas; species Pseudomonas svalbardensis. The sequence goes on along the minus strand of NZ_CP125619.1, from coordinate 691,329 downwards.
TCCCGCGACTTTGCATCGATCTGCCAACAAATCGAAACCAGTGCACCGGGACGCCAGTTCACTGTATTGGCGGACTCTGCCAGCAACACATAGTCGCCCAGCACCTGCTTCCAGTCCTTCAGCGTGTCAGCCTCCAAAACACCCTGCAGCGCAGGATCCTGACCGCGGGTGATCGAGCTGAGCAACACGGCCCGGTCATGGATCACATAGGTCAGTTCATCGCGCTGGCCGTCCTTTCCAGGGAGCTGCTGCACGATCTGAATGCCGCCATTGGTCACGGCCTCAAAGCGGACAATCGCCAGGCCATCTCTATAAATCAAACGATAGCGCTGAACCAGCGTCCCGGTGATCGCATCGACCTGCCAGACAATGAAACTCTCGGGGTGATAGAAGTAAGCCGAACCCTCCAACACCGCCCCCAATACCACCTCATCGGACACCAGGACATTCGGGTCGCGGATGTACAGAAAACGATCCTGCGCCGAGTCGTAATACGCGGTTACCTTCCTGGGTTCGTCCGGCTTTTCGAACGGCACCACGAAGTCGCGAACGGGGGTGTAAGACGTGGCCAGGCGATGTTCATGGGTCAGTGTCTTGAAGTGATCCAGCAACGCTTGTTCCCCGAGGGCCGGATCGGCCTCTTCTTCGACAACCTCCAGTCGCCGGGCAGCAAGATCTACACGCACGATTTTGTTATCCGCCAGCTTAAGCAATACATGGTGAACGCCACCGCCACTGAACGTCACATCCAGCGTCCCCGAAACAAGGTGCCCCCCCGCTTCTATCCGGATGTCTGTCTCCGCCAGCCATGGAGTCCGCAGCACCCAGAGCATGGCCGTGTGACCGGGCGCGGCGAGTTCGAGGCTCACTCCAGGATTGAGCAACAGGGAACATTGAGCACCTGCACCTTCTACCCGGTAGGACACCAGCCTGTGCCACACCTTCGGCAGCGCAGGTACCGCCAGTGAACGCTCGATGTTATCGAGACGAACGTTGAATACCGTTGGTTTGTAGGCCGGGTACAGCCGGTTGACCACGTACTCGCCGGGAAACGAATAGAACGAAAACAGAAACTGCCATTGCCCCTGTTCGTTCTTTTTCTCCAGTCGACGTGCCGTGTCGTACCCGCCGGCATGACGAAACGTGACAAACGGCAGCAACTTGTATGCGTAGCCGTACCAGGTCTTGGGTCTGCAGGGCAGAACGATGGTCTGTCCTGCCTGTGGTGAGAAACTTGCCGAGTCCGGCAACTCAAGTCCCTGACGAATATCGATGGCTCGGTTGTAATCCACATCGTAATCCGGGACCCCGAAATGGTCCCGAAGCGGGAACAGTTTCGGGCTGTCGAAATGGACGGTGGATGCGCGCAAATCCAAATCGGCAAACACCAGCAAGGGATGCGCAATCCAGGCATTCGACGCCTTGTCCAGGTAATAGCCGCCTTGTACATACGCCTTTTCAAGCCCATCAAAAAACAGCGCGACCTCCTTGGCTTCCTCCGCAATCGTTGCAAAACCTTCGGCCAGTGCAGTAACGCCCACTGCCAACCCGCCAAGAATCACCCCGGCGCCCCCCAGCACCGCGGCCACCGTACCCGCGCCAGCCAGGGCTGCCCCAAGACCCGCTGCGCCCAACACCGTACTCGCGGAGTCGAAGGCCAACTGCGTCCCGAACTGCGCCTTTTCAATCTCATTGGTGGCATGGCTCAACTGGTAAATATCAAACCCGACATTCACCATCCCCAATACCGTACCGACCCCTTCATTGGCGATATGCCCCAACGCCCTGCGCACTAACGGCGCGCTGGTCCTGGCGATCAGCTTTTCATCGTCCAGTGCCTGGCGGACCAGTTTGATCACACCAATAACGTCCACTACGTTGCCATGGGCCAGCTGGGCATAGTTCACGTAGGCATGGAGGCGAATGGCGGTGGTCAGGGCCTTGTCACCACCGCTCGCTGCGGTCTCGTGACGACGCAGTACGTTCATCAAGGCTTGTACGGTGAAACCGGCATTGAGCGTATGAACGCTGCCGGCGTCCGTCGGATCAAGCGGATTGACCGGCGCACGCGGGCGAGCGGCCAATGAATGGAAGGTTTCGGAGAGGAAGTTTTTAATTCTGAGGAACCGGTGATCGCTGGTGGTGACACGCTCAATGGTCTGCCCGGCATCGGTGTTGACCAGACTGATTGTGTATTCCCCTGTTGGGGTTATCTCCAGTGTCTCGAACAACGCAACAGAATCCGACGCCAGCCCGTGTTGCTCCTGCAACTGCCGTGTCGTCTGCGCGATCTGCCCACCCCACCAGTGCGCGTCCAGTTCCAGCAATGAACTGCCCAGCGCCGCATTGTTGACCAGCGACTGTCCACGGGCACTGGCCAGCCGTTGCCGAACCCTGGGCAGCGCTTGTTCAGGCAAAGCACCCGGCTCGGACAGGCTTGATACCTCACTGCCGGAGGCAAGCACTAGCTTGTTCAGTTTGGCGCCATCGAGCTCGATCAGATCGAAGGTCGGCCGTTGCGCATCGCCAAAGGCTGCGTAATGCGCCGCCATTTGTTTGCGCAGGAAAAAGTGCGTCAATGCGTCACTGAACGCCAACGACGTAACAATCTCGAAGATCCCTAAATTCGGGTCGTAGAGCAGGTAAATGCTGTGCTCGCCTTCAAAGATTTTCGCCACTAGCATCGAGTGGTTGTCCGAATTGAGCATTACGGTCGTACTGGCCGTTTTTTCTTCCAGTATCGCTACGACCTGAGCCAGATCAGAGCGCATCAATGGCTTGCCTATGTCATTGACAGGCGCGTCACGCAACTCCTCGATCATGCTCACAAACGCCTTTGAGTCCGCGGCCTCAGGCTCGATGACGGCCAGGTAAAAGCGTTCTCTCAAAGTGTTTGCCGCATTGTTGCCTTTGTGGAGCGCAGCAGCCATGGCCAGCGCCAATGGGTAACAGCGTCCGGCAACCCGGTCGCCCGCGCCTTCGAGCAACAAGTCCTGCGGCACCATTTTGAAACTGCCGTGATCGAAGCTCTCCATCACCTCACCGATTCGCTCGCCAATACGGTCGCGGTATTCGAGCTTCGCCACGTGCTGAATTCTGGCGACCAAACGCCCCCATTCCACCAGCGTCAGCGGACGTTCGAGTGCCTGTTTCTTGAGTACAACACTCGTTTCGGACAAGGCCACAGGCGGGTTGGAAGCACGCGTCAACCCGGCAAGGAAAGCGGGATGACTTTGCTTGAACAACTCCCGCTCAATGGCCCCGTAACGGTGGATGACTCCCAACTCCGACATCGTATTGGCAAGGTTTTCAAGCGTTGCACTGGCGGCATCAAAATGATGGTTATCCAGGGCATTGACCCCCAATAGCCCACCCAGCAACAGACGTTGCAGCGGGTTTAGCTTCACGGTGAGAAGTGGGTCTTTGGCGACCTGGCTCAGCAGTTCATCCACCGACAGATTTTGTGTCGCCGCGTCCGGGAGGGATGCCGGGGGGCGGATGTTGGCGTCCTGAGCAATGATCGCTTGCCGGTCATCGAAGCTCAGGGACAACGGCTTATCAAACGTCACGCTGCCGTTATGGCGCTGACTCATTGCCTGGCGAAATGGCTCACCGAGATCATCGGCCAGTTGCTGCAACAGATCGGTGATCAACACATGACGACCTTCGATCACCGGCCAGCCTTCTTCGAAATCAATACGCTGGTACTTGAGCAGCTGTGTGACATCGCCGGCATAGCGCGCCTTGAATTGCCCCGTTTCCCATCGTATTTTTTCTCTGCTCAGCCATTGAGTGAAATCATTCTCGTTCTCCTTCCAAGAGTGATCCAGCTCCTCCTCGGTCGCCAGGTTGACGGTTGCGATGGCTGGGATGGCGACATCCGCTCGCGAGGCTTCAGCACTCTGTTGCGTGAAATGCATCTTTGCGTAATCCGCGATGCCATCACGCATGGCGGCGGGTCCGGTCAAATAAATCGTCACCTCGCTATCGGGACGAATACCGTCCCTGAAGTACTTTGCAACCGCTACAGTCAGAAATGCGGCGGACTGAAACTCCTCCGCCGACAGCTCGCCCAAGAGCCTTAACCTTTTCTCGATAATCTCCATGCCAAGGTCGGCCACAGCATGAGAATCGGAAGGAGCAATCTTCCTTTCAAGGGCTAACCGAGTAGTGGCATCAAGCACCTCATAGTTAAAGCTGAAACGGTCGAGAACGGCCTTGAGCATCGCAGAGCCGGGATGAGCCATCATGAACGCATTACTCAACGTGCTTTGCTCGGCGACGGCACGCAGTCCATCCGGTCGCACCTGGCGCTCTACCGGGCGCCGGAAAACACTGCTGATATCAGGGCTGCTCTTGGCAAAATTCTCCAGCGCCTCACGGTGTTCCTCGGGAATTTGCTCGAAATAGCTGGTGTACCTGCTGCGTAAAACCTGCCGACCCGGCATCCACTCAGGGCTGTGGTCAAGTATCAGCTGCAAAACACCCAGGCGTGCATCCGAGCCAAACCGGCTGATATCTACCCCGCCCAGGTTTTCGAACAGCGGCGGCAGGTAATCGACGTCTGCATAACTGCCACCGTCGGCGAACAGCGCCTCGGCGCGGACAACATCGGAGGCGGCAGCAAAGTTGCCACGCAAGCTGATTTCTCGCTCGTAGATGTCCTGCAAGTACAACGGTGTCGCCTCGGTGGCGAGATCGCGAAGAACAATAGCGCCCTCGTTCAACGACAACAGACTCTGGCGGTTTTTTTCCCTGAGTACTTTCAACCGTCCTTCATCTTGGCTATAGGCTCGAACCAACAGATCTATCCTGGCGTCGTCGGCGCTCTCACCGCGCTCTACCGCTTTATTAATGTGCGCAAACATCTGCTGCTTGAGAGCAATGACCCGCGGTTCATACTTATCGCCTAGCTCAATAGCGGTATTACTGGCCTGCCCGCCATTAAGCATGGCGTCAGCCTTGGCCGCCTCGACAATAATTCGATTGGTTTCGTAGGCCAGCAATGCATCGCTGTCGTACCAGAGTTTGAGGGTGTAACCCTGCCCAGACAATGTCTGCTTCCAGATATTGATGTAGTCGCGCTGGATATCGCCCATACCACCGCCGAGCCAGACAAAATGCAGATTGTCCGGAACGTCGGTCTTTGGAGTTTGCAATTGCTGCACGCCGCTCGACAAACGAGCCTCGAAACCTTCGAGCCGTTCGTAGATGCCTGTCACGTCGGGGGCCGCGCGCTCGGGAGGAAGCGACTCAGTCGTTCGTCGTGGTCGACCCTCAGGCCCGACAAAAGAGGCCAAAGCCTGTTTCAACAGGCCCAGCGGCTCCAGCATCCTGGGCGAATCGAGCAAGTCGATGCAGCCTGAGTAATACCTGAAGACGTCGTCATACTCATCGGTACCTTTGTGCGAAATTAACGCCTGTTCAAGATCTTTAAGATTAAAAAGTTTTGCGAACTTTACATATTCACCGACATACGGAACATCCAAATGACTATTAGACAAGGCACTCTCCAGCTTCAATACATGCAATTAAGTTCTGTAAGCCAGCCGCGTAAATACCGCTCGACGACAACGTCAACCATTTCGTATTTTTGAACGAGACCCAACCACTACGCAAAGCAACCACTTCACACGAGACAAAACTAAATCGTAAAAGCAGGCACTTCAAACCCGATGAAATTCAATTAATTTCAATACAATCAAATTTGAAAATAATAAAACTTTATATTGCCGACTTAAATAATCGCACTTAGACAAACAAAAATGGTCGGGACCATCAACAAACAGGCGGCGCTGTGACTCATGCGCAACGCCGAAGTTATCGACTGCAAAAAAAGCACTGCATAAAGGAAGAAATCAGCGACAGAAAACAGTATTGATTCGTCGTGGCGAGAGTCATAAATCCCACAACGACTGGTGAAGTAAATGACGCATCAACGCCAAAGTGAAAGTGCCAAACCAGCAGACGGTAATGTATCAAGTGAAAAACGGCCCACGCGGGGCCGCTGTGGTTCAGGAGGCAGGCTTGATACCGTACCAACGCGGCGTATACACCCACTCACCACCCTCGGCACGAGGAAATGCACAGGTGGTGGACGAGCCGATCAACACCATGGTGCGCATGTCCACCTGATCCGGGGTCAACTGCCCCAGCGTAGTCACGCGCAAGGTCTGGCCCGGGCGACCAATGTCTCGTCCCAACACCACGGGCGTTTCTGCAGTGCGGTGTTGCGCGACAATCTCCAGTGCCCGACCCAACTGCCAAGGACGCGACCGCGAGATCGGGTTGTAGAACGCCAACGCCAGATCGGCTTCGGCGGCCAGGTCCAGGCGCTTCTCGATGATCGCCCAAGGCTTGAGGTTGTCCGACAGCGACATCACGCAGAAGTCATGGCCCAAGGGCGCGCCTGCTTGAGCAGCCGTCGCCAGTGACGCGGAAACACCCGGAAGGATTTCCAGATCGACGCTGTGCCAGCTCGGCTCACTCGACTCATGCAACGCTTCAAGCACCGCCGCCGCCATGGCGAACACGCCGGGGTCACCGGATGAAACCACAATCACCGAACGGCCTTGCGCCGCCAGCTCGAAGGCGTGGCGGGCACGCTGCATCTCTTCGCGGTTGTCAGTGCAATGCAGCACCTGATCTTCACGGAACGGCCCGGCCATGCGCACGTAGGTTTCGTAGCCGAGTACGTCGGTGGCCCTGGCCAGTTCAGCCTTGACCGCTGGCACCATCAGTTCGGCGGCGCCAGGGCCCAGGCCGATCACCGCCAAACGACCGCGTGCACGGCCGATCTGCGCAGCGTCCAGCGGCTGAGTGGCCACCGCGATGGCCATGCCGGTATCCGCTGCCACGATGGTAGCGTTCGGCACGGTGCGGCGGGACAACTCGCTAACGCCGCCGCTGACCGACGCAAACCGCAGAGGTACACCCAGTTCAAGTGCCGCTTCGCGCAATGCCGCGCTAGCCATGTCCAGATCGCTCGCCAACAGGCACGCCACCGATTGCACGGCGATTTTCGCTTGATGCAGGGTCGCGCGAATGGCGTCTGGCAGACCCGTCACCTCACCGCTCACCGCCACCAACACATTGCGCGGGTAGATCATCAATTCATTGGCTGCCGGTGTCCGCTCGGCATGGCCGACATGGATCGACAGATGTGCTTGAGGATCTTGCGGCAACTGCGCCTGCGCCAGCCACGGCGCAGCCCCTTCGACGCGTACGCTTTGGCCGGCGAGCAAATCCGAGACGAAGCGCTTGCCCAGTTCCAAATCGCCGAGGGCGTAACCGCTGGGTGGATTGAGCAAGCAGGTGCCGAAGCGCAATTCACCACTGGTGGTGATCGCCGCAGCAACCTCGAGACCGGCAGCAATCTCGCGCGCCATGACGTTCACGCCACCGAGGCCGCCGAGCAGTGGCACCACGGCGCTGCCGTCTTCAGCCACGGCCAGCACTGGCGGCTCGGCGCCTTTTTCCAGCAGAAGCGGGGCCAGCGTGCGGATCACGATGCCCGCAGCGCATAAGGCAATGATCGGCGTGTCCTGCTGATAGAACTCACGCAAGGTGGCGCCGAACTCGTGATAGACGCGGTCCGCGCCTTGCACTCGTTCGGTGAGGCCATGAATCAACGCGCCGGGGTACACCTGCTGGATCCTGCGCGCGGTGGCGAGGCTGCCATTGCCCAGAATGACAATCGCCGGAACTGGACGGGCCATCAGCCTTGCCACCGTTCGCCGGGCACAATGATCAGCGAGAAGTACGGCGAGGACATCGGCTCGACCTGATTCAGCGGAACGATTTTCTGGTTGGCCATGGTCGCGCGTTCAACGTATAGCGCACGCTCCGCCAGCCCGAGTTCTTCAAGCACCTGACGGACCTTGGGAAAGTTGCGCCCCAGTTTCATGATCACCGCTGCATCGGCATCGGCCAGACGACGCTTGAGATCGTCGGCAGGTAATACGCCCGACAGGACCGACAAACTCTGATTGCGATACACCAGCGGCGCACCCAGCACCGAAGCGCCGCCGAGCATCGAACAAACGCCCGGCACAACTTCGGCTTCATAGCGCTCGGCCAGTCGATCGTGCAGGTACATGTAGGAACCGTAGAAGAACGGATCGCCTTCGCAGATCACCGCCACGTCACGGCCAGCGTCCAGGTGCGCGGCCAGTTCTTCGCCGGCCGCATCGTAGAAATCGCTGATCACTTGTTCATACGACAGCGGCGCCGGCAACGCCTCGGTGGTCACTGGATACACCAGCGGCAGCAGTGTTTGCGCGTCCTGCAAATGCGCCTCGATGATGCCGAAGGCGTTGCCTTTTTTGCCCTTGGCGACGAAGTACGCCACCACCGGCGATTCGCGCAGCAGGCGCAGGGCTTTGACGGTAATCAGTTCCGGATCACCGGGGCCGACGCCCAGGCCGATCAAACGTCCAGGTTGCTGCATCATTCGATCTCCGTGGCGAGGGCATTGACGGCGGCGGCGGCCATGGCGCTACCGCCCAGCCGGCCTTGCATGATGACGAAGGGCACGCCGCGGCTGTCCGCCGCGAGCGCTGCCTTGGATTCTGCGGCGCCGACGAAGCCCACCGGGAAGCCGAGAATCAGTGCCGGTTTCGGTGCGCCGGCATCGAGCATCTCCAACAGGTAAAACAGTGCGGTCGGCGCGTTGCCGATCACCACCACGCTGCCTTCCAGGTGCGGGCGCCACAGTTCCAGCGCGGCGGCGGAGCGGGTGTTGCCCAGCTCGCGGGCAAGCTCCGGAACGCTTTCATCGCGCAGGGTGCAGATGACTTCGTTGTTCGCAGGCAAACGCGTGCGGGTCACACCTTCACTGACCATCCTCGCATCGCACAGGATCGGTGCACCGGCGGCCAGCGCATCACGCCCGGCCTTGCCCGCGCCTTCGGAAAATTGCAGCCCGTCGATGGCGTCGACCATACCGCAGGCGTGGATCACACGGACCGCGAGCTTTTCCAGGTCGGCCGGAATACGCTCGAGGTTGGCCTCGGCACGAATGATCGCGAAGGAGTTGCGATAGATCTCCTGACCGTCGCGGATGTAATCAAGCATCAAGGGGGCTCCATGAGCGGGCGTCGAGCAAGGCTGCGACCGCTTCAATAGTAAGGTTGCGTGCGTGCAGCGCGCCGAAACCCGGCTGCGCTGCGTCGCGAAAACAGAGGTCGTAGTTACCGGGAGAAACCGCCAGCAAGGTGATCGGCGCACTATGCGCGGCGGCACAGGAACGCTGGCAGCCAGACAGGTGCACGTTCAGTGTCTGGCCGTGACGTTGCAGCAGCGCCGCCAGTTGTCGGGCATCGCCCTTGGTGTCGGCCAGGCCTTTGCCGCAACCCGTCGAACCGGTGCAGGCGATCAGGTGCGCCAAGGCATCGTCGGCCGAGCAACGCAGACCGAGTTGTTCAAGGCTGTGGATAACTTCCCGAGCATCGTCGACATGGACACCGGGTAATAACAGGCTTTGCCAGGGTGTGAAGCGCAGGCTGCCGTCGCCCTGGTCACGTGCCAGGTGTGCGACGCCTCTGAGCATCGCGGGATTGAGACGGCCCAGCGGCGGCACCGCGCCGATATACACGCGCTTGGCCTCACGCTGTGGATGAGCACCGATGTGCAAGACACTCGGACTTACCTTGCGCTGCCAACCCTTGATGGGCATCAACGGCACACGTTCGGCCAGACGAGCGAGAAACCCGTCGAGCGAACAATCAGCGAGCAAATGCCGCATGCGTGTCTGCTCGGGACGCGCCAGGTCAAGGAACAACTCCAGAACCGCGACCACCAGCGCGTGGCCCTGCTCCAGTGACACCGCACCCACAGGCGAGTCCACTGGACACCCCGCCAGACCGAATGCAAAAACCAGCTCGCCCTCTCGCTCAGTGGCACACAGCCACAGATCATGAGGGTGTTCGAGCATCGCCAGACCTTCGCCGCCATCCAGTTGCACGGCAAACTTGGCGCTGAGGTCGTGGAAGCGTTCATGGCTTTGCAGCGTAACGAGGATCTGTTCGGCCAGCGGGCGCGTGTCGAACAGCATCTGCTGATCAATTCCCGCACTCGGGCTGAGCATCAGATTGCGCACATCGTCGCCAGCGGCGGTGCTGGGCCCCAACCCGGCCGCCATCAGGCCGTCGATCAAGGCGCCCTGTTCATTGCCAATCCCGCGAATTTGCAGGTTGGCGCGGTTGGTCGCCTCGATCACGCCGCCAGCGAACCACTCAGCTGCACTGGCCACCGCGTCGGCCTGAGCCGCACTGATCGAACCGCCATTCAACTTGATCCGGCAGATACCACCGTCCAGCGCCTGGACGATACGCAGCAACCCCGGACAGGCCGAGGGGCGTAAGGCTGAGGACATCGGGCGTTTGTTCAAGGGGGCGACCGGCAGTGTGGGAAAGGCGCTTCGCGGGCGAAGGCGCGGTATTATGCCTGCTTTGTTCGACGGCATGAAAAGCCTGCCCGTCGGAACAGTCCGTTTGAGGACTTTTTTTGAGGACTGCAGATGTCACCCTGGCTGACAGTAGTGGGAATCGGTGAAGACGGCTTCAAGGGCTTGGGCAAAAACGCCCGGCACGCTCTGCTGCACGCTTCGCGGATCATTGGCGGTCAGCGGCAACTGGATTTACTGCCGGCGTGCATCCGTGGCGAGCGGCAGTTGTGGCCCAGCCCATTCTCCCTTGAACGGGTATTGGCGCTGCGCGGCGAACCGGTCTGCGTGCTGGCCAGCGGCGATCCAATGTTCTTTGGTGTGGGCGCCAGCCTGGCCCGGCAGTTGTCCAGTGATGAAATGCTGATACTGCCGGCGCCATCCTCCTGTTCGCTGGCGGCAGCGCGAATGGGCTGGCCGTTGCAGGATGTGGTCACGCTTTCGGTGGTTGCTCGTCCCATCGCCGCACTCAATGCGCAGTTGTTCAGCGGTGTTCGCTTGCTGGTGTTGAGCAACGACGGCAAGAGCCCGGCCGCCATCGCGACGCTGTTGCGTGAACGCGGTTTCGGGGCGAGTCGCCTCACCGTGCTGGAACACCTGGGCGGTGCCGCCGAACGACGCATCGATGGCGTCGCCAATGACTGGAACAATCCTGTGATCGCCGATTTGAACCTGATCGCCATCGAGTGCATCGCCGAGCCCAACACGCAACGCCTCTCTCGACTGGCCGGCCTGCCGGACTCAGCCTTCAAGCACGACGGCCAATTGACCAAGCGCGACGTACGCGCAATCACGCTCGCGCGTCTCGCCCCGGTTCCCGGCGAACTGCTGTGGGACGTCGGCGCCGGCAGCGGCTCGATCGGCATTGAATGGATGCGCGCTCACCCAAGTTGCCGGGCGCTGGCCATCGAAGCTGACGAAGGGCGGCAGTTGTTGATCGAACACAACCGCGATGCCCTCGGCGTTCCCGGCCTGCAATTGATTCGCGGCAGTGCGCCGCAGGCCTTGGCCGGTCTCGAGCGTCCAGACGCGATTTTCATCGGCGGCGGCGTCACCCGCGAGGGCGTGCTCGACACGTGCTGGGCCGAACTCAAACCCGGTGGCCGACTGATCGCTAACGCCGTCACGTTGCAAAGTGAAATGACTTTGATGGCCTGGCGCGAGCAGCATGGCGGTGAGCTGACGCGCATTCATATCGCTCAAGCGCAACCGCTGGGGGACTTTGATACGTGGCGTCAGGCGTTGCCGATTACCTTGCTGGAAGTGACGAAGCCTTTCGATGCGTGACGAAACCGCCGAACAACCCGCACCGCTGCGCAGTGGCCTGACCACCGGCAGCTGCGCCACCGCCACCAGCCTTGCGGCGGCTCGTCTGTTGCTCAGTGGCGTGGAAGCGGACGCCGTCGAGATCATTCTGCCCAAAGGCAAACAGGTGCAAATGCGCCTGGAGTTCTGTCGGTTGAAGGACGACGGCGCCGAGGCCGGAACGATCAAGGACGCCGGGGACGACCCGGACGTGACCCACGGTGCCCTGCTCTACTCCCACGTGCGCCTGAATGCCCGACCGGGCATTCGCTTCAATGCCGGTCGCGGCGTTGGCACGGTGACCCGGCCGGGGCTGGTGCTGGGCGTCGGTGAACCCGCAATCAACCCGGTGCCACGCAAGATGATCACCGATCACTTGTCGCTGCTGGCCGAGGAGCTGGATTACCGGGGCGGCTTCGAGGTCACCATAAACGTCGAGGACGGCGAAGCCCTGGCGCTGAAAACCATGAACCCGCGCCTGGGGATTCTTGGCGGCTTGTCGATCCTCGGCACCAGCGGCATCGTCCGGCCATTTTCCTGTGCGGCGTACATCGCCTCGATCCATCAAGGCATCGACGTCGCCAAAACCAACGGTTACTTGCACATCGCTGCGTGCACCGGCAATGCCAGCGAAGACACCATGCGCCGGGTCTACGACTTGCCGGAAATCGCCCTGATCGAAATGGGCGACTTCGTCGGCGCCGTGCTCAAACATCTGCGCAAAGTGCCTGTGGATACACTCAGCCTCTGCGGCGGCTTCGGCAAGATCAGCAAGCTAGCGGCTGGGCACATGGATTTGCACAGTCGGCATTCGAGCATCGACCTGCCGCAATTGGCCGAGTGGGCGGCGGCGATTGGCGCCGATGAGGTATTGCAGCAAGGGATTCGCGAAGCCAACACCAGCCAGCAAGCCTTGGCGATGGCCAGCGCTGCGGGCATCGCGCTCGGTGATGCGGTGTGTCAGCACGCGCTGGACTTTGCCCGCAGCGTGGTGCCGGCGCAGGTTCAAGTCGAAGTGTTTGCCATCGATCGCCAAGGCGCGATTGTCGGCCATGCGGGAGCTTTTCAATGAAGCGCGTGTTGTTGCTGGGTGGCGTGACGGAAGCCTTGGCCATCGCCCGGACCCTAGGGCCGGAACATATCTATAGCCTGGCCGGAGTGGGGCGTGTGCCGACAGATCTGAGCTGTCAGGTTCGCGTTGGCGGTTACGGCGGTGCCGAAGGGCTGGCGCAGTTCATTCGCGATGAAGGGATCGACCTGCTGCTGGACGCCACCCACCCCTACGCCGCACACATCAGCCAGAACGCCGCCACCGCTGCGCGGTTGAGCGGCATTGCATGCTGGGCGTTAAGGCGCCCGGCCTGGCAACCACAGGCAGGGGATGACTGGCGAGATGTCAGCGACTGGGCCGAGTTGATCGAAGCGCTGAAACCGCTCCGGAGACCGCTGTTCACCCTCGGCCGCGAACCATTGCAACATCTGCATGAAATCCCGCCAGAGCAATTCTGGACCTTGCGTGCACTGGACGTTTACCCGGGCAATGAGCGCTGCGAAGTCATCGGTGCGCGCGGGCCGTTTCTGATTGAGGATGAACGTGAACTGTTTGAGCGTCGGCAGATTGATGTGCTGATCAGCAAGAACAGCGGCAGCACGGCGACCGAGCCGAAGCTGGAAGTGGCACGGGAGCGTGGGGTGCCGGTGATTGTTTTGCAGCGGCCAGTGTTGCCGGGGGTAGATCGAGAGTTTGGGTCGGTGAAAGACGTGTTGGCAGCCCTAACGGCAGGACTCACAACATAACCTGTAGCAGCTGGCGAAGCCTGCGTCCGGCTGCGCAGCAGTCGTAAAATCAAACGCCTCGATCTTTCAGGTTAATCGCGGATGGAGGATTTACGACTGCTACGCAGCCGAACGCAGCCTTCGGCAGCTGCTACAAAATTGTGTGATGGCTGATCTGCACGGCACTGGCAATCGGTAATTCGCGACTATCATGAAGGCTATGGAGCTTGGCGCTGCGACACCACACCGCACGCTGCTTTTTTACTTATCGGCCCTGATCAGGCTAAATAGCCGCGCCTGATCGTCCACCCAACCGGATTTCTCCCATGTCCCGACAACGGCTCGCATTTGCCTGGATCGCCTGCTTCGCAGTGCTGTTCAACTTGCTCGCCATGCCGATGTCCGGAGCAATGGCGCAGACGGCGAAATCGCCTGCCGAGCAGTTGCTGTGGGGCAGTTTCTGTTCGTCCAGCGGCACGAAGATGGTGGCGATTTCCCTGGGCGATATCGAGCAGAAAGCCCCGCAGAGTGACGATCATTCCAACATGCAGCATTGCTGGTGCTGTTCAGGTTCCGCGCCACTGGTGGCGTTGCCCGGGCACATGCCGCAACTGTACTTCGCGCGTTTCGATGCCAATCGAAGCCTGCCTCACGCCTCTCTCGATACAACGACACCGCGTCAGCAATGGCCAAGCCTGAACCCCCGCGCTTCCCCTCTGGTGTGATTCCTTCTCGCAATTGACCTGCGTTTTGAATCGTTCTGGAGAACTGCCATGTTGAACAAACTCATCGCCCTGGCTGTGTTGCTGCTGCCTGCCTGTTTTGCCAATGCCCACGAATACAAGGCAGGGGAGCTGGAAATCGCTCATCCGTGGTCGCAAGAATTGCCACCCAACGCACCGACCGTTGCTGCGTATTTCGTGATCCATAACAGCGGCAAAACGGCCGACCGACTGCTCAGTGTCGACTCGCCGATTGCAGGCATTGCTCAACTGCACGAGCACGTCATGCAAAACGACCTGATGAAAATGCAGCAGGTGCCGAACGTCGAAATCCCTGCCGGTGGCAACGTCACTTTTGCGCCGATGGCCTACCACGTGATGCTGCTGGAATTGAAAGACCGCAGCCTGTTAACCGACGGCAAACGCTTCCCGCTGACGATGCATTTCGAGAAGTCCGGCGACGTGACGGTCGAAATCGCGGTGCAGAAAAAAGCACCGGACGGCATGCAAGCACACGTGCACGCTCAGTAATCGACAGAGCTGAAAACGTCCATGCGCCCGCTTAGCGCCAGGTCATCCGCACACCGTCGTCAGCCGTTAAGCCTGACGCGCGGCAGCTGGATCAGCCTGTTCGCCATGTTGATGATCTTTATCGGCCCGCTGATTTCTCAGTCGATGCCGATGGATCAACGCGCCTCGTCGATGTCGATGAGCATGTCGATGGACATGAGCATGGACATGTCGGCAATGGAGCACGCCGACCACGGCGCGCAACCCGCCGCCGAGCACTGCCCGCCCAAAGCCTCGGCCCACGCGCTCTGGGAAAAATGCGGTTATTGCAGCCTGCTGTTCAATTGCCCGGCGCTGACTGGCGGCCAGTCCTTCATCGCGTACGACACGCCAACAGCCACCACTTTCACCACCCCTTTCCCCCGACTGGGCCACGCCCGGCAAACCTTCTTCCCCGGCGCCCGCACTCGCGCCCCACCCATCGCCGCGTAAACACCCACATCCGCTCTCACACGGTTTAGAAGACAGCCCCAGGCTGCCGGCCGTGTCGTTTACGACTGTTCGATGGAAATTGTCATGTCCAGGTTTTCTGCTGACACACGCTTGAGCCCTGCCCAAGCTTCTTTTGCCCCGAACGAATCCAGTATTCGTTTGAGGCACGCCACCGCCTTCCTTTGCGGTGCACTGCTGACACCCATGGTGCTGGCCGATGAACACGCCGGTCACAGCGAAGAACTAAGCCCGACGGTGATCACCGCCATTGCGCC
Organism: Pseudomonas svalbardensis; assembly: GCF_030053115.1. Classification (NCBI taxonomy): domain Bacteria; kingdom Pseudomonadati; phylum Pseudomonadota; class Gammaproteobacteria; order Pseudomonadales; family Pseudomonadaceae; genus Pseudomonas; species Pseudomonas svalbardensis. The sequence goes on along the minus strand of NZ_CP125619.1, from coordinate 675,805 downwards.
GAGTTCGCCACTGACCATCGTCACCAATCCCAAGGACCCACGCCAACCGGTGCCGGCCAGCGACGGTGGCGATTACCTGAAAACCATTCCCGGCTTCGCCCTGGTGCGCAATGGCGGCACCAACGGCGACCCGGTACTGCGCGGCATGTTCGGCTCGCGACTGAACATCCTCACCAACGGCGGCCAGTTGCTCGGCGCCTGCCCCGGCCGAATGGACGCACCGACCTCCTACATCTCGCCGGAAACCTACGACAAACTGACCGTGATCAAAGGCCCGCAAACCGTGCTCTGGGGACCGGGCGCGTCGGCCGGAACGATCCTCTTCGACCGTGAGCCAGAAAGCTTCGGCGAACTCGGCACGCGGGTGAACGCCAGCGTGCTGGCTGGCTCCAACGGGCGCTTCGACAAAGTGGTGGACGCTGCTGCCGGCGGGCCATTGGGTTACGTGCGAGTGATCGGCAACACCGCGCATGCCGACGACTACCAGGACGGCAACAACGACACCGTGCCGTCGCGCTACGACAAGTGGAATGGCGATGTCGCGGTGGGCTGGACCCCGGACGCCGACACCCTGCTGGAGCTCACCGCCGGCAAGGGCGATGGCGAAGCGCGTTATGCCGGGCGCGGCATGGACGGCTCGCAGTTCGAGCGCGAAAGCCTGGGCCTGCGGTTCGAGAAGTCGAACATCGGCGATGTGCTGGATAAAGTCGAGGCGCAGGTTTACTACAACTACGCCGACCACGTGATGGACAACTACACCCTGCGCACGCCGTCCGGCACCGGAATGATGGCCGGCCCGATGGCCTCCAACGTCGACCGTCGAACCCTCGGCGCACGGATCAAAGCCACCTGGCGCTGGGCCGATGTGCAGTTGATCAGCGGCATCGATGCGCAGACCAGCGAACACCGCCAACGCAACGCCATGGGCATCGACGTCTACAAGGATCTTCCGCGCAACAAGGACGCCGACTTCCACAACTACGGCGTGTTCAGCGAACTGACCTGGTACGCCGCCGACCGCGACCGGCTGATTACCGGCGCGCGACTGGACCGCGCCTCTGCCAAGGATTTCCGGCAGACCACTGGCTCCGGTATGATGGCGCGCCCGAACCCGACTGCCGACGACACCCGCGCCGACACCCTGCCGAGCGGGTTCGTCCGTTATGAGCACGACCTGGCTGACAGCCCGACCACGCTGTATGCCGGCCTCGGCCACACCCAGCGTTTCCCGGATTACTGGGAGCTGTTTTCGCCCAAATCGGGGCCCGCCGGATCGGTGAATGCCTTCGATTCGATCAAGCCTGAGAAAACCACCCAGCTCGACTTCGGCCTGCAATACAAGACCGAAGACCTGGAAGCCTGGGCCTCGGGGTACGTCGGGCAGGTGCGCGATTACATCCTGTTCAACTACACGCCCGCAATGATGGGCATGACCTCGCAAGCACAAAACATCGACGCACGAATCATGGGCGGCGAATTGGGTGCGGCCTACAAGCTGACCAGCAATTGGAAAGCCGACGCAACCCTGGCCTACGCCTGGGGCAAGAACAGCAGCGACGGCAACGCACTGCCGCAAATGCCACCGCTGGACGCACGTTTCGGCCTGACCTACAGCGAAGACAACTGGAGCGCCGGGGCCTTGTGGCGCGTGGTCGCGGCGCAAAACCGCATCGACCAGAACAAGGGCAACGTCGTCGGCAAGGACTTCGACAAGACCTCGGGTTTTGGCGTGTTCTCGCTCAATGGCGCCTACCGAATTAACAAAAACTGGAAGGTCAGCACCGGCGTCGACAACCTGTTCGGCAAGGCGTACGCCGAGCACTTGAACCTAGCCGGCAACGCTGGTTTCGGCTACCCGGCCAATGACCCGCAAGCCATTAAAGAACCGGGGCGCACGCTCTGGACCAAGGTGGACATGAGTTTCTAAAAAAGCTTCGCGAGCAGGCTCGCTCCCACAGGTACACCACTGTCCATGTGGGAGCGAGCCTGCTCGCGATTGGTTGCGAAGCAACCGCAAACAAACAACTAAAAGATCCATGCCAAAGCGGAGCACACGTGATGAAACAGCCCAAAGTGAATTTCTACAACCTGGCCTGGCGCTGGCATTTTTATGCCGGTCTGTTCGTCGCGCCTTTCATGGTGATGCTGGCCCTGACCGGCATCATTTACCTGTTCAAACCGCAACTCGATCCGTTGATGTACGGCAGCCTGCTGAACGTCCCGGCCGGGCATCACAGCGTCTCGGCCGACGACCTGCTCAAGCGGGTAAAAGCGGCGTATCCACAGAGTCAGATCAAGCAGTACCTGCCACCGGTCAACGCCGAACGCAGCGCGCAATTTGTCGTGATCAATGGCGGTAACGAGCTCAACGTATTCGTCGATCCCTACCACGGCGATATCCTCGGCGAGCAAGACGCCAAAAAAAATCTGCAAGCCGTTGCGCGAGCGATTCATGGCGAGTTGATGATCGGCACCGTCGGTGATCGACTGATCGAACTGGCCGCCGGTTGGGGCGTGGTGTTGGTGGTCTCCGGCGTCTTTCTGTGGTGGCCGCGTGGCCAGGCGGCCGGCATCCTGTGGCCGCGTTTGAGCAGTCGCGGTCGCGTGCTCTGGCGCGACCTGCACGCGGTGACCGGGTTTTGGGGCGCGTCGTTGCTACTGGTGATGCTGCTCAGCGGCATGACCTGGACCGGGTTCTGGGGCAAGCAATACGCCGAAGTGTGGAATGTCTTTCCGGCAGCGATGTGGGATGACGTGCCCAAGTCCGATGTCGAGGCCCGAAGCCTCAACACCGCCACCCGCCAGACCGTGCCATGGGCGATGGAAAACACGCCGATGCCGATGTCCGGCGACCACGCCGAACACATGGCCCACGGTAGCGCGCAAGCTGGCCCCGCCGCGCCGACCATCAGCTTGCAGGACGTGCAGAACATCGCTGCGCAACGCAAGGTCGAACCGGGTTACAGCATCACCTTCCCGACCACGGCGACTGGCGTGTTCACCATAGCGGTGTTCGCCGACGACCCGCGCAACGACGCTACGCTGCACGTTGATCAGTACACCGGCGATGTCCTCGCCGACGTGCGTTTCGAGCAGTACGGCACCGTCGCCCGTGCAACAGAAATCAGCGTGATGCTGCACGAAGGCAAAATGTTCGGTGTGTTCAACCAGATCATCGTGTTGCTGATCTGCCTGATGATTCTGCTCAGCGCCGTCAGCGGCGTGGTGATCTGGTGGAAGCGCCGTCCACAAGGAACATTCGGTGTTCCGCCGCTGCGCCACGATTTGCCGAAATGGAAAACTGCGATGGTGATCATGCTGACGCTGGCAGTGATCTTTCCGCTGGTGGGGGCTTCGTTGATCGTAGTGTGGCTATTGGATCGAGTTCTGTTATCGAGGCTCAACGAGCGAGTAGAACCTACCGCCTCAGCGTGATCAGACTGCGCGGTTCGCGCGGAAAAACGCGGGCCGCACAACCTGAAAACGAAAATACCGAAGTTGCATTACTTGTCCGAATACAGGCTGCCATTAATATTCTGCAGCCCTTTCACTTGCTCGGCGCTGCCCTTGTAACTCGTGCTGGTGGGTACGCCTGACCCACTTTGGCATTTGACGGTAATCCAGCAACGCTGGGTATCGTCAAGCCTGATAATGTCGGTCGGCACACTGTTGATTCTCTGTGGCACCTCGCAAGTTGCATTGGCACTGCTGACATTCCAGGCAGCAGCGCAAGAGCCCCAATCTTCGGCCTTCAAAGACTGAACACACAGCATAAAACCCAAAGAAACAAGTAAAACACTCACCTTTAAACTGTCCATCGCAATGTCCTCGTAGCAGCGTTAATTCGCCTGCACGCTAAAACTACGAGGGCCGGGAGGGCAGGTCTACTGTCATAACTGACAGGTTTTATCTGTTTTTCTAGATTGTTTTAATCTAAAAAATACTCGTAAAAAAACAATCGACGATATGCGATGTTCCAAGGTTTGCGCTCGATAAAACAGCGCAATTGACAACCTGAATCCGCCTCACCTTCATCATGAATCAGGCGAGATGCGCGTATTAGAGGGTTCTGTAGACTTCGCACACGCTTATCTCCCGGCCATTTTTAGTGTTACTGCATAACGCAAAGAGCAAGCTCGCTCCCACATTGAAATGCGATCAACTGTGGGAGCGGGCTTGCTCGCGATGAGGCCGTCAGCAACACCGAATATTTCAGAGTAGATGCATGACCTCGCTGAACCTCACAAACCTCGCCTGGACACCCCTGGGCCACGGCCATTGCCATCACCAGTTCCAACTGCGTGATGCAACCTTGCACGTGCTCCCGGGTGAGTTCGTCGGTCTGATCGGCCCCAACGGCAGCGGCAAAACCAGCCTGCTGCGGTGTGCCTGGCGCTTCAGCAAACCCGAGCGCGGCGAGGTCAAGCTCGACCACCACAACGTCTGGAAGCAATCCTCACGCTGGTGCGCGCAGCGCATCGCCGTGGTCCTGCAGGAGTTCCCCGACGCCTTCGGCCTGACCGTCGATGAAGTCGTCGCCATGGGCCGCACACCACACAAAGGTCTGTTCGACGGCGACACCCTGGGGGACAGAAAACTCGCAACCCAAGCCCTCGAATCAGTCGGTCTGAAAGGCTTCGAGGATCATGCCTTCGCCACCCTCTCCGGCGGTGAAAAACAGCGCGTGATCCTCGCCCGCGCCCTGGCTCAGCAACCGCAAATGCTGATCCTCGACGAGCCGACCAATCACCTCGACCCGCGTTATCAGCTCGAACTGCTGCAACTGGTCAAACGCCTGAAGATCGGCACCCTGGCGAGCATTCATGACCTGAACCTAGCGGCTGCGTTCTGTGATCGGCTGTACGTGATCAATCACGGTCGCATCGTCGCCAGCGGCACACCCAAAGAAGTCCTGACCGCCCCACTGCTGCGCGACGTGTTCGGCGTCGAAGCGCTGATCGATGAGCATCCCTTGCACGGCTACCCACGAATCACCTGGATAACCCAATCATGACTTTGCGTTCCCTGCTTTGCGCCGCCCTGTTGCTGGGCAATGCCCAAGCATTTGCCGAGGCCACTCACTACCCTTTGACCGTGCAGAGCTGCAACCGCGAAGTGACCTTCAAGCAAGCGCCGAAACACGCGGTCAGCCACGACATCAACATGACCCAGATGATGCTCGCCCTCGGCCTGAAACCAAACATGGCCGGGTACAGCGGCGTGACTGGCTGGAAGTCGGTCACGCCCCAGATGCAGACCATCCTCGATGGCTTGCCGGAGTTGGCGGCCAAGTACCCGTCGGTGGAAACCCTGCTCAACGCCAACGTTGATTTCTTCTTCGCCGGTTGGGATTACGGCATGCGCGTGGGCGGTGACCTCACGCCGCAAACGTTGCAGCCGCTGGGCATCAACGTCTACGAGCTAACGGAGTCCTGCGCGTTCGTGATGAAGCGTCCGCCGGCCAGCCTGGAAGACACCTACAACGACCTGCGCAACCTCGGCAAAATCTTCGACGTGCAGGATCGCGCCAACGCCGTGATCGCCCAGATGCGGGCGCAAGTCGCCGAAGTGCGCAAGGATCTGCCGGCGGACAAACCTCGCGTGTTCCTCTATGACAGCGGTGAAGACCGCGCCATGACTTCCGGTCGCCTCGGTATGCCGCAAGCGCTGATCGACGCCGCTGGCGGGCGCAATATTCTGGATGACGTCGAATCGAGCTGGACGCGGGTCAACTGGGAAAACGTGGTCGAGCGCAATCCGCAGGTGATCGTGATCGTCGACTACGGCGAAGTCACTGCCGAGCAGAAAGAACAATTCCTGCTCAACAACAAGGCGCTGCAGTCGGTGGACGCGATCAAGCATCACCGCTTCATCGTGATTCCGTATGTGCAGGCCACGCCGGGTATCGACAACGTGCTGGCAGTTGAAACCCTGGCCAAGGGTTTCCACGGCGAATGATCAATCGTCGCTACGCCCTGTTGCTGGTGGCCCTCGGCGCGTTGTTGCTGGTGTCGTGCGTGGTGTCGCTGGGCTTCGGCCCGGCGCGGGTGCCGGTGGATGTTGTGTGGCGGATTCTGTTGCACAAGATTTTTGGTTTCGGCGTGCCGGACTGGGCCGCCGGGCAGGAACATATCGTCTGGCTGATCCGCGTGCCGCGCATGTTGCTTGGCGCGTTGGTGGGCGCCGGGCTCGCGCTGATCGGTGCGGTGCTGCAAGCGGTGACGCGCAATCCGCTGGCCGACCCGCACCTGCTTGGAGTCACCTCCGGCGCGACCCTTGGTGCCGTGATCGTGGTGTTGCATGTCGGTGAAATCGTTGGTCTGCTGACCTTGCCGATCGCGGCGTTTATCGGCGCGTTGCTGAGCATGCTTATCGTGCTGATGATCGCCAACCGCAACGGGCGGCTGGACAGTGATCGGCTGCTGCTGTGCGGCGTAGCGGTGTCCTTCGTGATGATGGCGATCGCCAATCTGCTGCTGTTTCTCGGCGATCACCGCGCGAGTTCCGCGGTGATGTTCTGGATGCTTGGCGGGCTCGGGTTGGCGCGTTGGGAATTGCTGGCGGTGCCGGCGGCCAGCGTGTTGCTCGGGTTGGTGTTGTTGCTGGGAATGGCGCGGCCGTTGAATGCGTTGATGGCGGGCGAGCAGACGGCCGTGACCCTCGGGCTCAATGCTCGCACCGTGCGGTTACGGGTGTTTTTGATTGCGTCGCTGATGACTGGGGTGCTGGTGTCGATCAGCGGGTCTATCGGGTTTGTCGGGCTGATGGTGCCGCACATTGCGCGGCGTGTGGTCGGGGCGGAGCATCGGCGATTGTTGCCGGTGTGCGTGTTGTTGGGCAGCCTCTTTCTCGTCTGGGTCGACGTCGCCGCCCGCACCCTGATCGCCCCCGAAGACTTGCCCATCGGCGTCGCCACCGCCGCCATCGGAGGCCTGTTCTTCATCGGCCTGATGCGCCGCCGCTGATTCACCTCTTTTCAAACTGTGGGAGCGAGCCTGCTCGCGAAGACGTCGGCACATCCAACATCATCGTGACTGACAAATCGCTATCGCGAGCAGGCTCGCTCCCACAAAGGCATCGTCCCCCAAACCAATGCGCCCCAATGTGGCGCACCTCTTCGCACCAACGCGCCAGGCGCGATCCTTCATGGTGCGTCGCCCAAACCGTGCAACCGCTCTAATACGACATTTCCCTGCCTTTTGCCGACCAGGCACAGCCCTTGCTAAAGACCCTTCAGTAGTCCGCATCTGCCACCAAGAAAATTCATAAGTTCATGGAGATCGCACAATGAAGCGTCGCAGCTTGATCAAGGCTTTCACACTTACGGCAAGCATTGCCGCGATGGGCATGACCTGGAGCCTCCAGGCCGCCGAGACCATCAAGGTCGGTATTCTGCATTCATTGTCCGGCACCATGGCGATCTCCGAAACGTCGCTCAAAGACATGGCGATGATGACCATCGACGAGATCAACGCCAAGGGTGGCGTGAACGGCAAGATGCTGGAACCGGTGGTCGTCGACCCGGCGTCGAACTGGCCGTTGTTCGCTGAAAAGGGTCGTCAACTGCTGACTCAGGACAAGGTGGCGGTGGTGTTCGGTTGCTGGACGTCGGTGTCGCGTAAATCGGTGTTGCCGGTGTTCGAAGAGCTTAACGGCCTGCTGTTCTACCCGGTGCAATACGAAGGTGAAGAGATGTCGCCGAACGTGTTCTACACCGGCGCCGCGCCGAACCAGCAAGCGATTCCGGCGGTGGAATACCTGATGAGCGAAGAAGGCGGCAGTGCCAAGCGTTACTTCCTGTTGGGCACCGACTACGTCTACCCGCGCACCACCAACAAAATCCTGCGTTCGTTCCTGCACGCCAAAGGTGTGGCGGACAAGGACATCGAAGAGGTTTACACCCCGTTCGGTCATAGCGATTACCAAACCATCGTGGCCAACATCAAAAAATTCTCGGCCGGCGGCAAGACCGCGGTCATCTCCACCGTCAACGGCGACTCCAACGTGCCGTTCTACAAAGAGCTGGCCAACCAGGGTTTGAAAGCCACCGACGTTCCGGTCGTGGCGTTCTCGGTCGGCGAAGAAGAGCTGCGCGGCATCGACACCAAACCGCTGGTGGGCAACCTCGCGGCATGGAATTACTTCCAATCGGTCGAGAACCCGGCGAACAAGAAATTCGTCGCCGACTGGAAAGCCTACGCCAAGAAACACAACTTGCCGGGCGCCGACAAAGCGGTGACCAACGACCCGATGGAAGCCACCTACGTGGGCATCCACATGTGGGCGCAAGCGGCTGAGAAAGCCAAGTCCACTGACGTCGACAAAGTCCGCGAAGCCCTCGCTGGCCAGACCTTTGCCGCGCCGTCCGGTTACACGCTGACCATGGACAAGACCAACCACCACCTGCACAAACCGGTGATGATCGGCGAGATCCAGGCGGACGGTCAGTTCAACGTGGTGTGGCAGACCGAAGGGCCGATCCGTGCCGAGCCGTGGAGCCCGTTCATCTCGGGTAACGACAAGAAGCCGGATTATGCGGTGAAGAGCAACTGAGACGGATCGAGGTTTTTGGGTGGGCTTTAAATCCACCCCTCATCGGAACGCCGCCCGCCCATCCCTCTCCCCACGGGGGAGAGGGGGAAAGGGAGCCGATCTTCATGCTTTTCCAAGCTTGAGTTCGACTCGACATTTCAGGTCGCAGTATTTCGTCCAAGCGCCTCGGTTAGTCCCCTCTACCCTCTGGGGAGAGGGTTAGGGTGAGGGGTCGATCCAAAGCCGAACGCAGTTCCATCGGCCGTAGCTAGACAGGGAACACCATATATATGCCCACTGCCCTTTACCGCTTCATCCTCGCCATCGCGCTGTTATTACCGATGGCCACCTATGCCGGCGACGCCGAAGACTTCGTCGCCACCAATCCCGTGCAACAAGCAAAACTCCTGGAAACCTGGGCCGCGCAGCCCGATCCGGCCCGTATCGAGCTGATCAACGCCCTGCAGCAAGGCGAGCTGACCGTCGACGGCCAACCGAAAACCCTGCGCCTGAACAACCGTCTGCGGGGTCTGATCGACACCGCTATGGCGAGTCACCAATTGCTCGCCACCGACGCCAAAACCCGTCTGGCCGCCGCGCAGCAATTGCAGAAAAGCGCCAAACCGGCGCAGTTGAAATTTCTCGACCAGCGACTGGCTGGTGAAAAAGATGAAAGTGTCCATGCCGCTTTAAGCCTGGCGCTGGCCAACCTGCAACTGGTGGACACCGACCCGGCCATACGCCTCGCCGCTGTGCGTCTGCTCGGTGAAACCGGTGATCCGCTGGCTCGCACTCGCCTCGAAAGCCTGCTGCAACCCGGTGTCGAAGCCGACGCCGGCGTACGCACCGCTGCCGAAACCAGCCTCGCTCAGGTCAAACGCAAACTGCTGATCGGCGAGATCCTCGGTCAAGCCTTCAGCGGCATGTCCCTCGGTTCGATCCTGCTGCTCGCGGCCCTCGGTCTGGCGATCACTTTCGGCCTGCTCGGCGTGATCAACATGGCCCACGGCGAGATGCTGATGCTCGGCGCGTACTCGACGTACGTGGTGCAGCTGATGTTCCAGCGTTTCGCCCCGCAAGCCATCGAGTTCTACCCGCTGATCGCGTTGCCGGTGGCGTTTTTCGTCACCGCCGCCATCGGTATGGCGCTGGAACGCACGGTGATTCGCCACCTCTATGGCCGCCCATTGGAAACCCTGCTCGCCACGTGGGGCATCAGCCTGATGCTGATTCAACTGGTGCGATTGGTGTTCGGTGCGCAAAACGTCGAAGTGGCCAACCCGGCGTGGTTGTCGGGCGGGATTCAAGTGCTGCCCAACCTCGTGCTGCCGTACAACCGCATCGTGATCATCGCCTTCGCGCTGTTTGTGGTGGTGCTGACCTGGCTGCTGCTGAACAAGACGCGCCTGGGCTTGAACGTGCGCGCCGTCACCCAGAACCGCAACATGGCCGCTTGCTGCGGCGTGCCGACCGGGCGCGTGGACATGCTCGCTTTCGGCCTCGGCTCAGGCATCGCTGGCCTTGGTGGCGTAGCCCTCAGCCAGATCGGCAACGTCGGCCCGGACCTCGGCCAAAGCTACATCATCGACTCGTTCCTGGTGGTGGTGCTCGGTGGTGTCGGTCAGTTGGCCGGTAGCGTGCTCGCCGCATTCGGCCTCGGCATCGCCAACAAAATTCTCGAACCGCAGATCGGTGCCGTGCTCGGCAAGATTTTGATCCTCGCGCTGATCATTCTGTTCATCCAGAAACGTCCGCAAGGCCTCTTCGCACTGAAAGGACGGGTGATCGACTGATGAACCAGCCACTGCTGCTCACGGCCACGCAAAAGGCCGGCCCCAAAGTCACGATCGCCGTTGGCGCGGTGATCCTCGTTCTATTGCTGGCGTTGCCGCTGCTGTCGTTGTTGTCGCCCGACAGCGCGTTTCACGTCTCGGCCTATACGCTGACGCTGGTGGGCAAGATCCTTTGCTACGCCATCGTCGCCCTCGCGCTGGATCTGGTCTGGGGATACGCCGGTCTGCTGTCCCTAGGCCACGGCCTGTTTTTCGCCCTCGGCGGTTATGCGATGGGCATGTACCTGATGCGCCAGGCTTCCGGTGATGGTTTGCCGGCATTCATGACGTTCCTGTCGTGGACCGAACTACCGTGGTACTGGACCGGCACCAGCAGCTTCCTCTGGTCGATGTGTCTGGTGGTGTTGGCGCCGGGGTTGCTGGCGCTGGTGTTCGGCTTCTTCGCCTTCCGTTCGCGGATCAAGGGCGTGTATTTCTCGATCATGACCCAGGCCCTGACCTTCGCCGGGATGCTGCTGTTCTTCCGCAACGAAACCGGGTTTGGCGGCAACAACGGCTTCACCAACTTCCGCACCATCCTCGGCTTCGGCATCACTGAACCGGGGACTCGCGCGGTGCTGTTTTTCGCCACCGTGGTGTTGCTGGTGGCTAGCCTGTTCATCGGTTGGCGCCTGGCGCAGAGCAAATTTGGCCGGGTGCTGACCGCGTTACGCGATGCCGAAAATCGCCTGATGTTTTGCGGGTATGACCCACGTGGTTTCAAGCTGTTTGTCTGGGTGCTGAGCGCGGTGTTGTGCGGGTTGGCCGGTGCGCTGTACGTGCCGCAAGTCGGCATCATCAACCCGAGTGAAATGTCGCCAACCAACTCCATTGAAGCCGCGGTCTGGGTAGCGCTGGGTGGTCGCGGCACGCTGATCGGCCCGTTGCTCGGCGCCGGTGTGGTCAACGGGATGAAGAGCTGGTTCACCGTGGCTTTCCCGGAATACTGGCTGTTCTTCCTCGGCGCGTTGTTCATTGTCGTGACCTTGTACCTGCCCAAAGGCGTGATCGGTCTGCTGAAAAAAAGGGGTGAACAATGAGAGTCACTGCAACGGCTGAATTCATGCTCGAACCGGCGTTTTTTCCGCCACTGGAACCCAACAGGGACGCCGGCAGCAGCCGCGACGCCATCGGCCTCGGCCAACGCGTCGGCCCCGGCCTGGATACCCGCCACGGCACCATCCTGACGCTGGAAGACATCAGCGTCAGCTTCGATGGCTTCAAGGCCCTGAACGCGCTGAACCTTTACATCGGCGTCGGCGAATTGCGTTGCATCATCGGCCCCAACGGCGCGGGCAAGACCACGCTGATGGACGTGATCACCGGCAAGACTCGTCCCAGTCACGGCAAGGCCTGGTTCGGTGAAACCCTCGACCTGACGCAGATGAGCGAAGTGCAAATTGCCCAGGCCGGCATCGGCCGCAAATTCCAGAAGCCGACGGTGTTCGAAGCCTTGAGCGTGTTCGAGAACCTCGAACTGGCGCAAAAAACCGACAAGTCGGTGTGGGCCAGCCTGCGGGCTCGCCTGAGTGGCGAACAGAAAGATCGCATCAGCGAGGTGCTGGACACCATTCGCCTGACCACGTCGGTCAATCGCCCGGCGGGTTTGTTGTCCCACGGCCAGAAGCAGTTTCTGGAAATCGGCATGTTGCTGATGCAAGACCCGCAACTGTTGCTGCTCGACGAGCCGGTGGCGGGCATGACCGACGCCGAAACCGAATTCACCGCCGAACTGTTCAAGCGCCTGGCGGGCAAGCATTCGCTGATGGTGGTGGAACACGACATGGGCTTCGTCGGCTCCATCGCCGACCACGTCACCGTGTTGCACCAGGGCAGCGTGTTGGCCGAAGGGTCGCTGGAACAGGTGCAGGGCAACGAGCGCGTGATCGAGGTTTATCTCGGTCGTTAAGATTGCGAATACAGACCCTGTGGGAGCGAGCCTGCTCGCGAATGCGGTGCATCAGGCGACTTATATGTTGAATGTGCCTGCGCCTTCGCGAGCAGGCTCGCTCCCACAGGGGATTGAAGGGGATTTTAAGATGCTGCAAGTCGACAAGCTGCACCAGTATTACGGCGGTAGCCACATCCTGCGCGGTCTGACGTTTGACGTGAGAGTTGGCGAAGTCACCTGCCTGCTCGGGCGCAACGGCGTGGGCAAGACCACCCTGCTCAAGTGCCTGATGGGTTTGTTGCCGGCCAAAGAAGGCGCGGTGAACTGGGAAGGCAAAACGATCACCGCGTTCAAGCCACACCAGCGGGTTCACGCCGGGATCGCTTACGTACCTCAGGGTCGGGAAATTTTCGGCCGGCTGACCGTGGAAGAAAACCTGCTGATGGGCCTGTCGCGATTTCCCGGCGCTGAAGCCAAGGAAGTCCCGGCGTTCATCTACGAGCTGTTTCCGGTGCTGCTGCAGATGAAGCAGCGCCGCGGCGGCGACTTGTCCGGTGGCCAGCAGCAGCAATTGGCGATCGGCCGAGCGTTGGCCAGCCGTCCACGCTTGCTGATTCTCGACGAGCCCACCGAAGGCATCCAGCCATCGGTGATCAAGGAAATCGGCGCAGTGATCAAGAAGCTTGCGGCCCGTGGTGATATGGCGATTTTGCTGGTGGAGCAGTTCTACGATTTCGCCGCCGAACTGGCCGATCAGTACCTGGTGATGTCCCGGGGCGAAATCGTGCAACAGGGTCGCGGAGAAAATATGGAGGCCGAGGGTGTGCGCGGTCTGGTTACGATCTAATCTGTAGCGTCCTAACGATAATTAGAGATCATGAATTTACCTCTTCCCACTGCCGTGTTTACCCCCAGCTGGCACGCTGAGCTGGAACTCGGCTATGCCCGATTCGGCGACAGTACGCGCCCGGTTCAGCGCCGCCACAAAGGCCCGCTGCGGGTACAGAAGCACCTGTATGCCGAAGGGCCGGAGGTTTGCCAGCACATCATCGTGCACCCGCCGGGCGGGATTGCCGGCGGTGATCGGCTGGACATCTCGGCCAGTGTCGGCCGCGATGCCTGGGCGCAAATCACCAGCCCCGGCGCGGCCAAGTGGTACCGTGCGGCGGGGCCCGCTTATCAGAAGCTCGACTTGAAAGTAGCCGCCGGCGCGACACTTGAATGGTTGCCACAAGAGACGATCATTTTCAGTGCCGCCCAGGCTGAACTCAGTACGTGCATCGACCTTGAAGGCGATGCCCGGGTGTTCTACTGGGACGTGGTCGCGCTGGGCCGGCCGGCCAGCGGCGAGCGTTTCGACCTCGGGCATTTTCAGGCGCAGTTGGACATCCGCCGCGACGGCCAGTTGCTCTGGCATGAACGCCAGCGCATTGTCGGGGGTGATGGTTTGCTTGATTCGCCGATTGGGCTGGATGGGCAACCGGTGTTTGCGACGTTGCTGGTGACTGGGGAGGTTGATAGTGAATTACTGGAGAAATGCCGTTCGTTGGCCCATGACGTGCGCGGGGATTTGACCCAGTTGCCGGGGCTTTTGGTGGCTCGGTGTTTAGCCAGTGAAGCGTTGCTGGCGCGGGGTTGGTTGATTGATTTGTGGCGGTTGCTGAGGCCCGCGTTGCTTGGCCGCGAAGCTGTCCCCCCCAGAATATGGAGCACCTGAAACAAGATCCAATGTGGGAGCGAGCCTGCTCGCGAAAGCGGTGTCTCAGGCAACTCATGTGTTGAATGTTCCGGCGCATTCGCGAGCAGGCTCGCTCCCACAGGGGTTTTGTGTTTACAGATCCGAATACTCATTTTTATCTGCCCAGATGGATTCCAAACGATGGACCTGACCCCACGCGAAAAAGACAAGCTGCTGATCTTCACCGCCGGCCTCGTGGCCGAGCGACGTTTGGCGCGCGGCGTGAAACTCAACTACCCGGAAGCCATGGCCTACATTTCCGCCGCGCTGCTCGAAGGCGCCCGTGACGGCCGGACCGTGGCCGAGCTGATGCACTTCGGCACCACCCTGCTCAGCCGCGAACAAGTGATGGAAGGCATCCCGGAAATGATCCCGGAGATCCAGGTCGAAGCGACCTTTCCCGACGGCACCAAGCTGGTCACCGTCCACCAACCGATCGCCTGAGGCCGCGCCATGACTTACCCCATCCGCGATGCAGCGCATGCCGACTTGCCGGCGATCCGCGACATCTACAACGACGCCGTGCTCAACACCACGGCCATCTGGAACGAACAGGCCGTGGATTTGGGTAACCGCCAGGCCTGGTTCAGCGCCCGGCAATCCCAGGGCTACCCGATTCTGGTGATCGTCGACGGCGACAACACGGTGCTGGGCTACGCTTCATTCGGTGACTGGCGGCCGTTCGACGGGTTCCGCCACACCGTCGAACATTCGGTTTACGTGCGCAGCGACCAGCGTGGCAATGGTCTCGGCCCGCAATTGATGATCGCGTTGATCGAGCGCGCCAAAGCCTGCGACAAACATGTGATGGTCGCCGCCATCGAAAGCGGTAACGCCGCTTCTATTCGCCTGCATGAACGAGCCGGTTTCGTGACGACCGGCCAGATGCCTCAGGTGGGCACCAAGTTCGGTCGCTGGCTCGACCTGACTTTTATGCAACTGACCCTCAATCCTGGCGCGGAGCCGCCGACCGCCAACAAGGAGTAATTGCCCATGAACGCCGCCCAACTGCGCCGCGTCAATGTTGAAAGCTTTGCGCACTATCGTCAGGGTTTGATTGATCTGCTGCTCGACGCCGTCGGCTATGGCGCCAGCGTCGGGTTCATGGCCAATCTGGACGCCACCCAGGCCCGAGCCTATTTCGATGATGTCCAGGAGAACCTGAACAAGGGCAACGTGCTGCTGTGGGTGGTGGTCAAGGACGAGCAAGTGCAGGCCAGTGTGCAACTGACCCTGTGCCAGAAAGCCAACGGCCTGAATCGCGCCGAAGTGCAAAAACTGCTGGTGCGTGAACATGCGCGTCGCCGGGGTCTGGGGCAGCAGTTGATGAGTGCGCTGGAAACGGCCGCCCTCCAGCACAAGCGCGGCATGCTCTACCTCGACACCGAGGCCGGCTCTCCCGCCGAAGACTTCTACAAGGCCCTGGGTTACACCCGCGCCGGCGAAATCCCCGACTTTGCCTGCGACCCGAGCGGCCGCTACAAACCGACCGCC
Source organism: Pseudomonas svalbardensis (assembly GCF_030053115.1). Classification (NCBI taxonomy): domain Bacteria; kingdom Pseudomonadati; phylum Pseudomonadota; class Gammaproteobacteria; order Pseudomonadales; family Pseudomonadaceae; genus Pseudomonas; species Pseudomonas svalbardensis. The sequence continues at coordinate 660,318 of NZ_CP125619.1, read as the reverse complement.
CTCTACTACAAGATCCTCCAGGGAGCCCATTGATGATTCCCGGTGAATACCAGATCCAGCCCGGTGACATCGAACTCAACGTTGGCCGCCGCACCCTCAGCCTGAAGGTGGCCAACAGCGGCGACCGGCCGATTCAGGTTGGCTCGCACTATCATTTTTTCGAAACCAACGACGCCCTGACATTCGACCGCGCCGCCAGCCGCGGTATGCGCCTGAACATCCCCGCCGGCACCGCCGTGCGTTTCGAGCCGGGGCAGAGCCGCGAGGTCGAGTTGGTGGACCTGGCCGGGCATCGCCGGGTGTTCGGGTTTGCCGGGCGGATCATGGGGGATCTCTAAATATTCCGGCGTCTGCACCGGCCCCTTCGCGAGCAGGTCGAATCGTCGCACCGTCGCTCCCACAGGGGAATGCGATCAACTGTGGGAGCGAGCCTGCTCGCGAAAGTGAGCGCAGCGAACGATTTCAAATTCAATTGAATCTCAAGGCGAACGAATGAAGATTTCCCGTCAGGCCTACGCCGACATGTTCGGCCCCACCGTCGGTGACAAGGTCCGTCTGGCCGACACCGAGCTGTGGATCGAAGTGGAAAAGGACTTCACCACCTACGGCGAAGAAGTGAAATTCGGCGGCGGCAAAGTCATCCGCGATGGTCAGGGTCAAAGCCAATTACTGGCCGCAGAAGTGGTCGACACCCTGATCACCAATGCACTGATCATCGACCACTGGGGCATCATCAAGGCCGACGTCGGCCTCAAGGACGGCCGCATCGCCGCCATCGGCAAGGCCGGCAACCCGGACATCCAGCCGAACGTGACCATCGCGGTCGGTGCCAGCACCGAAGTCATCGCCGGTGAAGGCATGATCCTCACCGCGGGCGGCATCGACACGCACATCCATTTCATCTGCCCACAGCAGATCGAAGAAGCATTGATGAGCGGCGTCACCACCATGATCGGCGGCGGCACCGGCCCGGCCACGGGCACCAATGCAACCACCTGCACGTCCGGACCGTGGCACCTGGCGCGCATGCTCCAGGCCGCCGATGCGTTCCCCATGAACATTGGCTTTACCGGCAAGGGCAACGCCAGTCTGCCGGAGCCGTTGATCGAGCAGGTCAAGGCCGGCGCCATCGGGCTGAAGTTGCACGAAGACTGGGGCACCACCCCGGCGAGCATCGACAACTGCCTGAACGTCGCCGACCAGTACGATGTACAAGTGGCGATCCACACCGACACGCTCAACGAGTCGGGATTCGTCGAAACCACCCTCGCCGCTTTCAAGGGCCGCACCATCCACACCTATCACACCGAAGGTGCGGGCGGCGGTCATGCCCCGGACATCATCAAGGCCTGCGGGTTTGCCAACGTGCTGCCGAGTTCCACCAACCCGACCCGGCCGTTCACCCGCAACACCATCGACGAACACCTCGACATGCTGATGGTCTGCCATCACCTGGACCCAAGCATTGCCGAAGACGTGGCCTTCGCCGAAAGCCGTATCCGCCGTGAAACCATCGCCGCCGAAGACATCCTTCACGACCTCGGCGCGTTCTCGATGATCAGCTCCGACAGCCAGGCCATGGGCCGCGTTGGCGAAGTGATTACGCGCACCTGGCAGACCGCCGACAAGATGAAAAAACAGCGCGGCCCATTGCCCGGTGACGGCGAAGGTAACGACAACTTCCGCGCCAAACGCTACATCGCCAAGTACACGATCAACCCGGCGATCACTCACGGCATCAGCCATGAAGTGGGCTCGGTCGAAGTGGGTAAATGGGCCGATCTGGTGCTCTGGCGTCCGGCGTTTTTCGGGGTCAAACCAACGCTGATCCTCAAGGGCGGCGCCATCGCGGCCAGCCTGATGGGCGATGCCAACGCGTCGATCCCAACACCGCAACCGGTGCACTACCGCCCGATGTTCGCCAGTTACGGCGGCTCGCTGCATGCCACCAGCCTGACCTTCATCAGCCAGGCGGCGCAGACGGCCGGTTTGCCCGAAGCCTTGGGCCTGAAGAAGAAAATCGCCGTGGTCAAAGGTTGCCGCGAGGTGCAGAAAACCGACCTGATACACAACGATTACCTGCCGAACATCGACGTCGATCCGCAGACTTATCAGGTAAAGGCTGACGGCGTTTTGCTGTGGTGTGAACCGGCGGATGTGCTGCCGATGGCTCAGCGCTATTTCCTGTTCTGACGCCTCAAGCGCACAAAAGCCCCGAGTGCACAATGCGGCACTCGGGCGAGGCCTTGATCCGCCAGTGCGGGATGGCATTTTTTATAATCTCGGTATTGGGTCCGTATTCTTCAGCGGTCAACGCCCGCGCATGATCGGCACCGTTGCTTCCTTGCAACGCAGTCATCAGATGTTCCTCATGTTCTTTTCAATGAGTTGCTCAGCACGCTCGATGCGAAGCACAACGGCTTCGCATCGAGGCTGAGACGTTCAGGTATCAGTTGCCCGGGGCAACCGTAAAAGGTATTTCAACCCGATTCAGTTTCGCCCGGTCCATGGCTTCCTGGGTCAGCTGCAACAGCAAGGCTTCACGCTCGGCCTTGATCGTTTCCAGCGCTTGGGCATAGGCCTCGTCGGTCATGATCTGGCCGGGGGCGAAGGCACTTTCCGGCTCACCAAGCTCAGCGGCCAGTACGCGGATTCGCTCTTTCAAACCAGCCTTTTCCTCCAGCGACAGAGTTGCGCTGTCCGCCCGTTCATCCAAAGCAACCTTGAACTCGGTGGTGGTAAAGGTCTTGCGATCAATCGCCCTGAAGCGCGAGCCATTCAAACGCTCGACGAAGGATTTCCAGAAAGGTTGCTCGGCAATCGAGTTACGCAGCAGGTCACCCTCCTCCAGCCCCAAAACCCGTTGATAGGCGCCCTCGATCATTTCGCTGGTGACGCCTGCGATCTTGCGAAACTGCATGCCGCGCGCCTGCCACGGCAGGTCCAGCCGCTGCGCCAGGTCCGTCATGAAGGCCAGGTGAACCTCCACCTCATCAATGGTACCTGTGACATTACGTGCGGCGTCCTCACGTCGGAATTGCTCACCCGCCGCCTCGCGCTCCACGATATGACGCTTGGCGATTCTCTCGACTTCATCCAGGCGCGACTTGCCCCTTGCCAGGCTCACCAGCTCAGCCTCGATCAAACCGTTATTGCCGAGCGCCAATGCTTCGTGGACCAGCACCTCCACACCCATGACGTTGAAAAGCTGTGTGGCGCCATCGACGCAGTTGGATCGCATGTTGGCCTCCCTGAAAAACTGCTCTCGTAATGGAGCGTTCTCAGCCATGGTGTCCAGCATTCGCCAGACCTTGGCCGTCAAATCGGCTCGATAGACCTTGCTGGCGGTGAAGTCGGCGGACTGGGTCAGGGCATTGATTTCTTCAAAAAAATCCGTTGAGTTGAATTCATCCTCAACCGCGTTCCAGACCTCTTGCTTGCTGACCCAATCACGTCGGGTCAATCCTTCCTCCCACTGGATGCTGGTGCGCACACCCATGGGAGGGTAAGGACGCTCAGGGTCCATGCCCACCGACCGAACATAGTCTTTGAGGCGTTCCAGATTTTCAGCTGATATCCACGCGGGCTCGCGACTGAGCCACGTGCGCCCCAACAGCTCTGCTCCCCACGTGCCCGGAGTAACCTGCGGAATGTCTGTCAACACGTTGTAACGCAGGTCCAGGAAAAAGTGCCTGAACCGTGGTCGGTCAAACAGTCCGGACGGCCACGTGGTGGCCCCTGTATTAGACAGCACCAGGGTATGCAAGTCAGGCATGCGACTGATGTTAGGTAATAACCCCAACGGGTTTTCACCCAGACGTAAACTGGTCAGCAGGGTACGGTTTTTGAGCATCTCGCGATCAAGGATGTTAAGCACAATCCGGTTGTGCGTGAGATCCAGGTCTGTCAGGTGTGGCATATGGGCGATGCTCGATGGCAGCGACGTCAATTTGTTCCGCGCAAGATCCAGTACGTGCACCTTGCGAAAGGGACGAAGAAAAGGTTGCTCGACATTCGATAGCCCGGTATTGCGTAACCACAGACGCGTGACGTGATCGAAGTTGGCCGCCAGTCGGGGCATACGATCGATGTGCATATGCAATTCAAAATTGCTCAGGTCCAGTGTCTGTCCAAGAACCCTCCCATTCGCATCCACGTGCCTTGGACCAGTACGCTGCCAACACTGCCTGATCTTTTTGGCGAGGGTATTCCTGGCTTCCACTTCGGCAAAGCCGCTGGGGCTCAAACGAAAATCCCGGGTCGGCCCGTTCACCCAGCGGGTCAGGGTTGAAACCATCTGGTTGAATTCGATTTCAAGCGCCTGGACCTCTAGCCCAACCGAGGTATTTCGCTGGCGCAAGGTCTCAATAAACGCATCGAGTTCTGTATCTGTGAGGGTTGGATAAAGGCTGCGTACGCGAAGCCGTGAATTCGACTCCCCGGAAACGCTTCGATAGCCGTCCATGCCTCCAGGCAGCTTCATCGTGTGCGGATCGTAAGTCGGCTTACGAATCGGATGTTCAAGCAACGTCGACGCGAACTGATCATGGCTCAGGGGTGAGCGCTGTACATCAAACTTGAGCCGTGCGCCTTCGTGAATGCCATAGCCCAACGCGTTGCGTTGCGCATCCGGCAGGGCGTGCAAGACCGAAGCATAGAACTCATCGGTGCCGTGCAAATGCCGATCATCCGCGTCCCGCGTCTGGTAGCGCCCGTCTTCCTCAAGAATCAGCACCTTGCGGATCTGCGCATTTTCCGGACCCACGCTGGCGTGCAGCTTCCCGGCAAACCCCAGTTCGCGAATTTCGATCCGCACCTCATCGGACCATCCTGGCAGGCCGGCCAAGGAGTCCAGTTCGAGCCTGCGCGAGTCGGCACTGGCCAGCTCCTCAAGATAGAGGCCCTCATACGCACGGTTCAATCGCACCCGGTCACGCACCGCCCGGGCCTGTTGACGCAAACGCAGCGAGAGGCGCTGTTTTTCGCTCAGGTGTCGCAAATCGGCCGGCTCGGCATGCTCCAGCAGTTCCAGCGCAACGCTGGCCGGCAACTCTGGAACGTCACTGAGCACTCGTTGCACACGAGGGTCGCTGGAAACATCGCGGCCTTTGTAAAGTGCATCGAATACGGTTTTCTTGTGCTTCCCTGCCTGCACGACCAACTGCTTGCGCAGCGCATCAATACGCTCAGGGGTACCCACCACGACGTCTTCGCCGAGCAGGTCGCGAATCTCGGTTTCGTTCAGCGATTCAATGACTCGCTCGGGCAGCTTTCCGGCAGCCACTTCGGAACGACTGACCTTGATCGTCATCGGCTCAGATGCCGTTGCATTGCCGTGTTTGACGGAGGTCCCGGAACGATCCGACGCCTCGAAAACTTCCAACGTCCGGTTCTCGGGCCAGCGCGGCAGTTCAACCGTGACCTCTGGCACAAAGCCGATCATCGTCTCTGGAATCTGGTTAGCCTCGATGTGCTGCGAAAATCGCTCTGCATCGGCATAGGTATTGAAGCGCAAGAAGGTATCGCGCAGCAGCGCGGGCGGTGTTTCATGCTCGACGTGCAACCGGCGCAGCAGACTTTCGTCTACCCCGCTCACGTGTTGAATCATGCCTAACGTCTGCGCAGAGTATCCGTCAAGCGTGGTGTCCATGCGTTGCATCAACCGTTTCGCTTCCCACTCCAGCGGTCGCTCGGTCTCGACCTTCCAGGCACCGGCCTTGTTGTGCTCCACCACTGGTTTGTAGGCCGTGCGGCGCTGCGGATGTTCCAGTCGATACTGCCCCTTCAACGGGTCCTGGCTCACCTGATAGTTTTTTTCCTCCAGCCGTAGCCACTGCTTGCCGCCCTGTTCAATCAGGCCGATGTCGTTGGGCACGGCGTTGGCCGGCAGCGCCACCGGGTGCGCGTAAGGCCCGACGTCGGGTTTCCACAGGCGGGTCTTGCCACCGGGCAGTTCCACCGGTTGCAGGCTGTCGATCAACGCGCTGGGCTTGACCGCTGCGACGGCTCCCCGAGGCAGCACGTGCCCGGCGCCCATCAGCGCCAATTGGGCAAAGTTGATCAGTACCCCATTGATGTGCGCCCCGGCCTCCTCCCGGTCGCCCTTGCTCCAGTCCTCGATGCCCTCCACCAGCTCATCGGCGATCTGCGCGACCATCACCCCCAACAGGACTTCCCCCAGGCCGGGGATCAACATCCCGACAAAGTTGAACACGTTCCAGCCAATGTCCAGATAGCTGGTCAGGCGCTTCCAGCGCGTGGTGGCATCCTCATCGCCGGTCGGCACCGCGATCACGCGCGCATCGGCGATGGCTTTATTGCGTTTGTCGACATACAACCATTGCCACAAGTCCCCGGCAATCAGGTTGGTGATGGGCTCTGCGGTCGGGTTCTCGACTGCGGTTTCCCGCCACCAGGGGCCCATGTCCAACGGCTCGCGTTGTTGCCAGACAACACGCGTCAGCCGCTCTTTGACCCGGGCGAAGAATTTGCCCTTGTCCTTTTGCGCCACGAAGCGACTGAAAAATTCCTGATACTGCGTATCGCGCAGTTGGCCAAGCAGCTCTTTCATGAAGTCGGCGAGCGAGTTGTACTCTTTCAGCGGGTGCAGCGGATCGTCCGGCACGTAGGCAATGACCGGTCCGTCCAGATGACTTTGCTGATAGATATCTTCGCGGCGCAGCATGTCCTCATGCACGCCGGCAGGGCCGTTGGCCAGGAACGACTGCAACAGTTTGTACTTGTCGTAGTAACTACCCGTCAGCGCCGGCATGCGTTGCGACCAGTCGCTCCAGAACTTCAGACCGTCAGGCGTCAATTCGTCGACCAACGACTTGACCCTGGACGGCTGGCTCACCGCACTGAACAACACGATGCCGTGCAACGCGAAACCCATCAGTGAGAGCCGATGCCGGTGCAGTGGCTGACCATGAAAGTTGATATCGCTTTTGCCATCACGCACCTGTTGAAGTTTGCCGTAGGCATAGTCGCTGATATCTTTTTTCAAATAAGCCATCAACGCGTCCAAATTAAAGGACGCTTTCTGCGCGGCCAGCGCATGCTCTTCCAATAGCTGCCTGGCCTTTGGATCAGCCGGCAACAGAATGCTTTTTATATGGGTTTGATACTGTGCCCCCACGTCCAGCCGCCGACACAGCGTGGCGATTTTTTTGGTCGTCATTGTTGCTTCAAGTTTCAACTCTCCTTTGAAGTTCCTCGAATACACACCGGAACCGGTCCTGAAATGATCTTCAGCGATTTCCGGCTCTTCGAAGTTATGCAAGGCCGCCTCCAGCAGCGTGGATTCGCGCAGATAGCTGGCGCCACGGTCGATACCGAAGAGAATCTTGTCTGGCACATACAGCTTCACCGTCAGTTGGCTGACGTCGACACGGGTGTTGAAATTCGACCTGATGAGCGTGGACAGCAAGGGTTTGGCGAACGCCTGAATGTCCTGTTGCAGGTTTTTCAGCGGGCCATCGACCTTCGCTTGCAAGCGCCAGCGCTCCTCGACCAGTTCCTTGAGGTGTTGCCGATTGAGGCTCGACGCGTTCATGTACCAATCGGGAAAAATTGTATTTAAATCATTTAAACCGTCCAGTGATAACAGTCGGCTCACCGGCGCTTCTGTTATGGCGCGGGGCAGTACCTGGACAATACGTTCGTGGTGAGGACCTTTATGTGCAACTGGATTAAGCGGACCTTGCTCAACACTTTCCAACCCTTTTAATTCAGACATTATGTAACAACCAAAGTAACGATAGGAGTGATCAGCTTAAGCGGCACCCCCTGAAATAAAAGACTAAAAAACTGCTGGACCGACGGCCATTCAATAGCGTGATCGTTCAACTATTAAAGAGTTGAACATATATAAATAACACCCGTTGGTCTTATGCTCTTGCCGCACGCTGTTTTACCGACGGGTCATGGCGTTATCAAACAAGTGGTATCAGGCACGATCGAGGTCAGCTCCAGCGAGACCGAAGGCACGACGTTTAGTGTGGTGTTGCCGAGAGTGTCGCGGGTGGTTTTGTAGCCGATGATGTTCAGCAGCACCGCATTGTGGTGAGGGGCTTGTCGGAACGCCGCATATCGAGTGTTTATCCCTATATTTTGGCTACTCGACGATCAACCGAGCCAACCGCTGCTTGAGCATGCGGTTCTCGGCCCGCAGTTGCTGGACCTCTTCCAGCAGGTCCAGCGCCAGGGCGACGCCTGCCCACTCCAGCTCCAGATCGTGACGCAGCTTGGCGGCACGCTTGGCCAGCGCCAGCTCATAATCGTTGAAACGCCAATCCTTGGGCAGTGCGCCCTGAGGTTCGAGGATGCCGTGTTCGACGATTTCGATCACGTAGACGTCCGACAGGTCGGTCGCCTCACAGAATTCTGCCATGTCCAGTTGAACGATCAGGGGGTTGCTCATGATGGGCTACTCCGTCTCTGGGATCAGAAGTGTTCTCTGGGGTTGAAAGCCGCTTTTTTCGCCAGTTCCTGCCACAACGCCTTGACCTCGTCGTCCGAGGTTTTAGGCATGACTGCCTTGAGCTGTACAAACAGATAACCGCGATGACCGGCCTTGTTCAGCAAACCGTGGCCCTTGGCGCGCATGCGCTGGCCATTCTGACTGCCGGCCGGAATCTTGAGGTTGATCTTGCCTGTCAGTGTAGGCACTGCCACCTCAGTACCTAATGCCAACTCCCACGGAGCCAGCGGCAAGGTAATGATCAGGTTTTCGCCTTCGACGTCGAACTTGGGGTGCGGCGCAAAGCGAATGATCAAGAACAAGTCGCCATTGGCCCCGCCACCAGTGCCCGGTGCACCCTGGCCCTTGAGGCGGATGCGCTCGCCGTCGGCCACGCCGGCCGGGATCTTCACGTTCAGGCTTTTGCTGGTGTTGCTGACATGCTGGCCGGCAGCGTTGTACTGCGGCACCTGGAAGGTGACCTTCTTCGATTCGTTCGAAAGGGTTTCTTCCAGAAAAATCCCGAGTTCCATTTCCACGTCTTGCCCTCGACGCCCGGCGCTTCGGCCCGGCTGTCCACCACCAAAACCAGGACCACGGTTGCCGAAAATCGAACTGAAGAAGTCCGAAAAATCGCCTGTGTCCTGACCACCGCCGAATCCGCCTGCGCCACGACCCTGCCAACCCGGCGGGCCCTGGAACGGTTGGCCGTGCTGGCCGTATTTGCGCAAGTCGTCGTATTCGGCGCGCTTGTCGGCGCTTTTCAGCGCTTCATAGGCTTCCGAGGCGTCTTTGAATTTGGACTCGGCGTCCTTTTCCTTGCTGACGTCCGGGTGATACTTGCGCGCCAGTTTGCGATAGGCGGCCTTGATCGTCTTATCGTCCGCGGTCGGTTCCACACCGAGAATCTTGTAATAGTCTTTGAAGTCCATCTAAGGATCACCATCCGTTATCGATATCGCGCCACCACCGGCAGCATGCGCTTATTGGCAGCCGCGAGGTTGACCGATCTCAAGGTTGTGACCGGGCAGCGCATCAGAAGTTTATCGGCAGCGGTGGGCAGTTCTTGCGACCGCCGAATGGCTGCCAGGGTCGATGCAGACAAGTTTGGGGCATCGGGCCAGCTTATCAAGGCGCTATTCGTGGTGATTTAGCAGATAGTCGGCCTTCGAATCTGCGCCGCACTGACATACACTGCGCGGCCGTTTTTTAACCGGAACTCGAAAGACATGAAAAACGCATCTCCAGCCCGTGCCTGTGGTATCGACTTCGGCACGTCCAACTCCACCGTCGGCTGGCTGCGCCCCGGCATGGAAACGCTGATCGCGCTGGAGGACGACAAGATCACCCTGCCTTCGGTGGTCTTCTTCAACATGGAAGAACGCCGCCCGGTGTACGGCCGGCTGGCGCTGCACGAGTACCTGGAAGGCTATGAAGGCCGGCTGATGCGCTCGCTCAAGAGCCTGTTGGGCTCCAAGCTGATCAAGCACGACACCAGCGTCCTCGGCACGGCGATGCCGTTCAAGGACCTGCTCGGACTGTTTATCGGCCAGCTGAAGAAGCGCGCCGAAACCGCCGCCGGTCGCGAGTTCGAGGAAGTGGTACTGGGTCGTCCGGTGTTCTTCGTCGACGACGATGAAATGGCCGACCAGGAAGCCGAAAACACCCTGGTGGACGTGGCCCGCGCCATCGGTTTCAAGGACGTGTCGTTCCAGTACGAACCGATCGCGGCGGCATTCGACTATGAGTCGACCATCGAAAAAGAAGAGCTGGTACTGATCGTCGACATCGGCGGTGGTACGTCGGACTTCTCGCTGGTGCGCCTGTCCCCTGAACGCCGTACTCACGACAACCGTCACGATGACATCCTCGCCACCGGCGGCGTGCACATCGGCGGGACCGATTTCGACAAGCAGCTGAGCCTCCAAGGCCTGATGCCACTGTTCGGCTACGGCAGCCGGATGAAGAGCGGCGCTTACATGCCGACCAGCCACCACATGAACCTGGCGACCTGGCACACCATCAACTCGGTGTACTCGCAAAAGTCGAGCCTGGCGCTGGGCAGCATGCGCTACGACATCGAAGACACCGGCGGCATCGATCGCCTGTTCAAGCTGATCGACCAGCGCGCCGGCCACTGGCTGGCCATGGAAGTGGAAGAAACCAAGATCCAGCTCACCCACGCCGACAGCCGCCATGTGCCGCTGGACCGCATCGAACCGGGTTTGAGCGTGGAGTTGAGCCGGGCACTGTTCGAATCGGCCATCGACAACTTGCTGGAGCGCGTGCGCAACAGCGTGACCCAGTTGCTGAACGACGCCAACGTGCGGGTCGATCAGGTGGACACGGTGTTCTTCACCGGCGGTTCGAGCGGGATTCCGGCACTGCGCAACAGCGTCTCGGCGATGTTGCCGAACGCGCAGCATGTGGAAGGGAACATCTTCGGCAGCATCGGCAGTGGCTTGGCGATTGAAGCGATGAAGCGCTACGGCAACATGGACTGATCAAGACCGAGGCGAGCCCTTCGCGAGCAAGCCCGCACACATTCGACCGTACTCCATCTGAAGGAACTCGGTTTAATGTAGGAGCGGGCTTGCTCGCGATGGCGTCAGACCAGGCACTGCATCCCTTGGATCAAACCATCCCCACCTGCTTCAACTCACTCTTCAGATACGCGTAGTAAATCGGCCCTGCCACCACCCCCGGCAGGCCGAACGCGGCCTCGAACACCAGCATCGCCAGTAGCAACTCCCACGACTTGGCACTGATCTGCCCGCCGACAATGCGCGCGTTGAGGAAGTATTCGAGCTTGTGGATAACAATCAGGTAACCCAGCGCCGCCACGGCCACCCAGATCGACAGCGACAAACCGACGATGGTGATCAGGGTGTTCGACATCAGGTTGCCGATCACCGGCAGCAGGCCGAGCAGGAACGTCAGTACGATCAGGGTTTTGGTCAGCGGCAGCTTGATCCCGAACATCGGCAGGACCACCGCCAGGAAAATCCCGGTGAAGAAGGTGTTGAGCAGGGAAATCTTGATCTGGGCGAACACGATGTTGCGAAACGCCTGGACCAGCAGATGCAAGCGGTCGAACAGCGCGGCGGCCAAGGGCTTGCGCTTGGTCACGTCCGGCACGCGCTGCAAGGCAATGATCGCCCCCAGCACCATGCCGATCAGCAGCGTCACAAACATGTGCGCCGCGTCCTTGCCCACCAACTGCAAGTCGCTGAGGTGCTTGCTCACCCACTCGCCAATCGCCACACGGAACTCGGCGGCGCTGGCGGGCAGATAGGCGTCGATGAACGGCGGCAGTTGCCCGCGCGCCCGATCAACCACAACCATGAATTTGTCGAGAGAAGCGCCGGGGTTTTCCGCTTCATGCAGCAGAAAGCTGAAGGCACCGGCAAAGATCAGCGTCAACACACTGACCACTAGCGTCCCCAACAACGCCACCGCCAGCCACCGCGCACGCCGACCTTCGATCAGGCGCTGCAATTGCGGGGTGAGCATGTTGACCAGTTCGAACACCAGCAGCCCGGCCAACAGACTGGGCAGCAATCGCAGCGGGATCACCAGCAACAAACCACCAAAGATGATGACCCAACTGATTGACAACAAGACTTGGCGTTGAGAAAACGTTGGCATACAGCCTCAAAACGAACGGCGTAAAAGGATTGGCAGTCTGCCAGCGTTCCGATGCCAGCACTAGGGATTGTGTAGGTCGACCTTAGTGGGGGCGCTGGCGACTTTTTTCAGTGCCTTTCCCGCCCCCACACCCAAGCATGTTGTTTATTTTTTCTTCAGGCAATCGCTCATGAAGGTTTTGCGCGCGTCGCCCTTGAGCGCCTGAGTGGCGGCATCGGCGTTGCAGGTTTTCATTTTTTCTTGCTGAGGAGTCAGGGGTTTGGCGGCATCGGCGGCGGGTGCAGCTTTGAGGCAATTGCTCATGAAGGCTTTGCGTTCGTCTCCCTTGAGGGTTTTCGCGGTAGCGTCAGCATTGCAGGTGGTCATCTTGTTCTGTTGCTCGGTGGCGGCAAAGCTTTGGGCGCAGAGCAGCAAACCGATGATCAACAAAGGGACACGCAACATCTTCATGGAGTTTTCTCCTTGTTGCCGCACCGACGAGCACGGCCTCGCTCTGGAGTGTAGACAACACCTGTTACACCTTCCGGGTCTCAAGGTGACTGCGTCGATACTGTTCCGGCGTGCACTCCGCCTGGCGTTGAAACATCGCGATAAACGCTGAACCGGTGCTGTAGCCCATGTCGAACGCGATCTCCTGGATGCTGCGGTGGCTGTCCAGCGCTTCGATCGCCGCCAGAAACCGCAACCGCTGCCGCCACTCACCAAAACTCATGCCCAACTCACGCACGAACCGCCGCGCCAGGGTGCGTTCGCTGACATGGATCTGCGCGGCCCATTCCGCCAAGGGCCGGTTATCACCGGGCTCGGCCTGCAAGGCTTCGAGTATCGCGAGCAAGCCGGGGCTGCTGGCGTAGGGCAAATAACACTCATGCACCGGCGCCTGCTGCAGCTGATCTACCAACACCTGAGCCAGACGTTTGTCGGCTTCGTGCTCGGGAATCTTCATATCCCGGGCGGCAAAGTCTTTGAGGATCGCTTTGAGGATGTCGCTGATGGCCAGGGTGCAGGCCTGTTGCGGCAGGTCGTGGCACATCATCGGCGCCAGGCAGACCGCGCGATAGTTGATTGGCTGATGGCTATAGAAGCTGTGCTCGGTCTGCGGCGGCACCCACACCGCATATTGCGGCGGTGACATGAAGCGGCTGCCACCGATTTCCATGTGCAATACGCCGTGGGCTGAATACTCCAGCGTGCCCCATGGATGACGGTGCGCCGAGGCATAACGATGCGCATCAAAGTCGGCATAACGGAAGTACACCGGGGCAGGCAGTTCGCTGAAGTCGAGCAAATTGATGTGTTTACTATTCATGCTGTCCGTCATCAGGGGCAGGCTGTCTGTATCGAAGTATAGGCTTGTATCCAGACAGGCGATAATCCCCCCTCATTAACGCTCTGGTTTTCTCTGATGCAATACGCTTATCCCCTGCTGGCCATTTTCATCTGGGCCGGCAACACCGTAATCACCAAAATGTCGGCCGGGGCGATCTTCCCCGCCGAGATCGGCTTTTATCGCTGGCTGCTTGCCGGACTGCTGTTCACACCCTTCATGCTCAAACCGGTGATCGCCCATTGGCCAGCGATCCGCCCGAACCTGGGCAAGATCGTTGTGCTCGGCGTGCTCGGCATGGCTGTTTACCAAAGCCTGGCGTACTTCGCAGCGAGCCTGACCTCGGCCACCAACATGGGCATCATCCTGTCGCTGATGCCACTGATGTCGCTGGTCATGGCGATCATTAGCCTCGGCCAGCGCCTGACCATCGGCGCACTGGCTGGTGCGGTGCTGTCGCTCGCGGGGGTTTTGGTGGTCGTCTCCTCCGGCAGCCTTGGCGCGTTGCTGGAACACGGGGTGAACCTGGGTGACGCAATGATGCTGATCGCCACCCTGGCCTACGCGATCTACAGCACGCTATTGAAAAAGTGGCAGCTGCGTTTGCCGCCGCTGGTGTTGCTGTATTTGCAGGTATGGGTGGCGGTGGTGGTGCTGTTTCCGCTGTTCCTCGCCTCACCGAAGATCGGCCCGACGGTGCAGAACATTCCGCTGGTGCTTTACGCCTGCCTGCTGGCCTCGATGGTTGCGCCATTGGCGTGGATGCAGGCCGTGATCCGCCTGGGGCCGAGCCGGACCACGCTGTTTTTCAATCTGCTGCCGCTGATTACTGCGCTGATTGCGGCGGTGGTGCTGCATGAGCAGTTGGCGATGTATCACCTGGTCGGTGGGGTGTTGACGCTGGGTGGGGTGATTCTTTCGGAGCGCTGGACCACAGTTCTAGGCCGTAAGGTCAGTGTTGCCTGATCTGACGCTATCGCGAGCAAGCTCGCTTGTATGTTTAGACTTGAAGGGGTGGGCGGGACTAAAAGCTCGATTCTGACCAGTACAGACCGTGGGAGACTTCTCATCCCGCCCCTTCTACCCAAAGCGCCGATAAGGAATTCATCGGTAAAACCGACGATAGAGGCAAGCCAGCGCAACGGTAGACCCCGACAAGCTCTTAAACCCTAGCTCCGAGGATTCGTCATGACAATCCTTACTTCGCAGACGGTGGTTGGCGTCGATATCGCCAAGACCGAAATAGTTGTCTATCGCTCCGACCGGCTAACCACTGACACCATCAAGAACGATCGAACAGCCCTCAAACGCTGGCTTAAAACATTGCCCGCCCAAAGCGCTATCGCCGTTGAAGCCACCAACATCTACCACCTGGACACCGTCGAGCTGGCCCATGCGATGGGGCACCAGGTCTATGTCGTGGATGCTTATCGGGTGAGCAACTATCGCCGCGGCATCGGCCAACGAGCCAAGAACGATCCCTGCGATGCCCGTCTGCTGGCGCGTTATTTGACGAACGAACAAGACGGACTGCGGATCTGGAGCCCACCACCCAAGGCCTACACCTCGCTGAAAAGCCTGCTCCACAGACGTGCAACGCTGATCCAGAACCATGCCGGTCTGATGCTGAGCTGGGCCAATGAACCCTTGTTGAAGAAAGTACAGAGCGCCCAGCAAAAGGCCTTCAAGCAAGCGGATCAGGCCATTCAGAAACTGCTGCGCAAGGTCAGCAAAGAGGCGGGTATTGAAGAGAATATCGACCGCTGCAAAGCCATCGAAGGGGTTGGCGAACTGACTGCAACCGGGTTGGCGACGACCTTTATGCGCGGTGATTTTGCCAATAGTGATGCGTTCATCGCGTTTCTAGGGATGGACCTTACGGTCGATGACTCCGGGAAGAAGAACGGCCCCCGGCACCTGACAAAAAAAGGGGATCCGGAAGTCCGCCGGTTGGCTTACAACGCCGCAATGGCAGCCTGTCGCTCAGCTAAATGGAAACCGTTTTACGAGTCGTATTTGGCAAGAGGCTTCTCGAAAACCCAGGCCTTGGTGGCCCTTGCCCGGAAACTCTGCCGGGTGGCATTTGCCCTGATGAAAAATCAGAGCGAATACCACCCGGCCTGAGGTTGCGGGGTTGCCCTGCAACATAGAATCTCCCACATTTTGGAATGCATTGCCCCTGTGGGAGCGAGCCGGCTCCGGGCGGCGTTCCGACGATGAACGATAACGCGGTCTAAACCCCGGCAGCTTTCAGCCGCGCAGCATGCTCGACAAACAACCGGACCGGCTCCGCGCCCTTGCCCACCAAACCCAACGACTGATTGACGATATCGAAGTGATCCATCGGATACCCGTCACCAATCACTGTCCCCAGATGCGAGCTGTAACGCCCGACCATCCCGTCGCAATGCCCGACCTCCCGAACGAAGGTTCTGGCAAATAACCGACAACTGCGGTTGGTCCCGTCAAACAGATTTCGCCCGCGGTCGGTCTTGCCCGGCTGCAAGGTCCCGGACCATGAGTAATACCGCACGCCGTTGACCTCTTCCGGCCCATGCCCGCCCCAGGTTTCAGGCAAACCCTGTGGATAACGCTGGTTGAACAGCGCCACGCCTTCCGTCGTCAGTGAATGATGGGAGGCATGGATATCCACCGGCAATTTCGGCCCGCGATAACCGGTTTCAAGCAGGCTCATCAGCGCACTGATCCAGCGCAGCAAAACGCTGAGCAAACGCCCCTTGGCGCTGTCTCCCGGATAGTGTTCGTGCAGGTAATCCGCCAGCTCCGAACCGTGATTGGGTCCTGCCACCGACGTCACCGACGCCACCCGATCCGGGCGTTTGGCGGCGGCGTAACGGGCGGTGAGCGAGCCTTGGCTATGGCCGATCAGGTTGACCTTCTCGGCCCCGGTTTCGCGCAGAATCTCCTCGATCCGCGCCAGTAACTGCTCGCCACGTACTTCGTTTGAATTGAGCGGCGAGACCTGCACCGCAATCACCGTCGCCCCACCCCGACGCAACGCCGAGATGATCCCGTACCAGTACGGATAGAGCAGCAGACGGATAAACCCGAGCATTCCCGGGACCAGCACCAACGGGTAACGCGTGGCGGAACCTTGCGACATGGGCGAACTTCCTTGTGATCGGTGAGGTGACGCAAGGCTGAATGCAAGACATCAGCCAAGCATCGGCATCGAAGATGACAACTCGACGACCAGTCTATGACATCCCACCCTACTTCAGCCCCACCACCCCCGCCACGATCAATCCGACCGACACCAGTTTGACCGCCGTCAGGCTTTCGCCGAGCAGCGCAAAGCCAAGAAACACCGTGCCCAGTGAGCCGATGGCGGTCCAGATCGGGTAAGCGATGCTCACCGGCAACTCGCGCATGGCCAGGGTCAGGAAGTAGATCCCGCCCACCACGGCCACCACGGTGATCATCGACGGCCAGAGCCGGGTGAAGCCTTCGGCGTACTTCATGCCCATGGCAAAGGTGACTTCGAAGCCGGCGGCGATCAGCAAAAACAGCCAGGCCATCTAGAACTCCTTGGCCAGCGCCCGCAAACGCTGCTCGGCCTCGGCGGCGGAGATCTGGAAGGTGCGCGCCTCGGATTCTTCGCCTTCGGCGGCCACGACCGTGATGTCGGTAATGCCGATGAACCCCAATGCCGTTCGCAATAACGGATCGGCATGGTTCATCGCCTCAAGTTCTCCACCGGGCCCGAAACCGAACCCACCGCGACTGGTGACGATCAACGCCTTTTTGCCCTGCACCAGCGGCTCGTATTGAGCGACGCCATTGTCCAGGGTGTGATTGAAGGTCAACCCGAGTCGCACAATCTGATCGATCCAGGCCTTGAGGCCGCTGGGCACGCTGAAGTTGTGCATCGGTGTGGATATCACCAATAAATCGTGACCGAGCAACTCGCCTACCAGTTCATCGCTGAACGCCAGGTCGGCCTGCATCGACAGCGGCCGCGCATCGGGTTCGGGGTAAAACGCGGCGGCCACAAAAGCCTCGTTGACCGGCGGAATCAACGCTCGACCGACTTCGCGACGGGTCAGGTGCGACTGAGGATTGGCCGCCTGCCAGGCTGAAAGAAACACCTCTGCCAGGCGCCGGGAGTGAGAACGGTCGCCACGGGGGCTGGCATGCACGGCAAGAATTGTGCTCATCTGAATCTCCTGAAGGACTAAACTCAATCTGCTTGTGGCTTGCAGCTTGAAGCGCCTAGCCGCCCCTCTTCAAATGAGCAAAAATCAGTCTGGATGAATTTACTTCATCCATGGAGCTTTCAATGTTTGCCTCGCTACCGCTGACCGCCCTGCGCGCCTTTGAATCCGCCTCGCGCCTGCTGAGCTTCAAGGCAGCCGCCGAAGAACTCTCGGTGACGCCGACGGCGGTTTCCCATCAGATTCGTTCGCTGGAGACCTGGCTCGGTGTGCCGTTATTCGAGCGGTTGCCACGGCAAGTTCGCCTGACGGACTGCGGTGAACGGCTGTTCCACAGCTTGCACGGCGCCTTGCTGGAAGTGGCGCAAAGTGTCGATACACTGCGCCCGCAACGCAGCAGCGCGAGCCTGACGATCTCCACCACCGCCGCTTTCGCTGCGTTATGGCTGGTGCCCCGGCTGGGCCGGTTCTACGCCCGGCACCCGAACATCAGCCTGCGGCTCGATACCCATTGCGAAGTCATCGATTTGCATCAGGACGCCAGCGTCGATCTGGTGCTGCGCTACAGCCTCGATGATTACCCGAACCTGTATGGCCTGTGTCTGTTCGACGAATCCTTCGGTGTCTATGGCTCGCCCGAGCAAGTCGCCCTGGCCGCCAGTCGAGCGCCGACGCTGATCAGCGTGCGCTGGCACAACTCAAAGCTGTACGCCCATGGCTGGGAGGCCTGGTGCGCGCAGTCCGGCGAGACCTGGCTTGCGGGGCAGCCAGCGGTCCGTGAATACGACGAGGAACATTACGCCCTGCAAGCGGCGATTGCCGGGCAAGGCCTGGTGTTGGCGAGCAATATTCTGGTGTCCGAGAGCGTGGCCAGTGGTTTGCTGGTGGCGTATCGGGGCGAAATCCAGGTTGATGGCGCCGGATACAGCGCCCTCTGCGTGCCGGGACGTGAACGACACCCGCCGGTCCGGGCGTTTTTTGCCTGGCTGCGCGAGGAGGCGCTGCTGTCCGGGCATGCGCTGGCGTGATTGCTTTGAGCAACGCTGGTGAATGGCAAATTACATAAAACTTTTCGCCGCGCTCATCACTCACACCCTAGGTAGCGATCACTTCTATAGAAGGTGACGCAAACCGGATTAGCCTCCAGGAGATTGAGATGAGCGACATGCAATTGTCCGATGTAACCACCCTTCGCGAACGTGCCCGCAAGAACGTCGAGAACGGTGCGGTGACCGAAAGCTACAGCGCCAACCGTGAAGAAGTGCTGCGCCTGCTCAACGAATCGCTGGCCACCGAACTGGTCTGCGTGTTGCGTTACAAGCGCCACTACTTTATGGCCAGCGGCCTGAAAGCCCAGGTCGCCGCCGACGAATTCCTCGAACACGCGACCCAGGAAGCCCAACACGCCGATCGTCTGGCCGAGCGTATCGTGCAACTGGGCGGTGAGCCGGAGTTCAACCCTGACTTGCTGTCGAAAAACTCCCACGCGCAATACGTGGCCGGCAATTCACTTAAAGAGATGGTCTACGAAGACCTGGTCGCTGAGCGAATTGCCATCGACAGCTATCGCGAGATCATTCAGTACGTCGGCGAGAAAGACCCGACCACACGGCGCATCTTCGAAGACATCCTGGCCCAGGAAGAAGAGCATGCCGATGACATGGCCGACCTTCTGAAAGATCTGTAGCGCCTGTTAAACCGCTTTCGCGGGCAGGTCGGGCGCCGCATCGCTCGCTGCTACAGGGGATCACCTAGTCTGTAGGAGCGAGGCTTGGTCTGGGCGGCATTCCGACGAAGGCGTCCTCATAGCCAACCGTTTACTTTGTGGGTTTGACGGTGACTGGCGCCTTGCCGGCCTTCATCTGCTCCAGCAACGGCGCGCACTGATTCGGTTCGCCACCGCTCGGCGCCACCAGCGCCAGCAACCCCGCCGCCGGTGCGGCAATGACGCCCAACGCCACCATCCCGGCCCCGCGCAGTATCAGCGGCACAGCCTTCACACCTGCATCAGGCTTGATGAACTTGCCCCGCACGTACAGCGGCGAACGCAGCGATATCAACCGCCAGCCCTTGGATTCCGGGGTGATGGTCAGGTCCAGTTGCTCAGTCGCCATGTTGGCCGTGCCATCGATGTAGATGATCGCGTTTTCGGTATCGAAGACGAACAGGCGCGTGGTCGCCAGTCCGGTCTTGATGTCGAAGTCGGCGGCAGCGCAGTTGATCTTCACTTCCTTGTCGCCAAAGATCTTGCTGACCACATAGTTGCCGACGTTGAGCCCGGCCAGCTCCATCAACTCGCGACTGATAGCGCCATCGTTAATCAGCATCTTCAGATTGCCATTGGCGGTTCCCAGCAGCTTGGCCACCGAGTTGCCACGACCGGTGATGTTGGCATCGCCATTGAGCTCGCCGAAACTGGTTTTCATCGGTTCAAAGGTCGGGAACAGCTGCTTGAGTTTGAATTTGCGCGCGGTGAGTTTGGCCTTGCCTTCCAATGGTTCGGTTCGGCCATTGAGGCGAATCTGAGCATCGAGATTGCCACCGGCTACGCCGAAGCGCAGGGGCTCAAGGCTGAGCACGCCGTCAGTGAGTATCAGGTGGGTGTAGAGATCCTTGAACGGCAGTTTTTCGCTGTGGACGATGCGCTTGCCAGTGAACTCGACGTCAGCGTCCATATCGCGCCAGCGTTCGGTTTTAAACTCTTCGACCGGCAATACCTTGTCCGCCGGCTGCTTGCTTTCACCGCCACGGGCCTTTTGTTTGGTGTTGGAATCGGCACCGATCAGCGGGGCCAGGTCGGCAAACAGCAGTTGATTGGAAACCAGCGATCCGCTCAGCTTCGGGCGCGGCTGACTGGCGACATAGGCCAGGCTGCCATGGATGTCGCTCTGACCGATCTTGCCGTTGAATTCTTCGTAACGGAACACTGCACCATCCGCTTCATTCAGCTTGGCGATCAAGTGGCCGTCAGTCTCGTACGGCGGTGTATCCGGCAGGGTCACGCCGGTCAGCGGGTAGAGATTGCCCAGGCTGGTGCCGGCCAGTTTCAGGCGCAAGTCCATGGCGCCGAGGTTCAGTGGATCGGTGAGGGTGCCGGCAAGTTCGACGCGGGTGTCAGCGATCTTCATTTGTGCCTGAAGCGGGAACGGTCTGGCCGCGTCCTGCAACGCCAGCAGGCCGCCGATTTTGCCTTCGCCCGCGAGTTTCTGGCCGTGGTATTGGCCTTTGACCTTCAGCGCGAATGCGTAATCCTGCGGCGCAGCGCCCTTCTCCGACGCGGTTTTCGCCGCTTTATCACCGACGATGTCACTGAACGGAATCGGTTTGCCCAGCGGGTCGATGATCAAGTCGAGCTGAGTCTTCAGGTTCTGGTCGTCGAGGGTGACGTGGCCTTTGTCGAAGCCGATCGCACCGATGTCCACCACCCAGCTTGAAGGCTCGGCGTTCGGGTCTTTGGGGTCGAATTTGAAGGTCCAGTTGGCGCGACCATCGGCCAGGCGCTGGAGGTCGGCATTCGGCTCGATCAGGTCAATACGCGGGATCACCACGCGTCGAGCCAACAAGGCTAAGGGCGAGATGCGCAACTCGACGCGTTTGAGGGTGACCATCTGCGGCTTCTTCGACCAGTCCGGGTTGCCCAGGCTCAGGTCCTCCGCCACGACATGCGGCCACGGCACCCACGCGCGCCAGCCGCCCTCATCGGGTTCCTGCTGCCAGACCACCGCGAGGTTGCCGTTGATGGCGAACGGGCGGTGCAGCTCTTCGGAAATTTTGGCGTTAAGCGGTGGTTTGATCCGGTTCCAATCGAAGAACGCGATGATCAGAACCAGTACGGCCAGCAAGACAACAAGGCTGGCGAGGCTCCAGGTAACAACTTTACGAGTGCGCGTCATTGCACAGGGCTCCTGATACGACTGAGCGCCCTGACTGCGACGCACGTTTGAAACGTTAGGACAGAACCGGCCTGCCATGGAGTCTAGGACTGGGAAATGGCGCGCAGGTTTAACCGAAATACCGCTTAACGCTCAAATAATCGGTCGGCGACAGGATACCCCTCAATCCAGCGTTACCGGACCCGCACTTTTGCAAGGCGCAAGTGAGTCGAAAATACCCATCTCAGCGCAAAAGCGTCCGCCGGAAACGCCCGATTTAGAGCCGTCTCACGGAACAATCAATTCCGTTGATTATTACCATTGCGTTTATGAACTTTTATATCGACTTATCGAGAGTAGCATTGCCCTCGTACCCACTTTATCGCCCTCCTACGGAGCACCCAATCATGAAACGCCAATTACTGTTTAGCCTTACCCTCTCGATGCTGGCCAGCACAGCTTTCGCCCTGCCGGCTGCTGACCAGGCAACCCCACAAGTCAAATCCACCCACTCGGTGTTCAGCCAAACCGTCGCAGCCGATGGCTCCGACCGCACTCCACAAGGCCAGACCCTTGCCGAAGGTGGCAATGATCGCCTGAAGGAAAAAGGCCTGATCACCCAGGATGGTTCGGACCGTACGCCACAAGGTCAAACCCTGGCTGCTGATGGTTCCGATCGCACTCCACAAGGTCAAACCCTGGCTGCTGATGGTTCCGATCGCACTCCACAAGGTCAAACCCTGGCTGCTGATGGTTCCGATCGCACTCCACAAGGTCAAACCCTGGCTGCTGATGGTTCCGATCGCACTCCACAAGGTCAAACCCTCGCTGCTGATGGTTCCGATCGCACTCCACAAGGTCAAACCCTGGCCGAAGGTGGTGGTGACCGTGTCATCGAACGCAACAGCGCTTTGAGCTGAGCCGATGGCGGCCCTGAAAAAAAGCCCAATCTCCGGATTGGGCTTTTGACGTTATAGATGCCTCACTTCCCCGCTTGATCCCCCGATAGTCGTTCGACGCCGGTAAAGCCGATTTGCTAGAGTGCGCCGCTGTCTTATCCAGAAAATACCCTTGCGATGCTGCCCCGCGCCGAACAGAAACAACAGACCCGCAACGCCCTGATGGACGCTGCCCGCCACTTGATGGAATGCGGCCGAGGATTCGGCAGCCTGAGCCTGCGCGAAGTCGCCAGAACCGCCGGGATTGTGCCCACCGGTTTCTACCGGCATTTCTCCGATATGGATGAACTGGGCCTGGTGCTGGTGAGTGAAGTCGGTCAGACCTTCCGCGAAACCATTCGCTTGGTGCGCCACAACGAGTTCGTCATGGGCGGCATCATTGACGCCTCGGTGCGGATCTTTCTCGACGTGGTTACGGCCAATCGCTCGCAGTTCCTGTTTCTGGCCCGCGAGCAGTACGGCGGTTCGCTGCCAGTGCGCCAGGCCATCGGCCGTTTGCGCGAAGACATCAGCTCGGACCTGGCGGCCGACTTGTCCTTGATGCCGAAACTGCAACACCTGGACATCGCCGGCCTGAGTGTCATGGCTGATCTGATTGTTAAAAGCGTGTTCGCGACCTTGCCGGACATCATTGATCCGCCGGCGCAGGCGCTGCCCGAGCATCTGACGCCGCAGGCAAAAATCACTCAGCAGTTGCGCTTTATCTTTATTGGCCTCAAACACTGGCAAGGCTTGGGCAGCACCGAGTAACCCTGTGGGAGCGAGCTTGCTCCGGGCGGCGTTCCGACGATAGCGTCAGTGCAATCAACACTTCATGCGACGGATACACCGCCATCATCGCGAGCAAGCTCGCTCCCACAAAAAACAATCAACGCATCAATTCGGTGCAACTCAAACATCCACGCACCACTCCCGCTCAAAATTCTGCGACATCCAGAAATGACCACCAAGCTCCGACAGGCATTTCCCACGCATCACCCGATTGGCAAGCCCCTTGCTCTAGCCTAAGCATTGTCCATTGCTGGAAGCCTTCCGATGCTGGTGATTCATCGCAGAATCGACCCTCAACCCGTCTGGGCCGCCGAGTTGCACCTGATCTTCGAAGCCCGGAGCAAAAGCCGTTTGCGCTGTTTCAGTGCCGAGGGTGAGGACGTCGGATTGTTTTTGGAGCGCGGTCAGCCGCCCCTGTATGACGGCGAGTGCCTGCAAGCCGAAGACGGGCGCATCGTCCGCGTCTGCGCCCGGGCCGAACAACTGCTGCACGTCACCTGCGCCAATGCTTTCGAACTGACTCGCGCCGCCTATCACCTCGGCAACCGCCACGTCGCCCTGCAAGTTGGCGACGGCTGGTTACGCCTGCTCGACGACTACGTGCTCAAGGCCATGCTCGAACAGCTTGATGCCAAGGTCGAGAACATTGAAGCGCCGTTCCAGCCGGAACACGGCGCCTATGGCGGCGGCCATCACCATTCGCGCCACGGCGATGAAGACTTCAACTACCCGCCGAAACTGCACCAGTTCGGCGTGCGGCTATGAACCCAGCCTGGGCGCTGCTGCGCCTGGCCAGTCCGCAGTTGCCGATTGGCGGTTACAGCTATTCCCAAGGCCTGGAAATGGCTGTGGATAACGGTCGGGTGAATGGTCCTGACAGCGCCCGTCGCTGGATCAGTGATCAGTTGCTGCTGAACCTAGCGCGTTTCGAAGCGCCGTTGCTGCTCGCCCATTGTGTGGCCGCGGCAGAAGAAAACTGGGCCGAACTGCTGCAACGCTGCGAAGAACATCGCGCCAGCCGGGAAACTCGCGAGCTGCATCAGGAGAGCCGGCAGATGGGCTATTCGTTGCAGCAACTGCTCAACGGTTTGCCTGAGCTTGATGCTCCGGCCCGCGCCTTTCTTGAACAACGTCCCGAGCCGCACTTGGCCCTCGGCTGGGCACTGGCCGCTAGCGCCTGGAAAATCAGCCCGCAGGACGCGCTGGCGGCGTGGCTCTGGAGTTGGCTGGAAAACCAACTGGCAGTGCTGATGAAAACCCTGCCGCTGGGCCAGCAAGCCGCGCAACGCCTGACCAGCGAACTGCTGCCGCTGCTGCAAGAGGCTCAGCAGAACGCCACCCGAATCAACCCCGAACACTATGGCAGCGCCGCTTTCGGCCTGTCCCTGGCGTGCATGGCCCATGAGCGCCAGTACAGCCGTCTGTTCCGTTCCTAGGGCCTTTATTTTTGGAGAATCACATGAACACACAACCTCTGCGCGTCGGCATCGGCGGCCCGGTCGGTTCCGGCAAAACCGCTTTGACTTTGGCCCTGTGCCTGGCGCTGCGCGACCGCTACAACCTGGCGGTGGTCACCAACGACATCTACACCCGTGAAGACGCCGACTTTCTGGTGCGCAACGAGGCCCTGGCGCCGGAGCGGATCATCGGCGTGGAAACCGGTGGCTGCCCGCACACGGCGATCCGCGAAGACGCTTCGATCAACCTCGAAGCCGTGGACCAACTGAACCGCCGCTTTCCGGGGCTGGACCTGATCCTTGTGGAATCCGGTGGCGACAACCTGTCTGCCACCTTCAGCCCAGAGCTGTCCGACCTGACCATTTATGTGATCGACGTCTCGGCCGGCGACAAACTGCCGCGCAAGGGCGGCCCGGGAATCTGCAAATCGGATCTGCTGGTGATCAACAAAATCGACCTCGCGCCATTGGTGGGTGCGTCGCTGGAACTGATGGACAGCGACACCAAGCGCATGCGCAACGGCAAGCCGTTCGTTTTCAGCAACCAGAAAACCGGCCTCGGCCTGGAAGAAATCATCGCCTTCATCGAACGCCAAGGCCTGCTGACAGCGGCGTGAACACGACCAACTTTTATCAACAAGGAAGCTTATCCATGACACTTAAACGCATTCTGGGCGCCATGGCCCTGCTGCTGACCCCGGCCATCGCCTTCGCCCACCCGGGGCATGGCGACAACGGTTTGATCGCCGGCATCAGCCACCCGGTCGGTGGCCTCGATCACTTGCTGGCAATGGTTGCGGTCGGTTTGTGGGCGGCACAACAGAAAGGCGCTGCACGCTGGGCGCTGCCGTGCACATTCGTCGGCATCATGCTGATCGGCGGGTTGCTGGGGTTTGAAGGGCTGAACCTGCCGGCGCTGGAGAGCGGGATTGCGGCGTCGGTGCTGGCACTGGGTCTGGCGGTGGCTTTGGCCGTGCGTCCGCCGTTGAGCCTCGCCGTTGCGGCAACCGCTTTGTTTGCGCTTTTCCACGGGGTGGCGCACGGGCTGGAGTTGCCGCAGATGTCGAGCCCTTGGGCATATGCGGCGGGTTTTATAGCGGCGACGGCTGCGTTGCATGGATTGGGTTATGCCGTGGTGCGGGTGTTGCCGCAAGCGGCGGCGCCGTTGGTTCGACTGGCGGGTGCGGCCTCAGCGGCGACTGGCGTGTGGTTGTTGGCGGGCTGATTTCTTTATCGCCTGTGATGGCCTCATCGCGAGCAGGTCGAATCGTCGCACCGTCGCTCCCACCTTTGTTCTGTGTGCACAGTTCCAGTGTGGGAGCGAGCCTGCTCGCGATATAGGTCTGACAGACACCGCATCTCTCAGGCCTGATAACATGTCGCGCAATCAACCCTGCCGTGACGACGCCAGCCAATGCCGCCTGTTTCCCGCTCCGCCTCCCAGCCTGAATTGACCGCTCTGTTTGCCTCAGTGCAACAGCACTTCCAGGACGTGATCGTGCCGCTCTGGCAAGGTCCCGGCTGGAATGCCGACATGGCGCTGCCCTATGAGGCGCTGGACGCCGAGCACCAACCGCTGCCGCCCCAACGCTATCGCGCCATGGCCTGCGCGCGGCAGCTTTACCTGTTTTCCAGCCTGATCGGCCAGGTACCGGCCGCCGAAGAGCGCGCCGCAGCGCTGTTCCATTCCCTGCAGCAGCATTTCCACGATGCCGAGCATGGCGGCTGGTTCTATAGCGTTGACCCTCAGGGTGCGCCCCTGGATCAGCGCAAAGACCTCTACACCCACGCTTTCATCCTGTTCGCCTGCGCCCATTACTGGGACAAAGTTCGCGAACCGCTGGTGGAATCGGTGCTCAACGCCGTACTGGAAGTGGTCGCGCAGCGCTTCGCCACGGGCGACGGCCTGTACGAAGCCAACCTCGACCGTGACGGGTCCTCGCTCGAGTCCGGGCCGCTGCAAAATCCCCTGATGCACTTGGCCGAAGCCTTCCTCGCCACGCTGTCGGTGCGCGAAGACGTCGCCGTGCAAGACGCGCTCGTCGAGTTATGCACAGCCATGCAGAAGCGTTTTATCGACCCGCAACACGGTGTGTTGATGGAGAAACCGCTGGGCGCTGTGGATAACTGGTTTGAACCGGGGCACCAGTTCGAGTGGTATTTCCTGCTGGAATCGTCTTCGTTGCTGCGCGGTTCGACACTCCACGCCTCTCTGGAACGCGCCTTTGCGTTCACCGAACAGCTGGGTGTCGATCCGCAAACCGCCGCAGTGCGGGCGTCGCTCGATCTGGATGGCCGTCCCAAGGATGCCACCCAACGCATATGGGCCCAGGCTGAATACCTGCGCGCTCTGACCTTGCGTCCGAACAGCGAAGGTTCGGTACAACGCCAATTGCAGGCGTTGCAGCAACACTTTCTGCATGTGGGCGGATGGTATGAGTGTCGGGATGAGAATGGCGATGTCAGTCGCAATGACATGCCTTCGACGACGCCTTATCACTTGGCAACCTGCTATCGCGGATTAGCCGATTATCTGCGCTGACTGACACATAGCTATCGCGAGCAAGCTCGCTCCAACAGGGTTTGTGTCGTTCGCGAAATGGGCATTCAACACAAAACCTGTGGGAGCGTGGCTTGCCCGCGATGGCCGTTACGCGGACTTAAACCTTGCCAGCATTACGCTCAATCGCAAACCCGCTCCACGTCTGGCTCACCGGCATCAGCTCCAGGCTGTTGATGTTGATGTGCGCCGGGGCATTGAGCACCCAGAAAATGGTGTCGGCGATGTCTTGCGGCTGGATCGGCTCAGCACCGGCGTAGGTCGCGTTGTAACGCTCCTGGTCACCGGCAAAACGCACCAGTGAGAACTCGCTTTCGCATAAGCCCGGCTCGATATTGCTGACCCGCACGCCCGTACCTTGCAGGTCGCAGCGCAAGTTCAGGGAGAACTGTTTAACGAACGCTTTGCTCGCGCCATACACATGGCTGCCCGGGTACGGGTAGTTGCCGGCGATGGAGCCGAGGTTGACGATGCCGGCGCCACGACCGTGAGCGATCAGGCGGGGCAACAACAGACGCGTGCTGTACATCAGGCCTTTGATGTTGGTGTCGACCATGGTGTCCCAATCGTCGAGGTCGCACTTGGGCGCCGGGTCAACACCCAGGGCCAGCCCGGCGTTGTTGATCAGCCCGCGCAGTTTGGCGAAGGACGGCGGCAGGTTGGCAATCGCCTCCTCCATGGCCTTGCGATCACGCACGTCGAGCACCAGGCCGTGGACCTCGGTCTGCTTCGACAACTCGGCGCACAGCGCATTGAGGCGCTCTTCACGACGGCCGGTCAGCACCAGTTTCCAGCCGGCTTCGGCAAAACGACGGGCGCAGGCTTCACCAAAACCGGAGGTCGCGCCGGTAATAAACAGGGTGTTGGACATCGTGTTCTCCTTGCTTCGGCTGATCGTTAGCCACTGGAATAGAAAATCAGCAGCCAGCATGCCCGGCCTTGCCCACAGCGGCAACTACCGCAGAAGCTGTACAAAAAACGTCCAACCGTTGCCACGCCTTGCCCGCCGTGGCTTTCAGCCATGTGCGCGCACCTTATCCACAGGTCGGTCCACAGTTTCCGGGGGCAAGTGGAAAAGCTGTAAGCCGCTGTGCACAAGGCTTTGCGGGCAAATTGGAAATTTTTTTGCTTGACCCTGGAACGTCGGCTGTGTAGCCCATGGCATTTTGCACGATTGACCGGTCATGCCGACGATGGCGCCAAGCCAGTAACTACGGCCTTCAGCCGAGTCTTTCCAGAGTTTAACCACAGACTTATCCACAGGCAGCTCTACCCTGTTTTGGCCCGTTTTCGTCATCAACAAAAAGGTTGACAAAGCCCGCTCGCGGTCCCGCAAAAACGCCTGATCAAAAAACAACCACAACTCTGCAAGCCACGTTTTCAAAGGCTTTCAGCCAGCTACTCCCACGTTATTCACAGCCAGCTCCACAGCAAACGGGGACAAGTCAAAACCGTGACAAAACAACTATTTGCAGCGGCTTTATGTCGCGGTTTGAGAGCTTGTGAATATTGTTTTCCACAATTTCCAGAAAGCTCACTCCCACAGGGATTAGTGGTGTTTTGGAGGTGTAAAAAAGCCCCGGCGATTGCTCGTCGGGGCTTGTTGTTGCAGCGCAGACTCAGTGGCCGCCGAGATAGGCGTTGCGCACTTCCTCGTTAACCAGCAGCTCCTTGCCGGTGCCCGTGAGGCGGATCTCGCCGTTGACCATCACGTACGCCCGGTCCGACAGTTTGAGGGCGTGGTTGGCGTTCTGCTCCACCAGGAAGATGGTCATGCCGGTTTTCGCCAGTTCCCGCAGAGTCGCGAAGATCTGTTTCACCACAATCGGTGCCAGCCCCAGGCTCGGCTCATCGAGCAACAGCAATTTTGGACGGCTCATCAGCGCACGGGCGATGGCGAGCATTTGCTGTTCGCCGCCGGACATGGTCATGGCCCGCTGGGTACGTCGCTCCTTGAGCCGCGGAAACAGCTCGAACATGCGCTGCATGTCCTCGGTGGCGTACTTGTCACCGATAGGGATGGTACCCATCAACAGGTTTTCCTCGACGGTCATGTCGGGGAATACCCGCCGGCCTTCCGGCGATTGAGCGATACCGTGGGAGGCGATGTAGTGGGATGACTTGTGAGTGATATCCACACCCTGATAGATGATCTGCCCGTCCGCCGCCCGCGGCTGACCGAAAATCGACATCAGCAGGGTAGATTTTCCGGCACCGTTGGAGCCGATCAGGCTGACGGTTTCACCTTCATTGATGTGCAGCGAGACTTTCTTCAGGGCCTGGATCGGCCCGTAAAACACGTCCAGTTCCTTGAGTTCGAGGATGGGTTGGCTCATAGCACCACTTCCTCTTCATCGGCGCCCAGATAGGCCGCAATCACTTTCGGATCGCGGCGTATATCGTCGGGGCCGCCCTCGGCGATGACGATACCGTGGTCCAGCACCACGATGTGGTCAGAAATGCTCATTACCATGCCCATGTCGTGTTCGATCAGCACCACGGTCAGATCGTGCTCGTCGCGCAGCAGCCGGATCATCGCGCTCAGCGCTTCGGTTTCCTGAGGGTTGAGGCCAGCGGCCGGTTCGTCGAGGCAGATGATCTGCGGACGGGTACACATGGCCCGGGCGATTTCCAGACGGCGTTGCTGCCCGTAGGACAGTTCACCGGCCAGACGGTTGGCGCAGTCCACCAGGTCGACGACTTCCAGCCAGTAGAAGGCGTGGTCCAACGCATCGCTTTCGGCCTTGCGGTAGCCCTTGGTGTTGAGGATACCGGCCAGCAGGTTGCGGTTGACCCACATGTGTTGGGCCACCAGCAGGTTTTCCAGCACCGACATTTCCTTGAACAGGCGAATGTTCTGGAACGTCCGCGCCAGGCCGGCCCGGTTCACCAGATGGGTGCCGCCGAACATTTTGTAGTACATCCGGCTGGCGAAAGATTTCGGCGAGACGAAATCGGTCGGTTTGAACGATTCACCCAGCAGCTTGATGACATTGGTCTCCTCGCCACGCACATTGAGTTCGATCTTGCCGCCCGAGGCCTTGTAGAACCCGGTCAGGCAGTTGAACACGGTGGTCTTGCCGGCGCCGTTGGGGCCGATCAGGGCGAAGATCGAGTTGCGTTCGACCTTCAGGCTGACATCGTTCAACGCCTTGATGCCGCCGAAGTGCATCATCAGCTTCTCGACCGAGAGTACGACTTCGCTCATGGCGCTACTCCTTTACGCGGGGTCACACCGGTACGGCTGATCCGAATCAGGCCGCGCGGTCGCCAGATCATCATCAACACCATCAGGATGCCGAACAGCAGCACGCGATATTCCGCGAAACCCCGCAACAGTTCCGGGGCGACGGTCAGCACGAAGGCCGCAATCACCACGCCGATGGTCGAGCCCATGCCGCCGAGTACCACGATGGCGAGGATCAATGCCGATTCGAAGAAGGTGAACGAGGTCGGGTTGACGAAGCCTTGGTAGGTGGCGAAGAACACACCGGCCAGACCGGCCGTCGATGCACCGATGGTGAACGCCGAGAGTTTGACCAGTACATGGTTCAGGCCCATAGAGCGGCAAGCGATTTCGTCTTCACGCAAGGCTTCCCAGGCGCGGCCGACCGGCATGCGGGTCAAGCGGTGCTTGACGTACAGCACGGCCAGCACCACCAGGAACAACACCGCGTAGATGAAGAAGTACTTCACGTCCGGGTTATAGGCGATGCCGAAAAACTCATGAAACGGCACCCCGCCCTCTTTAGCCCTTTTGCCGAACTCGATGCCGAAGAAGGTTGGCAACGGAGCGGCCATACCATTCGGGCCGCCGGTCAGGGACAGCCAGTTATTGAGGATCAACCGGATGATTTCACCGAAGCCCAGGGTCACGATTGCCAGGTAGTCACCGTGCAGGCGCAACACCGGAAAACCGAGAATGCAGCCGGCAAGGCCAGCGATGATCGCCGCCAGCGGCAGCACCGTCCAGAAGCCCAAGCCAAGGTATTGGTAACCGAGCGCCAACCCATAAGCACCGATGGCGTAGAACGCCACGTAACCCAGGTCGAGCAGGCCAGCCAGACCGACCACGATGTTCAGCCCCAGGCCCAGCAGCACGTAGATCAGCCCGAGGATGACCACGCCCAGCAGGTAGGAGTTGGAGAAAAACGGGAACACCACGGCTACGACGATCAACACCGGAATGATCCAGCGCAACCGGGATTTATAGTCAGGCGGCAATACATGCACCCCGGAACCGGTGCTTTCAAAGCCTTCGAGAATTCTCAGGCCCTTGGGGGTTTGCAGGAACAGGCTCAGGGCGAAGCGGCCCGCCATGACGATGGCGACAATCAACGCCACACGGGTCGTTTCCAGGTTGAAGCCATAGCCATCGAGGACCACGCCGACAATCGGGCCGAACACAATCAGGGCGACAAGGCCGGCAAGAATCGCGTCAACCAGGCTTCTTTTGAGATCAATGGTTTTTTTAGTGGTTGAAGACATCGCTTACACCTTCGACACAAGAGGACGGCCGAGCAGGCCTTGGGGCCGAAAGACCAGAACGAGAACGAGCAGCGAGAAGCTGAAAACGTCTTTGTAGTCCGAGTTCACCAGACCTGAGAACAACGACTCGGAAATCCCGAGAATGATCCCGCCGAGCATCGCACCGGGTAGCGAGCCAATCCCGCCGAGTACCGCTGCGGTGAACGCTTTGATCCCGATGATGAAGCCGGCGTAAAAGTCGAACGTGCCGTAGTTCATGGTGATCAGCACGCCGGCCAGGGCCGCCATCGCTGCACCGATGATGAACACGTAGGAAATCACCCGATCGGTGTTGATCCCCAGAATCGAGGCCATCTTGCGATCTTGCTGGGTAGCGCGGCACATGCGGCCGAGCTTGGTGTACTTGATGACGTAGGTCAGCAGGGCCATCCCGGCAAACGCTGCGACCAGAATGAAGATCTTGGTGTAGGTCAACTGCACAAAACCTGTACCGATTTCGACGCGCCAGGCACCCGTGAGCAAGGTCGGAACCCCTTGTTGCTTCGCGCCTTGAGCGATCTGTGCATAGTTTTGCAGGATCAGTGAAATGCCGATGGCGCTGATCAGCGGTGCCAGTCGGGTGGAGTTACGCAGGGGTTTATAGGCAACCCGTTCGATGACCCAGCCATACACCGCCGTGACGATGATGGTGAAGATCAGTGTGCCAAGCATCAGCAGAGGGAAGGATTCAATACCGAAGTATGCCAGCAGAGCCAGACTGATCGCCGCGAGGTAAGCGGAAATCATGTAAACCTCGCCGTGGGCGAAGTTGATCATGCCGATGATGCCATAGACCATTGTGTAGCCGATGGCGATCAGGCCATAGACCGACCCGAGGGTCAGGCCGTTGACCAGTTGCTGCAGGAAAATACCATCCATAACGCAATCTCACGCATTTGAGAGACTGCACAGAAGCCGGGTACGACGGACCGGGGTTCAGCCGCCGGCGTAACACGGTTGTGTGCAGCTCTACGAGAAAAGACAGGTACTGCACGGACATGTTGATTGATTGCCCGGCGCAAGGCGCCGGGCAATCAGCTGTTCATATCACTTCTGTTTTTCCAGTTGGTGGTATTTGCCGTCCTTGTCCCACTGGTAAACCACGTAGTCGGAGACTTTCAGGTCGCCCTTGGAATCCCAGGCCTTCTCGCCCATCACGGTTTTGACCGTGTTGGCTTTCAGCCATTTGGCAGCTTCTTCGCCTTTGTTGGACTTGGCGCCATTGAAGGCAGCTGCCAGGGTCTGAACCGAAGCGTAGGCGTACAGGGTGTAGCCTTCAGGCTCGGTACCGGCTTTACGGAACGCGTCAACCACGGTCTTGCTGTCTGGCAGCATGCGCGGGTCAGCGCCGAAGGTCATCAGTACGCCGTCGACGAATTGCGGGCCACCAGCGGTGGTCACCAGTTCGTCGGTTACGATGCCGTCGTCGGACATGAACTTGACGTCTTTGAGGCCTTGCTCACGCAGTTGGCGAACCAGAGGACCGGCTTCCGGGTGCAGACCACCGAAGTAGACGATGTCGGCGCCAGCGCCGCGGATTTTGGTGACGATGGTGCTGAAATCTTTCTCGCCACGGGTCAGGCCTTCATACAGCACCGGTTTCACACCGCGTTTTTCCAGCTGGGCCTTGGTAGCGTCCGCCAGGCCTTGACCGTAGGTGTCCTTGTCGTGCAGGACCACGACTTTCTTGCCCTTGAGCACGTCGACGATGTAGTCGCCGGCCACGATGCCTTGCTGGTCGTCACGCCCGCACATACGGAACATGGCACTCAGGCCGCGCTCGGTAACAGCCGGGTTGGTGGAGCCAGGAGTGATCGCGATGATGCCCGCTTCGTCGTAGATCTCCGAAGCCGGGATGGTCGAGGAGGAGCAGAAGTGACCGACTACGCCAGCGACTTTCTGGTTGGTCAGGTCCTTGGCGACCGTCACAGCCTGTTTCGGTTCGCAGGCGTCATCGCCCTTGACCAGTACGATTTTTTCCCCGTTTACGCCGCCCGCTGCGTTGACCGCATCGGCCGCAGCCTGTGCACCCTTCATGTACTGTTCGCCAAATGCCGCGTTGGCGCCTGTCATTGGTCCCGCCACACCGATTTTCACATCAGCCTGTGCAAACGCAGAAACACCCAACGCAGTTGCCACTGCGAGGGCCAAAAAGCCTTTTTTGTAAAACGTCTGGGACATGAGGTGGTGCTCCAAGGTTTTTTTTAGTTAGCACTGCGACTTCCTGAATGCTCAGAGCAAGGGCCGTGCCATCGGTTTTTTATTCTGAAAAAAGTCGCTGCTTTATTGTTATTTCGACTGTTTCGATCCCATTTTCATTGGGCGTGCAACCGTCTAAACCGCGGAAGGTGAAACCATTTATTTTTAAAGGCGCAACCCTAGCGCGCCATCATTGCAACCGCGGCGCCAAACGACGTGCAACCAGCCTGTAACAACGTGCGTCACCGAAGTGCACACTGCTGGTGCGCAACTGCTACAACCCGCACCTTTTACAGGCTAGTCGCTGCGCGAAAAAGCGCCGCTTTCAGCAACAAATTTCAACAATCAAATAACGATCCGCAGGCACTGGCCTGCGTGATACAGCGAGAATCCGGCCTCGTACAGACAGCTGCGCAATCCCACGCCCGCCAATGGCTGCATGGGCGCAAAGGGAATCGGCAGTGCTTGAGGATTTCCGTTACACAGATAATCGGCAAAGGCTTTGCCGACGACTGTGCCGGTAGTGACGCCCCGGCCGTTGTAACCGGTGACTGCCACCAAACCGGGCGCCGGCTCGAACAAACGCATCAAATGATCGGGGGTGAAGGCGATGCAACCGGTCCAGGTACATTCCCATTCCACCGGTTTGAGATAAGGAAAGTAGTGCTGCTGAACCCGGTCGGCCCAGGCTTTGAGGAACCAGGTCGGCTTCTGATTGCCATTACCGAGACTGCCGAGCAGCAGACGGCCATCCTTATCGCGACGAACACTGCTGAGGACCTGGCGGGTGTCCCAGGAACCCTGGCCACCCGGGAGAATTTGCTGCGCAGCCTCTTCGGTCAGCGGGACCGACGCCACTTGATAGTAATAACCGGGGAAGAAGTTACGCCGCAATTCCGTCCAGTCACCTTCGGTGTAGGCGTTAGAAGCAATCACGACTTGCTCGGCAAGCACTGAACCCTGAGCGGTTTGTACCGACCAGCGCTGGCCCTGACGTTCGAGTCGGGTCACCGGGGAATGATCGAACAACTGACCGCCGAGACCGATGGCCGCTTTGGCCAGCCCCGTCGTGTAAGCCATTGGGTTGATCGTGCCGGCACGTCGATCGAGCAGCGCAGCGGCGATCTTTTTGGTACCCGTCGCTTGTTCGCAGGCTTGACCGGTCAGCAGTTCAACCGGCGCGCCGCGACGTTTCCATTGTTCTTCACGACTGCGCAAGTCCGCTTCGCCACGGGCGTTGTGCGCCATGTGCAATGTGCCTTCACGGCGTAACTGGCAATCGATGTTGTACTTATCCACAAGGCTGAACACCAGGGACGGTGCTGCACCGAGCATGCGATTAAGCTGACTGCCGACCGCCTCGCCAAACCCAGCTTCGATCTCGTCCGGTGGAATCCACATTCCGGCATTGACCAGCCCGACATTGCGCCCCGATCCGCCATGACCGGCGCGATGGGCCTCCAGTACACAGACGCTTTTGCCTTTTTCCAGCAGATGCACCGCCGCCGACAGACCGGTGAAACCGGCGCCGATGACGCAGACATCCACCGTCACCTCGCCCTTGAGCGCCGCGTTGTCAGGCCTTTGCGGCGTCAGTTTTTCCCACAGACACTCTTCGCGTAACGGCATTGCCAGACTCCAACAGAAACCTAACAGATACACAATTCAAGTGTGGGAGCGAGCCTGCTCGCGAATGCGGTCTGTCAGTCACATCAATGATGGATGTGCCGCCGTCTTCGCGAGCAGGCTCGCTCCCACAGGTGTTCGACTCGAAATTTAGTCGAACGTAATGCCCTGAGCCAACGGTAACTCCAGCGAATAGTTCACGGTGTTGGTCTGACGGCGCATGTAGCCGCGCCATGCATCGGAACCAGATTCACGACCACCGCCCGTTTCTTTTTCACCGCCAAACGCCCCGCCGATTTCCGCGCCGCTCGGGCCGATGTTGACGTTAGCGATGCCGCAGTCACTGCCCACCGCCGACATGAACTGTTCGGCTTCACGTACGTCAGTGGTGAAGATGCACGAGGACAAGCCTTGTGGCACGGCGTTGTTCAGGCGCAGCGCTTCGGCGAAATCCTTGTAACCGACCACGTACAGAATCGGTGCGAAGGTTTCGCTGCAAACCACGTCGCTCTGCTCCGGCATTTCGACGATGGCCGGCGAGACGTAATAAGCGTTAGGGAATTTGTCTTCCAGCTGGCGCTTGCCGCCAAACACCCGGCCGCCTTCGCTCAAGGCCTGCTCAAGCGCATCCTGCATGTTTTCGAAGCTGTGCTTGTCGATCAGCGGACCAATCAGATTGCCTTCCAGTGGATTGCCAATGCGCACTTTGGAGTAAGCGGCTTTCAGGCGGGTGACGATTTCTTCTTTCACCGATTCATGGGCAATCAGGCGACGCAACGTGGTGCAACGCTGACCGGCAGTGCCGACGGCGCTGAACAGGATGGCTCGTACGGCCATGTCCAGGTCGGCGCTTGGGCCGAGGATCATTGCGTTGTTGCCGCCCAGTTCCAGAATGCTGCGAGCGAAACGTGCGGCGATTTTCGGTGCCACTTCGCGGCCCATGCGGGTGCTGCCGGTGGCGCTGATCAGCGCGACACGCGGGTCATCGACCAGGGCTTCGCCGGCATCACGGCCGCCGATGATCACTTGGCTCAGGTGCGGAGGCGCGTCGCTGAAGTTCTTCAATACGCGGTCGAACAGCGCCTGACAGGCCAGTGCGGTCAGCGGAGTTTTCTCCGACGGTTTCCAGATCACCGGGTTGCCGCA
Organism: Pseudomonas svalbardensis; assembly: GCF_030053115.1. Lineage (NCBI taxonomy): Bacteria > Pseudomonadati > Pseudomonadota > Gammaproteobacteria > Pseudomonadales > Pseudomonadaceae > Pseudomonas > Pseudomonas svalbardensis. The sequence goes on along the minus strand of NZ_CP125619.1, from coordinate 623,590 downwards.
GACCAGCGCCAGCGCGGTGTTCCAGGCCCAGACCGCCACCGGGAAGTTGAACGCGCTGATGACGCCAACGACGCCCAGCGGGTGCCAGGTTTCGCGCATGTGGTGGCCAGGACGCTCGGAAGCGATGGTCAAACCGTACAGCTGACGGGACAGGCCGACGGCGAAATCGCAGATGTCGATCATTTCCTGAACTTCACCCAGACCTTCCTGAGTGATCTTGCCGGCTTCCCAGGACACCAGCTCGCCGAGGTCGGCCTTGTATTCACGCAAGATATCGCCCAGTTGGCGGACCAGTTCGCCACGGCGCGGGGCCGGGACCTTGCGCCACAATTCGAACGCATGATCTGCACGACTGATGTGCTGCTCGACTTCAGCGGCGCCTTCCCAGTTCACGGCGGCGATCTGGCTGCCATCGATCGGCGAATGCACCGGCACTTTGCCGTTCTGGTACAGGGCCGGGTTCACACCAAGACGATCAAGCAATGCGGCAACCATGGGTCACTCCTCAAGCGAAAAACAGAAAACGTGCAGCCGGATTGATTCGGCTGGTGAGGCCTGTAGTTTTAGCGCTCCGGAGGTTACCCAACAAACGACCTTTAAGAGAGATATCATTCCGTTTATTCATGCTGCGAATTGCTGGTAAGAAAGAAACAAGCAAAAGGACAACCAATGCTGAATAAACGCTACTTGCCGTCGATCACCGCGCTGCAGTGTTTTGAGGCCGTAACCCGGCATTTGAGCTTCACCCGGGCGGCTGAAGAGCTGAACCTGACCCAGAGCGCTGTCAGCAAACAGGTCGCGCAACTCGAAGAATTGCTGCAGCACCTGTTGTTCCGCCGGGTTCGCCGACGCCTGCAAATGACCCCGGCCGGTGACTTGTACCTGGTGGAGGTAAGAAAAATCCTCACGCAGGTCGAGATGTCGACCCACTACCTTCGCTCCTACGGCGGTGAAACTGAAGTCCTGCGCGTCTCGACGCCTCCAACCTTCGGCGCGCGCTGGCTAGTGCCACGTTTGAAAGGCTGGCGCCTGCGCCATCCCTCGATCCATCTGGACCTGTGCAGCGAGCAGGAAGCCGACGATCTGCTGCAAGGTCGCAGCGACCTGGCGTTTTATTTCGGCCAAGGCTCACGACCCGGCACTGAATGCCTGAAGCTGTTCGGCGAAGAGCTGGTGCCAGTCTGCGCACCGGGCAGTCTGCCGGACACGCCGTTCACCGATCCTACGCAACTCACCGACCTGGTCCTGCTGCAAAACGCCTCCCGGCCCCAAGCCTGGCACGACTGGTTCGACAGTCAGGGCTACCACACCGAACACAGCTACCACGGCCCGCGTTTCGAAACCTTTTACATGTGCATCCGTGCGGCCCAGGTCGGTTGTGGTGTGGCGCTGTTGCCGCGGTTTCTGGTGGAAGAGGAATTGGCCGACGGCAAACTGGTCATACCCTGGCAGCACGCGATGCCGAGCACCGATGCCTATTACCTGGCGTATCCGGAGCATTCGGCGGAAGTGCCCAAAGTGCGGGATTTTGTGAAGTGGATGTTGGAGCAAATCGATAATCCGGACATACCGCAAATTTGAAGCTACACAAAATCCCTGTGGGAGCGGGCTTGCTCGCGAAAGCGGTGGATCAGACGACATCAATATCGACTGACCGATTGCATTCGCGAGCAAGCCCGCTCCCACAGGGATCTGCTGCAGCCAAAAAAATCGCTGGCAATCACCACTGCTGATATGCGCCACTAGCCCATTCATTGAAACAGCTGCAACGTCGCTGCCACGGGCTGCGGCCAGCCTGGAGAACCCCGTTATGAGCGAGAGCGTGTTTGGCGATCGCATCGTGCAGAACCTGCTCGACACCGACTTCTACAAACTGACGATGATGCAGGCGGTGCTGCACAACTACCCGAACGTGGAAGTCGAATGGGAGTTTCGTTGCCGTAACAGTGAAGATTTGCGCCCGTACTTGGCGGAAATCCGCTTCCAGATTGAGCGCCTTGCCGAGTTGAGCCTGAGCGCTGACCAGTTGAGTTTCATGGAGCGCATCAGCTTTATGAAACCGGATTTTCTGCGCTTTCTCGGGTTGTTCCGCTTCAATTTGCGCTACATCCACACCGGTATCGAAAACGGCGAGCTGTTCATCCGCCTGCGCGGGCCATGGCTGCACGTGATCTTGTTCGAGGTGCCGCTGCTGTCCATCGTCAGCGAAGTGCGCAACCGCTATCGCTACCGCGAGATCGTCCTGGAGCAGGCGCGCGAGCAGCTCTACCGTAAGTTCGACTGGCTCACCGCCAACGCCAGCGCGGAGGAATTGTCTGAATTGCAGGTCGCCGATTTCGGTACTCGCCGTCGCTTCTCGTACCGCGTGCAGGAAGAAGTGGTGAACGTGCTCAAGCACGATTTCCCCGGTCGTTTTGTCGGCACCAGCAACGTGCACCTTTCACGTGAGCTGGACATGAAGCCGTTGGGCACCATGGCCCACGAATGGATCATGGCCCACCAACAACTCGGCCCGCGGCTGATCGACAGTCAGATTGCCGCCCTCGATTGCTGGGTCCGCGAGTACCGTGGCCTGTTGGGGATCGCCCTCACCGACTGCATCACCACCGATGCCTTTCTCAGCGATTTCGACCTGTACTTCGCCAAGCTGTTTGACGGCCTGCGCCATGATTCCGGTGATCCGGTACTCTGGGCGGAAAAGGCCATCGCTCACTATCACAAGCTCGGCATCGACCCGATGAGCAAGACGCTGGTGTTCTCCGACAGCCTGACGCTGCCCAAGTCTCTGGAAATATTCCGGGCGTTGCGCGGTCGGATCAATGTCAGCTTTGGCATCGGCACCAACCTGACGTGCGATATTCCGGGTGTCGAACCGATGAGCATCGTGCTTAAAATGGCCGCCTGCAACGGCCAGCCGGTGGCAAAGATCTCCGATGAGCCTGGCAAGACTCACTGCAAAGACCCGAATTTCGTCGCCTATTTGCGACACGTTTTCAAAGTACCTGCCGCCCTTTCCAGTACATCAAGCACATCTAGCAAGGAGTGAATTCATGCAAGCCGAACAGCGTGAGATTGCTGAACAGCTCAAGGTCCAGCCGCCGTTCGCCGACCAGGCCGCCCTCGAGGCTGAAGTCGCCCGGCGGATTACCTTCATCCAGGACTGCCTGGTCAATTCCGGGCTCAAGAGCCTGGTACTCGGCATCAGCGGCGGCGTCGATTCCCTGACCGCCGGCCTGCTGGCCCAGCGTGCCATGCGCGAACTGCGCACCCGCACAGGCGACGACAGCTACAAGTTCATCGCCGTGCGCCTGCCGTACGAAACCCAGTTCGACGAACACGACGCCCAGGCATCGGTGGATTTCATCGCCCCGGACGAGCGCCACACCGTGAACATCGGCCCGGCAGTCAAATCCCTGGCCAGTGAAGTCGCAGCCTTCGAAGGCAAGCACGCGGTCTCGGTGGATTTCGTGCTGGGCAACACCAAGGCTCGGATGCGCATGGTGGCCCAATACACCATCGCCGGCGCGGCCCATGGCCTGGTGATCGGCACTGACCACGCGGCGGAAGCGGTGATGGGTTTCTTCACCAAGTTTGGTGACGGCGCTTGCGACCTGGCGCCACTGAGCGGTCTGGTGAAAAACCAGGTCCGGGACATCGCCCGCAGCTTCGGCGCGCCGGAGTCGCTGGTGGAAAAGATCCCGACGGCCGACCTTGAAGACCTGTCGCCCGGCAAGCCGGACGAAGCGTCCCACGGCGTGACCTACGCCGAGATCGACGCGTTTTTGCATGGCGAGCCGGTGCGTGAGGAAGCGTTCAAGATCATTTGTGAAACGTATAAAAAGACTCATCACAAGCGAGTGATGCCGTTTGCGCCTTGATTGAGCGAACAGACAGGCACAAAAAAAGCGTCCGGTGGACGCTTTTTTTATGAGCTCGATTCGATTACTTCAGGGTAACCGTGCCTTTCATCATCGAGATGTGGCCAGGGAACGAGCAGAAGAAGCCGTACTTCTCGCCAGCATCGAGCTTCGACACGTCGAAGGTCACCGAGTCGGTTTCCTTGGCGCCAATGATTTTGGTGTGGGCGATGATGCGCGCGTCGCCTTCCGGCAAATAGTTCTTGTCGATGCCAGCGGCCAAGCCAGCGGTAGCGATTGGCTGCATATCAGCCTCTTTACTCAGCACCCAGTTGTGACCCATGACGTTTTTTGGCAGGTTGCCGGAGTGTTTCAGCTCCACGGTGAACGTCTTGCAGCTTTTGTCGATTTCAATGGCCTTGGTATCGAAGGACATTTGATCAGTCGAGTCGACAGTGACCTTGCATTCGGCAGCCATCAATTGGCTGCTGGCCAGTGTCAGCAGGGATACCGCAACAAGTTTGGCAAACATGGTGAATCTCCAAGGCAGGGTTAACAAAAGTGCTAATGGACAGAAGACTGCCTGAAAACGTCGCAAGTTCCTATGACCTGAATCATAAATTGTATACAACTTTCGGGCTATGACACCTATCGAAACAATCTACCAACCAGACGTCTGGGGCGGCCCTATCATCAGGTCGTACTCACTCATATGGAGCGTCTGTCATGTCGATCAATAGCCTGTTGTGCAGTTTGCTTGCCGCCTACGCCTGTGGCGCCAGCGGAACCTGTGAAACACCTGCACGCGAAGTGTAGACCTTGGAACGCCGTGTGCCTGCCTTTACTCTGTGGCCATCCTGACCATGGAGTAAGGCATGTCTTTAGCGTCCGTTTGTGTATTTTGCGGTGCCAGCACTGGCACCAACCCGGCTTATCGTGAAGCGGCTGTCGCCTTGGGGCGAGCATTGGCCGAACGTAAGCTGACTCTGGTCTATGGCGGCGGTGCCGTCGGGCTGATGGGCATCGTCGCCGATGCTGCGCTGGCGGCCGGCGGTGAAGTAATCGGGATCATCCCGCAAAGCCTCAAAGACAAGGAAATCGGTCACAGCGGCCTGACTCGTCTGGAAGTGGTTGACGGCATGCATGCGCGCAAGGCGCGGATGGCCGAGCTCAGTGACGCCTTTATCGCCCTGCCCGGCGGCCTGGGCACGCTGGAAGAACTGTTCGAGGTCTGGACCTGGGGCCAGCTCGGGTATCACGGAAAACCGCTGGGGCTGCTGGAAGTGAACGGTTTCTATAGCAAATTGACCTCTTTTCTCGATCATATCGTCGGCGAAGGCTTCGTTCGCGCACCGCACCGTGACATGCTGCAAGTGAGCGAGTCGCCGCAAACCCTGCTTGATGAACTGGATGCCTGGCAGCCGACAGTGGTGCCAAAGTGGATCGAGCAAAAACCCAGCTAACGGCTGGGCATCGATACAGGGCAGAATACGCGCCGCTCAACCTCACCTTCGACCCCAGAGGATCGCCCATGGCTAAACCCAATTATTCCTTCGCCAAACGTCAGAGAGACTTGGCCAAGGAGCAGAAGAAAGAGGAAAAGCTTCAGCGCAAGAAAGCTACAGCTGAAGAAGAAGCCGCCGCACTGAACCCGGATGCAGAAGGTGAAGTGGCCGCAGAAGATGATGTTGAAGCACCGAAAGATCAGGCGCCCGACGCCTGAGACCCTCAGGGCCCGATGATCTGATCAGGCCCACCGGATCTGTGTCCAGGGTCAGCAACGATGTTGCTGACCCTCACAGGCCAATCTGAAATACCCCCTCCAGAACTGACTTGCACATCCCCATGTGGGAGCGAGCCTGCACGCGATGACGGCGGCACACTTAGCAATTATTTGACTGATACACCGCTATCGTCGGAACGCCGCCCGGAGCAGGCTAGCTCCCACAATTTGATCTGCGTTAATCCAGTGGCATCACGGTGACACGGACTTCGGGGTCATGGTTGCCGCCGCCCAAAATCACCCCACGCAACGGCGAGACATCGGAAAAATCCCGGCCCCAGGCCAAGGTGATGTGTTCCAGCGCCGGCTGCACGTTATTGGTCGGGTCGAAATCCACCCAACCGAGCACCGGGCAAAACACTGAAACCCAGGCATGTGACGCATCGGCGCCGATCAGTCGCGGCTGGCCCGGTGGTGGCTGGGTCAGCAGATAGCCACTGATGTACCGCGCCGCCAACCCACGGGAGCGCACACACGCGAGCATCAGGTGAGCGAAGTCCTGACAAACACCGCGCCGGCGCTCCAGCACTTCCACCAGCGGCGTCGCCACTTGGGTCGCCTCGGCATCGAAGGTGAACTCGCTGAAGATCTTCTCCATAAGCGCCTGTACACCCAACAGCAGCGGCCGACCCGGTGGAAAACAGCTTTCGGAAAACTCGACGAAGTTGCGCTTCAAATGCACGTAGGGCGATTCGAACCGGTAACGACACGCTTCCAGCAATTCGGGGGAGAGCGGCTGACTGCTGTAGGTCAGCGCCTTGCGGGTTTCTTCCCAGGCGGGGGATTGATTGAAATCCAGCGCAGGCCGGGCCAGCACTTCGACGGTGAGCCGGGCATTGACCAGCAATTCATCATGCGGCCGCTCGAACGCCAACCGGGTCAGCGGATTGCCGAACACATCCAGTTCATCGCGGCGGGTCGTCGGGTCGGGACTGATCCGCAGTTGCTGCTCGGTGCAGCGCTGCCAGGCACACGACCGCGGCCACAGGTGCGCAAGCTGCTGAGCCAGAGAGACCGGGCTGTCGTAGTGATAATGGGTGTCGTGGAGAATCTGGTAATGGGCGCTCATCAGACGGACACCGTGCGCTGGCTGACGTCATCGACATGGGCGAAATGGCGCAAGGCCAGACGATCCGACACTTGCCCGCTGGCGTCCGCGATCTCTTGCAACAGGTCGGCCAGCCCCTCAATGGCCGCCCGAACGCTGGCTTCGCCGAACAGCGAGTTCTCCAGGCATCCCAGATCGAACTGTGCCAAGCGTTCCACCAACTGTGGCAACCCCGCTTCGCGAGGCACGCCGAAGTCGTCATTCAAGCGTTTCAAGGTTCGAGTCACCAGTTTCAACTGAAACAGCACGGCGTGGGGGTTCTGCTCGTCGAGCAGCAACAGGTCAAGCACCGGGATCAGTTGCGCCACCGCCAGATACCGCGAACGGTAAGTGATGCTGCTGTTGCCCAGTTCCAGCAGCCATTCCAGGCCGGCCTGATCGAAAGCACTGGCTCCGCGCAGAAACGCCGCCAAGCTGGCGCTGAGAAATTGCAGGCGTTCGATCCGGCGGCCAATCATCAGGAAGCGCCAGCCTTCGTCCCGGGTCATGTCGTCGAGGGCGAAACCGGATAACGCCGCCAGGGACATCACCAGACGGTTGAGGAAATCCAGCAACTCGCCGAAATCCGGCTCTTCGGCTTCCAGCTCCATGGCTTCGCGCTGCAACTCCACCAGCGCTTGCCAGTTTTCCCGCGAAAGCTTGCCGCGCACCTGCGAGGCCGCCCACTGCAAACGTTGCAGGTTGGAGCGCAGGCTGAACGACCAGTCATCACCGAGCAATGCCGCCAGCAAACGCTCCGGCAACTCGCCTTCATCAGGCAACAACATCAACCGCTCGCCCAAGTCGACTGCCGCCTCCAGGGCTTGCGGGTCGTCGCCATCGACATACCGTGCCAGCATGATTCGCAGCAGCCGCGCGCTGTCATCACAGCGCTCGCAATAACGGCCGAACCAGAACAGGTTTTCCACCACTCGCGAAGGCAGATACGGATCCCGTCGCACCAGGTCGTGCACACCGATCGTGCGCTGGGTTTTCCATTGCTCACCGCTCGGCGGGCGATCGCCCAACACCCAGGTGTCTTTGCTCGCGCCACCACGCTGCATCGACACCACTTCGGCGTCAGCTTCGGCGGCAACCCGGGTGAGGCCGCCAGGTAGAACCCGATAACCCTCACGGCTGGCCACTGCGTACACGCGCATGCCGATGGCCCGAGGTTGCAGATGACCGTCTTCAGCCTGCCAGATCGGGGCTTGAGAGAGCTGAGCCAATTCTTGCGCAACATAGGCGTAAGGCCGGGCCTGCATGCGCTCGGCCAGTTCCTGACGCTGTTTTTCACTCAAATCGCGACCAAATATTGGCGTGAAGCTCTGTGACGGGAACGCCGGTTTGATCAACAACTTCGGCAATTTTTCCAGGGCCTGAGCCAGCACCGGTGCTTCACCGCACCACCAGGTCGCGATGGAGGGCAGAATCAGTTCTTCGCCGAACAGGAATTGATTGATCTTCGGCAGAAAGCCCAACAACCCCGGCGACTCCAGCACGCCGCTGCCGAGGGCGTTGGCCACCAGCACCCGCCCTCGACGTACCGCTTCCAGCAATCCCGGCACGCCAAGGGCCGAGTCAGTGCGCAGCTCCAGCGGATCGCAGAAGTCATCGTCGAGGCGCCGCATGATCGCGTGGACCCGGCGCAGTCCGCTCAAGGTTTTCAGGTAGACCGTGGCATCCCGGACGGTCAGGTCGCCGCCCTCTACCAGCGGGTAACCGAGCTGACGCGCCAGATAGAGGTGTTCGAAATAGCTTTCGTTGAAACGTCCCGGTGTCAGCAGCACGATCAGCGGCGCTTCGTCATCACTCGGCGCCTGACGGGCCAGGGTTTCCTGAAGCGTGCGGAAGAACCCGGCCAGGTGCTGCACTTTCAAATCTCGGTACAACTCGGGAAAGGCCCGGGACACGATGGTGCGGTTTTCCAGGGCGTAACCGGCACCGGATGGCGCTTGCGTCCGGTCCGCCGTGACCCACCAGCGACCGTCGGGTGTACGCGCCAGATCCACGGCATACAGATGCAGAAAAGCCCCGTCGGGCGGCCTGATGCCCTGACAGGGCCAGAGGAAATTGTTGTGACCGAAAACCAGCTCAGCAGGCAGCAGGCCCTCGGCGATCAAGCGTTGCGGGCCGTACAAATCTGCCAGCACAGCATTGAGCAAGCGTGCCCGCTGGGCGATCCCGGCCGATAACTGCTGCCATTCATCCGCAGCAATCACGTGCGGTAGCAGATCGAGTTCCCACGGCCGATCGGCACCCTTGGGGTCGGCGTAGACGTTGTACGTCACGCCGTTTTCCTGGATCTGCCGGGTCAGCAGCGCCTGACGCTGCACCAATTGCGTTGGCGTGCTGCGTTGCAGTTGATCGAACAACCCCCGCCAGTGCGGGCGTACAGCACCACTGTCGTCGAGCAGTTCGTGATAAGTGCCCGCCGTCAGCGGGTAGCGGTCAAGCAGGTCAGGCATGGAAAGCTCGGCAGACAGCAAAGAACGGTCAGACTAACGCAGGCTCATGACGCCCGGATATACGAAAAATCCGAGCGTCGCGTACGGTTTAGAAACGTCGTAAATCGAGTGTCATCGGCAGCTCGTCGTTAATTTCCACATTCGGTATAGGAAGTTTCCCAGGGCTGTGTCCGATGCGGAAGAAACGCGCCATGCGCCGGCTCTCTGCCTCATTGGCGTTCACCGGCAAGCTGTCGTAGTTGCGCCCGCCCGGATGGGCGACGTGGTACTGACAGCCACCCAGCGAACGCTGCATCCAGGTGTCGAGCAAGTCGAACACCAACGGCGCGTGGACCGGGATGGTCGGCTGCAGGCAGTTGGCCGGTTGCCAGGCGCGGAAACGCACGCCGGCCACAAATTCGCCGACCCGCCCGGTGGGTTGCAACGGCACCGGGATGCCATTGCAGGTCAGAAGATAACGCTGCGGCGCCAGGCCCGTGAGTTTGACCTGCAAGCGTTCCAGCGACGAATCCACATAACGCACCGTGCCGCCGACTGCGCCCTCTTCGCCCAGCACATGCCAGGGTTCCAGCGCCTGACGCAATTCCAGTTCGATCCCGCTGACGGCGTAATCGCCGACTTTGGGAAAACGGAACTCCAGATGTGCCGCAAACCACTCGGCGCGCACGGGATAACCGGCGGCATTGAGGTCGACGATGACGTCGGCGAAATCCTGTTCGATAAAGTGCGGCAACAGGAAACGATCGTGCAGCTCTGTGCCCCAGCGCGCCAGTTTCGGCGGCGCATAAGGCTCGCGCCAGAATCGAGCCACCAACGCCCGCAGCAACAACTGTTGCGCCAGGCTCATGCGCGCATGGGGCGGCATTTCAAAGGCGCGCAATTCGAGCAACCCCAGACGCCCCGTCGCGCCATCCGGTGAATAAAGTTTGTCGATGCAGAACTCGGCACGGTGCGTGTTGCCGGTCACGTCGATCAGCAAGTTGCGCAGCAGCCGATCCACCAGCCACGGCGCGCACTCCTCACCCGGCTCAGGCATCTGGGCGAAGGCGATTTCCAATTCATACAACGCATCATTACGCGCTTCATCGACCCGTGGCGCCTGAGACGTCGGGCCGATGAACAATCCGGAAAACAGATAGGACAAGGACGGATGGTTATGCCAATAGCTGATCAGGCTGCGCAGCAGATCGGGACGGCGTAGAAACGGTGAGTCAGCCGGTGTCGCGCCGCCCAGGACGAAGTGGTTACCGCCGCCGGTGCCGGTGTGCCGGCCATCAATCATGAATTTCTCGGTGGTCAGTCGGGTCTGGCGTGCCTCTTCGTAAAGAAACTCGGTGCGCTCGACCAGTTCATCCCACGTGGCGGACGGCTGCACGTTGACCTCGATCACCCCCGGATCGGGCGTGATGCGGAAGTTGCTCAGCCGAGGATCGCTCGGCGGCTCATAGCCTTCCAGCAACACCGGGCAATGCAATTCCTCGGCGGTGGCTTCGATGGCGCTGACCAGTTCCAGGTAATCCTCGACCCGTTCCAGCGGCGGCATGAACAGGTACAACCGCCCTTCTCGCGCTTCGGCGCAGAACGCCGTGCGGGTCAGCCAGTCGGCAGATTCGTCGATCTTTGGCGCGCGTTCATCAGCAACCGCAGGCTCGCCTTGGCTCTGAAGTTGTGCCGTGTCGGGCAAAGCGGGGAAATCCTGATTCGGGTCCACAGGATGAATGAACGGGTACTCCGCCGCTTTCACCCAAGGCTGCGAGCCGAGCGGCAAGCGATAGCCCAGCGGCGAGTCTCCCGGAACCAGTCGGCAGTGTTCGTCGCGCAGATACCAACGGCCGCTTTGCCACTGATCACCCTTGGCGGTGCGCGCCAGCGGCAGGACCTGGCCGATGACTTTGTCCAGCCTCTGGCTGAAGACTTTGCGCAGGCGTGCACGCTCCAACGGTTCTTCGAGACGTGAGTCTTCGGCGCTGACGTTCTGCGGCAACGTGCCTTCGCGCCAGAGGTAATAGAAATTGTCTTCGTAGGCTGGAAACACAAAACGTGTGGGGATTTTCAGGCGTTCGGCGACGCTGGCCAGAAAACGCCCGGCCAGCTCGCCATTGGCACCGTAGTCTTGCTGCTCATCGGCAATCAGCGCGCTGTTGTGCCAGATCGGCACATCGTCGCGGCGCCAGTAGCAGTTCAGCGACCAGCGCGGCAATTGCTCGCCGGGGTACCACTTGCCCTGACCGAAATGCACCAGGCCTTTGGGTGCGTAGCGCTTGCGCATGCGCTGGAACAGTTCGGCGGACAGACGCCGCTTGTCTGGCCCAAGTGCCGCCGTGTTCCACTCGGCGCCATCTGGATCGTCGATGGAAACAAACGTAGGTTCGCCGCCCATGGTCAGGCGTACATCACCCTCCAGCAGGTCGGCATCGATCTGCCGACCCAACGCCTGGATCGCCAGCCATTGGTCGTCGGTGTAGGGCTTCGTTACCCGTGGTGCTTCCCAAATCCGTTCCACCGACATTTCGTGGATGAATTCGCACTCGCACGGTTCAACCAAGCCACTGATCGGTGCCGCAGAGCCAGGATCGGGGCTACAGGCCAACGGAATGTGTCCTTCACCGGCAAACAGCCCTGACGTCGCGTCCAGGCCGATCCAGCCAGCACCGGGCAAATAGACCTCGCACCAGGCGTGCAGGTCGGTGAAGTCCACGTCAGTGCCCGACGGGCCGTCGAGGCTTTTGACGTCGGCGGTCAGTTGAATCAGATAGCCGGAGACGAAACGCGCCGCCAGACCGAGGTTACGCAACAGCTGCACCAGCAACCACGCGGAGTCGCGGCAGGAACCGGAGGCATGTTCCAAGGTGTGTTCGGGCGTTTGAACACCTGGCTCCATGCGGATCAGGTAGCCAATGTCTTCACTCAGGCGCTGGTTAAGTGCGACGAGGAAGTCGACGCTGGGTAGCGGCGTGCGGTCGATGCCGTCCAGATAGGCCTTGAACTTCGGCGTCAGGGGCAAGGTTTCCAGGTACGGCGCCAGCTCCTTGCGCTCATCCGCGGCGTAGGTGAACGGGATCTTTTCCGCGTAGGGCTCAAGGAAGAAGTCGAACGGATTGAAGACCGCCATCTCTGCCAGCAGATCGACTTCGATCCGCAGTTCATCGGTTTTCTCCGGGAACACCAATCGCGCCAGGTAATTGCCCTGGGGGTCTTGCTGCCAGTTGATGAAGTGCTGCTCCGGCGAGACTTTCAGCGCGTAGGACAGTATCCGCGTGCGACTGTGGGCGGCCGGGCGCAGGCGAACGATCTGCGGACCGAGCTCGACGGCGCGGTCGTAGCGGTAATGCGTGACGTGGTGCAATGCGACATGAATCGACACGGCGTGCCTCCTGCGAGCCTTAAGCGTATTGGAAAGCGCGCAAGACTTATGCCATCCAGCAGCGCTGGCGCTTTCTCCGGTTGCTTGAGGCAGTACAGCACCAAAATCGGGCGATGCGGGAATTTGGTTTGGGGGAGTTGCACGGAAATGTTGCGGAGGGAGGGCTGGGAACGATCAGCAGACAAAAAAAACGCCAACCCGAAGGTTGGCGTTCTGTTCAGCTCAAACGTGGCTTAGCGCGGCACTACCGGCTTACGCGCAGGCTTGGGCCCTTTGCCTTTGGCCGCGTCCTTGCGATCCTTGGCCGCCTGCTGGTTGCGGGCGAATGCCGCTGCCTTGGCCTGTTCACGCTTGTCCCACGGGTTGCCGCCATCGCTGGCGCGCGGTGGCAAGCCAGTGTGCTGGGTCAGGATCTTGGTGGTCTTTTCCCCTGCCACTTTATGGCTGCCGGCCGGTGTCGAGTTCTTGCGACGGGCGCTCTGGTAGCTGTCGGTCGCCGGTTGGTGCAGCGGGATCAACTGGTTCTTGCCCGGCCCGATCAGGTCGGCGCGGCCCATGCGAGTCAGCGCTTCACGCAGCATCGGCCAGCCTTTCGGGTCGTGATACCGCAAGAACGCCTTGTGCAGACGACGCTGCTCTTCGCTCTTGACGATGGTCACGGCGTCACTCTTGTAAGTGACTTTGCGCAGCGGGTTCTTGCCCGAGTGGTACATCGCGGTGGCGGTGGCCATCGGCGACGGATAGAACGCTTGCACCTGGTCGGCACGGAAGCCGTTCCCCTTGAGCCACAAGGCCAGGTTCATCATGTCTTCGTCGGTGGTGCCCGGGTGAGCGGCGATGAAGTACGGAATCAGGTACTGCTCTTTCCCGGCTTCCTTGGAGTACTTCTCGAACATGCGCTTGAACTTGTCATAGCTGCCGATGCCCGGTTTCATCATCTGATTGAGCGGACCTTCCTCGGTGTGTTCCGGGGCGATCTTCAGGTAACCACCAACGTGGTGGGTCACCAGCTCTTTGACGTATTCCGGCGACTCGACTGCTAGGTCGTAGCGCAGACCGGAAGCGATCAGGATCTTCTTCACACCCGGCAAGGCACGGGCGCTGCGATACAGCTGGATCAGCGACGAATGGTCGGTGTTCAGGTTCGGGCAAATGCCCGGGAACACGCACGAAGGCTTGCGGCACGCGGATTCGATTTCCGGGGTCTTGCAGGCGATGCGGTACATATTCGCGGTCGGGCCGCCGAGGTCGGAAATGACGCCGGTAAAGCCGGGGACCTTGTCGCGGATCTCTTCGATTTCGCGAATGATCGACTCTTCGGAACGGTTCTGGATGATCCGGCCTTCGTGCTCGGTGATCGAGCAGAAGGTGCAGCCGCCGAAGCAGCCACGCATGATGTTCACCGAGAAGCGGATCATGTCGTATGCAGGGATCTTTTCCTTGCCGTACGCCGGGTGCGGAATGCGCGCATAGGGCATGCCGAACACGTAGTCCATTTCTTCGGTGGTCATCGGAATTGGAGGCGGGTTGAACCAGACGTCGACTTCGCCGTGCTTCTGCACCAGCGCACGGGCGTTGCCCGGGTTGGTTTCCAGGTGCAGCACGCGGTTGGCGTGAGCATAAAGAACCGCGTCACCGCGGACTTTCTCAACCGAAGGCAGACGGATCACGGTCTTGTCGCGAGTCATTTTCGGGCTCGCCAGAATCTGCACGACCTTGGCTTCGCTCGGGTCTTCAACCGGACCCTTTTCCTGCTCGATAGCGCAAGCCTGGGTGTCCTGGGTGTTGACGTACGGGTTGATGATCTTGTCGATCTTGCCCGGACGGTCGATGCGCGTGGAATCGACTTCGTACCAGTCTTTCGGCGTGTCGCGACGGATGAACGCGGTGCCGCGCACATCGGTGATGTCTTCGATCTTGTGACCGTATGACAGACGCTGGGCGACTTCGACGATCGCACGCTCGGCGTTGCCGTAGAGCAGGATGTCGGCACAGGCGTCGATCAGGATCGAGTTGCGAACCCGGTCCTGCCAGTAATCGTAGTGGGCGATGCGGCGCAGGGAAGCTTCAATGCCACCGAGAACGATCGGCACGTTTTTGTAGGCTTCCTTGCAGCGCTGGCTGTAAACCAGGCTCGCGCGATCCGGACGTTTGCCCGCCAGGCCACCGGGGGTGTAGGCATCATCGGAACGGATTTTTTTGTCGGCGGTGTAGCGGTTGATCATCGAGTCCATGTTGCCGGCCGCGACGCCGAAGAACAGGTTCGGCTCGCCGAGTTTCATGAAGTCGTCTTTGGACTGCCAGTTTGGCTGGGCAATGATCCCGACGCGGAAGCCTTGCGACTCCAGCAGCCGGCCGATGATTGCCATGCCGAACGACGGATGGTCAACGTACGCATCACCGGTGACGATGATGATGTCGCATGAATCCCAGCCAAGCTGATCCATCTCCTCCCTGCTCATCGGCAGGAATGGCGCTGGACCGAAACATTCGGCCCAGTACTTGGGATAGTCAAATAACGGCTTGGCTGTTTGCATGACGATGACCGGTGTTGAGATGAAAAATCGCGGGCGCGGAATATAGCACAAAAAATAACCAATTCCGACGGCTATGGTCGGAAATTGCGCGTAACCCATGTGGGAGCGGGCTTGCTCGCGAAAGCGGTACATCAACCAACATTGATGTCGACTGACACTCCCTCTTCGCGAGCAAGCCCGCTCCCACAAGGTTACTCGTCGTCGAAGTTATAGCTGCCCGGCGCCAGGTTTTCGAAGCGGGTGTACTTACCGATGAACGCCAGGCGTGACGTACCGATCGGACCGTTCCGCTGCTTGCCGATGATGATCTCGGCGATGCCTTTGTGCTCCGTTTCCGGGTGATACACCTCGTCCCGGTACACGAACATGATCACGTCGGCATCCTGCTCGATCGCTCCGGATTCCCGGAGGTCGGAGTTGATCGGGCGTTTGTTCGGGCGCTGCTCCAGGGAGCGGTTGAGCTGGGATAACGCCACCACCGGGCAGTTGAATTCCTTGGCCAGGGCTTTCAAGGAACGGGAGATCTCGGAAATCTCGTTGGTCCGGTTGTCACCGCTCGAACCCGGGATCTGCATCAATTGCAGGTAGTCGATCATGATCAGGCCGACATCGCCGTGCTCACGCACCAGACGCCGAGTCCGCGCTCGCATTTCCGAAGGGCTGATACCGGCCGTATCGTCAATGAACAGCTTGCGATCGTTGAGCAAGTTGACCGCCGAGGTCAGGCGCGGCCAATCGTCGTCGTCCAGGCGACCGGCACGAACTTTGGTCTGATCGATCCTACCAAGGGACGACAGCATACGCATGATCAGCGATTCGCCTGGCATTTCGAGCGAGTAGACCAGTACGCACTTGTCGCTGCGTAACACGGCGTTTTCCACCAGGTTCATCGCAAAGGTGGTTTTACCCATGGATGGACGGCCGGCGACGATGATCAGGTCGGACGGCTGCAAGCCGCTGGTCATGCCGTCGAGATCGGTGTAACCGGTGGAGAGGCCCGTAATCGCGTTGTCAGTGTTGAACAACGTATCGATACGGTCGATGGCCTTGGTCAACAGGTCATTCACGCTCACCGGGCCGCCGGTTTTTGGCCGGGCCTCGGCGATCTGGAATATCTGGCGTTCGGCTTCGTCGAGAATCTCTTCAGCCGAGCGGCCTTCCGGGTTGAAGGCGCTGTCGGCGATTTCGGTGGCGATGCCGATCAACTGCCGCAACGTTGCTCGTGCGCGAACGATCTGCGCATAGGCCTTGATGTTGGCGACGGACGGCGTGTTTTTCGCCAGCTCACCAAGGTAACCAAGGCCGCCGACCTGCGAGGTCTGACCTTCCTTGTCCAATTGCTCGGCAAGGGTCACGACGTCGATCGGCGAGTTCTGGTCGGCGAGCTTGGCGATCGCGCGGAAGATCAGACGGTGGTCATGCCGATAGAAATCGCCGTCGGAGACTTGATCGAGCACGCGTTCCCAGGCGTTGTTGTCCAGCATCAGACCACCGAGCACGGCCTGTTCGGCCTCGATGGAATGCGGCGGCACCTTCAGGGAAGCGGTTTGCAGATCGTATTGCTCGGGAGCGGAGATATCGTTCATGGCCACTTGAATAGTTTTGTGAAAATCAGGAACTGCAGAAAGACAAAGGGCACGACCTGTAAACAGGATCGTGCCCGATGTTACCGGCAAGCACCCGAGGGTGCCAGCCGACAAGTGCTGCTTAAGCTGCTACCACGACAACGCGTACGGTGGCTTCAACTTCGGCGTGCAGGTGCACGGCTACGTCGAATTCGCCTACGTTGCGGATGGTGCCGTTCGGCAGACGAACTTCGCTTTTTGCAACTTCAACGCCAGAGGCGGTCAGTGCATCAGCGATGTCGTGAGTACCGATCGAACCGAACAGCTTGCCTTCGTCACCAGCGGTGGCAGTGATAGTCACTTCCAGCTCAGCCAGTTGGGCGGCACGGCTTTCAGCCGAAGTTTTACGATCTGCTGCGGCTTTTTCCAGCTCAGCGCGACGCTCTTCGAACGCAGCCAGGTTGGCAGCGGTCGCAGCGGTAGCTTTGCCGTAAGGCAGCAGGTAGTTACGACCGTAACCAGCCTTAACGTTCACTTTGTCACCCAGGTTGCCCAGGTTGGTGACTTTTTCCAGAAGGATCAGTTGCATGTGAAAATCCTCTTAACTTTTAACCTTCACCGTTCGCGCTATCGACGTCTTTCGGCGTCGAACGACCGCGAAAATCAATCAGGCTGTCGACGATGGCCAAGACCACCAGCAACGGATAGATCAGCTGCATGAACAGCAACAGCGTGACGTACAACCCCACCAGCCAAAACCTGGCCAGTCGCTTTTGCGCCACCAGCCCGTGAATCAGGGCCAGCCCGGCGAACACCAGCGGCACACTGCACAACGGCGTCAACATGGCCATCTGCGGACCGATGTTCGGTCCCAGAAGCATGAACGCCAGCAGTAACATCGCCAGCCCCAGCGGGAATCGGATGGCGCGAAACTCGCGACCAAAACCACCCGGGTTGTACAACAACGCCTGCCAGTAGCGCCCGACAATCAGGCTCAGCACACTGACGATTTGCAACAAGGCCGCAATCAGGCCGGTCAGGACCGGTGCGATCAGGGACGCAAAATGCGCTTGCTCGTCTACCGACAACTTCTGGTAGACATCACCGAGTAGCGACGGCATGACTTTTATCAAAGCCTGCGCCAGCATCTCGATTTGGGGACCAAAAACCGTCCCCAGCACCACTGAAAACACCACTCCCATCGCTATGCTGACCAGCAGCACGCGGTTCCAGGACTCGCTTGCGCGCAAAACCAACGCAAGGCTCCAAGACCCCAGCAGCACCAGAAGTGCCCGTGGGTCATCGGCGTAAAGCCACCAGATCAACGCCGGCAGCAGTCCCAGAGCAAGAACACCAATGGCGTCCTTCAATCCGCGCCGCAGGAGCACAAAGCATCCAGCGGCAGCACCCAACCAATACAACAACGGCAATGTTGCGCATCCAGCCACTACCAGAGTGGCCTGCATACGGCCGCGCATGATGAACTCAGCTATGGCTCGCATGCATTCAATCCTTTGCTACGTGTCGACTGCCCGATCTCAGCGGCCGTGGCTGTCGGTGTAGGCCAGCAGGGCCAGGAAGCGGGCGCGCTTGATAGCGGTGGCCAGCTGACGCTGATAACGTGCTTTGGTACCGGTGATGCGGCTTGGAACGATTTTGCCGGTCTCGGATACATAAGCTTTCAGAGTGTTGAGATCTTTGTAATCGATCTCTTTCACGTCTTCAGCGGTGAAGCGGCAGAATTTACGACGACGGAAGAAACGTGCCATTTGATAGGCTCCTTAAAAGGTCCGTGGATTACTCGTCAGCGTTATCGCTGTTGTCGCTGTCATCACTATCAGCGCTTTCAGCGCCTTCGTGCTCAGGACGGTCGCGACGCTCACGGCGCTCACTGCGGTTTTCTTCAGCCTTGAGCATCTCGGATTGGCCAGTAACGGCTTCTTCGCGACGGATGACCAGGTTACGGATCACTGCATCGTTGTAGCGGAAGTTGTCTTCCAGCTCGGCCAGGGCCTTGCCAGTGCACTCAACGTTCAGCATCACGTAGTGAGCCTTGTGAACATTGTTGATTGCGTAGGCCAGTTGACGACGCCCCCAATCTTCCAGACGGTGGATTTTGCCGCCGTCTTCTTCGATCAGCTTGGTGTAACGCTCTACCATGCCGCCGACTTGCTCGCTTTGATCCGGGTGGACCAAAAAGATGATTTCGTAATGACGCATGAATGCTCCTTACGGGTTGTAGCCTGCCGCTAAAAAGCGGTCAGACAAGGAGTGAATGACACTTATGGACTTGCTTGCGATAGACACATGCGTGCCTGCCGTCACAGCAAGGGGCGCAATTGTAGAGAAGGGACAGAAGAGGCGCAAGGCAATTGGTGATTATTTGAACAGTTCGTTCACACACCAATTTTTGCTTTACCACAAACCACTGTGGGAGCGAGCCTGCTCGCGAAGGGGATACAACATTCAACATTGATGCTGAATGTTACTCCGCTATCGCGAGCAGGCTCGCTCCCACAGGGATTACAACTGGATCAGGACTTTTTGGCGGTCCCGGCAGCTTTGACGCTGCGCTGGCGCTGAGCCTCGAACAGGCAAACGCCAGTCGCCACAGACACGTTGAGGCTGCTGACGCTACCGGTCATCGGCAGGTGCACCAGATAATCGCAAAGATCGCGAGTCAGGCGACGCATGCCGCTGCCTTCAGCACCCATTATCAGGATGGTCGGGCCAGTCATGTCTTGCTGATACAGACTCTGCTCAGCCTCGCCCGCCGTACCGACAACCCACAAGCCGCGCTGCTTGAGTTTTTCCAGGGTGCGAGCCAGGTTGGTTACGGCAACCAGCGGAATCACTTCCGCCGCACCACAGGCAACTTTCCGTACCGTCGGGGTCAGCGTGGCTGACTTGTCCTTCGGAACGATCACCGCCAGTGCGCCCGCCGCATCGGCAGAACGCAGGCAGGCACCGAGGTTGTGCGGGTCGGTCACGCCGTCGAGCACCAGCAGCAGCGGCGCGCCTTCGGTGCGATCGAGCAGCTCGTCGAGCATTGCTTCGCCCCAGACCTGGCTCGGACTCACCTCCGCGACCACGCCCTGGTGCACGCCTTCGACCCAGGCATCCAGCTCGCGACGCTCGGCGTTGCCGACGGCTACGCGATTTTCGTTCGCCAGCTGGATCAGCGTCTGGACCCGCGGATCGCTGCGGCCTTCAGCCAGCCAGATCTGCTTGACGCGTTTCGGGTGGTGACGCAGCAACGCCTCTACTGCGTGCACGCCGTAGATCTTTTCCAACTGACTCATGACTTGGCCTTAGGTTTACGCGCCCCGCCACTTTTGGCAGCAGGAGCGGAACCCGCTTTTGGCGGGCCTTTACGGTGTTTGCTCGGTTTGGCTGGCTTGCCGCCGGGTGCCTTGTCAGGCGCCGACCGTCCGGTCTTTCCCCCAGACGCCGCTTTACCGCCGCTTTTCGCTTCAGACAGCAACGTCTGCTTCATTTCGCGGCTTTTGCGCAGCTCGGCATTTTTCGCCGCGGCATCGCTCGGGCGATAGGCTTCGACAGCCTTTTCCTTGGCAGGACGACGACCGGTTTTAGCCGGGGCCGGTTCTGCAGCTGTTTTTGTAGACGCGGCAGCCGGTGCAGTCGCTTCAGTCCCGCGTTTCTTGCGACCGATCGGCGCGCTGATGGTCTTTTCAGCCATCTCGAAGTCGATCTTGCGCTCATCGAGGTCGACGCGCATGACGCGTACTTCAACGGTATCGCCAAGACGGAAGCTGCGACCGGTACGCTCACCGGCCAGGCGGTGGTGCACAGGATCGAAGTGGTAGTAATCGCCTGGCAGCGCGGTGACGTGCACCAGGCCTTCGACGTAGATATCGGTCAGCTCGACGAACAGACCAAAACCGGTCACGGCAGTGATCACACCCGGGAACGACTCGCCCACACGGTCTTTCATGAACTCGCACTTGAGCCAGTTCACAACGTCGCGGGTCGCTTCGTCGGCACGGCGCTCGCTCATCGAGCACTGCTCGCCGAGCTGCTCAAGAATCGCTTCGTCGTAGGGATAGATGCGCGCTTTAGGAATGGTCATCGCGCCAGCACGGCGAACGTGCGGGGTGTCCATTTTCGAATGGATGACGCTGCGAATCGCCCGGTGCGTGAGCAAGTCCGGGTAGCGGCGGATCGGCGAGGTGAAGTGGGTATAGGCTTCGTAATTCAGGCCGAAGTGGCCCTGGTTATCAGCGCTATACACCGCCTGACTCAACGAACGCAGCATAACGGTCTGGATCAGGTGGAAATCCGGACGATCCTTGATGCTCGCCAGCAATGCCTGGTAGTCCTTCGGCGACGGGCCGTCCTTGCCTTTGTGCAGGGACAGGCCGAGCTCGCCAAGGAAAGCGCGCAGTTTTTCCAGACGCTCCGGTGGCGGGCCATCGTGGACGCGGTACAGCGCAGGGATTTCGTGCTTTTTCAGGAATTCGGCGGTGGCCACGTTGGCCGCCAGCATGCATTCCTCGATCAGCTTGTGCGCATCGTTACGAACGGTCGGACGGATTTCGGCAATCTTGCGCTCGGTCCCGAAGATGATCCGGGTTTCCTGCGTTTCGAAATCGATCGCGCCACGCACGTGACGAGCGGCCAACAGCACTTTGTACAGCGCGTAAAGCTGCTTGAGGTGCGGCAGAACGTCGTTGTACTCACCACGGAGCTGACGCGCCTCGGTGATTTTCGGCGTTTCCAGCATCGCGCTGACTTTGTTGTAGGTCAGGCGAGCATGGGAGTGAATCACCGCTTCGTAGAAGCAGTAGTCGGTCATCTCGCCGGATTTGGAGATGGTCATCTCGCAAACCATGGCCAGGCGATCGACATGCGGGTTCAGCGAGCACAGGCCGTTGGACAACTGCTCAGGCAGCATCGGCACGACGCGCTCGGGGAAGTACACCGAGTTGCCGCGAACCTGGGACTCATTGTCCAGAGCCGAACCGATTTTCACGTAGCTGGAAACGTCGGCGATCGCCACGTACAACTTCCAGCCGCCGGAGAACAGGCGCAGCTTACCCGGCTTGGCTTCGCAGTAGACCGCATCATCGAAGTCGCGCGCATCTTCGCCGTCGATGGTCACGAACGGCAGATGGCGCAGGTCGATGCGCTTCTCTTTGTCTTTCTCTTCGACTTCCGGCTTGAGCTTGGCGGCTTCTTTCAGCACAGCCTCAGGCCAGACGTGAGGAATATCGTAGGTGCGCAGGGCGACATCGATTTCCATGCCCGGTGCCATGTAGTTGCCCACGACTTCGACCACGTCACCTTGCGGCTGGAAGCGTGGTGTCGGC
Organism: Pseudomonas svalbardensis; assembly: GCF_030053115.1. NCBI lineage: Bacteria > Pseudomonadati > Pseudomonadota > Gammaproteobacteria > Pseudomonadales > Pseudomonadaceae > Pseudomonas > Pseudomonas svalbardensis. The sequence continues at coordinate 601,599 of NZ_CP125619.1, read as the reverse complement.
CAGTGAGTGATCTTCACTTCGACGAACTGACCGATCTGGGCGTTGGCGTTACGGCCCGGCGTGACCAGCACTTCTTGCTGGATTTTCGGATTGTCCGCAACGACGAAACCAATACCGCCCTCTTCGAAGTAACGACCGACGATGGTCTCGTGGGCACGGGAGACCACTTCGACGATCATGCCTTCGCGGCGACCGCGACGGTCAAGGCCGGAAACACGGGCCAGGGCACGATCGCCATCGAACACCAGACGCATTTGCGCCGGGCTCATGAACAGGTCGTCACTGCCGTCGTCCGGGACCAGGAAGCCGAAGCCGTCACGGTGACCGCTGATGCGGCCCAGGATCAGGTCGAGCTTGTCCACCGGCGCATAGGTGCCGCGACGGGTATAGATGAGTTGAGCGTCGCGCTCCATGGCGCGCAGGCGGCGGCGCAGGGCTTCGATCTGGTCTTCTGTCGTCAGACCAAACTCTTCGACCAGCTGCTCGCGGTTAGCAGGCGAACCCCGATCAGCAAGGTGCTGAAGGATCAGTTCGCGGCTAGGAATAGGGTTTTCATATTTTTCCGCTTCACGAGCGGCCTCGGGATCGAGGGACTGCCAATCGGCCATTAGAGAGTTTTCACCTTGTCTATATGCGGGTTAGTTTGGCATAGGCGTAATGAAACGGGAAATTTCAGGTTATGACAGCCCATCTAAAGCCCTTTATCGACAGCGCGAAGCTGAATTAAATGCCACTGGTAAAATTTTCCAGGTTTTTTCGACCTCAGGGGTTTACAGTTAAAAAGACGCTCCGTATAGTGCGCGCCATCGACGAAGCAGACGCATTGTCGATAATGCCCAGATGGTGAAATTGGTAGACACGCCAGCTTCAGGTGCTGGTGACCGCAAGGTCGTGGAAGTTCGAGTCTTCTTCTGGGCACCAATTTCGAGCTTGAGATTAGATCAATTTCAAGGCTCACACAAAAACCCGCGAAAGCGGGTTTTTTGCATTCTAAGCCTCTGATTTATTAAAACTAAATCAGGGGTTTACAGATCAAAAAGCTCTCCGTATAGTGCGCCACATCAACAGCGGCAACGCTGAAGATTATGCCCAGATGGTGAAATTGGTAGACACGCCAGCTTCAGGTGCTGGTGACCGCAAGGTCGTGGAAGTTCGAGTCTTCTTCTGGGCACCAATTCAAATTCAAGGTCACGATCTTGAATTTCACAGAAACCCGCGAAAGCGGGTTTTTGCGTTTCTGGGGTTTGAGAGTTTAATCCCGGACGCTCCAGCAAAACCTTCTCGACCCCGCAAGGCGCACTTGAGAAACAATATCGTTTATCATTGTTTCAAGTTTTTGCAATGCGACAGTGAGGAACCTTGCGAATGATGTTTCGAAATACCCTGCGCCGCGGCCTGACCATAACCCTGCTCGGCCTGGCACTCGCCACTCCCCTCACCCAAGCCGCCGAACCGGTTTCCCTGACACTCTATAACGGTCAACACAAAGAAGTCGGCGATGCCATCGCCAAAGCCTTCGAAGCCAAGACAGGGATTCACGTCAATGTGCGCAAAGGCAGCAGTAACCAGCTCGCCAGCCAGGTCGTCGAAGAAGGCGATCGCTCCCCTGCCGACGTGATCTACACCGAAGAATCGCCACCACTGAACAAACTCGGCGAACAAGGCCTGCTGGCACAGACCGACGCCACCACCCTAGCCGTTCTGCCGAAAGACTACGTCGCCGGCAACGGCACCTGGATCGGTGTCACCGCACGGGTCCGCGTGGTCGCCTTCAACCCTAAACTGATCGATGAAAAAGACCTGCCAAAGTCGGTCATGGAGTTCTCCGATCCGAAATGGCAAGGCAAGGTCGGCTTCGTGCCTACCAGCGGCGCGTTTCAGGAACAGGCCGTGGCGATCATCAAAGTACACGGCATGGACGCGGCCGAAGAATGGCTGACCGGTTTGCGTGCTTTCGGCAAGACCTACAGCAACAACATGGTTGCACTGAAGGCGGTGGAAAACGGCGAAGTCGCTACCGTGCTGGTGAACAACTATTACTGGTTCGCCTTGCAGCGTGAAAAAGGCCAGCTCGATTCGAAACTGCATTATTTCACCGGCGGCGACGTCGGCGGGCTGATCACTGTTTCCAGTGCGGCCGTGCTGAAATCCAGCAAGCACCCAAAAGAAGCCCAGCAATTCCTCGCTTACATGGCCAGCGAAGAAGGTCAGCGCGTGATCACCCAGACCACCGCCGAATACCCGCTGCACAAAGGCATGGAATCGAATCGTGGGCTCAAGCCGTTCAGCGAGCTGGAAGCACCGAAAGTCACGCCAGCCGACCTCGGCAATGCCGAAGAAGCCCTGGACCTGGAACGTGACGTTGGCTTGAACTGATGAGCGCATCGTTATCCGCCCCCGTCGCGCGTGGGGGTTATGTGCCACGGCGCAAGCGGCCATCGACCTGGCTGCTGCTACCGGTTTTGCTGCTGGTGATGCTCAGCCTGTTGCCGCTGGCGTATGTAGGGTTCAAAACCTGGCAGGCCGGCTGGGCTGAGGCGCTGCATTTGTTGTGGCGTCCTTATGTGTTTGGCCTGCTGCGCAACACCCTGGCGCTGATGGTCGGTGTGACGCTCGCCTGTGGCGTGATCGGCCTGTCGCTGGCTTGGCTACTTGAGCGCAGCAACTTGCCGGGGCGGCGCTTGTGGGGGGTGATTCTGTGCCTACCGTTCGCGGTACCGGCATTTGTCAGCAGCTTTACCTGGGTCTCGCTGAGCGCTCATTTCGAAGGCTTGGGCGGCGCGATCCTGGTGATGACCCTTTCCAAGTATCCGCTGATCTTTCTGCCGGTCGCGGCGACCCTGCGCAATCTCGATCCCTCCCTCGAAGAGTCCGCCCGCACTCTGGGCCAGAATCGCTGGGGTGTATTTTTCAGAATTACCCTGCCGCTGCTCTGGCCATCACTGCTCGCAGGCTCGCTGCTGATCGCCCTGCACATGCTGGTGGAATTCGGTGCGCTGTCGATCATCGGACTGCAAACCTTTACCACCGCGATCTATCAACAGTTCGAACTGGAATTCAGTAACGCAAATGCTGCGATGCTTTCCGCCGTGTTACTGGCGCTGTGTCTGATGCTGCTGTGGTTGGAACTGCGCGTACGCGGCAAGGGCCGACACGTGCGCACCGGTCAGGGCGCGGCCCGGTATGCGGAACAGGTTCGGCTGGGGCATTGGGCTACTGCCGGACAACTTTATTGCCTGGCGCTGGCGATCATTGGCAGCGGTATTCCGCTCGGGATGCTGGCGTACTGGCTGGCAGTGGGTTCGTCGGCAGCATTCCCGGTGGCGGCGATCAGCGAGGCGCTGCTCTCCTCCCTGGCGTTGTCACTGGGCGGCGCGGCGCTGTGCCTGGTGCTGGCAGTGCCGGTGGGATTGCTGGTGGTGCGCCACAAGGGCCAATTGGCGATCTGGGCCGAACGCTTGCCGTATCTACTGCATGCGCTGCCAGGACTGGTGATCGCGCTGACGCTGGTGTATTTCGCCCTGCACTATGTGCCGGCGCTGTACCAGACTTCTGCGCTGCTGCTGATTGCTTATGCGCTGTTGTTTCTGCCGCTGGCGCAGGCACCGATTCGTACGGCGCTGAACAAGGCTGCGCCGCAACTGGAAGAGGCTGCACGCACGCTGGGCGCATCGTCCTTCAGTGCGTTTTGCCGGGTGACGTTGCCGATCATCTTTCCAGCGCTCGGCGCGGCGTTTGCGCTGGTGATTCTGGATGCGATGAAGGAATTGACGGCGACGTTGCTGCTGAGCCCGACCGGACTCAATACGCTGGCGACGGAAGTCTGGGCGCATACCGCGAATGTGGAGTTTGCGGCGGCGGCGCCTTATGCGGCGTTGTTGATTTTGGTGTCGGGGTTGCCGGTTTATCTGCTTACTACCCGGATGTATTTGAGCCGCTGACATTGCCTTCGCGAGCAAGCCCGCCCCCACATTTGATCGCGGTCTAATGTGGGAGCGGCGGTGCGACGATTCGACTTGCTCGCGAAGGGGCCAGACCAGAAAACCGATCAGGCCCGGAACTGCCCCAGGCTCGCCTTCAACTGCGCCGCCAATCCATCCAGCACCTTGCCGCTGGCCGTGGTTTCCACCACCGCTTGAGCCGCTTTCTCAGCCTGTGCATGAATAGTTTCAACCCGACCGCGCACCGCTTGCGCGCCTTGCGCCTGATGCGCCGCTGCCTGCGTTGCCAGACCTATTGCCGCATGCACTTGCTCGACCGACGCCTGCACCGATTGCTGCAACCGCGCACTGTCACGCAACACCAGCAAACCTTCGCTGGCCTGGCGCCCGGCCTGACCGATCGCGGCCACCGCCTCACGCGCACCTTGTTGCAAGGCAACGATGTGCGCCTGAATGTCGCCGGTAGAGCTTTGCGTCTTGCTCGCCAGCGCCCGCACTTCGTCCGCCACCACAGCAAACCCGCGACCGGTCTCGCCCGCACGCGCTGCTTCGATGGCCGCGTTGAGCGCCAGCAGGTTGGTTTGCTCGGCGATCCCGTGAATCACCGTCAGCACCACTTCAATCTGCTCACTCTGCTGCGCCAGCCGCTCGATGACTTTCGCCCCGGTGTCGACCTGCCCGGCCAACGCCTCGATCAGGCTGCCGACTTTTGCCGAAGTCCGCGTGTTTTCATCCGTGGCCGAACGAATATCCACCACTTGCTGCAAGGCTGCCTGCATGGCATGACTTTCAGACTGGGCTTCGTCAGCCATTTGCGACAACGCACGCAGGCTCTCCGCCACTTCATCGCGTTGCATGCCCGCCGCTTTATCGGCCCCGGCATTGCGTAAAGTCATGGCGCCGATTTCCACGCCAGTGCGCTGAGCCACATCGCCCGCTTCGCGCACGATCGGCTGCAACTTATCCACAAAGCGATTGACCGCCGAGGCCATGTCGCCGATTTCGTCCTTGCTGTTGATCTGCACACGCTTGGTCAGGTCGCCCTCGCCCGCCGCTAGGTCATCCATGGCAGCGATGAGCAATTTCAAGCGATTGACCACACGACGACCCAGTACCACCGCAAGCAACAGCAGCACACCGCACCCTACCAGCGCCAGGCCCATGCCGATGCGCCAGCGCAAAGTGCCCGCCGCTTCCTGAACAGTGCTGGTGGTGTTGACTTGCATTTCAGAGGCCGTGGATTGCGCCGACTGCAAGCGCGCGCCCATCGCGGCTGCGCTATCAGCTGCCGCGCCCTTGAGGCTGTCACCCACCAATTGATCACTGCTGGCGATCAGCGTGGTAAAGCGCTTGTCCAAGGCCGCCAGATCGGTTTCCACCGAGGCGGTCGAGACGCCCATCAAGACCTTGCCGATTTCCACGCCGTTAGGATTGATCGAGGCTTCCAGGTAATAGACCGATGGATCGTTCTTCGCCGCATCCAGCACCTTGTCCAGCGCCCGTTCGCCCTGGCCTTTTTCCAGAAGGGCTTTGTTGATCGGGTTCTCGCGGTTGAGGTAGCGCGTCAGGTGCTGCCCCGTCGCGTCGTCGTAGACCACGAATAGCACGTTGGGATTACGCTGAGCCCGGCGGGCGAATTCGGACAGGGTTGGAACGTCGCTGTCCCACATGGCGCGAGGTGCGACCGAAGCCAAAAGCTGCGCCATATCATTGGCGGAGTCCTTCAGATCCTTCTCCAGCGTCGCACGCAGTTGTGCCTGCTCGTCTTTCAATCGCGAGGACAAGCCCGCCGTAAGGCGCTGACGAGTACTGGTGGAGAGGCTGTCGAGACTCGACGTGACTTCACGCCCCGCTTGCTCCAACTCACCGGAAAGTTTTTGACTGTCGGCACCCAGGCGCACACCCAGATCGGCTTCCAGTGCGGTCACTGTGCTCCGGGTCAGGGCGACAGCCACCAGCACCTGCACCAACAGTGCGATACCTAGAGTAACGAACACGGGCCGCAATAAACGGCTTTGTAACAATGAGAGAACGGCCGACACTTAGAATCCCTCTGCTTTAACGCCATTAAATTGATGGCACGCTAGAAGCGATGCGCTTAATGAAGTTCACAGCAAGGGTCGTGCCGTCTAACAGACACAAACGACAAAGGACCCAATTAAGGGCCCTTTGTGTTTTACATCAACGACTTATTAAGCGAACGGGTGACGCAGAACGATGGTTTCGTTGCGGTCCGGGCCCGTCGAAATAATGTCAATCGGCGCACCGACCAGCTCTTCGACGCGCTTGATGTAGTTGCGTGCAGCCTGTGGCAGCTCTTCCAGGGTCTTGGCACCGACGGTGGATTCGGTCCAGCCCGGCATCTCTTCGTACACCGGCTCCAGGCCGATGTAGCTGTCGGCGTCAGTCGGTGCGTCGATCACTGCACCATCCTGGTTCTTGTAGCCAACGCAGATGTTGATGGTTTCCAGACCGTCCAGCACGTCCAGCTTGGTCAGGCACAGGCCCGAGATGCTGTTGACGTCGATAGCGCGACGCAGGATGACGGCATCGAACCAGCCGCAACGACGGGCACGGCCAGTGGTAGCGCCGAACTCGTGGCCACGCTTGGCCAGGAAAGCACCCACATCATCGAACAGCTCAGTCGGGAACGGACCCGAACCGACGCGAGTGGTGTAGGCCTTGGTGATGCCGAGGATGTAATCCAGGTACATCGGACCAAAACCCGAACCGGTAGCGATGCCGCCCGCAGTGGTGTTGGAGCTGGTGACGTACGGGTAGGTACCGTGGTCGATGTCCAGCAGGGAGCCTTGGGCGCCTTCGAACATGATGTCTTTGCCAGCGCGACGCAGCTCGTGCAGCTCAGCGGTGACGTCGAGCATCATCGGCTTCAGCAGCTCGGCGTATTCCATGCACTCGTCGAGTGTTTTCTGGAAGTCGATCGCAGGCTCTTTGTAGTAATTGACCAGAACGAAGTTGTGGTAATCCAGCAACTCGCCCAGCTTGGCGGCGAAACGCTCGCGGTGGAACAGGTCGCCGATGCGCAGGCCACGACGTGCAACCTTGTCTTCGTACGCCGGGCCGATGCCGCGACCGGTAGTACCGATCTTCAGCTCGCCACGGGCCTTTTCACGCGCCTGGTCCAGCGCTACGTGATAGGACAGGATCAGCGGGCAGGACGGGCTGATACGCAGGCGCTCGCGCACCGGTACGCCTTTCTCTTCCAGCTTGATGATTTCCCGCAGCAGAGCGTCGGGTGCAACCACCACACCGTTGCCGATCAGGCACTGCACGCCTTCGCGCAACACGCCCGACGGGATCAGGTGCAAGACGGTTTTTTCGCCATCGATCACCAGGGTGTGACCCGCGTTGTGGCCACCCTGGTAGCGCACTACGGCGGCAGCATGTTCGGTCAGCAGATCAACGATCTTGCCTTTGCCCTCATCACCCCATTGGGTGCCCAGGACTACGACATTCTTACCCATAACACTTGTCCTCATTCGCGCAAACTTGGTGCCGGCCGCGGCCGGCAGGAAAACTCAAGAAGCCAGTGGCGATACTTGCCAAAGCCCGTTCTGCTGAATCAATTGCCGGTCGCAGTCCGCTTCACGGGCGGCGGCCAAAGGTTGCCCAGGCAACGCCTGAACGACACGCTGACCCTCACTGCGCAACTGGCAAACCTGCTGCCAGAGTGCCGCATCCGTACTGTCAGGCATCCAGATACCGCCAGACGGTAACTCGATCTCAGCACGCCCCAGGGTCACCAGGGTTTTCAAATCGGTAGAGAAGCCGGTTGCCGGACGGGCGCGACCGAAGTCGGCACCGATGTCGTCGTAACGACCGCCCTGAGCAATGGACTGGCCAACACCCGGTACGAACACCGCGAATACCACACCGGTGTGGTAGTGGTAGCCGCGCAACTCGCCCAGGTCGAAATACAACGGCAACTCAGGGAAGCGCGTGGAAAGACGCTCGGCAATCGCCAGCAAATCGTCCAGAGCGGCCAGTACCGGCGCTGGCGCATTCGCCAGACGCTCGCGGGCAGCGCTCAATACTTCACGGCCGCCACACAGATCAACCAGCGCCCGCAACATACCCGACAGATCGGCAGGCAGGCCTTCGGTCAAGGTAATGACCTCGTCGATAGCTTTACGTTGCAACGCATCGAACAACTGCTGTTCAACTTCACCGGACAAACCGGCGGCGCGAGCCAGGCCGCGGTAGATACCCACATGACCGAGGTCCATGTGCACATCCGGCACATCGGCCAGTTGCAGCATAGCCAACATCAGGCTGATGACTTCCACGTCGCTGCTCGGGCTGGCATCGCCGTACAACTCGGCACCCAGCTGGATCGGGCTGCGCGAGGACGACAAGGCGCGCGGCTGAGCGTGCAGCACGCTCCCGGCATAGCACAGACGGCTCGGGCCTTCGCGACGCAAGGTGTGCGCATCGATGCGCGCCACTTGCGGCGTGATGTCGGCACGGAAACCCATTTGCCGACCCGATTGCGGGTCGATGACCTTGAAGGTACGCAGATCGAGGTCCTGGCCCGCGCCGGTCAGCAGGGATTCCAGGTACTCGATATGGGGAGTCACGACAAACTCGTAACCCCAGCTCTGGAACAGATCCAACACCTGACGACGCGCGACTTCAATGCGCGCCGCTTCTGGTGGCAGTACTTCTTCGATGCCATCTGGCAGCAGCCAGCGGTCTACCGTTGCCATTACGCCATTCCCCTATGATCCGGGCGGCAAGCCTTTGGGCGAGCCTTGAGTGAAGCAGAAAATGATCGGCTCATGCGCACAAACCACGCGCATGAACAACGGGGCGAAAAGCCTGAAATCGGCTTCGCCAACCACTTTCCTCGAAAAATCTGTCGAGTCATTCAACTCGGACGCCTGCATAAAAAACAGCAATCAAACGTGCAGACGCAAAAAAGCCGGGAATTTCCCGGCTGCCGCATCATACACACGTTTTCCCAAAGGATCACCCCGCCCGAGGTGTTAGCCGTCAGGCGGGGGATGATTCAGTTCAACGCCGTATCAAGGCTTGGCTTTTTCCAGGTAACGGAAGAAGTCGCTGCTTGGGTCCAGGACCATGACGTCGGATTTGTTCGCGAAGCTTTCACGGTAGGCACGCAGGCTACGGTAGAAACCGTAGAACTCCTGATCCTGGCCGTAGGCCTTGGAGTAGATCGCAGCGGCCTGGGCGTCACCATCACCGCGAACCTCTTCAGATTCACGATAGGCTTCAGCCAACAACACGCGGCGTTGACGATCAGCGTCGGCACGAATGCCTTCTGACAGTTCGTTACCCTTGGCGCGGTGCTCGCGAGCCTCACGCTCACGCTCGGAACTCATGCGCTCGAACACGCTGCGGTTCACTTCTTTCGGCAGATCGATGGCCTTGACCCGAACATCGACAACTTCAATGCCCAGCTCTTTTTCCGCCATCTTGTTCAGCGAAGCCGTGATATCGGTCATCAGCGCATCGCGCTCACCGGAAACCACTTCGTGCAGCGTGCGCTTACCGAACTGGTCACGCAGGCCCGATTCCAGACGACGTGAAAGACGCTCGTCAGCAATCTGCTTGAGGCCGGACGTCGCGGTGTAGAAGCGCTCGGCATCTTTCACGCGCCACTTGGCGTAGGCATCGACCATGACGGCTTTCTTTTCCAGCGTCAGGAAGCGTTGCGTCGGTGCATCCAGCGTCATCAGGCGTGCGTCGAATTTGCGCACCTGGTTAACGTAAGGCACTTTCACATGCAGGCCCGGCTGAACATCAGTCTGCACCACACGACCGAACTGCAGCAGCACCGCACGCTCGGTCTGAGCCACGATGTAGAAGCAGTTCCAGGCTGCGATCGCCACGACGACGACGACAATAAGGGTGATCAGCGATTTATTGCTCATCAGCGACTCTCCCTGGTACGTGCTGGCTGTTGCTGCAGATCGGCTGCCGCACGCGCACTCGCTTCATTGCTGGTGGCTGCCGCGCCGGTCACCGGAGTGCTGGTATTGCGACTACCTTCGACCATCTTGTCCAGCGGCAAGTACAACAGATTGCTCTGGCCATTCTTGTTGCCGGTCACGAGAACCTTGCTGGTATTGCTGAAGACTTCCTGCATGGTGTCCAGGTACAGACGCTCGCGGGTGACTTCGGGTGCCTTGCGGTACTCGGCGACCAGCTTGGTGAAGCGATCGGCCTCACCTTTGGCGCGCGAGACGGTTTCGTCACGGTAACCATTGGCATCTTCGATGATGCGCTGGGCCTGACCACGGGCTTCCGGCACGACGCCGTTGGCGTAGGTTTCAGCCTGGTTGCGCGAACGCTGCTCGTCTTCACGGGCGCGGATCACGTCATCGAAGGCTTCCTGCACTTCACGCGGTGCCGCTGCGCTCTGCACGTTGACCTGAGTGACGGTGATACCGGTGCGATAGGTATCCATGAAGCGTTGCAGACGCTCCTTGATTTCGCTGGCCATCAATTCACGACCTTCGGTCAGCACCTGATCCATCGCGGTGGAACCCACCACATGGCGCAAGGCACTTTCGGTCGCATGCTGCAGGCTGATTTCCGGCTGATCGACGCTCAGCACGAAGTCCTGCAGATTGCTGATCTTGTACTGCACGGTCAGCGGCACTTCAACGATGTTCTCGTCTTCAGTCAGCATTTGACCCTGCTTGGTATAGGCACGCTCACGCGTGACGTTTTCCAGGTACTTGCGATCAAGCGGCGGGAAATAGATGTTCAGGCCCGGACCGACGGTTTCGTAGTACTTGCCGAAGCGCAGCACCACGGCTTGCTCCTGCTCGTCGACGACATAGACCGCGCTGTACAGCCACACGGCCGCCAACACGACCAGGCCGATGCCGAGCAGACCGCCGAAGCCGCCACTCCTGCCCGAACCGCCACCGTCATCACCGCGTTTTTTACCACCACCGAACAACCCGTTCAGGCTTTCCTGCAGCTTTCGAAAGGCCTCGTCGAGATCCGGTGGTCCCTTGCGGTCGCCGTTATTGCGGCGTTTGCCACCCCAAGGATCCTGATTATTCGAGTTGCCACCCGGCTCATTCCAAGCCATAGCGCTCTCCATCTGATAAAGCAAAGACGCACCCACGGCGCGCCGACCAATGCTACAGAATGCCTGTCACCGCGGCACAACCGCTTTCTCAGGCTTTTATTGCAAAGTGTGTTGCTCGATGAAATCCATCGGCTGCAATCCTTCGCGGCTCACCAGTCGATTCAACTCGATCCGTGGCAAACGAACGGCCAGCAGGCAGATGCCTTCCTCGTCGTGTTCTTCTTTCTGCACCGCACCGAGTTCGAAAAACTGCGCACGCAGTCGAGCAAAACGTTGCGGCAAGCGCAAGGTGCCAACAAACAAATCACCGCCCAGCAACTCGGCAATGGCTTGCTCAAGCAATTCCAGACCACTGCCATCACGCGCCGACAGCCAGACCCGTTGGGGCTTGCCGTTTTCGTCGCGCTGGATTTGTGGCTCAACGCCTTCAAGCAAATCGAGTTTGTTATAGACCTCGAGTATCGGCAAGTCCTGGGCACCAATCTCGCCCAGCACCACCATCACCTGCTCTATCTGCAACATGCGATCCGGTTCGGCCGCATCGATCACGTGCAACAGCAGGTCCGAGTTGCTCGACTCTTCGAGCGTAGACCGAAACGCCTCGACCAGTTTGTGGGGCAAGTGGCGTATGAAACCCACCGTGTCGGCCAGGACAATCGGCCCCAGATCGTCGAGTTCCAGACGGCGCAAGGTCGGGTCCAGCGTGGCAAACAACTGGTCAGCCGCGTACACGTCGGATTTCGTCACGTTATTGAAGAGCGTGGATTTGCCGGCGTTGGTATACCCCACCAGGGACACGGTAGGAATATCCGCACGCGAACGACCGCGTCGCGACTGTTCGCGCTGACTGTGCACTTTTTCCAGTCGGCCCTTGATCTGTCGCAGGCGAACCCGCAGCAAACGGCGGTCGGTTTCCAATTGGGTTTCACCCGGGCCACGCATGCCGATACCGCCACCTTGGCGTTCAAGGTGAGTCCAGCCACGAACCAGCCGAGTGCTCATGTGGTCAAGCTGGGCCAGTTCTACCTGGAGCTTGCCTTCATGGGTACGGGCGCGTTGGGCGAAAATATCGAGAATCAGACCGGTGCGGTCGATCACGCGACACTCGAAAACACGTTCGAGGTTACGTTCCTGACTGGGCGTGAGGATGTGATTGAAAATCACCAGATCGGCCTCTTCGGCCTTGACCAGGTCGCGTAGTTCCTCGACCTTGCCACTGCCAATGAGGAATTTGGCGGTTGGCCGATGACGCGGCACGTTAAAAAACGCAACGGTCTCGGCGCCCGCCGAATTAGCCAGTTCCTGAAACTCCTGCGGATCTTCGCGCGCCTCAGGGTCCTGTCCATCCAAGTGAACGAGGATTACTCGCTCACCACCACCGTGGCGCTCAAAGAACAAAGGAGACTCCTATCAGGCGTTACCTGGCTCAGCGTCACCTGCTTCGGATTCGGTTGCGCTAGGCAGACGAATTGGACGAACCGGCACCACTGTAGAGATAGCGTGTTTGTAAACCATCTGGCTGACGGTGTTTTTCAGCAGGATAACGAACTGGTCGAAAGATTCGATCGTACCTTGCAGTTTGATCCCGTTGACCAGGTAGATGGAAACCCCCACTTTCTCTTTACGTAAAGTATTCAAGTAAGGGTCTTGTAGCGAATGCCCTTTTGACATGTGCCGCACTCCTTTAAGGATTCAATATAAAAAATAGGTAAACAGATGGCTTGTGGCCGTCAGACCCCCAAGGATAGACGGCAATTGCAAAGACTCAGCTCAATATGGAGATGGTCCCCAGGTATTTCAAGGCGCGCGGCAGATTGTCGCAATCCAGGCTGTCCAACCAGTGTAAATCAGCCCAACTGCGCAGCCAGGTGAACTGGCGCTTCGCCAATTGGCGCGTGGCAATGATTCCACGCTCCTGCATCTCGGCTTGCGTCAGCTTGCCATCCAGGTAGTCCCAGACTTGTCGATAGCCTACTGCACGTATAGACGGCAACCCGGCATGCAGGTCACTTCGCTTACGCAGGGCTACGACCTCGTCAATGAATCCCTGTTCCAACATATTCGTGAATCTTTGTTTAATTCGCTCGTGCAATACCTGGCGATTTGCCGGAGCAATGGCCAAGTTCGCGACAGTATAGGGCAATTGTTGCAGTCCCGAAGCGGCTGCTTCAGTACTTTGCGCAGATTGTCGCAACCTTAGCGCAGTCATGCTCTGACCACTGACGCGATAAACTTCCAGCGCTCGACTGAGTCGTTGTGGATCGTTCGGGTGAATACGCGCCGCAGATTCCGGATCAATGACTGCCAATTGTTCGTGCAAGGCTTGCCAGCCAAGGCGTGCAGCCTCTTCTTCAATCTGTGCGCGAATGGCCGGGTCAGCCGCCGGCATGTCTGCCAGACCTTCAACCAAAGCCTTGTAATAGAGCATTGTGCCGCCCACCAGCAGCGGAATTTTGCCCCGCGCGGTGATCTCGGCCATGGCTTCGAGGGCATCACGACGGAAATCGGCGGCCGAATAGCTCTCTGCCGGATCAAGAATATCGATCAAACGGTGTGGAAATTCAGCGAGAAGTTCTTTTGAAGGCTTGGCGGTGCCGATGTCCATGCCACGGTAGACCAGCGCCGAATCGACGCTGATCAACTCACAAGGCAAGACTTTGGTGAGTTCGATGGCCAGGTCGGTCTTGCCGGCGGCGGTCGGCCCCATCAGGAAAATCGCAGGAGGGAGCTGTTTCATCAACGACCGCGCAAGAACAGTTTGTCCAGATCGTCCAGACCCAGTTGGGTCCAGGTCGGTCGGCCATGGTTGCATTGACCGCTGCGTTCGGTGTTTTCCATATCCCGCAGCAGACCGTTCATTTCCGGCAGGGCCAGACGCCGATTCGCACGAATCGCGCCATGGCAGGCCATGGTCCCGAGCAATTCGTTCAGGTGCGCCTGAATCCGGTCGCTGGTGCCGTATTCCATCAGGTCCGCCAGAACGTCACTGACCAATCGATTGGCTTCAGCTTGCTTGAGCAAGGCCGGTATCTGCCGAATGGCCAGGGATTCCGGGCCCAGACGCTGCAATTCAAAGCCCAGGCGCTGAAACCACGCGACGTGTTCTTCGGCGCAATCGGCTTCGCGCTGACTGACTGCCAGCGACTCCGGCACCAGAAGCGGCTGACCGCTCAGGCCTTCGCTGGCCATGGCGATTTTCAGGCGTTCGTACATGATCCGCTCGTGAGCGGCATGCATGTCCACCAGCACCAGCCCTTGGGCGTTTTCCGAAAGAATGTAAATGCCTTTGAGCTGCGCCAGTGCATAACCCAGCGGCGGAACATCGTCCTGCCCGGCCGGCAGCGCTACCGCGTTGGCTTCTGGCAGCGGCGCAAAGAACTCACGGTAGGCGGCCTGAGCCTCAGCCGCAGGCACGCCCGATTGAGGGCGCGGCGAGTACTGATATTGATAACCGGCACCAGCGCCCGAGCCTGCCGGCGTATTGAACGACGGCTGAGCCTGAGGCTGTTCCAGCAAGGCATTGGCCGCCAAACGCATTTCGCCCTGTGGGCCGAACTCACCAGCATCAATGCCGGTCGGTCGAACGATGGTCGTCGCGACAGGCGCGGCCAGATGGTCCTCCGGCCGCACATCGCCCAAGGCGCGGTGCAGGGTGCCGTAGAGGAAATCGTGAACCATGCGCCCGTCACGGAAGCGCACTTCGTGCTTGGTCGGGTGCACGTTGACGTCAACGCCTGCCGGATCGACTTCGAAAAACAGCACGAACGTCGGGTGCCGACCATTGAACAGCACGTCGCGATAGGCCTGACGCACCGCGTGGGCCACCAGTTTGTCGCGTACGGCACGGCCGTTCACAAAGAAATACTGCAAGTCCGCCTGACTGCGGTTGAACGTCGGCAAACCGACCCAACCCCACAAATGCAGGCCATTGCGCTCGATCTCGATCGGCAGCGCCTGCTCGAGGAAACCCGAACCGCAAATTGCCGCCACACGCCGGGCACGAGCCGCGTCGTCATGGGCTTCATGCAGGCTGAGGATGGTCTTGCCGTTGTGGCGCAGATGGAACGCCACGTCGAAGCGCGCCAACGCCAGACGCTTGATCACTTCTTGCAGGTGATCGAATTCGGTTTTTTCGGTTTTGAGAAATTTGCGTCGTGCCGGGGTATTGAAAAACAAGTCACGCACTTCCACCGACGTGCCCACCGGATGGGCCGCCGGCTGCACGCGAGGCGCCATGTCCCGGCCTTCGGTTTCGACCTGCCAGGCCTGATCGGCATCTTTGGTGCGAGACGTCAGGGTCAGGCGTGCCACGGAGCTGATCGACGCAAGTGCTTCACCGCGAAACCCAAGGCTCATGACCTGCTCGAGGTCTTCCAGGTTACGGATTTTACTGGTGGCGTGACGCGCCAGGGCCAGCGGCAAGTCATCGGCAGAGATCCCGCTGCCATCGTCGCGCACCCGCAACAGCTTGACGCCGCCCTGCTCCACATCGACATCGATACGCTTGGCGCCGGAGTCGAGGCTGTTTTCCAGCAGCTCCTTGATCACCGAGGCCGGGCGCTCAACCACCTCACCGGCGGCAATCTGGTTCGCCAGTCGCGGGCTGAGCAGCTCGATGCGAGCTGTATTGGTCAGCACCTGGTTCATTCTTTGGCCGCCAGTTCAGTGCCGGGAATGGTCAAGTGCTGACCGATTTTGAGCTCATCACTCGACAGCTTGTTGGCGCTGCGCAGCGTGGCCGGAGACACCTGATATCGCACGGCAATCATCGCCAGCGTCTCACCGGGGTTCACCCGATGGTCACGAGGACCTTGTGCAATCCCACCGGAATCACGCAGCCAGGCGATGTAGGTGCCCGGTGGCGGATTCTGCTGGAAGAACTGGCGCACGCCGCTGCTGATCGAACGCGCCAGCGCTTGCTGGTGGTTCGCAGCGGCAAGCTTGTTAGCTTCGTTGGCGTTGGAGATGAACCCGGTTTCCACCAGGATCGATGGAATGTCCGGCGACTTCAGCACCATGAACCCGGCCTGCTCCACGCGCTGTTTGTGCAGTGGCGTGACGCGGCCGATGTTGCTCAGCACCTTCTGGCCGACATTCAGGCTGGAGGTCAGCGACGCGGTCATCGACAGGTCAAGCAGCACGCCCGCCAGCATGCGGTCCTTGTCGTCGAGGCTGACGTTGCCGGCACCACCGATCAAGTCGGAACGGTTTTCGCTGTCGGCCAGCCAACGGGCCGTTTCCGAGGTAGCGCCGCGATCAGACAGGGCGAACACCGAGGCACCGAAGGCTGCGGCCGAAGGCGCGGCGTCGGCGTGAATCGAAACGAACAGGTCGGCGCCCTTCTTGCGGGCGATTTCGGTACGGCCGCGCAGTGGGATGAAATAGTCGCCGGTGCGGGTCAGTTCGGCGCGGAAGCCTTTCATGCCATTGACCTGACGCTGCAGTTCGCGGGCGATGGCCAGTACCACGTCTTTTTCACGCTGGCCGCGAGAGCCCGAGGCACCCGGGTCTTCGCCGCCGTGACCGGCATCGATGACCACAATGATGTCGCGCTTGCCGGCTGGGGCTGGCGGCAGCTTCACCGCAGGCTCCACCGGAGTGACCGGCACCGGGGCGACCGTCGCGACGTTGGTCGGCACCGGAATTGGCGCGGCATCGGCGGCGTTATCGAACAAGTCGACCACCAGGCGATTGCCGTACTGGGCGTTTGGCGCCAGGGTAAAACTTTTCGGCGTCACGGCTTTTTTCAGGTCGATGACTACCCGCAGGTCGGTCGGCGTACGTTGAGCCGAGCGCATGGCGGTGATCGGAGTGTTCGAGCTGTTGACGTTCAGCGGCGCCCCCAGTGACGCGCCATTGATGTCGATGACCAGCCGATCCGGGGCGGTCAGGGTAAAGACACTGTGCTGGACAGGACCGGTCAGGTCGAACACCAGTCGTGTGTTGTCTGGAGCCCGCCACAGGCGAACGCTGTTGACCTTTGTCTCGGCCACAGCGTCGACGGTCACCGCCAAAAACAACAATCCTACGGCAGCTACCATCGCGCGAAAGCGCATACCTAACCCCATCATTTAATTGGTTTCCAATGCCAAAGCGGCACACCACAACTCGCCACGCGAGCCCTGGGACAAAATTTTCAGCGAACGCCCGCTGTCTTGCGGGCTAATGGTAATGGTCAGGTCGGGCTTTGGCAAAAAGCCTGCACCCTTTTCGGGCCACTCGATCAGGCACAACGCGTCGTCTTCGAAGTAGTCGCGGATACCGAGGTACTCCAGCTCTTCAGGGTCGACCAAGCGATAGAGATCGAAATGAAAGGCCCGGATGTCGCCAATCTCGTAGGGTTCGACCAAGGTAAACGTAGGGCTTTTTACCGACCCTTCATGCCCCAGCCCCCTGATGATGCCCCGGGACAGCGTGGTTTTCCCCGCGCCCAGATCTCCCTCGAGAAAAATCAGACCGTGCCCTTCAGTGGTTTGTGCGATGCGTACGCCAAATGCGGTCATCGCCTCTTCATCAGCCAGGTACAGGGTTACTTCAGACACGGTGCTTGCTCCTCCAACAACTGACGAATGGCCGGAATCAGATCACTGGCCGCCAGCCCACGGCCCGATTTACCTTCTTGCGCGCCAGCATTGGCGTGCAGCCAGACGGCCAGGCAGGCGGCGTCGAACGCCTCCATGCCTTGCGCCAGCAACGCGCCGACCAGACCGGCCAGCACATCACCCAAACCGGCGGTGGCCATGGCCGGATGGCCCTGATGACACAACGCCAGGCGCCCATCGGGGCTGGCGATCAGGCTGCCGGTGCCTTTCAGCACCACGACAGCTGTATATTTTTTGCTCAATGCGTGAGCCGCAGCGGGGCGGTCAGCCTGAACTTCGGCAGTGCTCATCCCCAACAAGCGCGCCGCTTCGCCCGGATGCGGAGTGATCACACAATCCTTGGGCAAGCTCAGGTGCTCTGTGGCCAGCAGATTCAATGCGTCGGCGTCCCAGACTTGCGGCAGCGGCGCGTTGGCAGCCGCCGACAAAAGGCTGCGCCCCCAGGAAGCCTGACCTAAGCCTGGGCCGACAACCAGCACGGAAACCTTTTGCAGCAGTTCCATCAGTTGATTGGCCGACGAAGTGCCCAACACCATGGCTTCGGGGATTCTCGCCAGCGCGGCCGAAACATGTTCACTGCGCGTCGCCACCGACACCATTCCCGCACCACTACGCAGCGCACTTTGCGCGCTCAGCAGGATGGCGCCGCCAAAGCCGCGATCACCGCCGATCAGCAATACATGGCCGAATTTGCCTTTATGGGAGGTTGGAGCCCGGCTCGCCAGACGCGGCAAGGAACTGGCCGTCAGGCGACGTGCACTGATGGCGACTCCGTTAAACGACTCGGGGGAGGCTTGCAGATCGTTGAACACCAACTCGCCGACCACGTCTGCAGCATCGCCGGTGAACAGACCCAGTTTCAGGCCGATGAACGTCACGGTCAGGTCAGCCCGCACCGCAGCGCCGAGTATTCGGCCTGTATCAGCACACAACCCCGAAGGGATATCCACTGCCGCAACCGGCAGCCCGCTGCCATTGATCGCTGCGATGACGCCCGCGTAGGGTTCTCGCACCTCTCCCATCAGACCGGTGCCGAGCAAGGCATCCAGCACGATACCGCGCAACTCGGACTGTGCGCTCCAGGCTTGAACCGCGACACCTTCGGACACCGCCTCGGCATGGGCCAATGCCGCATCACCCTGCAAACGCTTGGGATCACCGGCCGCCAACACCCGCACATGCCAGCCGGCACGTCTGGCCAGCACGGCCACCAGATAACCGTCGCCGGCGTTATTGCCGTGGCCGGCCACGACACTCAATTCGTTCGCCGTTGGCCAATGACGGACCAGCGCACGCCAGGTCGCCCGCGCCGCGCGCTGCATCAATTCGAAGCCCGGTGTACCGGCCGCGATCAGGCTCGCATCGAGGGCTCGCACTTGCGCGGCGCTATACAGCACGTCGGGTAAATCATCTTTAGTGTGCGGCATGCGTCTTCGGGCTCCGATGTCTGGCAGAATTATACGCATCTCAGCTCCGGTTTCTCTCGCCTCATGCCCGCAATTACCACAGACCTGTCCGCCCTCGCCCAATCCATCAAGGATTGGGGCCGCGAGCTGGGCTTTCAGCAAGTCGGCATCAGCGGCCTCGACCTGGCCGAGCATGAGCAGCACCTGGAGCGCTGGCTCGCGGCCGGCTACCACGGCGAAATGGACTACATGGGCGCCCACGGTAGCAAACGCTCACATCCGGAAGAGCTGGTGCCCGGCACACTTCGGGTGGTTTCCCTACGCATGGACTACCTGCCGGGCGACACCGAAATGGCCAAACGTCTGGCACAACCGGAAAAAGCCTACGTCTCGCGTTATGCCTTGGGCCGCGATTACCACAAATTGATCCGTAAACGCGTGCAACAACTGGCCGATAAAATTCAGGCCGAAATCGGCCCGTTTGGTTTCCGCGCCTTCGTCGACAGCGCGCCGGTGCTGGAAAAAGCCATCGCGGAACAGGCCGGTCTTGGATGGATCGGCAAAAATACCTTGGTCCTGAATCGCAAGGCGGGCAGTTATTTCTTTCTCAGCGAACTGTTTGTCGACTTGCCGCTGCCGGTTGACCCGCCACACAGCACCGAACATTGCGGCCGTTGCACCGCATGCCTCGACATCTGCCCGACCAACGCCTTCGTCGGCCCTTATGTACTCGACGCCCGACGCTGCATTTCCTACCTGACCATCGAACTGAAAAGCGCGATCCCGGAGGATTTGCGGCCATTGATCGGCAATCGGGTGTTCGGTTGCGATGACTGCCAGATCGTCTGCCCGTGGAACCGCTTCGCCCGTCCGTCCGGCGAAAGCGACTTCAAGCCACGGCACAACCTGGACAACGCCGAACTGGCCGAGCTGTTCATGTGGGACGAGGACAAGTTCCTCAGCAGCACCGAAGGTTCGCCGTTACGCCGAGCAGGTTACGAGCGTTGGCTGCGAAACCTGGCGGTAGGCCTGGGGAACGCGCCGTCAAGCATTCCGGTGCTGGAAGCGCTGAAGGCGCGGCGCGACTATCCATCTGAATTGGTCCGAGAACACGTCGAGTGGGCCCTGAAACAACACGGACTCCTGTAGCAGCTGCCGAAGGCTGCGTTCGGCTGCGGAGCAGTTGTCATCCTGCAAAGGGAGTCTTGCGGACTCGAACGCAGCCTTCGGCAGCTGCTACAGGGACCGTGCTGAACTCAGGCTTCGTCGTTGTAAACGAATTTCGGCATTTCCCAGTGAAAACGGATTGCCAGTAACCGCAACAGGAAGCCGCCAAACAAGGTGATGAGAATCGCCTGTTCACCCGGCAATTGCAGGTAAATGCAGAGCATGTAGCACCACGCCGCAGCGAACGAGACGCTGGCGTAGAGTTCGCGGCGGAAGATCAGGGGGATGTCGTTACAGAAGATGTCGCGCAGGATGCCGCCGAAAACCCCGGTGATCACACCGCTGACGGACGCTACGAGCATTCCGTGGCCCATTTCCAGCGCGGTCATGCAGCCAATGAGGGTGAACGCCACCAGGCCCACGGCGTCGAGCACCAGAAACAGCGAGCGCAGGTGGCGCATCCAGCGCGCAGCGAAGACCGTGAACATCGCCGCCACCGAGGTCAGCACCAGGTATTCCGGGTGCTTGACCCACGTCAGCGGGTAGTGGCCGAGCAGCACATCACGCACCGAACCTCCACCTAACGCCGTGACGCAGGCGATCAGCACCACGCCAAACCAGTCCATCCCGCGACGACCGGCAGACAGGGCACCGGTCATGGCTTCGGCGGTAATGGCGATCAGGTAAAGCATCAGCAACATGGCGGCGGTCCTTGCAGGAAGGCGCGCAGTCTAGCCATTTAGGGACGGCACCAAAAGAGGGCATTGCACATTCCGTGCAGCCCTCAATTCCATCAGAACTTGATGAAATGCTTGCGGTAATGCTGCAGCTCGGCGATCGATTCGCGGATGTCGTCCAGGGCCAGGTGAGTGCTGCCCTTTTTGAAGCTGTCGCGCACGTCCGGCGCCCAGCGTGCGGCCAACTCTTTCAGCGTCGAGACGTCGAGGTTGCGGTAGTGGAAGAAGCTTTCCAGCGATTTCATGTGGGTATAAAGGAAGCGACGATCCTGGCAGATGCTGTTGCCGCAGATCGGTGACTTGCCCTTCGGCACCCATTTCTCCAGGAAAGCGATAGTTTCGGCTTCAGCTTCGGCCATGCTGATACGGCTGTCGCGAACGCGCTGGGTCAGCCCGGAGCCGCCGTGTTGACGGGTATTCCACTCGTCCATGCCGGCGAGAATTTCGTCGCTGTGATGGATGGCGATCACCGGACCTTCGGCCAAGGTGTTCAGGTCACTGTCGGTGACGATGGTGGCCATTTCGATGATGACGTCGGTATCAGGGTTCAGACCGGTCATTTCCAGGTCGATCCAGATCAGATTCTGCGGGTTTTGCATGTGTCGGCTCCTAGGCAATGCTGCGCAGTTTAGCCTAGGGCGGCAGCCGGGCGTGCTAAACTCGCGGCCGTTTTACCTAATCGCTGCATTCTTGATACGGAACACCTATGGCCAAACGCCAACTCAATCGTCGTCAAAACTGGCGCATCGAAAAGATTCAGGGCGAACGCGCTGCCCGCGCCGCCAAACGCGAGTCCTCGGCTGTCGAGGCACTTGAGGGTGGCGATCTGGGTCCGGAACAGACAGGCCTGGTGATTGCGCACTTCGGTGTGCAGGTCGAAGTCGAAGCCCTCGATGGCGATTTGGCCGGCCAGGTGTTCCGCTGTCACTTGCGCGCCAACCTGCCGGCGCTGGTGACCGGCGATCAAGTGGTCTGGCGTGCCGGCAACCAGGGCATCGGTGTGATCGTGGCGCAACTGCCGCGTAAAACCGAACTCTGCCGTCCGGACAGCCGTGGTCAGCTCAAACCTGTAGCCGCCAACGTCGACATGATCGTCATCGTCTTCGCGCCACTGCCCGAGCCCCATGCCAACTTGATCGACCGTTATCTGGTTGCTGCAGAGCACGCCGGCATCCGGCCGCTGCTGTTGCTCAACAAGTTCGACCTGATCGACGAGCAGAACGCCCCCGCGTTGAACGCCTTGCTGGCGGTTTACCGCACCCTGGGTTACCCGGTGCTGGAAGTCTCGGCGCACCACGGCAACGGCATGGAGCAACTTCAAAAGCAATTGGACGGACGCATCAGCGTGTTCGTCGGCCAGTCCGGCGTCGGCAAGTCGTCGTTGGTCAACAGCCTGTTGCCTGAAGTCGAAGCCCGTGTCGGCCCGCTGTCCGAGTTGTCCGGCCAGGGCACTCACACCACCACTACCGCGCGGTTGTTCCACTTCCCCGGTGGCGGTGAGTTGATCGACTCCCCGGGTATCCGCGAATTCGGCCTGGGCCACGTCAGCCGTTCCGACGTCGAGGCCGGTTTCATCGAGTTCAACGACCTGATCGGCACCTGCCGCTTCCGCGACTGCAAGCACGACCGCGAGCCGGGTTGCGCTCTGCTCAAAGCTCTCGAAGAAGGCCGCGTGCAGCAGCAACGGATGAACAGCTACCGCTCGATCATCGCTAGCCTGCCGGAAACCAGCTACTAAACAGACGCGCCCGCTGCCTCGACACTGACGGGGCGGCGCGCCGCTTGTACCATCCTACAAATATCCTCACCCTTTAAACGTCAGAGACTTCTGTAAGGCTCTTGCACGCCTGTTTGTAGGGGAATTCTCTTTATCCGTGCAGGTCTTGTTGCGACCACTCAAGTGCATACATTCGAGCCCTCTTCGCATTTTGGCGATACCGAGGGATACCCATGCAAACCTATCATTTGTTCATCAGCCATTCGTGGAACTACCCCCACGCCCACGACAACCTCGTGCGGCTGCTCAACGCTAAACCCGGCTTCACGTTCAAAAATTTTTCGGTGCCGCCGGACAACCCTATCATCGGCGCGAAAACCGACAAGCAGCTGGAAGAAGCCATCGAAAACAAAATCCGGCCCTGCTCGGCAGTGCTGATCATGGCGGGGATGTATTCGACCTACAGCAAGTGGATCAACAAGGAAATCGAGATCGCCAGGCGAATGGGCAAGGTGATCATTGCGGTGAAGCCGTTTGGTGCGGAACGGATTTCTACCGTGGTGCGCCGGGCAGCACACGCAGAGTGTGCGTGGAACACCAACAGCATCATCAGTGCCATTCGCACTCACGCGGCGGGTTGAACCATGCGCAAGGGATTGTTCATCGGCATTAATAACTACAGCCATGTTTCGCAATTGAGTGGCTGCAACAACGACGCGATGGCCATGGCTTCGGTGCTGAAAACCGACGCCAATGGCGATCCGAATTTCAAGAACCTGGTCCTGACCTCCGCCGAAGATTACCTGAGCCGCGAAAAGCTCGAAGGGCATATCCAGGAATTGTTTTCAGGCGATTGCAGCGTTGCACTGCTGTACTTCGCCGGTCACGGCAACTTCGACGTCGACACGGACGAAGGCATGCTGATCCCCCAGGACTACAAATCCGCCAAGGATGGAATTCGCATCAGCGACATCCTGAATTGGGCGACCAAAGCGGTAAAAATCAAAAACAAAGTAATTATTCTCGACTGCTGCCAGGCGGGCTCGGCGGGCGAAGTGCGGGCGCTACGCAGCGAAAGCAGCATGGTGTGCGAAGGCATGACCATCCTCACCGCGTGCAAAAAGGAAGAGCCGGCGATGGAAGGCGCCAACCACGGGGTTTTCACGGGGCTGTTGCTGCAAGCACTGCACGGCGGCGCCGCAAACATATTGGGAAAGATAACCCCAGGCAGCCTCTATTCATTCGTCGACAACGCTCTCGACGCGTGGGAACAGCGCCCGGTGTTCAAGACCAATGTGTCGCAGTTCATTTCATTGCGAGAAGTCTCGCCGCTGATCCCCAAAGAGATTCTGCGCAAACTGCCTGATTGGTTCGCCGAAGCCGAATCAATGTTTGCCCTCGACCCCAGCTACGAACCTACCGAAGCCACGTTCGATCCAGAACACGGCGAAGTCTTCTCCCAACTGCAAAAGTGCAACCGCCACAGCCTGATCGAACCGGTGGACGCCGAGCACATGTACTACGCGGCCATCCACTCCACCGGTTGCCGCCTCACCGCCCTCGGCGCCTATTACCGCGAACTCGCGATCAAGGGACATTTCTGATGCCTGTGTTTATCAGCTATCGCCATAGCGATCGGCCCCACGCCATCGCCATCAACACCCGTCTTATTCAGGCCAACATCAAGACGTACTTCGACGTGCTGGATCCGGAATCACAGACCACTGACGACATCACCGGGGTCATCACCCGCAACATCACCGCGTGCACGCACTTGCTCGCCGTGATTTCGGAGAACACCGCACAGTCCTGGTGGGTGCCGTTCGAGATCGGAGAAGCGACCATCAGCAATCGCCGCATCTGCTCGTACCAGGTTGGCCCCAGCGCTTTACCGTTGTACCTCGACAAATGGCCGAAACTGAGCGGCGATACGGACATCAATTTTTTCATTGATGCTTATCGTGAGGAGTTGATAACCAAACGCTCGATAGGACTGGAATCGATCAGTGAGTCGGTTCGCGGCATCTACAAAGGAAATGCAGACCTGTTCCACGACCAACTCAAGAACCGCATCCGACGCGGTTTCTGACAGCTCACAAAAAAGCCGCGAATACCGCGGCTTTCTGATCTTCAGCGCGTTGCTTTTTCCAGCCTCCAGCCCAGCGCATCCAAGGCGTCGCAGCCATCCTGTATCAATATGTGAGCAGCATTGGCGAAATGCTCTAGATCATGACCTTCGGCATCCTTCACGCACAGGCAGGTGACGCTGTTGAGCAGATTACGCGCGGCTTTGAGTCGGTGGACGGCGGTTTCAAGAAGATCGGAAGCGCGGGCTTCGGTGTCGATGTACAGCGTCGGGCCGACGCTGAAGTTGCCTTGGAGGGGGTGGAATTTAGGCATGGCTTGAATCTCATCTGATAGGTGAAGCTCCCACCCTTTCGCGGCTAAACGAATTAGGTGGTAGCTGTGCGCGGGTTTAGCCGACCGGACAGATGACCCGGTACACCCGAAGGTGTCCCACACACAGCCACCATAGACATGTAGTTGCCAGGCAGCAAAAAGCGCCGCGATTATACGGGCGCTTGTGCATCATCTGATACGACCGGCTAAAGTCGATCACCGATTCGTCGGCGACGGACAAACTATAGGCGAGCCTTAAGCGAAGAAAAACCCGGTTTATATGTCTCGGAGACTTCCTACACCTTTCTCGGACATGCCCTCATTCCTTGATTTTTACCGCGATCAGGTAGATCTAAATACATTCTTGCAGGCACAAAAAAGCCGACATCGCTGTCGGCTTTTTTGCGGGTCACTGCTTCGGTGGTTCTGCTGGCTTCGGAGCATCAAACAAATTCAAACGCTCGCGAAGCTCATGTGCCGGCAACGGCTCTTTATCTGCCGGCAACGCGTTCGGGTCGGCTGGCGTGGCGGGCACTTCGCCCGGGCCGCCCTGCCCTTGAGTCGGCGTTGGTTCTGGAGCCGGTTCGGCACCTTGCGAACCTTCGATGGCACGCTGGGCTTTCTTGGTCAGCACCACGATGTCGATACGGCGGTTGACCGGATTGAACGGGCTCTCGCGATCGAACAGTGCCGACGAGGCATAACCGACGACCCGCGCCACCTGTGCATCCGGATAGCTGCCAGCGATCAGCGCACGACGTGCCGCGTTGGCACGGTTGGCCGAGAGTTCCCAGTTACCGAAATCACCCGTGCTCGAATACGGCTTGGCATCGGTGTGGCCGCTGATGCTGATCTTGTTCGGCACCGCTTTGATGGTGTCGGCCATGGCCAGCAGGATGTCTTCGAAGTACGGCTTCAGACGGGCACTGCCGGAGTCGAACATCGGTCGGTTTTCGGCGTCCACGATCTGGATGCGCAAACCGTCCGGTGTGATTTCGAACAGGATCTGGTCTTTGAATTTCTTGAGTTGCGGATTCTCTTCGACTTTGTTCTGCAGTTCTTGCAGCAACAGCTCGAGACGCTCCTTCTCGACCTGCTCGGCCATGCCTTCAACCTGCTCGGTGTCGATGGTCACCTTGTCTGGCTGCGGCTGAGATTTCACCTCGGGGTTGAGGGTGTTCTCCGGCGCCAGGGTCGGCGAGCCGCCCAGGTCGATGATGTACGGCGTGCCGCTTTCCGAAAAGCCGACCGGGTCCTTGAAGTAACCGGCGATGGCGATTTTCTGTTCGGGTGTTGCGGTGGACAGCAGCCACAGCACCAGGAAGAACGCCATCATCGCCGTCGCGAAGTCCGCGAAGGCGATTTTCCAGGCGCCCCCGTGATGCCCGCCGGCGATGCGCTTGACGCGCTTGATGATTATCGGCTGGTTATTTTCCATGACTTAGCGACCGCGAACCGCTTGTTCCAGCTCAGCAAAGCTAGGACGGTGCGCCGGGTACAGAACCTTGCGGCCGAACTCTACCGCCAGCGATGGCGGCATGCCGGAGGCCGAAGCGACCAGCGAGGCCTTGATGGCTTCGTAGACGTTGAGTTCTTCCTTGGCATCGTGGGCCAGGGAAGTGGCCAATGGGCCGAAGAAGCCGTATGCCGCGAGAATACCGAAGAAGGTACCGACCAGGGCTGCACCCACGTGTAAACCGATGGATTTCTGGTCGCCTTCGCCCAGGGAGGCCATGGTCACCACGATACCGAGCACCGCCGCGACGATACCGAAACCCGGCATGGCGTCGGCAATGCCGTTCACCGCGTGGGCAGGGTGTTCCAGGTCTTCCTTGAGGCTGTAAAGCTCCATGTCGAACAGGCCTTCAAGCTCATGGGGAGCCATGTTGCCGGAGGACATAATCCGCAGGTAATCGCAGATGAACGCGGTCATGCGCTCGTCTTTGAGCACGACCGGGTACTTGGCGAAGATCGGGCTCGCGGCGGCATCTTCGATGTCGCCTTCGATGGCCATCATGCCTTCGCGACGGCTCTTGTTGAGGATCTCGTAGATCAGGCCCAGCACTTCCAGATAGAACGTGTGGTTGAAGCGCGAACTGAACATGCCCAAGGACTTCTTGAGCACGTGCATGGTCATGTAACCGGGGTTGGCCTGCAGGAATGCACCGAGGGCCGCACCACCGATAATCAACACCTCGAAGGGCTGAATCAGGGCGGCAATTTTGCCATGGGAGAGCACGTATCCGCCGAGCACGCTCGCGAATACGACGATGATGCCGATTATTTTAGCCATAGGTAGGAGAGCACTTACTGAGTCGGGTTCAAGGTCATATTCGGAAGTTAAAAAATCTCTTCTTCTACTTATCGGCAAAACTGCGCCAGACTATAGCCAGTTCAGGCGAAAAGCCAATTTGGCCCGCTCCGGGCATAGGTAATGCAGACGATGATCGCGTCCAACCATGGCTAACGAAACGAACGTTCCAATTCCAAAACCGACCACTCTCGAAGGCTGGGTCAAGCTTCTCGATGGCGTGCGCCTGCCGGTTCCGCAAGTCAGTCATGACCGTGTCTGCAAAGCCATCGCCAACAGTCGCAGCTCCCTGCGCGATATCGCCGAACTGATACAGGACAGCCCGGCGCTGGCGCTGAGCGTGATTCGCGAAGCCAATCGCCACACCCATGGCAGCATGACCGAGCCTGCGGAGAACCTTGAGGTGGCGATCAATCGCCTCGGTTTGAAGCGCACCGAAGAACTGCTAGCCCGCCTGCCTGCCCAGCCGCAATCGGAGATCCCGATCGCCCTGCGTCAGCTGCAGCTGATCAGCCAGCACGCGACCCAACAGGCCAACGGTTTTTTCGCCAGTCGCCTGGCGCGGCTGTGGCAGGACATCCACTGGGGCAGCCTGCTGTTTCTCTCGCCGCTCTGGCCGATGGCGTTGACCCATCCGCAGCTGCTCGAAGAGTGGGAGCTGCGGGTCATCCACAAAGGCGAGTCAGCGCGCAAAGTCGAAAAGCAATTGTTCGGCGCGCGCCTGCTGGACATCTGCCTGGCGCTCGTGGACATCTGGCGCCTGCCAATCTGGGTGCAACAGGGTTATCGGCTGCTGCTCAACGAGCAACGTGAGCTGGTGAAAGTGCTGCGCATCGCGCGCGACAGCGATCATCCATTGCGCCAACAGAACCGCCTCGATGACGATCCGACCCTGCGCCGCTGGCTCAATCAACCGGCCAATACGGTGCTGCTGGCCAACGGTCTGGCGCTGTCGGCGCAACAGGCCTGGGACAGTCCGCACAGTGAACGCTGGCAGTACCTGACCAGCCTTTACCTGCAAATGCCGATGGACGAAGTGCAGCAGCAGTTGCACCAACAGGCCGCCAACAGCGCCCGCCATCACGCCATGCCAGACCTTTGGCACCCGGCCGTTTCACTGATCTGGCCGTGGGGCATGAACCGCGTTCACGCCGGATTGCTGCCAGCCCCGGCACCGACTGCCGAAGACCTGGCGAAATGGCGCAGACAGTGTGCCGAGTTGCTGGTTGAGCCGAGTCGCTTCACCAATGCCATGCACTTGACCACCTCTGCCCGGGACGCTTTGGTCGCGTGCGGCATGCGTCGGGTGATGATCCTGATGGCCGACCGCACCCATGACAATCTGCGGGTGCACCAGACGGCCGGGCTGCCAAAAGAAGTGGCCGGTCTGAACTTCGTCGTCAGCCAGAGCACCGTGCTGCAACGCCTGCTCTCGCAACAAGCCCAAGTGCGCCTGACGCCGGCCAACAACGCACAATTCTCAGCCCTGTTGCCGGCCAGCCTGCGCTCACAGTTCGGCGGTGAACACTTGCTGTTGCGCTCACTGGTCAATAATGGTCGGGTGATCATGATTGTGGTGGCGGATCAGGGCGGCGGGCCGTTCTCGGAAATCACCGTGCAAGCCTTCGGCAAAACCGCGCAGTGCATCGAGAAAGCCCTGCACAGCTTTAGTCACCGCGGCCAATGACGCTGCTATACAATCCTCCCCTTTGTGTTCTGGAGACCTCACATGCCTGACTTCTCTGGCTTGCCGCTGGTGATCGAGCCGAGCGATTTGCTCGCTCGTCTCGACGCCCGCGAACTGATTCTGGTGGACCTGACCAGCAGCGCCCGCTATGCCGAAGGGCATATCCCCGGTGCGCGTTTTGTCGATCCGAAACGCACGCAACTCGGTCAGGCGCCTGCGCCGGGACTGATGCCGCCGCAAGCGGCACTCGAAGCGTTGTTCGGTGAACTGGGGCACAACAAAGACGCGGTCTACGTGGTCTATGACGACGAGGGCGGCGGTTGGGCCGGGCGCTTTATCTGGCTGCTGGATGTCATCGGCCACAGCAAGTACCACTATGTCGACGGCGGCCTGAAGGCCTGGCTGGCAGAAGGTTTGCCCATGTCGATCCAGATCCCGGCTCCGGTCGGCGGCCCGGTTGCGTTGACCCTGCACGACGAACCCACTGCCACCCGCGAATACCTGCAAAGCCGTCTCGGTGCCGCCGACCTGGCAATCTGGGACGCACGCGGGCCGCTGGAGTACTCCGGCGAGAAAGTCCTGGCGGCCAAGGCCGGGCACATTCCCGGCGCGGTCAATTTCGAATGGACCGCGGGCATGGATCAGTCGCGCCACCTGCGCATCCGCACCGACATGCCGCAGATCCTGGAAAAACTCGGGATCAGCAAAGACAAAGAAGTGATTACCCACTGCCAGACTCACCATCGTTCTGGCTTCACCTATCTGGTGGCCAAATCCCTCGGTTATCCGCGGGTCAAAGGCTACGCCGGTTCCTGGGGCGAATGGGGCAACCACCCCGATACGCCCGTAGAGATTTAAGGTTTTTAAGGACAGTTAATGAATAAGCGTTTGTTTATCCTCAGCCAATACCTGCTGCCCCATCACCTGTTGTCGCGACTGGCCGGCTGCATTGCCGAATGCCGCGTGCGCTGGTTCAAGAATGCCTTCACCGCCTGGTTCGCCAAGCGTTATCAGGTGGACATGTCGCAGGCGCTCGTTGAAGACCTGACGGCCTACGAGCACTTCAATGCATTCTTCACTCGCGCCTTGAAGGACGGCGCTCGCCCGCTGGACGAGACGCCAGGCGCGATCCTCAGCCCGGCCGACGGTGCGGTCAGCCAACTCGGCCCGATCGAACACGGTCGCGTGTTCCAGGCCAAGGGCCACAGCTTCAGCGTGCTGGAATTGCTGGGCGGCGACGCTGCCAACGCGGCGCCGTTCATGGGCGGTGATTTCGCGACTATTTATCTGTCGCCGAAGGACTACCACCGCGTGCACATGCCGCTGGCTGGCACCCTGCGCGAAATGGTCTACATCCCGGGCCGGATCTTCTCGGTCAACCAGACCACCGCCGAAAACGTTCCGGAACTGTTCGCCCGCAACGAGCGTGTGGCGTGCATTTTCGACACCGAGCGCGGGCCGATGGCCGTGGTGCTGGTGGGGGCGATGATCGTTGCGTCGATCGAAACCGTTTGGGCCGGGTTGGTCACGCCGCCTAAACGCGAGCTGAAAACCTTCCGCTACGACGAAGCTGCCCGTGCGCCGATCCATTTGGAGAAAGGTGCAGAGCTGGGTCGGTTCAAACTGGGTTCGACCGCTGTCGTGCTGTTCGGGCCTGATCAAGTGCAGTGGGCTGAAGAACTGGCGGCCGGTTCGCCGGTACAAATGGGCCAGGGTATGGGCCTGGCAAAAGCCTGATCGCTGATCCGACCCCGCGAACGTCTTCGCGGGGTCGGACATTTCGGTGGTGCCGCTACTCTATCTGTCCACGGAAGCCGATCGGCCCTTCGTTGGCGTAGGTATTGGTGCCACTGAGGTTTTTCCCTCCATCACTGGAGGTCACGCTCAACGCCACAACGTTCTGATTATCCCGGCCTCCGATGACCCATTTGCCACCCGGATGCCACGGGGCATCGTTGCCGCCCCACTGATTTTCAACGTTGTACTGGTTCTGGCCCGTGCGCTGAGCCTTGAAGCCAATGGGACCTTCACCCGCATACGTCATGGTGCCGGTGAAACTCTTCCCGCCATCGCCCGATTTGATCTCGATCGCGACAACGTTCTGGTTGTCCCGCGCGCCTAGCGTCCAGTCTCCGCCCGGATGCCAAGGTGCCGAACTACCGCCCCATTGATTTGCCACTACATATCTAGACATAAACTTCATCTCCTTGAAGTTACAAAGAGACCTGCCCTGCGTAGGCAGCAGGCCATACGACTTTGCGTTTCCAGTCGCACGACTGTCAGATTAGTAGTACGCCCGGAGGGCACTCGACTGACAGACAAACGGTAGAAACCCATAGCTGCTACAGTCAGGTCATTCACTGCCCATTTACCGGTTGGAGTTTTTCCACGGCATGAATGAGACCAGCCCCCACCTCCTGCTACGCGCCCCGATCCCGACGCAGTTGCGCCTGTCGTTCTGTGAAGCCACCCCGCGTGATCTCAAGCGCTGGATCGCCAATCTACCCAAAGCCAACATCGGCGAAACCGCTCGTCAGCTGTATCAAGGCTTGAGCGAACTCAACCAGCTGCTCACGCCCAGCGACAATCGCCTGCAATTGCTCGAACTGCTGCGGCCCGAGGTGTATTACGTCTGCAAACACCTTGAGCAGCATTTCCTGCATCAGTCGATTGTCCTCGAGGAGCGTTCGCGCAAGATCGCCAACCTCTGCCAGGCGCTGCAAAGTCACTTGGCCATTGGTTATAAACAGATTGTCGTGCGCATCACACCGAAGTTCAGCAAGGACCGTGCGCCGCTGCTGACCCAGGCGCTGCAACGGGCGATCCATTGCCTGAACGGGCCGCTGATTCGCGCTACCAAACTCTATTGCCCGGTGCCGGAAGGCTTGTGGCTGGAGCTGCATCAGCTTTACCGGATCGCCTGCGCGCACCGGCTCCAGCACACGAGCCTGCGCGATGAGCTGGCCAGCCAGACGCAAAACCTGAGTATCGAACAGACTTACGTGGTCGCCTTGCTGCTGGGCGCCTCACGCTGCAACCAACTGCGCCAGCACCAGATTGCCCGGGTAGCCGAGGTGCTGGAGCCCTGGAGCCAATGGATCAAGCTGCAACCCGACAAACCGGCCACCGGGCTGTTTGCCGTCGTGCCAGACCTCGACACCGGACCGCGTTACCGCACCAAGTTCCGGGCCGAGCAGCAAGAGAGCTTATTGGGGATTGATCCGCAGCCGTTGGTCGCGGCGATTGAAGCTCATTTGCAAAAAAATGACAGTTCATCACCGCTGCCCGTGCCAGCAGGGTTAAGCCTGGATACGTTGCAACACCTTCATGCCGCCTGGGGCCAGACTGCCGAGCGCAGTTTCCAGCGCACCGTCGGCCAAGGCACGTTGACCCTGTGCATAGGCATGAGCGCGCTGCACTTTTATCTGGGTGGGCAACGCTCATTCAGCGACATCCTGAAAAACCACGGCGCCCGGCCTGCACAATTTTCGGTAACGTCGGCGTCCGGCCGGGAAAAGGACCAATGGCACCAGGCCTTCGACGCCGCCCCCCAAGTCAATGCAGACGCTCTATTGCCCTACGAAGAGATCGAATACCCGCAGCTTCAGAATGACGACAGCCACGAAGCATCCGACCGCAATCAGCACTTCCCGACCCATGTCCTGTCAGTAGTCAATCACAGCCCCGGCGGTTACTGCCTGGCCTGGCCTGGCGCTGTACCGGCCGAGTTACAGGCGGGTGAGATGGTCGGTATCGAGGATTCTGCCAGTCAGGGCTGGAGCATCGCGGTGGTGCGCTGGATCCGCCAGGTGCGCGGCGGTGGCACGCAGATGGGCATCGAGCAGGTTGCCCCCTTCGCCGAGCCTTGCGGCCTGCAACTGGTGCGCACCCGTGATGACCACAGCCAATACCTTCGCGGTCTGTTGCTGCCGCAAATCAGCGCCATCGACCTGCCGGCCACTCTGCTCGCACCGCGCCTGCCCTTTCAGGAGGGCAACAAGGTCATGATCAATACCCACGGCGAGGAACGCCGGGTCGGGCTGGAGCGGCAGGTGGCGAGCACCAACAGCTTTAATCAGTTCGCCTACCGTCCACTGGAAGCAGTCAGAAACGACAACGCCGCGGTGAGCGGCGCTGAGGAGGATTTTGATTCGTTGTGGAAAACGCTTTGAGGGTGAATCTGTAAGACCGTGGCGCGGCCTTCGCGAGCAGGCTCGCTCCCACAATTGATCTATGTCTATAACACGATCAATGTGGGAGCGAGCCTACTCGCGAAGGGGCCAGATCAGGCAGCAAATACCTCAAAGTTGCCCGTCGCGATCCCGGAAACCCAGCAGATACAGCACGCCATCCAGCCCAAGGGTGGAAATTGCCTGCTTCGCCGACTGCTTGACCAGCGGTTTGGCACGGAACGCCACGCCCAACCCGGCAATCGCCAGCATTGGCAAATCGTTGGCGCCGTCGCCGACCGCAATGGTCTGCTCCAGACGCAAACCTTCCTTGTGCGCCAGTTCCTTCAGAAGATCCGCCTTGCGCTGCGCATCAACAATCGGCTCGACGGCCACGCCGGTGACCTTGCCATCGACCACTTCCAGTTCATTGGCGAACACATAGTCGATGCCCAGCTTGGCCTGCAATTGCTTGGCGAAGTAGGTAAAGCCGCCCGACAGGATTGCGGTCTTGTAGCCCAGACGCTTGAGTTCGGCGAACAGGGTTTCGGCACCTTCGGTCAGGCGCAGGGAAGCGCCGATGGAATCCAGCACGCTGACGTCCAGCCCTTTCAACAAGGCCAGGCGCTCCTTGAAGCTGGCGCGGAAGTCCAATTCGCCGGCCATCGCCCGCTCGGTGATCGCCGACACCTGATCGCCCACACCGGCAGCCTTGGCCAGTTCGTCGATCACTTCGGCTTCGATCAGCGTCGAGTCCATGTCGAACACCGCCAGACGGCGGTTACGACGGAACAGTGAATCTTCCTGGAAGGCGATGTCGACGTTCAGTTCCTGCGCAACGCTGAGGAATTCGGCCCGCAGCGCTTGCGGATCAGCCGCTTCACCACGAACGGAAAACTCGATGCAGCCCTTGCCCTGATCGGCCGGGGTGTCCAGCGGCATGCGCCCGGACAGACGATCGATATGGTCGATGTTCAGGCCATATTTAGCGGTGATCGAACTCACGGCCTGCAATTGCCCGGCAGTCACTTTGCGGGTCAACAGGGTCACGATGTGGCGTTTCTTGCCCTGATTGCCAACCCACTGCTGATAATCCTCTTCGGAAACCGGCGTGAAACGCACCTGCTGATCGAGCTTGTAAGCCGTGAACAGGATGTCCTTGAGCACCGACTTGCCTTGCTCGGAGTCAGGAATTTCAACCAGGATGCCGAACGACAAGGTGTCGTGGATCACCGCCTGACCAATGTCGAGAATGTTCACACCACCCTGGGCCAGAACGCCGGTAATGGCCGCAGTCAGACCCGGACGGTCGACTCCCGTGATGTTTATCAGGACGATTTCGCGCAAGGCGCACCCCCGCAAGTGGAAAAAAACCGCATTCTACCCACATTCAGTGACCATCGGGCACCGTGAGCGCTTTGACGGTCTAGGGCCTGTCGCTATACTGCGCGTCAACTTCACGGACAAAAGAGCCGAGCTCAAGTGAACCGGCCCACGCCAGTAAAAACCGATAACTTCTTTCTGCTGATCTTCCGTGCACTGCGCCACCGCCGTGTACCGATTGCATTGCGCATCGCCAGCCATAACGTGATCCTGGTCGCTCTGGCCCTGGTGATCTATGCCTGTGTGATGGGTTTGCAGTTCAAGCAGGCCATGCACGAGCAGGCAGATGCCCTGGGTGAAAGCCTGACCACGCAGACGGCCACGTCCGCCACGGAGCTGTTGGTGTCCAACGACATCCTCAGCCTCAACGTGCTGCTCAATAACCTGACCAAAAACAAGTTGGTGGCCCATGCGGCCATTTATAGCGTGGATAACCGCATCCTCGCCGAAGCCGGTCAGCGCCCCAAGCATAGCCTGCTGGGCGAAGCCGAAGGCATGTACCAGAGCAAGATCACTTTCCAGGACGTGACCGCCGGGCAACTGCGCATCAGCCTGGACATGGATCAGTTCCAGCAGCCGATGACCATCAGCCTGCAAAGCATGGGCATTTTGAGTGCGATTCTGCTGGCGCTGTCCCTGGCCTTGAGCCTGCGCCTGGGTCGGCACATCTCCACGCCGTTGCTGCAATTGCGGGTGTGGCTGCGCCATATCGACGAATACACCCCGGCCACCGAGCGTCAGGATGAGATCGGCGATCTGGCTCGCCAGCTGCACGCCGACTTCGCGCCAGAGCCCGCCGAGCCGGAACCTGCTCCAGAGCCTGAGTACGACGAAAGCGACTACGAAGACGCTGACGATAACGAGCCCACCTTCGAAATGCGCAATTTGCGTGACCCGAGTTTCGATGAAGCCAAGCCTGTGGCCGGCCTCAAACCTGCGCCACGGCGCATTGTCAGCACCGTTGAAGACGATGATGACGACGATGCATTTGCCGACCTGCGTGATGAATCAGCGTTGACCGCGCCGAAACCGGTAGCAAAACCGCAACTATCGAACGTGCCGCAGCACAGCGCGGTGCTGGCCGTACAACTGGGCGCCCAAGATCAGCTGCGTCGCCTGCCCCGCACACGTCTGGAAGAACTGCTCAAACGCTATCGCGACTGCCTCGATCAGGCCGCCTCGCTCTACCAGAGCGAGCTGCACACCCTGAACGATGGCAGCACGCTGATGCTGTTCCACACCGAAGACAGCGGCGACGACTACCTGACCAACGCCATCTGCTGCGGTGAATTGTTGCGAGCTCTGGGCCATCAGTTACAGATCGAAGTCGCCGACAGCGGCATCACCCTGCAATTGCAACTGGGCCTGACCCTGGGTGACGAGCTGTTCGGTCTGAGCCAGATTGATCTGCTGCTGACCGAAACCGCTCAGGATGCGCTGGCCCTGTCGCAACACAGCCGCAACTTGCTGCTGGTGGAGCGCAAGATCGGTGACGACGCGCTGATCCGCCAGCGCGCACGAATCCGACCGATCGCAAGCCCGGAAGGCGCTTGTTGCGTAGAGCGACTGATGGAACCTTATCCGTCGATGCTTGAGCGGCAACTGGCGCGGATGCACGAACGTCGGGCGTAAGTAGCCCCGTTATGAAAAAGCCCGCAGACGAGTAATCGTCTGCGGGCTTTTTGTTGATTCTGAAAAATGCGCTTGCCTCTAGAGCCACCCCTCACCCTAACCCTCTCCCCAGAGGGGCGAGGGGACTGACCGAGGTGTCTTTCGAGGTACTGTCGTGGTCAACTAATTCCGGACACCTCGATAGGTGATTTTGATGCCATCGCCCGTTCATAAACTGTCGGTGGCAGATATCCCAGTTTCGAGTGCAGCCGTTCGTTGTTGTAAAACCCAACGATGTACTCAGTGATGTCGCGTATCGCCTCGCCATGGTTGGCGTAATCACGTCGCCATACCCGCTCCATTTTCAAGCTCAGGAAGAAGCGCTCCATCACTGCGTTATCCCAGCAGTTACCTTTACGGCTCATGCTTTGCTGCATGTCACTTCTTGCCAGCAGCGCTCTGTAGCTCGCACTCGCGTACTGGCTGCCGCGATCCGAGTGGGCGATCAAGCCGGGTGGCGGTTGACGTTGAGCAACCGCCAGCTGCATTGCACTGCACACCAGTTCAGCGGGCATGTTCGGCGCCATTGACCAGCCCACTACCTTGCGTGAGAACAAGTCCAGCACCACAGCCAGATACAACCAGCCACTGCGGGTTCGGATGTAGGTAATGTCTGCTACCCAGGCCTTGTTCGCCGCCTCGGGTTCAAATTGGCGGTTCAATACATTTTCAGCAATCGGCAGGTCATGTTTGCTGTCGGTGGTGTGCACAAATTTACGCTTCCAGGCCGAACGCAGGCCGTTGACGCGCATCATGCGGCGAATCTTGTAAATGCCTACTTCCATACCCTTTGCACGTAACGCTTTACGCAATGGGCGACTGCCATAGCAGCCGCCACTTTCAGCAAACGACGCCTTGAGTTGCAGAGCAACGGGGCAGATCGATGCAGGAGCCTCAGCGCGCTTGTTGGCCTCGTAGAAGCCGGATCGACTAACCCCCAACAAACGACACACATACGCCACCGAATAAGCCTTCTGTTGCAGCTGCCGAACCAAGCGGTACGTTACTTCAGCTCGCGGGCAAAGAAGGCGGTGGCTTTTTTTAGTACATCGTTATCCATCTTGAGTTGACGGTTTTCTTGCTCCAACTGACGAATACGCTGTTGCTCAGAGGTCAGCGGCTTGCCGATCCCGGCTTGTCCCAACTTCTCGGCCTCATACTGTTGTACCCAGCGTCGAACGGCCGTATCACCAATATCAAGATCACGACAAACCTGTGAAACACTCAGGCCCTGGTCCTTGATCATCTTTACAACTTCCAGCTTGAAGCTGTCGTCGAATACTTTACGTTTGTCGGTCATGGAGAACTCCTCAATAGGTGCATTTTCCACCTATCGGGGTGTCCGGGGAAATTAGACCACTGCAGTACATCGACCTGAGATTCCGAGTCGAACTCAGGCTTGAAAAGCTTGAAGATCCGCTCCCTTTCCCCCTCTCCCCTCTGGGGTGTTTGTACCGGACACATGGTGGACAGGTGTTCGGAGACATGGTGGATCTCAAGCCGTACACATATTCGAGGCACTCACCAATCAATCCTCAGAAACAACAAAACCCGCATCAATGCGGGCTTTGCTTCGGATCAATCCAGGCTTAGAACCTGAACACTTCCATATCGGTCCGGATCGGCGAAGCCATCGGAATCTTCGGTTGCTTATCCTTTTCTGCCGCAGGCGCCACAGGCTTGGCAGCCGGTTTTTTTGGCGCTTCGGCAATCGGTGGCTGATTGGCCAGCGGCTTGAGTGCCGTCGACAGTTGTTCGGCCAGACGCTGCAGCAATACACCCTGAGCCTGAACCTGAGCCGCCGTGCCACCGGCATGCTGTTCCTGCAGATGAATGATGCGGTTATCACGAACATGGCCACGACGGTCGATCAAACGCCATTGCGCATCAAGGATCGCCGGTTGCGCCTCACCCGAGTCCAGGCGAGTAATCGTCAGCAGAACCTGCACATCCGGCGTGAAGCCCACTGTCGCTGGCGCCAGCACTACGCGCTGACTGTCCAGATGACCGGCGACCTGACGCAGCAGCAGCTGATCGATATCCGACGACAGGCTACCCGCCCAACGACCATCAGCCGAAGCTTGCAGGCTGCCATCCGGCTGTCGCTGCAACAACGTTTCGCGTTGCAGGTAATCAGCTACAGTTACCGGACCCAGCAATACAGCCATGCCCGCGCTTTGCGCAGGCTGAGCCGGACTTCCGCTGTCCAGCTGATACAGCGACACCGGTTGGTGAGTGCTGCAACCCGCCAGGCCAAGAACGCCGGCGAGCATCAAAATAAAAGGAAGGCGCAGAGCAGTCATCGTCCCATCCAGGTGGTTGCCACAAGGCTAACCACAGTGAAAATACTCAATAAATATGAAGAACGCTCGGCCACGCCGGCGCTTGAAAGGCCATATCATCCGTGAATATGCGTTCCGACTCCAGCGCCAAAGCGTCGATCTACGCGTTAAATCGTAGATCGAGCGCTCTAGGACGCTTAATTGAGGTTTTCGACGAGCAGCGCATCTACCCTCTGAAAGCCACGTGGCAATTTGTTACCACGACGTCCACGCTCACCTTTGTAGTGTTCGAGGTCGTCTGCTTTTAGTGACAAGGTACGTTTTCCGGCCTGCAGCACCAATGTGGCGCCATCCGGCAGAACGGCGATGTCCGTGACATATTCTTCGCGGCTGGCAACACGCTCACCGGAAATCCCGATGATCTTATTACCTTTACCTTTACCTAATTGTGGCAGATCGCTGATTTTGAAGATCAGCAGGCGACCTTCGGTGGTCACCGAGGCCAGCCAGTTCTGCTCACGATCAGCCACCGGACGCGGCAGAATCACCTTGGCGTTGTTCGGCAGGCTCAACA
Organism: Pseudomonas svalbardensis; assembly: GCF_030053115.1. Taxonomy (NCBI): domain Bacteria; kingdom Pseudomonadati; phylum Pseudomonadota; class Gammaproteobacteria; order Pseudomonadales; family Pseudomonadaceae; genus Pseudomonas; species Pseudomonas svalbardensis. Next base: position 562,465 of record NZ_CP125619.1, on the reverse strand, counting down.
GCGCCTTGCCCGCCTTGTTCTTGGCTTGCAGGTCTTCACCTTTTACCACGAAACCGTAACCGGCGTCGGAGGCGATCACGTACAGCGAATCGTCTTCCGGCATCAGCACGCATTCGAAGCTTGCCCCTGGCGGCGGCGTCAGACGACCGGTAAGCGGTTCGCCCTGGCCACGGGCCGATGGCAGCGTGTGCGCGGCCACCGAATAGCTGCGACCGGTGGAATCGATAAACACCGCAAACTGGTTGGAGCGCCCGGGCGCCAGAGCCTTGAAACCATCCCCGGCCTTGTAGGAAAGCCCGGTGGCGTCGATTTCGTGCCCCTTGGCAGAACGAACCCAGCCTTTTTCCGACAGGACGACGGTCACTTTCTCGTTCGGCAGCAGATCGTGCTCGGTCAGGGCCTTGGCTTCGGTGCGCTCGACGATTGGCGAGCGACGGTCATCGCCGTAGGTTTCAGCGTCCTTGATCAGCTCGGTGCGGACCAGTTTTTTCAGCTTGGCTTCGCTCCCCAGCAGGGCTTGCAGCTTGGCCTGCTCCTTGAGCAGTTCATCTTGCTCGGCACGCAACTTCATTTCTTCCAGTCGCGCCAACTGACGCAAACGGGTGTCGAGAATGTAGTCGGCCTGGATTTCGCTCAGGGCGAAACGCTCGATCAGCGCGGTTTTCGGGTGCTCCTCGGTGCGGATGATGTGAATCACTTCATCCAGGTTGAGGTAGGCAATCAACAAACCGTCCAACAGGTGCAGGCGACGCTCGACCTTATCGAGGCGGAATTGCAGGCGACGACGCACAGTCTGGACCCGGAATTCCAGCCACTCGACCAACAGCGCGCGCAGGTTTTTCAACTGCGGCTTGCCGTCCAGACCGATGATGTTGATGTTGACCCGGTAGCTCGACTCCAGCTCGGTGCTGGCGAACAGGTGCTGCATCAGAGCGTCGTGATCAAAGTTTTTGCGTGCGCCCGGAATAATCACGATCCGGCACGGGTTCTCGTGGTCGGACTCGTCTCGCAGGTCAGCGATCTGCGGGGCTTTCGACGGTTTGGCCTGCATCATGGCCGCGATCTGTTCCAGCACCTTGGCGCCCGACACCTGATGCGGCAGCGCGGTGACGATGATATCGCCGTCTTCGATGTGGTACACGGCGCGCATGCGCACCGAGCCCTTGCCGGTTTCGTACATTTTCAGCAGGTCGGCACGTGGCGTGATGATTTCCGCTTCGGTCGGGTAATCCGGGCCCTGGATGTGCTCGCAGAGCTGTTCGACCGTGGCTTTCGGTTCATCCAGCAAACGCACGCAAGCCGTGGCGACTTCGCGCAGATTGTGCGGCGGTACGTCGGTGGCCATGCCCACGGCGATGCCGGTGGTGCCGTTGAGCAGGATGTTCGGCAAACGTGCTGGCAACACCAGCGGTTCGTCGAGGGTGCCGTCGAAGTTCGGGCCCCAGTCTGCCGTGCCCTGGCCCAGTTCGCTGAGCAGCACTTCGGAATAACGCGACAGCCGCGCTTCGGTGTAACGCATGGCGGCGAAGGACTTGGGATCATCCGGCGCACCCCAGTTACCCTGGCCGTCGACCAGCGTGTAGCGGTAGCTGAACGGCTGGGCCATAAGGACCATGGCTTCGTAGCAGGCCGAGTCGCCGTGCGGGTGGAACTTACCGAGCACGTCACCGACGGTACGCGCCGACTTCTTGTGCTTGGAATCGGCGTCCAGCCCCAACTCGCTCATCGCATAGATAATGCGTCGCTGTACCGGTTTCAGGCCGTCGCCAATATGCGGCAAGGCACGGTCCATGATCACGTACATGGAATAGTTGAGGTAGGCATTTTCGGTGAAGTCAGCCAGTGACCGGCGTTCTACACCGTCCAGGCTGAGATCAAGGGAGTCGCTCATGCGGGCCTCATCGGTTCGTTGTCTGGCGCAGCAGCATGGTGCCACCGCGCTGGGTAAATTCAAGTTTGTTCAGCGCGCTCATTCCGAGCAGCACTTGTTTGCCATCCAGGCCTGGCACGACGAGGGCGCGCACATCGCGCAGCACAATGTCACCCAGTTGCAGCCGGTCGATGCGGGTTCGGTAACCCTGGGTGCGACCGTTGGCTGTGCTCAGGGTCACCCCAAAGCCTTTTTCCAGTTTCAGCCGTTCGGCCATTTCCGCCGGGATCGACACGTCGGTCGCCCCGGTATCGAGCATGAAATCCACCGGTTGGCCGTTGATCTGGCCGCTGGCGACGAAGTGACCCTGCGTGTTGCTGGCCAGTTTCACTTCGATAAAACCTTCGCCCTGCTCAGAGCTGACGACGGTGTTGGGATTCTGCTGACGCGCTTCCCACTGACCGAAAAACCGCGTCGCCAGAAACAGCGCCGCGCACCAGGCCAGCACCATCAACACACGACCGGCGCGTTTGCCCGGCGGCTGCTGACTCATGACTTGGCGCTCCAGCCACCTTCAGGTGCGGCAAAGCGCCAGACGATCGGACGTTCCTCGCCATCGGCGCGGGCATCGTTGTTGTTGTCGGTGCCAATCCACGCGCCCTCGGCGTCAACAATCAACGCTTCAGTCAGGCCGTAAGGATTTGAATAGCGGCGATGCGCCTGCAAGGCTTCATCGGCAAACGACCAGCAGCGCTCGAGCTTGGCCGTCACCGAATCACGGCGGCAGATCTGGTAAGCGTTGCGCTCAAGGGTAAACAGCTTGCCGTTGAACAGCGACAGGTCGGCAAAGTCTCGGGACACTGCTTTGGCTCGGGGAAACTGCGCCGGCTGCATTTCTTTCCCGGCTTCGCTCAGCAACACACAGCCACCATCGCAATCCCATACCGTTTGTTTGCGCTTGATCAGCAACAATCCACGGCTTTGACGCTCGGCGGCGAGCCACAATTGATCACCCGCCGGATTGATCGCCAGGCCCTCGAACAACGCATTGAAGTGCAGCAGCATGCCGCTGGCCCGGGCTTCGCGAATCAGAATCGGCGAGATCTTCAGCCAGGACGATGGCCCAACGGGTGGCACTTGCAGAATCGCAGCATGGGATTCGCTGACGATGTAGCGATTCCCGGCGTTGTCGCAGGTGATGCCTTCAAAATCCAGATCCCCACCACGGACAAACGACGCCACCCAGGTTCGCGAACGCAAGCCCCAGGGCAAACCGCTGTCTGGCACCGGTGGTACACCGATGCCCACGGTTTCGGCTTGCCATACCCTGTCGCGGGTATCGAGCCGGTAAATCTGATCATCGTCGCGATCCGACACCGTCCACATATCCTTGCCGCACTGGGCCAACCCTGACAGGTTGCCGCCGCGCATACCGTCAATGGGATGCTCGGACAACAGGCGCAGTTCCGGCACCGGCTCGGCAAACACCGAAACCGAGGTCAGAAGTAACGCACACGCCAGGGCAAAGCCAACCCGCATCAGCCAAGAACCTCGGCCAGGTTACCTTTGGATTCCAGCCAGGATTTACGGTCACCGGCGCGTTTCTTCGCCAGCAGCATGTCCATCATTTCCGAGGTCGCTTCAAAATCCTCCAGCGTCAGCTGCACCAGACGCCGAGTGTTCGGGTCCATGGTGGTTTCGCGCAGCTGCGGCGGGTTCATTTCACCCAGACCTTTGAATCGTGTGACCTGCGGCTTGCCGCGTTTCTTCTCGGCCACCAGACGATCGAGAATGCCATCGCGTTCGGCTTCGTCCAGGGCGTAGTAAATCTCTTTGCCCAGGTCGATACGGTACAACGGCGGCATCGCGACGTAGACGTGACCGGCATCCACCAACGGGCGGAAATGCTGAACGAACAACGCGCACAGCAAGGTGGCGATGTGCAGACCGTCGGAGTCGGCGTCGGCGAGGATGCAGATCTTGCCGTAACGCAGCTGAGCGATGTCCGCCGAGCCCGGATCGACACCGATGGCCACGGCGATGTTGTGCACTTCCTGGCTGGCCAGCACTTCGCTGCCGTCGACTTCCCAGGTGTTCAGAATCTTGCCGCGCAACGGCAGGATTGCTTGAAATTCTTTGTCTCGCGCCTGCTTGGCCGAACCGCCGGCGGAATCACCTTCCACCAGGAACAGCTCGGAACGCATCGGGTCCTGTCCGGCGCAGTCGGCGAGTTTGCCCGGCAGTGCCGGCCCCGCCGTGATGCGCTTGCGCTCGACCTTCTTGCTGGCCTTCAGACGACGGCCGGCATTGTTGATCGCCAGTTCCGCCAGCAACATGCCGGTTTCCGGGTTGGCGTTGAGCCACAGGCTGAAGGCATCCTTGACCACACCGGAAACGAACGCGGCCGCTTCACGGGACGACAGACGCTCTTTGGTCTGGCCGGAGAATTGCGGCTCTTGCATCTTCATCGACAGCACGAAAGCGATGCGCTCCCAGACGTCTTCCGGCGCCAGTTTCACGCCACGAGGGAGCAGGCTGCGGAATTCGCAGAACTCGCGCATCGCGTCGAGCAAACCCTGACGCAGACCGTTGACGTGGGTACCGCCCTGCGCCGTCGGGATCAGGTTGACGTAGCTTTCCTGAACGCTGTCGCCACCTTCCGGCAACCACAGCAGCGCCCAATCGACCGCTTCTTTGTTACCGGCCAGGCTGCCGCAGAACGGTTCGTCCGGCAGACGCTCGAATCCGTTGACCGCGTCCACCAGATAGGAGCGCAGACCGTCTTCGTAATGCCATTCGACTTTCTCGCCGGTGGCTTTGTCTTCAAAACTGACCAGCAGCCCCGGGCACAGAACGGCCTTGGCCTTGAGTACGTGCTTGAGGCGGCTGATGGAGAATTTCGGCGAATCGAAGTATTTCGGGTCCGGCGCGAAGAATACGCTGGTACCCGTGTTGCGCTTGCCGACGGTACCAATGATTTCCAGCTCGGTTTTCTTGTAACCGTCGGCGAAGGTCATCTGGTATTCGTTGCCGTCACGCTTTACGCGCACCCGGACTTCGTTCGACAAGGCGTTGACCACGGAAATACCCACCCCGTGCAGACCGCCGGAGAACTGGTAATTCTTGTTGGAAAACTTGCCACCCGCATGGAGCTTGGTGAGGATCAGCTCGACGCCCGAGACGCCTTCTTCGGCGTGGATATCCACCGGCATGCCGCGACCGTCATCGCTGACTTCCAGGGAGTGATCGGCGTGCAGGATGACCTGCACCGAGGTCGCGTGCCCGGCCAAGGCTTCGTCGACGCTGTTGTCGATGACTTCCTGGGCGAGGTGGTTCGGCCGACTGGTGTCGGTGTACATGCCGGGGCGTTTGCGCACCGGGTCGAGGCCCGAGAGGACTTCGATGGCGTCTGCGTTATAAGAGCTAGCGCTGGGAGTGGCCATGGGGTCTCGTCGTCCGCCTGTAAAAAGAGTGTTCTGTGAAAAAGAGGCGACGACTCACAGTGCAGTGAAATCAATCGCCTGATACAAATCTGCGCCGATGCCGGCAAAACTGAGCATTGCCGGAAGTTGCGCGGCAAAACCCTGAAAACTATGGTCGCCGCCGGCCTGGATACGCAAGGCACAGGCCCGGTAGTACTGCTGGGCGAGGCGATAGTCCAGCGTTTCATCGCCGGTCTGCAACCACACCTGATACCGCTGCGGGTCCTGGGGCGCCGGCACTTCCAGCTCGGCCAGGGCCGTCACGTGGTCGTGGGTCAACTCCCAGGCCTCATCGGTATACAGGTTTTTCTGCGTCCCCAGATACCCGTCGAACATCCGGTGCGGACTGACGGCAGGGTTGATCAACAGGGCCTTGAGGCCATGGCGCTCGGCCAAGTGAGTCGCATAGTAGCCGCCGAGTGAGCTGCCGACCAGCAGTGGTCGCCCAAGCTCCTCAATCGCCTTGTTTAGCTGACCGATGGCCTCACGCGGATGGTGATGCAAGGCCGGAACGCGCAACTGATCGCTCAAGCCCAGACGTTCCATCACTTGTACCAACTGCGTAGCCTTTTTAGACGAGGGCGCGCTGTTGAAACCGTGGATATAAAGGATCGAACCAGACATTTGAGCTCCCTGTGCGTCGGGTAAAGAGGCGCAGTTTACAGGGTGCCGGGAAATGTTGGGCGCCAGCATCCATCGAAATGTACGCGCACCTTTAGGAGCAAAGCTTGCTCGCGATGGCGACTTCAAAGACGCCATCGCCGGCAAGCCGTGCTCCTACAGGGGGACGGGGTGATCAATAGCCGTTGGAGCCGTAATCAACCTCGAAGTCGAACCCGGTAACGCGTTCCACGCCGGTTTCCAGCTGGCCATCAGGCAAAAGCCGCAACCAGCGATACCCCGGCGCCTGGTCACTGACCTTGAAATCATCACTGCCCGGTTCGAACTGAATACACGTGGAAGGCGAGGCAATCAGCCGCACACCCTTGCGAACCTGGTCGATCTCTTGATGCACATGCCCCCATAAAACAGCGCGCACCTGCGGAAACCGATCCAGCACGGCAAACAACGCGTCTGGATTGCGCAATCCAATCGGCTCCATCCACACACAGCCAATCGACACCGGATGATGATGGAAGCACACCAGATGATGGCGCTCCGGCGCCTCACTCAACGAACGGGCCAGCAACTGTAGCTGCTCATCTTGCAAATACCCCGGCACCGAACCCGGTACGGCCGAATCGAGCAATGTGACGCGCCAGTTAGCGACATCCACCACCGGCTCAAGCAACGCGCTCTGCACGGCGGCCTCCGCCATGATCCGCGGCTCATCATGATTACCGGGAATCCAGCGCGCCGGCGCATCGAGCTGCCGCGTCAGGTCGCGAAATTGCTGATAGGACTCCAGCGTCCCGTCCTGAGAAAGATCGCCACTGGCAATAATCAGGTCGATCTGCGGCTGCTGAAGCCGCACCAGCTCAATGACTTTTTGCAGGCTGTCACAGGTATTCATGCCCAACAACGTCCCGTCCGTCTCGGCAAACAGATGACTGTCGGAAAGTTGCACCAGCAACGCCGAATCGGCGGTGGTCGATGTGGATACGCTCGGCAAGGCGTTCTCCCAGGGCTGAATCACGGGATTGGATGAGTGCCGCAATTATGCTGGGGGATGATCAAAAGGGGAAACCTGTGAACTTGATGCAGTTCACACTCAGCGCACAACGGCGTACTCGTGCCCGCAGGCCAGGCAATGGCTCAGCCATTCGCCCAGAAACATATTCAGCTGGGCCTTTTCGTCCGGCTGATGCATTGAGGCATTCGGGTAAGGATAGATGCCGCGAAAGCGTCGCGCATGTTCGGCGCTGACGACTTCGGCCATGCACGCGTCGTGATAGACCTGAACTTCCAGTTGCGGCACCGGCAGCCACGGCAGGCTGTGTTCCTGGCGCACTTGCAAGGTTGTGGTGTACGGGCAGACTTGAAGGACTTCAAGGGCCAGCACGCCGAGCATCTGGTCGCCGTGGGTCACGGCAATGCGCCGCGCCTCCGGCTCGTTGCGCATGTCCGGTAGCAGTCGCATCAGGCGCGCGTAGTTGGCCTCGCAGGAGGCTTGCAGCCCCACGAGGTCGACCCGATAACGATCGCGCAGTTTGTTTACGACCATAACCCCCTCACTTCAACGCGGTTCAAAGCTAGCCATTGCAAGGCAATGATGCTGGCCGCGTTGGCAATTCGTCCGTCGCGTACAGCCTGCAGGGCATCTTCGAACGCCCAGACCGTGACGCGGATATCTTCTGCTTCTTCCTCCAGCCCATGCAGGCCGCCGACGCCGGTGCTGTCGCAACGCCCCAGGTACAAGTGCACAAATTCATTGCTGCCGCCCGGCGATGGAAAGTACTTGGTCATCGGCCAGAGCGCCCCGAACACAAGCCCAGCTTCCTCCTGCGCCTCGCGGTGAGCAACTTCTTCCGGCACTTCATCCTTGTCGATCAGACCGGCGACCAGTTCGATCAGCCATGGATTGTCGGTCTTGCCCATGGCGCCGACGCGAAACTGCTCGATCAACACCACTTCGTCACGCTGCGGATCGTAAGGCAGTACGCACACCGCATCGTGGCGAACAAACACTTCACGATTGATCTCGCGACTCATGCCACCGGCGAACAATTCGTGACGCAAGTGCACACGATCAAGCTTATAGAAGCCCTCGTAGCACTTTTCGCGCCGGACGATATCAACGGCGGTCGGAATGGCGTTGGCAAAATCAGTCATGACTATCCTCTTTACTGCAAATCCGTTACGAGGCTCCTTTTTGTTACTTGCAACCTCGACTTCGCGCCATCCTAACGCGCCCGCGACCTTTGATGCAGCCCCTTTACAGTCAGCGGGATAGACGGTGAGGGCGAAACCAACTCTAATTAGCTTAGTGGCGAACTGACTGCTTCGTTGAGAGTCGAAGCGGATAACTTTTTGCCTTTCCCTGTTTTATGAAGGACGCCCATGTCGCTTTTTAAAATCGCCTCCGTGGCCGCAATCGCCCTGACCCTGGGCGCCTGCCAGAGTTTGTTCCAACCCAACTACCGGACGCCGCTGGAAACCACCCGCGACGCTTCCGAACAACTGAAACCGGGTTGCACAACACCTGACTGCCCACTGGTGAACATCGATACGCTGCGCTTCCCAGACGAACCGCAGTTGGACGGCATTATCGAAAAACGCCTGCTGCAAATGACCCGCACCTCGCCCGATGCCCCGGTAGCGCCGACGCTGGCAGCGTATCGCGAGCAGTTTTTGAGCAGTGCCGGCCCGCGCTACAGCAGTTACCTGCAAGCCAAGGTACGTGAGCAGCATGACGGCTTGGTGATCGTTGAATTCTCCAGCTACCTGGACACCGGCGGCGCCCATGGCACGCCGGGCCGCAGCTTCATCAACTATTCACGCCAGCAACACAAAGTGCTGACGCTGTCGGACATGTTAGTGCCCGGGCAGGAAGAGGCGTTCTGGAAAGCCGCGCAGGTGGCACACAACAGTTGGCTGATCAGCACCAAGCTCGATCAGGAACCGGAGTTCCTGAAGAACTGGCAATTCCAGAAAACCCAAAACGTGGCGCTGACCTACGGCGGCGTGATCCTCAAGTACGAAACCAGCACCATCGCGCCTTACGCGCTGGGCCACATCGAACTGAAGATCCCCTACCCTCGCCTGAACGGCATCATCAAGCCCGAGCTGTTTCCTGGCCGTAACTGAAGGCCTGACCCAGCACGAGTTGCAGCAGCCCTGCCAGAATCAGTGACGGCAGGGTTGCGCCGATGTCCGGGTACAGATTAGCCAGCAAATGATAGGTGCTTACTCCGCCCAACCAGGCGAGCAACGCAGGCCAGCGCAATGTGGCTGACGCCACGCGAGCACTGCGTTTGCGCAGGATGAAGTGATCCACCAGCACCACGCCGAACAGCGGCGCAAACACCGAACCGATCAACAGCAGGAAGTTTTGATACTGGGCCAATGGCGCCAGGCACGCGATCAGTGTGCAGATCACGCCGATGGCCAAGGCCAGATGCTCGACTTTCAAGCGCAACAGAATTCCGCTGGACACCGCTGCCGAGTGAATATCGGCAAAGGCATTTTCCGACTCATCCAGCAGGATCAGCAGCAGCGGAATCCCGAGGCCAGCACCGGCCAATGCCAACAGCAAGGCATTCACTTCTCCGCTCGGCGCAAACGCCAGGGTGTAGGCCACGCCCAGGCTCATCAGCCAGAAGTTACCAACAAAGAAACCCACTGCCGTGCCGCCGAACACGTTTTTCGCACGCTTGCCGAAACGCGAGTAGTCGGCAATCAGTGGCAGCCAGGACAGCGGCATGGCGATGGCAATGTCGAAGCCCACGGCGAACGACATCGAACCATCACCGGCCTGCGCCCACAACGTCGCCAGATCAGCCTTGGCGAACAGGTTCCAGGTCAGCCAGATGCACGCGGCCAGGAGCACCCAGATGCCCCACTTGCGCAGGATCTGTCGCACGAATGTCAGCGGACCACTGACGGCCAGCAAGGTCGCCAAACCACCAAAGAACACAGTCCAGAGCAATGGACTGGACAACAGACTGCCTTCGCTGAACGCACGCGCGCCGAGCAGGCTGGCGGCATCGCGCATGACGATGATTTCGAACGAGCCCCAACCGATCAGTTGCAGCAGGTTCAATACGGCAGGCAGGCTCGCGCCTTTTGCACCGAGGCTGAGTTTGAGCGCGGCCATCGACGACAGGCCGGTGTCGCTGCCGATCACGCCGACCGCAGCCAGCAGCAGAACACCGACCAGCGTACCGAGGAAGATGGCCAGCAACGAGCCGGACAGGCCCAGACCTGGTGCGAGCAGAGCGCCGGTCTGCAGGACCATCAGACCGATGCCGAGGGAGAACCACAGGGAAAACAGATCGCGGCCGCCAAAGACACGTTTGTCTTTGGGCACCGCGATATCTGGGGAATAAGTGCTGGGTTGAATGCTCAAGGGTGTTATCTCAGAGGGACATTTGTTGTTATGTGATCGCTATCGCCAGCAGGCTGGCTCCCACAGGGGACTTGTGAACACCACAAATCCAGTGTGGGAGCCAGCCTGCTGGCGATGGGGCCCTTTCTGGCCCCACCTTTTCAGGTCAGATCAAACCTTCTTGTACAGCTGACTGCCTTCCTGTTTGAACCGCTCGGCCTGTTCCGCCAGTCCCTGGGCGACTTCGGCGTCGACGGTTTCGATACGCTGGTTGGCTGCGTATTCGCGGACTTCCTGGGTGATCTTCATCGAACAGAATTTCGGCCCACACATGGAGCAGAAGTGCGCGACCTTGGCCGAATCTTTCGGCAGGGTTTCATCGTGATACGAACGCGCAGTGTCCGGATCAAGGCCCAGGTTGAACTGGTCTTCCCAACGGAATTCGAAACGCGCCTTGCTCAAGGCATTGTCGCGAATCTGCGCACCCGGATGCCCTTTTGCCAGATCGGCGGCATGCGCGGCGATCTTGTAGGTGATGATCCCGGTCTTCACGTCATCCTTGTTCGGCAGACCCAAGTGTTCCTTCGGCGTCACGTAGCAGAGCATGGCGCAACCGAACCAGCCGATCATCGCCGCACCGATGCCCGAGGTGATGTGGTCGTAGCCTGGCGCGATGTCAGTGGTCAGCGGGCCGAGGGTGTAGAACGGCGCCTCGTCGCAGCATTCCAGCTGCTTGTCCATGTTCTCTTTGATCAACTGCATTGGCACGTGGCCCGGGCCTTCGATCATGCACTGCACGTCGTGCTTCCACGCGATCTTGGTCAGCTCACCGAGGGTTTCCAGCTCACCGAATTGTGCCGCGTCGTTGGCGTCGGCAATCGAGCCCGGACGCAGGCCATCGCCCAGCGAGAAGCTGACGTCGTAGGCCTTCATGATTTCGCAGATGTCTTCGAAATGGGTGTAGAGGAAGTTTTCTTTGTGATGCGCCAGGCACCACTTGGCCATGATCGAACCGCCACGGGAAACGATGCCGGTCACGCGTTTGGCGGTCAGTGGCACGTAGCGCAGCAGCACGCCGGCGTGGATGGTGAAGTAGTCGACGCCCTGCTCGGCCTGTTCGATCAGCGTGTCGCGGAACAGCTCCCAGGTCAGGTCTTCGGCAGCGCCGCCGACTTTTTCCAAAGCCTGATAAATCGGCACAGTACCGATCGGCACCGGCGAGTTACGGATGATCCACTCGCGGGTTTCGTGAATATGTTTGCCGGTGGACAGGTCCATGACCGTGTCCGAACCCCAGCGAATGCCCCAGGTCAGTTTCGCCACTTCTTCTTCGATGGACGAACCCAACGCGCTGTTGCCGATGTTGCCGTTGATCTTCACCAGGAAGTTACGGCCGATGATCATCGGTTCCAGTTCGGTGTGGTTGATGTTGGCCGGAATGATCGCGCGACCGCGGGCGATCTCTTCACGGACGAATTCGGGGGTGATGATTTTCGGCACGCTGGCGCCGAAGCTGTGACCGGCGTGTTGCTGGTCCAGCAGGCCAGCGGCGCGCGCCACTTCAAGCTTCATGTTTTCGCGGATGGCGACGTATTCCATCTCGGCGGTGATGATGCCTTTGCGGGCGTAGTGCATCTGGCTCACGTTGGCACCGGCCTTGGCGCGGCGCGGGTTGTTCACGTGGGCGAAACGCAGCTTGGTCAGCTCCGCATCGGCGAGGCGTTCCTGGCCGAAGTTGGAACTCAGACCCGGCAGACGCTCGGTGTCGCCACGGGATTCGATCCACGGCGAACGCACATCGGCCAGGCCTTTGCGTACGTCGATGATGACGTTGGGGTCGGTGTACGGGCCCGAAGTGTCGTACACAACGACAGGCGCGTTGATCTCGCCGCCGAAGTCGGTCGGGGTTACATCAAGGCTGATTTCGCGCATCGGCACGAGGATGTCCGGGCGAGTGCCCTGAACATAGATTTTTTGCGAGCGAGTAAAAGGCTGAACCGATTGCTGATCGACCTTGGCCGAGTCACTCAGATTGGTTGCGATTTTTGGTTTTGTAGTCATCACGGGCTCTCCGAACACATCCAGGCAGTGGATTTTTTGTCGGAGCGAACCTGTCATCGAATGGACGCACGCGCGCTGGGAAAACCAGCTGTGCTGTGCTCAGTGCTCGAGGGGTGTTCGATTGTCGAACAACATCCCGGACGAAGCACAAGAGGACTCGCCGGGTGACGAGAAATCTTGTTCCCTACGCAGGCGCTAACCTGATCAGGTTCAACGGGATCCGAAATTATTCGATCTCAGCCTCATAGCAAGGCACCCCGACAAGAACCCGGCCAGTCTAGACACAACTGGCAAAGAACGCCAACACCGCGGCAAACACCATGATGAATGGCGCAATTGCAGGATTGTTGCCGTCGTTGCTCACAACTACACTCGCTACGCCATACCGCGCCTTGACGCTGTATGAGCCGCGCCGTAGCCTTGGCGCTCAAATTATCAGCGTAATTTTTTAGGGATGGCCTCATGCTGCGCAAACTCTCACTGGCCCTTGCCGTGTCTTGTGCGTCCAACGGAATGGCCTGGGCAGCAGAAGCGCCCTTATCGACCAAAACCGATCTGGTCAGCGTCTATCAGGAAGCGGTGGACAACAACGCCGACCTGGCTGCCGCTCGCGCTCAGTACGGCGCGCAGAAAGAAGTCGTGCCCCAAGCCCGCGCCGGTTTGTTACCGAACATCTCTGGCGGTGCCCAGGTGGCCAACGTGCGCACCGACCTCGATCAACCGTCAGCCGTTGCCAATCGCAGCGCCCATTCCTATCAGGCGACCTTGGCCCAGCCACTTTTCCGTGCCGATCGCTGGTTCCAGTATCAGGCCGCCAAGGACGTCAACGAACAGGCTGCACTGCAACTCTCGGCGACCGAGCAGAACCTGATCCTGCAAACGTCCGAAAGCTATTTCAACGTGCTGCGCAGCCAAGACAATCTGGCCTCGACCAAGGCCGAAGAGGCAGCGTTCAAGCGTCAGCTCGATCAGTCCAACGAGCGCTTCGACGTCGGCCTCTCGGACAAGACCGACGTGCTGCAATCGCAAGCCAGTTACGACACCGCGCGAGCCAACCGGATCGTCGCGCAGCGTCAGGTCGATGATGCGTTTGAAGCGTTGATCACCCTGACCAATCGTCAGTACAACTCGATCCAGGGCATCGTCCACACCTTGCCGATTCTGCCTCCGGCACCGAACGACGCCAAAGCCTGGGTCGACACCGCCGCCAAACAGAACCTGAATTTGCTGGCCAGCAACTACGCCGTCAGCGCCGCCGAAGAAACCCTCAAGCAGCGCAAGGCCGGTCACGCACCGACCCTGGATGCCGTGGCGAAATACGAGAAGGGTGACAACGACGCCATGGGTTTCAGCAACCCGAACGCCTTCGGTACGCCTTACGGCGGTAACGTCGAGCAACGCACGCTGGCCTTGCAATTGAGTATCCCTATCTACAGCGGCGGCCTGACCACTTCACAGGTTCGCGAGTCTTACTCGCGCCTGGATCAAACCGAACAACAGCGCGAATCCCTGCGTCGGCAAGTGGTAGAAAACACCCGCAACCTGCACCGCGCGGTGAACACTGATGTGGAGCAGGTGCAAGCGCGCAAGCAGTCGATCATCTCCAACCAGAGCGCGGTGGAAGCGACCGAAATCGGTTATCAGGTGGGTACGCGAAACATCGTCGACGTGCTGGATGCGCAGCGTCAGCTGTACACATCGGTGCGCAACTACAACAACACCCGTTACGACTACATCCTCGACAACCTGCGCTTGAAACAGGCCGCGGGCACCTTGAACCCAGGGGATTTGCAGGACCTGGCGCGTTATCTCAAGGCCGACTACAACCCGGATAAAGACTTCCTGCCGCCGGACCTGGCCAAGGCTGCGGCAGAGCAACTCAACGCCCGTCCCTGACAGCAAAAGCAAACAGCATTCGCGAGCAAGCCCGCTCCCACATTAGCCCCCCGTTCTACACAAATTTTGTGTTCGCAGGAGATCCAATGTGGGAGCAACTGTCTTGATGATCTTTATTTTGAAGGCATATTGATAGACAGCTGAATTCCCACAGCTTTACGCCATGCGATGCCCTACAGGAACACCGCGACCCGTTTTAGGCCAAGGGTTGTTTCCACTCAGTTCGGTCTCGGATCATGGCGTTCAGTCGTATCAGCAGCACGCGCATACAGGCGATGAGCGCTACTTTTGCGCATTTGCCCTTACGACGCAGTGCGTCATACCGCGCTTTGAACTCAGGCTGTCGCTGAATCACCACCCAGCACGCCATGTACATCGCGCGACGCGCAGCAAACCTGCCGCCGCTAATATGGCGCGGACCTTCATGCTTGCCGCTGTCATCGTTGTAGGGGGCTATGCCTGCCAGCGCTGCAATCTCGTGCCGTCCAACCTCGCCCAGTTCGGGTAAGTAGGCCATCAAGCTGGCTGCCGTCACGAGCCCTATACCCTTGACCGAGCACAAACGGGCCGTTTTATCACTGTCCAGGTCTTTAGCAGTTTGACGGATCAGCTTTTCTATCGACTTTATGGCTTGGCATAAATAGTCGATATGCCTCTGCAGACAGGGTTTTACCCGGTCTACAGAGGCTGTTTTAAGGCGCCGTATATCGTCGCCTTGCTGCTGAACAAAATTTTCGCGCTGCTGTACCAGCGCACGTAAGTTGTCCTGTTCAGGGCTGGTGATTCGGTTGCTTGGCGACTTTATGACTTCGGCAAACTGCGCGAGAAGCCGCGCATCTATCGGGTCGATTTTAGCGCGCTGCCCCATGGCCTTGGCAAAATCCCTGGCTCGGCGAGGGTTGATCCGCAAGACTTCGAAGCCGGCAGCCTGAAGCGCTTTCATGGCCTCTCGCTCATAGCCGCCGGTGGCTTCCAGCAATACGCGGTTGACCTGGTGGCGCTTTAACCAATCAATCAGCGCAAGGAAGTCACTGGCGGTATTGAGGTAACTTGCGCCAACGTCTTGCGGGTTAATCCGAACCTCAAGAGTATCTTTGGCAACGTCGATGCCTGCGCAGGAAAACATAGCTGAATCCTCTTACACTCAAAGGTGAGAGCACTCTGGCTGGGCACCACGCTTGTAAATGTTCGAGGTAGGCTCGTTCAACTGTTCGGGCTCAATAACCAGAGTGGAGAGGTGAATGGCAGCATGGGCTCCCACACGTGCTTTAAGCACTCCGGGCATTCAGCTTGCCATTCACCGCTCTCATCCTCAGTCTAATTCCTGCGCAAGACACAAGCGGGCTTGCTCGCGAATGAAGACAACCCGGTCTAACGCTCGATCAACCGCCCCAACCCATCCAGCAATCGCTGCAACGCGCCCTGATTGGTGCGCATCACTTTCAACCCCGCCTCCGCCATCCGCTGCGCATCGCGCGGCAATTCGAACAGTCGCTGCACCGCCAGCGCCAGACCTTCGGCATCCTCTACTTCCTGCAACGCCCCGGCACTGCGCAACTGCGCGGCGATTTCGAGGAAGTTAAACAGGTGCGGCCCGCTCAACACCGGTTTGGCCAGAGCCGCCGGCTCCAGCAGGTTGTGCCCGCCGTTCGGCACCAGACTGCCGCCAACAAAAGCGCTGTCGGCCAAGGCATACAGAAACAGCAACTCACCCATGGTGTCGCCCACCAGCACCGAAGTTTGCGCGGTGACCGGGTCACCAGTGGACCGACGCACCGTGGCGAACCCCTGCTGCCGACACAACTCGAACACCGGGTTGAAACGCTCTGGATGGCGCGGCACCAGAATCAGCAACGCATCGGGATGATTGGCCAGCAACTGACTATGAGCCGCCAGCACCACTTCGTCTTCGCCTTCGTGGGTACTGGCAGCGATCCACACCGGACGTTCCTGAGCCTGCCATTGCATACGCAACTCGGCGGCACGCTGAAGCAGTGCCGGGTCGATGGTCAGGTCGAACTTGATCGAGCCGGTCACTTCCACGGTTTGCGAACGCGCGCCCAAATCGCGGAAGCGCTGCGCCTCGGCATCGGTCTGCACCGCGAACAGGCTCATCTCGGCAAGCATCGGCTGGGTCAGTTTGCCGAAGCGGCCATAGCCCCTGGCAGAACGCTCGGACAGTCGAGCGTTGGCCAGGGCCACGGGAATCCCGCGCTTGGCGCACTGATGGATATGGTTCGGCCAGAGTTCGGTCTCCATGATCACCGCCAGTTTCGGCTGGACCCGATCAAGGAATCGCTTCGCTGCGCAAGGCAAGTCGTAAGGCAAATAGCAGTGCTGGATGCGCGGCTCATTGGCGAACAGCGCCTGAATGCGCTCCGAACCGGTCGGGGTCATGCAGGTCACGGTAATGGGCAACTGTGGATAACGCTGCAGCAAGGCGCGAATCATCGGCGCCGCGGCAATGCTTTCGCCCACCGACACCGCGTGCACCCAGATGCCGCCCGTTTTCATCGCTGGTAACCCGACGGAGAAACGTTCGCCAATGCGCTTGGCGTACGCCGGCGCCTTGCGCGCCCGCAGCCAAAGCCGAATCGCTACCAATGGCAGCCCCAGGTAAAACAGCGCGGTGTAGAGAGTTCTATTCATGGCGGCGGAGTTTATCGGCTTTTTTCACCGATCGTCTGCAAGTGCACGGCAAAACGTTCGGCCAACCAACGAGCTGCCGGCCCCAGAGGCTCATCGCGGCGCCAGACCAACTCCACCACCAGCGCTGGCGGGGTCCATTCGCTGACCAGTTCGACCATCAGATCCTGATACGCCGGGTACTGCACCACGTGGCGCGGCAGCCAGGCCCAACCGAGGCCGCGCACCAGCCATTCAGCCATCACGTAGAAACTGTCGGCCCGCCAGACTTGCGGGCTGGCAGGTTCGCTACCGGGATAGACACTCGACTGTGTGGACATCAGCAACTGACGATGCCGCGCCAGTTGCTGACAATCAACCTGAGCCTGTTGCGCCAATGGGTGGCCGACGCCGCACACCGTGACCATTTCGACGCTGCCCAACACCCGCCGCTCGAGCGCTTCGGGAATCTGGTCGTGATAAAACAGCAACCCCAGATCGGCCCGACGCTCCACCAGTTTGCGCGCCACATCACCTTGGGCGGCGCTGGTCAATTGCACTTCAAGGCTGGGAAATTGTTGAGCCAGGGCTTCGAAGCTTTCGATGATCGGCTGATAGGGCATCGCCTCATCCTGGGCCACACGCAAACGCGCCTCCTGGCCGCGCATCATGGCCAACGCCCGACCGTTAAGGCGTTCGCATTGGCGCAGCACTTCCCGCGCCTCATCCAGCAATGCGTTGCCGGCCTCGGTGAGTTTCGGCTGGCGGCCGCTGCTACGGTCGAACAGGCTGACGCCCAAGTCCTCTTCCAGCAGCGCAATCGAACTGCTGACCGCCGACTGCGCCTTGCGCTGATCCCGCGCTACCGCAGAAAACGAACGCTGCTCCGCTACGCTGACAAACAGCCGCAGCTGCTCCAGATTCCATTGCGTGTTCACGGCTCAACCCATCTTCAGAACAGATAGGTAATGACTTTACCGCATCTGGAGAATCTCTAAAATGCCGACCTCAGAAAGCAACACTTCACACGAGGATGCACCTATGACCGCTTACTACTATCTGGCCATTGCCATCTGCGCCGAAGTGATCGCCACCGTTTCGATGAAAGCGGTCAAAGGCTTCAGCACTCCGCTGCCGCTGATTCTGGTTATTGTCGGTTACGGCATTGCCTTCTGGATGCTCACGCTGGTGGTGCGTAGCGTTCCGGTGGGCGTGGCTTACGCGGTGTGGGCCGGCATGGGGATCGTGATGGTCAGCGTCGCGGCGCTGTTTATCTACGGGCAGAAACTGGATGTGCCGGCAATGCTGGGGATGGCGCTCATCGTGTTGGGCGTCGTCGTCATCCAGCTCTTCTCCAAAACCGCCGGGCACTAAAGCCCGAAGCACGATCCATTGTGGGAGCGAGCTTGCTCGCGATAGCGGCCTGGCAGGCAACACTTAGTTTGAATGTACTGGCCTCATCGCGAGCAAGCTCGCTCCCACAGGGTTTGTGGTTGGTCATCGATTGATTACCGACAAATCCCCCTCTTCGTCGAGTCTGTATACTGCGCCCTCGTCTTGAACACTGAGGTCGCTGCATGCCATCCGTTATTTCCACCGACGTTCTGATTGTCGGCGCTGGTGTCGCCGGCCTCTGGCTGAATGCGCGCCTGCGCCGCCAGGGTTTTTCGACCGTGCTGGTGGAAAGCGCCAGCCTCGGTGGCGGGCAAAGCGTGAAGTCCCAAGGCATCATCCATGGCGGCGCCAAGTACGCATTGCATGGCGCCCTGACCGGTGCCTCGGAAGCCATCGCCGACATGCCTCGGCGCTGGCGTGAAGCCCTGGCCGGTGACGGCGAGCTGGACCTGACCGGTGTGCGCCTGCTGTCCGAAGCTCATTACCTCTGGTCCCCCGGCACGATCGCCGGCAATCTCACCAGTTTCTTCGCCAGCAAGGCCGTGCGCGGCCGTGTCGATCAGGTCAAGGGCGAGCAACTGCCGCCAGCCCTGCAAGACAAACGCTTCAAGGGCAAGGTCTATCGTCTGGCGGAACTGGTGATCGACGTGCCGAGCCTGATCCAGCGCTTGGCGGACCTGGCCGGCGACGGTTTGCTCGCCGGCCAGAAGATCGAACCGTTGCTGGAGGGTGGAGTACTGGTCGGCCTGAAGGTTGACGAGCGCGAGATTCGCGCCCAGCGCATCGTCTTGAGTGCCGGTGCCGGTACGGCAGCGCTGCTCGAAGCGCTGGGGCTGAGCCAACCCGCCATGCAACGCCGGCCGTTGCACATGATCATCGCCAAAGGTCCTGGCCTCAAACCGCTGTATGCCCACTGCCTGGGTGGCGGCACCAAACCGCGCATTACCGTGACTACCCACCCGGCCGCCGATGGTCAGTGGGTCTGGTATCTGGGCGGCGATATCGCTGAAGCCGAAGGTGTCGCCCGCGAACCTGCCGAGCAAATTGCCACCGCACAGAAAGAACTCGGCCAGTTGCTGCCATGGATCGACCTGAGCACAGCGCGATGGGCCACCCTTCGAGTGGATCGCGCCGAGCCACTGCAATCGGGACTGACTCGTCCTGACAATGCATTCCTTGCCGAAGAAGGCCGGCTGCTGGTCGGCTGGCCAACCAAACTGGCGCTGGCTCCGGACTTTGCTGATCGCGTCATCGCGTCCTTGCAGAGCGACGGCATCCAGCCAAGCCATCCGACACCGCTGCCCGACCTGCCAAAACCGCCGATGGGCGTCCCTGCCTGGGAGCAACTGCTGCCATGAGCCAACCGACCTTGCACAATCTGCATCGCCCTTTGGGCAGCACCGGCCTGCTGGTCTCGCCGTTAGGCCTGGGCACCGTCAAGCTTGGCCGCGATCAAGGCGTGAAGTACCCCAGCGGCTTCCAGATTCCCGACGATGACGAAGCGCGCATGCTGCTCAAACTCGCCCGCGACATGGGCATCAACCTGATCGACACCGCCCCGGCTTATGGCCGTAGCGAAGAGCGACTCGGCCCATTGCTGCGAGGGCAGCGTCAGGAGTGGGTGATCGTCAGCAAGGTTGGCGAAGAGTTTACCGACGGCCAGTCGAGCCACGATTTCAGCGCCGCCCACACGCGATTGTCGGTGGAGCGCAGCCTGCAACGCCTGGAAACGGATGTTATCGACC
Source organism: Pseudomonas svalbardensis (assembly GCF_030053115.1). Lineage (NCBI taxonomy): Bacteria > Pseudomonadati > Pseudomonadota > Gammaproteobacteria > Pseudomonadales > Pseudomonadaceae > Pseudomonas > Pseudomonas svalbardensis. The sequence goes on along the minus strand of NZ_CP125619.1, from coordinate 542,404 downwards.
TGGTGCTAGTGCACTCCGACGGCAACGACCTGGCGATCCTCAACGACAGCGAAGTCTATGCGACCCTCGCGGCGCTGAAGAGCGAGGGCAAGATTCGCGGCTTCGGTTTTTCCGGCAAAACCGTCGAAGGCGGTTTGAAGGCTCTGGAACAAGGCGATTGCGCCATGGTCACCTACAATCTGAACGAGCAGAACGAGAAGCCAGTCATTGACTATGCTGCTGCTCACGGCAAAGCCATTCTGGTCAAAAAAGCCCTCGCCAGCGGCCACGTCTGCCTGAGTCCGGGCGTGGACCCGGTGCGCGCCAGCTTTGAGTTGTTGTTTGAACATCCGGGTGTTGCCAGTGCTATTGTCGGGACCATCAATCCGCTGCACCTCGCCCACAACGTCGCGACCGTTGCCCAGGTCCTACGTAGAAACTGATGCCGCCCACGCGGCCTTAAGCAGGAGCCGACATGCCGCGTACGCTCATAAGAAAGAACCCGAGCAACTTCAAGACCCTGCCGTTATTCGTCGAAGCGACTCCCGAAGGCCTGAGTTATCAAAGCGTCGGGATGCCGCTCAATTTCTCTCAGACGCTGCAACGTCGCCGCCCGGTGACGGTCACCGACACTCAGCGGTTTTCGCTGGAGCTGGCCAACCTCGGGGTTTCGGTGCGCCTGACCCTGCATTGGCAAAACCGCGATTATTGGGTGTTAGTGCGTCAGCGTCGGCAAGACCGCGGCGACGTGGTGCTCAAACTGATCTCCGGTTACGTGCCCGCCCATGAGCTGAACCTGCCGCTGCACACCGCGATTCAGGAAATTGCCGAAGAGTGCCTGCTGGAAACCCCGGAAGGCTGGCTCGGCGGGCGCTTCAACGACACTTGGCTGCCGGCGCCCTACTCGTCCGCGCTGCATTATCGCGAAGCCCTGCCGTTTCGCCTGACGCCGTTGTCCGGTTCGGCGCGGCCGGTGCGGTGCGCCAAGATGCAGTTGATCGAACGCCCGAGGGCTTACGTGCATTTGCCGACGGCTTCGCTGCAATTGATCTATGACTTGCGTCTGGACGTACCCAAGGAAGCCAAATCCCTGAGTTTGTTTCATGTCGACGAACGACTGGAAGGCGATCAACTGGTGGCCCGGCTCGATCGAAAACGTCCCGATTTGTACTTGATGCCGCTGCAGGACGGCCAACCGATGGCCGAGCTCTATACCTTGAAAAAGGATCAGCTGTACCCGGCGAGTACTCGCGGGTTGTACCTGGCAGAGAGTTTTGCCCAGCAGGAAGGCTGGCTGGTGAGGGAAGAGCGGATTCGCTGGAAGGATTGGGTGCGGCAGCAGGGCTTGAGCCCGCCGGGGAAAGATTCAGGTTTGGCGCGGTTGCGTGGGAAGGCGAAGCAATTGCTGAAGAGAATCGTACCGCGTAAAAAAGTCAGTTCCTGAGCTTGATCGTTCCCACGCGGACAGTTCGACGTGGGAACGATCAACGCGTTACTCGGACTTGCGGATCTTCTCGACAATCGCGGTAGTCGAGCTGTTTTCCACCAGCCCCAGCACTTTCACCGTTCCGCCGTAAGCGGTCACGATGTCCGCGCCGACAACCTGCTCGATTCCGTAGTCCCCACCCTTGACCAGCACATCCGGCTTGACCTCGCGCAGCAGGTTTTCCGGAGTGCCTTCAGCGAAGCTGATCACCCAATCCACGGCGCCCAGACCTGCCAGTACGGCCATGCGACGGTCGACGCTGTTGATCGGACGACCCGGCCCTTTCAGGCGGCTGACCGACGCATCGTCGTTTACCGCGACGATCAAGCGATCGCCTTGGGCCCGTGCCTGTTCGAGGTAGGTCACGTGGCCGGCGTGCAAAATGTCGAAGCAGCCGTTGGTGAAGACGATCTTCTCTTTATGCGCACGCGCATCATCGACCGCCAGCAGCAGCTGCTCGAGGCCCAGCACACCGCGCTCGGAACCTTCTTCACGCTGGATCGCGCGACGCAGTTCCGGTGCGCTGATGGCCGCCGTACCCAGTTTGCCGACCACGATGCCCGCCGCCAGGTTGGCCAGGGCCACAGCGTGGGGCAGTTCTTCGCCCGCGGCAATGGCGGCCGCCAGGGTGGAAATCACCGTGTCGCCGGCACCGGTCACATCGAACACTTCACGGGCACGGGCCGGCAGGTGCAGCGCCGGATGATCCGGACGCAGCAGGGTCATGCCGTGTTCGCCGCGGGTCACCAGCAATGCGCCGAGGTCGAGGTCGTGCATCAGCTGCGCGCCCTTGCTCACCAGCTCGTGCTCATCGGCGCAACCGCCGACGATGGTTTCGAACTCACTGAGATTCGGGGTGATCAGGCTCGCACCCCGATAGATCGAGAAATCCTTGCCCTTGGGGTCGGCCAGCACCGGAATGCCACGGGCACGGGCTGCCTGGATCAGCGCTTGATGGTTTTTCAGCGCGCCTTTGCCGTAGTCGGACAGCACCAGCACCTTGATGCCTTCGAGCAACTCGTCGACTTGCGCGCCCAACGCCAGGGCGTCGGTGGCGAAAGGTTCTTCGAAGTCGATACGCAACAGTTGCTGGTGACGGCTCATGACCCGCAGCTTGACGATGGTCGGCTGGTGCGCGATGCGCTGGAACAACGCTCGTACGCCAGCGCCCTTGAGGCTATTGGCCAGGCTGTCGGCGGCTTCATCGTCGCCGGTCACGCCGACCAGCGAGGCTGGGGCGCCGAGGGCGGCAATGTTCAACGCAACGTTGGCGGCACCGCCCGGGCGGTCCTCGATTTGCTCGACCTTGACTACCGGTACCGGCGCCTCAGGGGAAATCCGTGAGGTACCACCATGCCAGTAACGGTCGAGCATGACATCGCCGACCACCAAGACAGGGGCTTGATCGAATCGCGGCATGGACAACTTCATGGAGCAACCCACATACAAAATGAACAGGGGCGCGATATTAACACAGGGTTGGCGTGGGCTTGTGTGACGGCTGCAATGGGATGATTCGGCGGGGCTTTCTGCTCATTTATTGATCAGAAAATCCGTCCGCGGTGCGCAGATTTATTCAGGCTTGGTCAAGTAGGGTAAAGGTCTGGGTACAAATCACCGGACGCATTGCACGCCAGGTGTGCAAAAGGGGTGAGCCAGGCTCACCCCTTTTGTGGGGTCAGGCGATGTCGCCAACCGGGGTGTCGAGGCCCATTGCATGCAGGCGCGAGTAGTAGCCGTTTTGCGCCAGCAGTTGAGCGTGGGTGCCGCGCTCGACGATTTCGCCATGATCCATGACCAGGATCAGGTCGGCTTTCTCGATGGTCGTCAACCGGTGAGCAATCACCAGCGTGGTGCGACCTTTCATGACCTGATCCAGTGCCGCCTGAATGTGCCGCTCGGACTCGGTATCGAGCGCCGACGTTGCCTCGTCGAGAATCAGCAACGGTGCATTCTTCAACAAGGCCCGGGCAATCGCCAGGCGTTGACGCTGACCACCGGACAGCAACACGCCGTTTTCCCCGACCTGGGTGTCCAGGCCTTGCGGCATTTCCGAGATGAAGTCCATCGCGTAAGCATCCGTCGCGGCCTTTTCAATGTCGGCACGTGGGGCGCCGGCCAGGTCACCGTAAGCGATGTTGTTGGCGATGGTGTCGTTGAACAGGGTCACATGCTGTGTCACCTGCGCCACGTGTCGACGCAGATTGCGCAGACGATAGTCTTCGATTTCCACGTCATCGAGCATGATTTCGCCGGTTTCGTGGTGATAGAAACGCGGAATCAGGCTGGCCAGGGTCGACTTGCCGCTACCCGAGCGCCCTACCAGGGCGATCATTTGCCCCGGTGCCGCCGTGAAGCTGATGTTCTTCAGCACCTCACGCTCGGTCCCCGGATAGGTGAAGCTCAGGTTGCGCACGTCCAGATGGCCGCTGACGCGATCGCGCTCGACGGTACCCTTGTCAATCTCTGGTTCGACGTCCAGTTGCTCGAAAATGCTTTCGGCACCTGCAACGCCTTTCTGGATTGTCGAGCTGACTTCCGACAGTTGACGAATCGGCTTGGGCAACAGGCCGGCCGCGGTGATGTAGGCCACCAGGTCACCGGCGGTGGCGTCGCCGCGCAGGAACAGCACCAGGAACATCAGCACCGCCATGGCGGTGTAGATCACCAGTTGCAGCATCGGCGTGTAGACCGCGCCGGTCTTGGTCATGCGCAGTTGCTTGTCAGTGTTGCTCTGACTGGCTTCGGCGAAACGACGCTCTTCATAGCTTTCGCCACCGAAGCTGCGCACCACGCGATAGCCCTGGATGGTCTCGGAGGCTACGTGAGTCACGTCGCCCATCGCCACCTGGATCTTCTTGCTCTGCTTGCGGAATTTTTTGCTGGTGCTGCTCACCATGATCGCGATGATGGGCAGGATCGCCAGCATCACCAGGGTCAGTTTCCAGTTCATCCACAACAGGTAAGCAAACAGGAACACCACGGTCAGGCCTTCACGAATGACCACTTTGATAGCGTCCGTGGCCGCACCGGTGACCATGGTCACGTTGAAGGTGATGCGCGAAATCAGGTGCCCGGAGTTATGGGTGTCGAAATAACGGTTGGGCAATACCAATAATTTGTTGAACAGTTCGACACGCAAGTCGTGGACCAGCCCAAGGGAGACTTTGGCCAGGTAATAGTTACCCAGGAAAGACCCCAGGCCTTGCCAGGCGGCGATCAGGATGATGAGCAGCGGCACGGCCATCAGCAACTGCAAGTCTTGCAGATAGGGAACAGTCGGGAAGAGCACCGCTTCGGGGTTGCTCAGGCCATCGACGAAATATTTGAGAATCCCTGCGAGCATGGGCTGCGTCGAGGCAAAGATCACGAAGCCGACGATACTCACCAGGAATAGGCCGATATAGGGTTTTACATACCCCAATAGCCGAAAATAGATTTTCAGGCTGGAATCCTGTCCCGCTTTGGGCGGTGCGTCACTCATCGTAGAGCTCACTCGTTAGGAAGAACGCGAAATTTTATCACAATCGTCGGAATTGACCCGCGCCCATACCAACACACTGGCCAGGCCAACGGGTAACCAACTGATGAACCACTCGGCCCTTGGCGTTCCGGCCAGGCTGGCCGCATCGAATTGCATGGCCAGGGATGAAAATACCCATATGCCGATGACGCCTTGACCATATAGCGTTTCCCGGGCTTTCCAGGCCTCCCGTAAAACTGCAAGCCATACCGCGCACCACAACAACAGCCCCGGCAGACCCAGTTCGATGGCGACATGAGTGAAGAGGTTATGGGCGTGGTCAAAGGACAAGCCTTCGGCGAGCACTTTATAGCTGCCGCCAAGGCCCAGACCGCGCCATGGGTGCTCGGCAATCATTTGCAAGCTTGCCATCAGGATTTGTGGACGATAGGAAACACCGCGAGCCATAACCAAAGGCTCGAAGAACCAGAAAGCCAACATCGCCACTGTCAACGCAGATACCGCAACGACGCGACTGCGTCGATCGCGGCACCAGATCGGCATGACGAGCAACGTCAGGAACAACGCCAAGGCAGCACCACGACTCTGGCTAAGCACGACAAACACGCCAAGGAAACCCAGCGCTACGACCCAGACCGCTTGCATCCAGCGCCCGCGCGGTACCCAATGAACAAGCCACACGGCCGCCAATCCAATAACGTAGCCACCCAGAATCGGGTGAGACAACTCACCCAAACCTTCAACACGCGCGTACCAGACGTTGCCATCGACCCCATAAAATTTGACGGTGGCAACCAACGCAGTCAACGCCAGCCCAATACCGCCCCATTGCATGATACGAATGATTCGGTCGGGCCGGGTATTGGCAAAAACCGGAAAAAAAAGCAGGAATACGCCGATGTACAACAACCGCTTGACTTCGCGACTCGGCACCTCGTCGCTCGTCCAAGAGAGACTAATCAATGACCAGACCAGCAGACCGAGCATCGGCAGGTAGACCCAGCGCTGCTCATATAGGAGTTCTCTGATCCGAGCCCGCGCTGGCCAGCTGAACACCATGGCCGGCAGCCATAGCAGTGCGACCAGCCCTTGCTGATAAAGTTTGTTGGTAGGCGCAACGGCGATAGCCATCAGAAACCACAACAGACCTGACGTCATCCATACTTGCGCCCAACGTGTTTCTTGCATCAAATTGCTCCTTAGACAACCCACCCTACCTAACCCGGCATGGTTAAAACTGAAACTTTTCGGCATCATTGCCCGCCACAGTGCCCGCGCAATTCCAACAAGGCTTTCTATGATGCAATGCTCCCGGCTTCCGCAAGACGCTTTAAATCAAATGATTGAAGCCGCCAGAGTACTGGAGGCCGACAGCTACGGCCCGAAAGTTTACCTGTTGCAGGATGGGAATATCCTCAAACTGTTTCGTCGCAAGCGTATTTTATCTTCCGCGTTGTTTCGTCCGTACTCGAAACGCTTCATCGACAATGCCGCCGAACTGCACAAGCTTGGCGTACCCACCCTTCAGGTCCTGCAGTTCTATCGACTGCAAACCCCAGGCATGACGGCGGTGCTTTACCAGCCCCTGCCGGGAGAAACCCTGCGCCAGATCGCCAGCAAGGAAGGGTTCAACTGGCAGCAGACACTGCCGGCTCTGACGGGGCTGATACGTAGCCTTCATATGTCGGGGATCTACTTTCGCTCACTGCACCTGGGCAACATCGTAGTCACACCGGACAACCGAATGGGCCTGATCGATGTAGCGGATATGCGTTTCTTGCGGGCGCCACTGCCCAAGCATCTGATCAAGCGCAACCTGCAGCATTTCGCTCGCTATATTGCGCGCGAAAACCTGAACGACAGCTTTCCAATGCAGGCACTCGAGCAAGCTGTTCTGGCATCATGAAAGCAATGCACGGGCCGTCTGGCTGAAGTTCAGCCAGGCCTGGTCAGGGGCCAGCTCCTGATATTGGCCTGCCGCGATATCTTTCGCAGAAGCGCTGGACGCTCGCACAATAATATCGCTCCAGGTACTGACATCCTCTACGGGGGCATACCAACCCGTGTCGGCCAACTGCTCGCGAAACACTGGCAATTCGCTGGAAATTACGGGGACACCCGCCATCACCGCCTCTTGCATAATCAGTCCCAGGCCCTCGTCCAGTGAAGGGATAGCGACCCAGTCGAAGGCCCTGTAAAGCCGCGCGGCATCATTCAGATGGCCGGGCAAGGAGACACTCGCGCGCAACCCCAGGTGATCAATGCGTGCTTGCAACGCGTCTCTGGAAGGCCCTTCACCGATAATCACCAATCGCAGATCGGGTCGCTGCTTCAATGCAGAGGCAAAGGCCTCAATCAGACAGGCAAACCCCTTATTTTCCACCAATCGCCCCACCGCACCGAGCACAGGCGTGTCATCCAGGGGCAACCCCAACCGGGCTCGGGCCTCCTCGCGAGGGAGTACCGAGGAGCGAAACGCGGCAGGGTCGAACGCACTACGCAATGTCATGACCGGCATTTGAAGGTCTCGGCCCAGCGAGGCCGCCAAGGTGTTCGACACTGCGACCAATGTCAGCTGGGACGTCGAGAACTGGTGGAAGAGCGCTCGATCTCCGGTACGAACTCGCGTGGAACCATGAACAATCACCACCGCATGGATGTTTGGCAATGTTTTGAGAAGGGGTAAAAGTGTGCGAGCTACTCCCAAGCCATCGAGCAGCAAAAGGTGCGCCCCACTCTGCTTGAGGGCTCTCTTGAAAGAGGCCTGCGTCCAAGGCGTCATCAGCCGCCAGAAATGCCGCCCTTTCAAACGGGCGGAGGACAGTTTCCATTCCCGGGTTTCGCCAACATTCACTCCAGACCCTGACGCGCTGCCCTGAAGCAACCAGGTCTTGACCGATGCGGCAGGGCCGGCCTGCGACAGTATTTGCTGATGAACCTTGTGAATCGATGCGAACGGCGCACCGCCAGACCACATAACGTTAAGGATACTCATAAGGCAACAAGCCAACGCATGGAACTATGCAGGTACGCAGCGGCGCACTTAATTGATAAAACAACCAATGCAGACTCCCGGCATTAGAGGCAATGCAAACTTGATGTGTTCGCGACGAACGCGCGCCTTGCGCTGATGCTCAATCGACAGCCTGTACGTGGAGGCCAAAACCGGCATGCCGAACGACATCTCCTTCCAGCGCCACAGAAACCCTGTCAAACGCCCAGCTTCAGACGCACTTTTTCCAGCAGACTCAACGGCGCGTGAGGACGCAATGCTGGTTCGAGTTCCTCGACGATACGCTTCCCGATACGCGCAAAGCTGAACTGGCCAACCACCAGTTCACGACCATTGCGAGCGATACGCTGCGCCAGCTCCGGGTCAGCCCGTAGCCTCGCGAGTTTTTCCTGAAGCTGCGGGATACTTTGATAGAAAACAACGTTGTGCATATCGTGCAAACCCAGCGCGCTGCTTTCAGCCGCACCCTGATCATAGGCCAGCAGCACACAACCACACGCCATGGCCTCGAAATTCTTGATCATGAATTCGCCCATACCGACGTCGGCGCTGACGAAGTAGCGGATACGGTTAAGCGTATCGCAGTATTCCTCACCCGACTTGGTACGCGTCACCACCAGAGGTTCGACGCGCGCCAACTCATCGAGCAGTGCTTTGCGGCCGCTATAGGCGACGCTGTTGGTACTGCCTACAAATGCCAGTTCGATATCTCGCTCACGACCTTGATCTTGCAGCAGCGACTGGTCGTAGCCCTTGGGAACAAACACCGCATCGAAACCTTCCTCGCGCAGGCGGTCTGCGACCATGAAACCCGAGCTGATCACCCGCGCCCAAGGCAGCTTGCGGTAATGCGCACTGAACTTGCCGGTGTACTTGCACGGGATGTAATTCTGGTACGCATCGTGTTCCAGAATAACCAGATTGGGCAGGGTTTGGATGAACCTCACCTGTCTGATTTCTTTTTTGAAACGCAGAAAAAAAACAATCCGGTCGTAGCGGGCCACATCGACATGCTTGCGAAAGTATCCACGCAAGTCGTCCTGCTCCGCGCTGGTCAGCTCGCGCTTGTCGCAGTCGCAGTGCTCGGCGATACCCTCATACAGTCGATCGAGGATCGCTCGCTGCTCTTTCTGCACCAGAAACAGAACTTTCAATTGGTCTCTCTCTTTCCAGACAGCTCTTGGACCCAGAATAATTCGTGGCGTCGCACCGCTTTACGGAAGAACTCGTTTTCGCCGAAAGCCGGCCAGCGTCGGGCCGCCAGACAACGTTGTATCGCCCGGCGAAGTAGACGCTTGAGGGGAAGTCGGGGCTGAAGGTCGTGCATCATGCCCAACGACATAGCCTTGTGCCACTGTTTTTCGGCCGATAGGCAAAGCGCCCAAGGACGCAACGGTTCGTGATTATTGATCTGTGGCGGCAGTGTCAAACCGGTACCGGCATCACCCATTGGCCAGCGATCGTTGTCGTGTAGATGATTGGCGTAATGCAACAAGGTTTCGGGCTGCCAGGCTGTAGCGTTCAGTGCCTGCATCACTGCTTGCTGTGAGCATAGATGGTCTGGGTGCGGGTCGAAACGCGGATGTGGCAAAACGATGACCTGAGGCTGGATACGCTCGATCAACTCACTCAGGTCGGCCAGCAGATTGTTCCAGGACGGTAGGCCATCGACGTCACTGCCCAGGGCAAACGGATTGAACCGTCGAAAATATCGAGTATCGCCAAGCTGTGCCTCACGGGACACCACGGCCTCGGCCGGCGCGCTTTGCATGGCGGACAATTGCAGGCAGAAATACCCCAACTGCATGCAGCGCTCCTGAGGTACGCCGCCCCACAGCGGCACGCTGATGCTATCCCAGGCGCGAAGCGAGCCTTTCAACCGGGACGCTTCGACGCCATTGAGCCCCATCTGCTGATAGTGCCCGGCCTCGATTTCACCGGCGGTCATAGTGACGATCCAGCTTTGACTGGCGCTGCTGTACAACCCGAATGCGGCCAACTCGGCATCGTCGGCGTGGGGCGCGATCACCATCACCCGTTGACGGCTGTAATCCGGATGCTCGAACGCCCAGAGCACCGGCTCCCCCAGCAATCGGCAGAAACGCCCGCGCAGACGTAACTCGCCTTGCGACAGAACCTGCGCCTGACCACTGAGGTTCAGGTAACGCAGGCCGTTCACTCCCCGTTCGAAGGTTTGTCGGTCCGGGTTATCCCCCCCCGACAACTCGACCACAGGATCGATGAAGCGTCCCAGCCAAGTGCTTTTTATCCGCAGCGCCAACACCAGGGTGGCGTCGTCGACCAGCATGACGCCGTCGTCCAGGCGCAAACGCTCACCGTCGAGGTGAACCTTGGGCTGCTGGGTATACGGTGGAAAGCTGTACTGATAATCGTCTTTGGGCGAATAAAACAAATGGTCGGCAAACCATGCCTCGTGGGCAATCCAACCCAGAACCGCGAGCACCAACGGCAGCCACCAGGTCACCAGCACACCCATGGCAATCAATAGCACCAGCGCGATGAGCAGACCAATGCGTTTGTTGCGCCGATGGCGCTTGAGCAATTGTTGTTTGCGGTTCATGGGCTGACTCATACGGTGAACACCGGCACAGGATTGCACCAGCGATCCTTGTACTCACGGTCGGCGCGACCGAAAGAAAAGCGCAACGGTTTGTCCAACGCCCGGGCATGCTCCCAGGCGCTTTGCGTATTGAGAAAGCTCAGCACGCTGCCCGGACTGAATTCGCGGGTTTCGGGATCGACGCCGCCATTGATGTACTCGACGCTGATCCACTGCGGTGTCTCGACACGGTAGACCAGTTGAATCGCTATTGGCGCATCGTTGAGGAAAATCACCGAGCCAATCAGCAAATCACGCAGCAACTCGATGACCTCAGCCATGCGCTCGGCCCCCGTCGCCGGGAAGCCCCAGCGACGCTGGAACAGGTCGCAATAGATCGCCGCCAGTTCACTGCTGGAAAACTCCGCGACCGGCCGGACCACTCCGCCCGCTTCTTCCAGCAATCGCAATTCACGGCGCTGGTTGTAGCGAAACTTCTTCGACAGTTCTTCGGGAGTGCGGGCCATCGCCAGCTGTTCAGCCTGCAACTTGATGCCGGTGAAGCGGCCTTCATTCAGAGCCGACAGGTAGCGCCCACGATGACGCAGCGGCGCTTGTGCATCGGCAGCGGCCGGCAGGATGAACTCGGCATTACCGAGGTCGAACAGACCTTTTTTTCCGCAGCGCTTGAGCACGTCCTTGGACAAGGCGAGGTCGCGGCCCCAGGTCGGGATCGCGGCTTTGACTTCACCGTTTTGCTCCCAGGCCAGGTAGCGCACAGGAATGTCGGCCAACTGCGCCAGCCGCTCGACCACCATGGGATGAGTGGCGACGCTGCCGCCATAACGTTGCCAGGCATCGGCATATGTCGATGCGTCGACTACCGCCCAGCCACGTTCGCGCCAGCCTTGAAATCGGTTGAGCATCAGCCCCTCGGTGCCAGTTCGGTAACGTGCGGCAAACGCCAGAAAGCATCGCGCACCGCGCGGTCGGAGAAGCGCTCACGCAAGCGATCGAGCATCAGCTCGGCGCACTGGTGACGTTGCTGCTCGTCCATCGCGGCCAGATGTTGCAGCCCTTGAGCCAAGTGTTCGGCATCGCCCAGCGGGAACAGAATACCGACGCCCTCGACCACTTCCTTCGCCCCGCCACACGCCGTGGCGAGCAAGGGCACACCGGCAGCCATGGCCTCCAGCAGCACCATGCCGAACGGTTCGTGATCGGAACTCAGTGCAAACACATCGAAGGCACGGAAATAACGTCGGGCTTCAGGCACCTGACCGAGGAACAGCACGCGGTCGCCGATACCCAACTCACGGGCCAGGGCCTTGAGGTCCTGTTCCAGTCGACCGGCACCGAGCATTACCAACTGGCTGCTGGCCGGCAAACCCGGCAACGCCGCAGCAAAACCGTGCAGCAGCGTGGTCTGATCCTTGTCCGGATGCAGCCGTCCGACATTGCCGACAACCCAGGCATCCGGCGCCAGGCCGAGGGATTCCCGGGCCTCGCGAACCGAGACCTGGCTGTCCTGCAAGGTCTGCACATCGATACGGTTATAGAGCGTCTGAATCCGCGCCGCCGGCCACTTCGGCAGGCAATGGCGCATGTCGTCGCGCACGGCATCGGAAACCCCGAGCAGGCTCAGGCGCTTGCGGAAAATACTCGCGAAGAGTTTGCGTGTGCCGCGCTTGTAATCGTCAAACGCGTGATGCACGCCAATCACCGGCAACGACGTGCCGAGCAGGGCGATATAAATAGGCTTGAAACGGTGAGCGATGCAAAAACTGAAATTGCGCGAGGCGGCGATCTTACGCAGATCGCCGATGGCGCCCAGCTTCAGGCCACGAATGGCCTTGGAGCTGTATTCCATGAAAAGCACTTCATCAGAGGCGCAGCCCGCGGCGACTTCAGCATCGGCAGCCCCGGTCAAAAACACCGTGGTCACTCGATAACCGGTCCCCGCGAACAGGCTGGCGTACTGCCGGGCGCAGTCCAGAAACGGCCCGTCATAGCCGTGACAGAACTGCAGCACATGGCGTTCAGCCGAGCGTGTCATATGCGTCCGCGCCCTCTTTGACCACCAGGATGTCTTCCATGATCAGATACTGTAGATCGGAACCGAAGAACATGTTCAGGGCGTCCGTCGGCGAACAGATCATGGGTTCGCCACGACGGTTGAGCGAGGTGTTCAGCGACACGCCGTTACCAGTCAGCACTTCCAGCGCCTTCATCATGTCGTAGTAGCGCGGGTTGTATTCGCGCTTGAGCACCTGGGCCCGGGACGTACCGTCTTCATGGACGACTTCCGGCACGCGGGTCTTCCACTCTTCCGCCACTTCGAAGGTGAAGGTCATGAACGGCGCCGGGTGATCGATCTTGATCATCTGCGGTGCAACGGTGTCGAGCATCGACGGGCAGAAAGGCCTCCAGCGCTCGCGGAACTTGATCTGGTGGTTGATGCGGTCAGCCACGCCAGTCGCACTCGGGCAACCGATGATCGAACGACCGCCCAAGGCGCGCGGACCGAATTCCATGCGGCCCTGGAACCAGGCCACCGGGTTGCCATCGACCATGATCTTGGCGATGTTTTCCGGCATGTTCTCAAGCTTGCGCCATACCGGCTTGCTCGGGTGACGGGCACATGCGGCGAGGACGTCTTCGTTGGTGTACGACGGACCGAGGTAGACGTGTTCCATCTTCTCGACCGGCACACCACGGGCGTGGGACACATAGGCCGCCGCGCCAACCGCGGTGCCGGCATCGCCGGACGCAGGCTGCACGAACAGTTCTTTAACGTCATCGCGGGCGATGATTTTCTGGTTCAGCTTGACGTTCAACGCACAGCCACCGGCGAAGGCCAGCTTGCCGGTTTCCTTGAGCACGTCACCCAGGTAATGGTCGATCATCTGCAGCGAGATCTTTTCGAACAGCGCTTGCATGCTCGCGGCGTAATGGATGTACGGCTCGTCGGCGATGTCGCCTTCGCGCTTCGGACCCAGCCACTCGATCAGCTTCGGCGAGAAGTAGAAACCTTTGCCCTTCTCTTTATAACGACGCAGGCCGATGACGTTGGCGTAGTCGGTGTTGATTACCAGCTCGCCGTTCTCGAACGAAGCCAGGCGCGAGAAATCGTATTTGCTGGCATCGCCGTACGGCGCCATGCCCATGACCTTGAACTCACCGTCGAGCATCTCGAAACCGAGGAACTCGGTGATCGCGCCGTAAAGGCCGCCGAGAGAGTCTGGATCAAAGAATTCCTTGATCTTGTGGATCTTGCCGTTTTCGCCGTAACCGAAAAAGGTCGTGGCGTACTCACCCTTGCCGTCGATCCCGAGGATCGCGGTTTTCTCTTTGAAACCGGAGCAATGATAAGCGCTGGAGGCGTGGGCCAGGTGATGCTCGACCGGCTCGATCTTGATTTTCTTCGGATCGAAACCCAATTGCTCGAGGCACCAGACAATCTTGTTGCGATAGCGCTTGTAGCGACGGTTACCCATCAGGATCGCGTCGAGCGCACGGTCCGGGGCGTACCAGTAACGCTTGGCGTAATGCCAGCGAGCCTTGCCGAACAGGCTGATCGGCGCGAACGGAATCGCTACCACATCAACGTCGGATGGCTTGATGCCGGCCTGCTCGAGGCAGAACTTCGCCGACTCGTAAGGCATGCGGTTCTTTGCATGTTTATCGCGCACAAAGCGCTCTTCCTCAGCCGCCGCGACCAGCTTGCCGTCGATGTACAAAGCTGCGGAAGGATCATGGCTAAGGGCGCCGGACAGGCCAAGAATCGTCAATGCCACAGGGGTCTAGCCTCTTTAGTCTGCATGCAGGCGCAAGGCGCCTCAAAGATTAATGTGCCCTCGCAAAGGGCGAGTGGCAGCTAAAGGGCGGGATTATAGCGTAAACATGGCGGGAATGACCCAGCGCTTATTACCCCTGTAAATATGACCCGGGCGAAAGCAGGCGGCATTGCTCATCAGCGGCCTGCTCTCCAGTAAATACTGATATTGCCGTCAGTAGCCTGCCGGTAAACCGTATAGGGCAGGAGGACGGTGTCGAAAACACCCGACAGGGTGAAATCCACCAATACGAACGGCAAAAGAATACCCGTGGGATCAGGCGCTGCATTCAATACGCAAAAGTCGAACGCCAGACCACTGTAGATACGTGGGATGGACTGACAATAGGTCTTTTGCTTTCTAAGGCTACGAGCCGCGTCTTCGTCATCCTGCAGCACCGTAACAGCGGTCCCACAGCCTGATAAAACCAGTGCAAAAGTGCTCAGTAACACCGTCATTTTTATCGTCAAAATCTGCCCTCCGTGAACGTCAGGCAAACTAGCATCGCGGCTATTCAGGGCACAGTTCATGGGCTCTGTAGATCATGTAGGACGATTCATAAAAACCTGTCTCCCATGACATCGAAAAGCCCGCACAAGGCGGGCTCGGTACTACAGGGTTGTGGGCAAGCTCCGACTTACGCGGCGCTGTCGGCATCTTTGGGAAGACGCTGATCAATGAGCCGATACAGCGCACTGCTCTCAGGCCAGTTACGCATGAACCTTGCCCGATCCCGCGCATAGGCCGCGGCGAAGCTGCTGAGCGAGGCATGCTGACACATCGAATCCAGATCAATCAGCGCCCAGCGATCATGCTGCCAGAACAGGTTATGCCCCTTGAAATCCCCGTGACTGATCCGCTCGCCAATCAGCTCGGCAAACAAATGATCCAGCGCCAGCAATTCGGCTTCCGGTGCCTCACCGCTTTCAACATAAGGCGCAAACCGCTCGATGATGTCCGGTCCCGGTAAATACTCGGTCACCAGATAAGCCCGACTGCGCAACCAGAGAAAACGCTTCTCCAGCAACGCCAACGGTTTGGGCGTGGCGATGCCGAGAAACGCCAGGCGATTGCCTTCATGCCAGGAGTGCCAGGCACGGCTCGGGCGCCAGAAGCGTTTGAGCCAGTGGGCAAAACCTTTGATGTTGTAGCGCTTGATCACCAGCGTACGACCAGCCACCTCGACCTTGCCGACGCTCGCCGCGCCGCCAGTCTTGTACAGATGGCCCTGATCGAGCAACGCATCGGCCTGCGCCAGCACCGGCAGCATCGTCGCCTCTTCCTCGCGGCGAATCGCCCGTAAGCCGAACGCTCCGCGCTGGACACTGAACAGCGTGCATTCGCGGCCGACCTTGATCAGGAAGTCCTTCAGGCGCCAGCTGCGCACCTTGCTGATCTGCTTCTGCAACGCTTCCATCGGCAAGGCATGCTCGCCGTTGCTCAGCAGGTAATACACCAGCAATTCTTCGGTGTAGGGTTCCAGCGTCTTGGGCAACTGGGCAAAAAACACCCCGAGGTTTTCCAGGACTTTCTGCCGCGAGAGCGGCTGGCCAGGGGTTTCGGAGCAGACGCCGCCGCCATCGATCAAATACAACCGGCCGCGCTGGCGCAAGAGGTTGTCCAGGTGCAGGTCTTCCTGCCAAAGCCCCTTACGATGCATTTGGCCGATAGCGCCCAACGCCTCGGCCAGCACAGCCCCTTGCATATCCGCCAGCACCGGCAAATGCTCGACCTGTTTCCAGGTTTCACCGAGGCTTTCGGCGCCCTCGATGAACTCGAACAGCAGCCAGCCGCCCTCGCCGTCCTTCAGGCCGTCGGCCAACAGTTGCGGCGTGGTCAGGCCCTGTGCGGCGAGCAAATGCACACCGTTGCGTTCCCGCTGAAAATGCCGCGCCGCTTTGCTGCCGACCAGCAACTTGGCCAGCACCGGCCGGCCACGCCAGACGCCGGCACCAACGTAACGCTGACCGGGCAACACCCGCAACAGACTCAGCAATTGCAGCTCGGCAGGGCCGGCGGCATCGGCCAGGGAAATGTTCAGCGGCAGGCTTGGGCTGCGGCCAGCGTTTTTCAGCTCAGACAAACGCATCAGCGCGTCTCCTTATGAGTGCGCCGCGCGGTCAGACGCGCAAGCCAGCTGTCGATCAGCGAACTGTTTTGCGATTGATCCAGATAGGCAGCCAACAGCTCGCGCAACTGCGCTTCGCTCCATTCAGGCGCCCGACGCAGCAACGGCTCCAGGTCTTTGGCCCGATCACGCAGACCAAACAGCAACGGCCGAGTCTTTTCCAGGTCGATCAGCTGGGCCAGGTAACCGTCGCCCGTGGCCTGGAGAAAAATGTGCTTGGGGTAGAAGCAACCGTGAACCTGACGCGCGCCGTGCAGACGCCGAGCCAATAGCCCACAGGCCTGCAGAATGGCCGAATGCTGCGCCGAACTCAGGTCCGACCAGTGCTGCAACAGCGAATCCAGGTCATCCCAACCGTCCAGGGCGCGGGTCAGCAGAATCGCCCGGACTTCGCCGTCGACTTTGCGCTCACCGAAAAACGCCGCTTTCAACGCCGGAATACCGAACTTTTCATAGCGACTGATATTGCGAAATTCACGGGCAAAGCTCGGCTCGCCAAAGGGCGCATGCAAGGTACGCATCTGGTAGTTGCTCTGGCGTTTGAGGTAGTAGCCATGACCTTCCAGATCCAGCCGAAACACGCTGCTCCAGCCACCGCGAGCGGTATTGGGCTCGTCCACAGCGTCGAGCTGCTTGGCCCAGAGTGCGTCGAAGGTGCTAAGGCCGTGACGCTCAAGCAGCGCACGATCTTCAGCAGCCAGAAAATCAGTCATTCGCGTCCCTCGAAAAATCTCACCACGTGCCGGATCCGTTTTTTATCAGCGGCATTCAGCCGATCACACTGGCGGTATTGCAGGTAAAAGCGCAGGCGCTGGGTAGCCGACAAGTGATACTTGGCGACTTTGTCCAGGCACGCCAGGTCCTTGGTGATCCGGTACTTGAGCCAGAAGCCGCGCCAGAAATCGCCATTGGGGCAGTCGATCAAAAACAACCGGGGCTCATTGTCGATCAGCAGGTTGCGCCACTTCAAATCGTTATGGGTGAAGCGGTGGTCGTGCATGGTCCGGGTATAACCCGCCAGCTGCCGGCTGACGTTGTCGACCCAGGCGCGGTCCGCCAGTTTCGGATCATGCCGCTCGGCCAGGGCCGACAAATCTTCGGTATTGGGCAGTTCACGGGTAATCATTGCACCGCGATCGTACGCCGCACCGCGACGCTCCAGGCCCCAGGCCACCACTTCAGCGGTAGGAATGCCCCACTTGGCGAAGCGTTTGAGGTTCTGCCACTCGGCCTTCACCCGGGGTTTACCCAGGTAGCGACGCAGACCTTTGCCGGCACCCACGTAGCGTTTGACGTAATAGTTGACGCCATTGCGCTGGACGCGAATGACCTCGGACAACGGGTCGCGGGTCAAGCGCTCGCCCTGAAGCGAAAACACAGCATCAAGGCTGCCGAAATCTTCTGCCAGATCGCTGTACGCAGGCTCCAGTGTCCAACCCGCCATCAGAGCGCATCCCCGTATCGCTGTTTACGGTCGTAGAGTTTGTTGGCCTTGCCTTCGAGCCAGGTGAGCAACCCGGCTTCCTCGCCCAGGATCTGGCGCAGGGGCCGCTGGAAATAGCCCTTGAGGAAACGCAACTTGTCGCGACGAGTCAGGCCAATGTCCAGTGCCGAAAAATACAGCGCCGCCAGGTCCTTGTTGCGCCAGCGCTGAGTAATCGTCGGACGGGTCTGGGCACGGTGCAGGTCGATCACCGAGAGCTTGAAATCGTCCGCCGTCACCGGTTTGTCGGTGTGCAGCAGAAAGTGGCAGATGTAGCAGTCGCGATGGTTGACGCCGGCGCGGTGCATCATGCCGGTCATGCGCGCGACCTCGGCGATCAGCGCGCGCTTGAGTTTTGGCTCGGGCGGGTGCTTGACCCAGTCGATGCTGAAGTCTTCGAGGCTGACAGTGGGCGCCAGCTCTTCGGTGACGATGAACGAATGCTGGTCCGCCGGGTTGCTGCCCTTCTCGCCGTAAGCCACGGCGGTCATGGTCGGCACGCCGACTTCTTGCAGGCGCTGGATGGCCTTCCATTCCTGGCCAGCACCGAGCACCGGCAACTTGGCAGTGAGCAGGTTCTTGAAGATCTCGCCCCAGCCAATGCCACGGTGGATCTTCACGAAAAAGCCACTGCCATTGACTTCGGTACGCAGGGTCCGGCGCGCTTCAAGCTCGCGGTATACCTCGCCCTGGAGACCCTCGACTTCGGCAAACGGGTCACGTCCGGCCCAGAGGCTCTTGAACGGTTCAGCCAGCATCAACTTCATTAAGCGTGCTCCGCCAGAATCACATCGGCCGCGTGCTGCGGCATGCTGTAGAGGTCGGCCGTCTCGGCGAAGGCCAGACCGTTGCGGCTCCAGGCCGCCCGTGCTTGAGCGTCGTTCAACATACCGGTCAGGTACTGAGCCAGTTGCGCCTGATCGAAAGGTTCATCCAGCACCAGACCGGCGTCGGCCTCGGCGATGTAATGGGCGTAACCACACACCGCGCTCACCAGCACCGGCAACCCCGCCACCAGGGCTTCGAGCAACACAGTCCCGGTGTTTTCGTTGTACGCCGGGTGAATCAACAGATCGGCGCCGAGCAGAAAACGCGGGATGTCGCTGCGGCCCTTGAGGAACGTCACGTTATCGCCGAGCCCCAGTGTGGCGCTCTGCATCTGGAATAATTTGGGGTCGTCCTGGCCAATTACAAACAGTCGGGTGCGTTTCTTCAGATCAGCGGGCAATGCGGCCAGCGCCTTGAGGCTGCGATCCACGCCTTTGGTCTTGAACCCGGAGCCGATTTGCACCAGCAGCAGGTCATCGTCTTTCAGGTTGAATTCGCGACGAAATTCGGTACGAATCTCGGCGGCATTGGCCGGCGCACGACGGTCCTGAGAGATGCCCGGCGGCAGCAGATGGAAGCGCTCAAGCGGCGTGTCGTAATGCTTGATGAACAGCGGCTGCTGGACTTCGGAAATCATCAGCACTTCGGTCTTGGCATCCTTGGCGAACACGGCGCGCTCGTACTCGGCGAAGTGCCGGTAGCGGCCCCAACGACGGTACAGCGAGTTACGCAGGTTTTGCGCCTTGTCTTCGAAGCAGCCGTCGGCGGCGTAGTAGACGTCCAGCCCCGGCATTTTGTTGAAGCCGATCAAACGGTCCACTGGACGCTTGGCCAGATCCGCCACCATCCATTCGCTGAGCTTCTCGTTGCGTCGATGATTGAAGAACGCCTTGACCGGTGCCACCAACACTTCGAAGCCCGGTGGAATATCGCCTTCCCAGATCAGCGTGTAGACCCGAATCTGATGGCCGCGTTGCTGACATTCCAGGGCGATGCGCATGAAATCGCGCTGCAAGCCCCCGAATGGAAAGTACTTGTACAAGACGAATGCCAATTGCATCAGCGCAGCTCCTCAGCCAGTAACAACGTGCTCAGTCGGGTCGCGACACGCTCGGGATTCAGACGCGTGAAGCACAGGGGCCACTCGCGTTTAACGTCAAACTGACGGGCATCTTCAGCCGTCGGTTGATACGTACATTTCTTTTGCATACACGGCGCGCAGGGGAAATCGCTGGCGATGTGAATCTGCGCTTTACCGTAGGCACCGGTCAGACCCGGGTTGGTCGGGCCGAACAGCGATATCGTCGGCACGTCCAGCGCAGCGGCGAGATGACCGAGACCGGTGTCCACCGCCACGCAGGCTTGCGCGCCGGCCAGCACTTTGCCGACACCGGCCAGGTTCAGCTTGGGCAGCACTTCGACATGCCTCATGTCTTTGGCGATGCGCTCGGCCCGGGCTTTCTCGATCGGATTACCCCACGGCAGCTTCACCGCGACACCGAGATAGCCGACGCGCTCGGCCAACTCGCGCCAGTAGGCTTCAGGCCAGTGCTTGGTGTCCCATGTGGTGCCGTGCAGGAACACCACGTAAGAATTCTTGCGCGGCAATTCCACCAGTCGCTCGACGTTCAGGCCGTAATCGCCCAAGCCTTTGGGCAGGTCGTAACCCAGGGCCACGGCGAACAGCTGGCGCACTCGCTCCACCGCGTGTTGCCCACGGGCCACGGCCAGACGCCGCGAATAGAAGTGTGCGGCAATCGGCTCACGAGCCGAGTTTTTATCCAGCCCGGCCACCGGGGCTTTGGCGTATCGGGTCAGCAACGCACTTTTCAGCAGGCCCTGGGCATCGATCACCAAGTCGTATTTGTTGGCGCGAACGCTTTGCTTGAAGCGCTTCCACTCGCCACTCTTGATGGTCTGCCAGATGTTTTTGCGCCAGCGACGGATCGCCACCGGAATAACCTTGCCCACGGCCGGGTGCCAGGTCGGGATTTCGGCGAAGCTTTCTTCCACCACCCAATCGAACTGGATGCCGGGGATCGCCCGTGCCGCGTCGGTCAGCGCCGGCAACGCGTGAATCACGTCGCCCAGCGAAGAAGTCTTGATCAGCAGTACCCGCAAACTATTTGACCTCGACCACAGTGCCCTGCAAACGCTGCAAGGCTTCGTTCACCGCTTGCGGCATGAGCTGGCGCAGGCAGTTGTAATGACCAAAGCGACACTTGCGATCGAAGCACGGACTGCATTCGATGCCCAGGCGCACGATCTCGACGTGCTCGGCCAGTGGCGGCGTGAAACCCGGTGACGTCGAGCCGTAGACTGCCACCAACGGGCGATTCAGCGCAGCGGCGACGTGCATCAGGCCGGAGTCGTTGGACACCACTGCGTCGGCGCAAGACATCAGGTCGATGGCTTCGGCCAGGGAGGTGCCGCCACTGAGGTTCACCGACTCTTCACGCAGACCGGGAATCAGCCGCGAACGGATGTCTTCGCCGACAGCGTGATCGTTTTTCGAACCGAACAGCCAGACTTGCCAGCCTTCGCGGATCTTCGCTTCGGCAACCTTGGCATAGTGCTCGGACGGCCAGCGCTTGGACTCGCCGAATTCGGCGCCGGGGCACAGCGCCAACACCGGGCGGTCGAGGGCCAGGTCGAACTTGGCCATTGCCGCTTCGCGAGTGACCGGGTCAATCTGCAAGCTCGGCCGTGGATAAGGTGTCGGCAGCTCGGCACCGGGCTCGTAAGCCAGGGCCATGAAGCGTTCGATCATCAGCGGGTAACGTTCTTTATCCAGCGTGCGCACGTCATTGAGCAGGCCGTAGCGGAATTCGCCACGCCAGCCGGTGCGTTTCGGGATGCCGGCGAAGAACGGCACCAATGCCGACTTCAGAGAATTGGGCAGCAGGATCGCCTGGTCGTACTGGCCGGCCAGGGATTTGCCGATGCGCCGACGCGTCGCCAGCTCCAAAGCACCGTGACCGAGCGGAAAGCTCAAGGCCTGGCGTACTTCGGGCATGCGTTCAAGAATCGGCCGGCTCCACTCGGGGGCCAGCACGTCGATTTCGCATTGCGGGTGGCGCTGCTTGAGACACTGAAACAGTGTCTGCGCCATCACCATGTCACCGACCCAACTGGGCCCAACGATCAGAATTTTCATGTGGTTTCCATAAACGAGCCGGGGAGGCTTTATGCCTCCCCGTCTCGAGAATCAGCTTAGCCCCAGCTCGCGCCAGATCCGCACTACCTGCCGCCGTTCGTCCACGAACTGGTCGCCCGGTATCACCCCGGCGTCCTTCTGCAAGGCCTGCCGGTGAGCGGCTGAACGGTAGGCTTTATAGGCCTCGCGTAACAGGCTGGCGTCTTCGACGGGTATCAGCCCTTCCTCCTCCAGCCCTTCCAGAATGCGGATATTGTCAGTCCAGCGCAGCAATGGCGGGTGCGATTCGGACCACGCCAGGGCCGCGTATTGCACCATAAATTCAATATCGACGATACCTCCGGCGTCCTGCTTGAGATCGAACGGCGCCGTGGCCTCGAAGGCATTTGCTCCGGTGCCCGCCGCGGTGCTCTTGCTGCCAAGGTTATCGCGCATTTTGGCGCGCATCTCGCTGACCTCCTGGCGCAAGGTCGCCAGGTCCCGCGGCTTGCCCAATACCGCCGCGCGGACTTTCTCGAACGCTTGGCCGACGTCCGGACTGCCCACCAGCACCCGCGCCCGCACCAGCGCCTGATGTTCCCAGGTCCAGGCTTCATTTTCCTGATACCGGGCAAACGCACCGAGCGAACTCACCAGCAACCCCGACGCGCCGGACGGCCGCAGACGCATGTCCACTTCATACAGCTGACCAGAGTTGGTCTGGGCCGTGAGCAAGTGAATGATCCGCTGGCCCAGCCGAGTAAAGAATTGCGCGCCGTCGATAGGCTTCGGCCCGTCGGTTTCCGCCTGCGGGTCGCCATCGTGGATGAACACCAGGTCCAGGTCCGAACCATGCCCCAGTTCCAGACCGCCGACTTTCCCGTAACCGACAATGATGAAGCCAGGATCACACAAGGTGCCGTCGGTACGCAGCGGCGTACCGTATTTGGCCACGGTCTGGCGCCAGGCCAGGGCCAGCACTTGTTCCAGGATCGCTTCGGCGAGCCAAGTCAGATAATCACTGACCTTCATCAACGGCAAGCTGCCGGCGATTTCCGAAGCGGCGACCCGCAAACGGTGCGCCAGTTTGAAATGTCTCAGCGCTTCCATCTGTTGCTCGAGATCGTCTTCAGGAATCCGCGTCAAACGCTCGCGCAACTCGGCGGTCAGTTCCGGCGCCAGCGGCGGCTTGAACAGCCGACCTTCGTTGAGCAATTCGTCGAGCAGCAGCGGGAAGCGGGTGATCTGTTCGGCGATCCACGGACTCGCGGCGCACAAGGTCAACAAACGTCGCAGCGCGCCGGGATTCTCGGTCAGCAACACCAGATACGCGGAACGACGGGCCACGGCTTCCACCAGTGGCAATACCCTTTCCAGCACCAGATCCGGATTGGCGTGCTCTACGGCCTGAGCCAGCAGCCGCGGAATAAAGGCATCGAGGCGTTCGCGCCCCAAGCGTTGCATCGCCCGCAACTGCGGGCTGCTGCGCAAACCGGCCAACGCTTTCAGGGCTTTGGTGGCATCGGCGAAGCCGCCCTCTTCCAACTGGCGGCAAGCGGCCTCTTCATCCTGAGCCTCTTCCCACAACGGCAGCCATTCGCCGCCGACCACCACTTCGCTTTCGGTGCCTTCCTCTTCGTCGGGGTCGGCAATCACCTGCCCGAAGTGCCAGGCCACGCGACCTCGCCAATACATAAGTTGTTCGTGGAAAGCCGCCCAATCGGCGAAGCCCAACATAAAGGCGATGCGCGCCTGATCCTGAGCGCCGTCCGGCAACATCTGGGTCTGGCGATCGGCGATCGCCTGGATCGCGTGCTCGGTGTACCGCAAGAATTCGTAGCCTTCGCGCAGTTCGCTGATCACCGCCGGTGGCAGGTAACCCTGACCTTCCAAGGTGCTCAGTACTTTTAATAGAGGACGTTGCTGCAAGCTCAGGTCGCGGCCACCGTGGATCAGCTGGAATGCCTGGGCGATAAATTCGACTTCACGAATGCCACCGGAGCCGAGTTTGATGTTGTCGGCCATGCCCTTGCGCCGGACTTCCTGCTGAATCAGCTGCTTCATGGTCCGCAGCGCTTCGATCGCCGAGAAGTCGAGGTAACGCCGGTAAACGAACGGCCGCAGCATGTCTTGCAATTGCGCACCGGCCACTTGATCGCCGGCCACCACCCGCGACTTGATCATCGCGTAGCGTTCCCAGTCGCGGCCCTGATCCTGGTAATACTGCTCCAGCGCGTTGAAGCTCAGCACCAATGCGCCGGCCGAACCGTAAGGCCGCAGGCGCATGTCGACGCGGAATACAAAACCGTCGACGGTCATCGGGTCCAGGGCCTTGATCAGGCGCTGGCCGAGACGAATGAAGAACTCCTGGTTATCCAGCGAGCGTTTGACGCCGACGGTTTCGCCGCCCTCGGGATAGGCGAAGATCAGGTCGATGTCCGACGACAGGTTGAGTTCCACCGCGCCGAGCTTGCCCATGCCGAGAATGACCATTTGCTGCGGCTCGCCGCTGCGCCGGCCGGTCGGCACGCCGAACTGCTGGCAGTGCCGCGAGTACAACCACTGATAGGCCTGATCGATGCTGGCATCGGCCATGTCCGAGAGGTCGCGGCAGGTCTGGATCAGATCACACTGACGCGTCAGGTCGCGCCAGATGATCCGCACTTGATGACGGGTACGTTGACGACGCAGGGCGCGACCGAGCCCATCGTCGGTTTCTGCTGCATTCACCGCTGCCGCCATCTGTGCGCACAGCTCGCCGGGCGCAAAACTTCGGTCCAGCTCACCGGACTGCACCAGCTCCAGCAACATCAGTGGGTCACGGACACTTTGTTCAATCACGAAGTCGCTGGCAGCGGTGACGCGGGCAAATTGTGCCCAGCGTTCAGGCGTCCAGCCGGCCAGGTCATGATCGTCGGGAAGCACCGCGACGGCCGTACGGAACGACTGCTCGGCGCGGGTGACAAACGGCAGGAGGATGCCAGGCAGTTCGGCAAGCGAAGGGAGGCTCATGGTCTATCCTTGATCGGCGTGTAGAGGGCTGCATGTAGTGATTCGCGAGAATGCACTACCTGATCGACTGTCGAACAAAGGTTAGAAATAGCTGAAATTTCTTTATTTTTGGCAGACAGCATCAAGCTTTCACCTTTTCTGGTTGGCAAAAGACCAACCTTAACGATTATTCTCACAACGCAGCTGGAGGCCACAAGCCGCTCATCTGTAGTTTTACTACTCGTATATACATTCGAAAGGCTGAAATGCCCGATGATTTGTAGTAAAACTACACGCCGCCGGAACAACCTCTCGGCAATCCAAGAATTTATATCGTCTGCCCACAAGGCCAGTCGCAAACTCAGGCAACCGATTCTGGAAGCCTTTCCGCCCTGGAGCAAGCCATGCAAGACCTCGATCCCGTCGAAACCCAGGAATGGCTGGACGCCCTGGAATCGGTTCTCGACAAAGAAGGCGAAGACCGCGCTCACTATCTGATGACCCGTATGGGCGAACTCGCAACCCGTAGCGGTTCGCAATTGCCTTACGCCATCACCACGCCATACCGCAACACCATTCCCGTTACCCACGAAGCACGCATGCCTGGCGACCTGTTCATGGAACGCCGCATTCGCTCGTTGGTACGCTGGAACGCGATGGCCATGGTGATGCGTACGAACCTGAAAGATTCTGACCTGGGCGGTCACATCTCCAGCTTCGCCTCCAGCGCAACCCTGTACGACATCGGCTTCAACTATTTCTTCCAGGCCCCGACCGACGAACACGGCGGCGACCTGATCTACTTCCAGGGTCACACCTCGCCAGGCGTTTACGCCCGTGCGTTCATGGAAGGCCGCATCACCGAAGACCAGATGAACAACTTCCGCCAGGAAGTCGACGGTCAGGGCCTGTCGTCCTACCCGCACCCTTGGCTGATGCCTGATTTCTGGCAGTTCCCGACCGTATCCATGGGTCTGGGCCCGATCCAGGCGATCTACCAGGCACGCTTCATGAAGTACCTGGAAGCCCGTGGTTTTATCCCTGAAGGCAAGCAAAAAGTCTGGTGCTTCCTGGGCGACGGCGAGTGCGACGAGCCGGAATCCCTGGGCGCGATCTCGCTGGCTGGCCGCGAGAAGCTCGACAACCTGATCTTCGTTATTAACTGCAACCTGCAGCGCCTTGATGGCCCGGTTCGCGGCAACGGCAAGATCATTCAGGAACTCGAAGGCGTGTTCCGCGGTGCTCAGTGGAACGTGACCAAAGTCATCTGGGGCCGTTTCTGGGACCCACTGTTGGCCAAAGACGTCGACGGTATCCTGCAACGCCGCATGGACGAAGTCATCGACGGCGAGTACCAGAACTACAAAGCCAAAGACGGCGCGTTCGTTCGTGAACACTTCTTCAACTCGCCAGAACTCAAGGCGATGGTTGAAGACTTGTCCGACGACGAGATCTGGAAACTCAACCGTGGCGGTCACGACCCGTACAAGGTCTACGCGGCGTACCACGAAGCGGTCAACCACAAAGAACAACCGACCGTCATCCTGGCCAAGACCATCAAAGGTTATGGCACCGGTGCCGGCGAAGCGAAGAACACTGCGCACAACACCAAGAAAGTGGATGTTGAAAGCCTGAAGCTGTTCCGCGATCGTTTCGACATTCCGGTTAAAGACTCCGAGCTGGAAAGCCTGCCGTTCTTCAAGCCAGAACCCAACAGCGCCGAAGCCCGTTATCTGAGCGAGCGCCGTACTGCATTGGGCGGTTTCGTACCACAGCGTCGCGCGCAGAGCTTCAGCATTCCGACCCCATCGCTGGACACCCTCAAGGCCATTCTTGATGGTTCGGGCGACCGTGAAATTTCCACCACCATGGCGTTCGTGCGGATCCTCGCGCAACTGGTCAAGGACAAGGAAATCGGTCCGCGCATCGTCCCGATCATCCCGGACGAAGCCCGTACCTTCGGTATGGAAGGCATGTTCCGCCAGTTGGGCATCTACTCGTCCGTCGGCCAGCTCTACGAGCCAGTCGATAAAGACCAGGTGATGTTCTACCGCGAAGACAAGAAGGGCCAGATCCTCGAAGAAGGCATCAACGAAGCGGGCGCCATGAGCTCCTTCATCGCTGCCGGTACTTCGTACTCCAGCCACAACCAGCCAATGCTGCCGTTCTACATCTTCTACTCGATGTTCGGCTTCCAGCGTATCGGCGACCTCGCCTGGGCCGCAGGCGACAGCCGTACCCGTGGCTTCCTGATCGGTGGCACCGCCGGCCGGACCACGCTGAACGGCGAAGGCCTGCAACACGAAGACGGTCACAGCCACATCCTGGCTGGCACCATCCCGAACTGCCGCACCTTTGATCCAACCTACGGCTACGAGCTGGCGGTGATCATCCAGGACGGCATGAAGAAGATGACCGAAGAGCAGCAGGACATCTTCTACTACATCACCGTGATGAACGAGTCCTACCAGCAGCCAGCCATGCCGGCCGGTGTCGAGGAAGGCATCGTCAAGGGCATGTACCTGCTCGAGGAAGACACCCGCGAAGCGGCGCACCACGTTCAGCTGATGGGCTCCGGCACCATCCTGCGCGAAGTTCGCGAAGCGGCGAAAATCCTGCGTGAACAGTTCAACGTCGGCGCTGACGTGTGGAGCGTTACCAGCTTCAACGAACTGCGGCGCGATGGCCTGGCCGTCGAGCGCAGCAACCGTCTGCACCCGGGCCAGAAGCCTAA
The DNA here is from genome assembly GCF_030053115.1 of Pseudomonas svalbardensis. Taxonomy (NCBI): domain Bacteria; kingdom Pseudomonadati; phylum Pseudomonadota; class Gammaproteobacteria; order Pseudomonadales; family Pseudomonadaceae; genus Pseudomonas; species Pseudomonas svalbardensis. Next base: position 514,746 of record NZ_CP125619.1, on the reverse strand, counting down.
ACTGAGCTATGTCGAAGAGTGCCTGAACGGCCGTCAAGGTCCGGTCATCGCGTCTACCGACTACATGAAGCTGTTCGCTGAGCAAATTCGTCAGTGGGTCCCGTCCAAGGAATTCAAAGTCCTGGGCACCGATGGTTTCGGCCGCAGTGACAGCCGTAAGAAGCTGCGTCACTTCTTCGAAGTCGACCGTCATTTCGTGGTGTTGGCAGCCCTGGAAGCCTTGGCTGACCGTGGTGATATCGAACCTAAGGTGGTGGCTGAAGCCATCGCCAAGTTCGGGATCAACCCGGAAAAACGCAACCCACTGGACTGCTGAGGAGACACTCTGTGAGCGAACTCATTCGCGTACCTGACATCGGCAGCGGTGAAGGTGAAGTAATCGAACTATTTGTGAAGGTCGGCGACCGCATCGAAGCCGACCAGAGCATCCTGACGCTTGAGTCGGACAAGGCGAGCATGGAAATTCCTGCGCCCAAGGCCGGCATCGTCAAAAGCCTGAAAGTAAAAATCGGCGATCGCCTGAAAGAAGGCGACGAACTGCTGGAGCTGGAAGTCGAAGGTGCCGCTGCTGTGGCCCCTGCGGCTACGGCTGCCGCTGCGCCGGCTGCCAAGGCTGAAGCAAAACCGGCAGCTGCTCCTGCCGCCGCGGCTCCAGCTCCAGCTGCCGCGCCTGCTGCTGCAACCACCCTGCAAGTGCACGTGCCGGACATCGGCTCGTCGGGCAAGGCCCAGATCATCGAGATCCAGGTCAAGGTCGGCGACACCGTCGAGGCTGATCAGTCGCTGATCACCCTGGAATCCGACAAGGCCAGCATGGAAATCCCTTCGCCCGCCGCTGGCGTGGTCGAAAGCATCAGCGTCAAGCTCAACGACGAAGTCGGCACTGGCGACCTGATTCTGGCGCTGAAAGTGGTAGGTGCCGCGGCACCGGCTGCGGCGGCACCTGCTGCCGCTGCTCCAGCGCCAGTCGCTGCGGCTCCGGCTGCACCGGTTGCCGACAGCGTTCAGGACATCCATGTCCCGGACATTGGCTCTGCGGGCAAGGCCAAGATCATCGAAGTCCTGGTCAAGGCCGGCGATACCGTTGAAGCCGATCAGTCGCTCATCACCCTGGAATCTGACAAGGCGAGCATGGAAATTCCATCGCCCGCCGCTGGCGTGGTGGAAAGCGTTTCCATCAAGCTGGATGACGAAGTCGGTACCGGCGACCTGATCCTGAAGCTGAAAGTCAAAGGCGTTGCGCCTGCTGCTGCCCCGGCTCCAGCCGCTGCTGCACCTAGCGCTCCAGCTCCAGCCGCCGCAGCGCCTGCCGCTCCGGCACCGGCCGCACCGGCTGCTGCACCGGCCAAGCCGGGCGCCAAGGTTCACGCAGGTCCTGCGGTGCGCCAACTGGCCCGTGAATTCGGCGTCGAGCTGAACGCCGTCGGCGCCAGTGGCCCGCACGGTCGCATCCTGAAAGAAGACGTTCAGGTCTACGTCAAAGCCATGATGCACAAGGCCAAGGAAGCACCGGTCGCTGCGGCTGGCGCAACTGGCGGCGCTGGCATCCCGCCGATTCCGGTCGTGGACTTCAGCCGCTTCGGTGAAACCGAAGAAGTGCCGATGACCCGCCTGATGCAAATCGGCGCGTCGAGCCTGCATCGCAGCTGGCTGAACATTCCGCACGTGACTCAGTTCGATTCGGCTGATATCACCGACCTGGAAGCGTTCCGTATCGCTCAGAAAGCCGTTGCAGAGAAGGCTGGCGTCAAGCTGACCATCCTGCCGCTGCTGCTCAAATCCTGCGCGCACCTGCTCAAGGAACTGCCGGACTTCAACAGTTCGCTGGCACCAAGCGGCAAGGCGATCATCCGCAAGAAGTACGTGAACATCGGCTTCGCCGTCGACACCCCTGAAGGCCTGCTGGTACCGGTCATCAAGAACGTCGACCAGAAGAGCCTGTTGCAACTGGCAGCCGAAGCCGCCGTGCTGGCCGCCAAAGCCCGCGACAAAAAGCTCACCGCTGACGACATGCAAGGCGCCTGCTTCACCATTTCCAGCCTCGGCCACATTGGCGGCACCGGCTTCACGCCGATCGTCAACGCGCCGGAAGTGGCGATCCTCGGTGTTTCCAAGGCAACCATCCAGCCAGTCTGGGACGGCAAAGCCTTCCAGCCGAAACTGATGCTGCCGCTGTCGCTGTCCTACGATCACCGTGTGATCAACGGCGCCGCTGCTGCACGCTTCACCAAGCGTCTGAGCGACCTGCTGGCAGACATCCGCACCATCCTGCTGTAACACCGGCCGGCCCTCCATCACCGGAGGGCCCGTCGCGTACCACGTTTTCCGAGCGCCACGCTCGTACCTCAACCCCGCCAGTTTGGCGGGGCTTTTTTTGCCTGGAAGAAAGCCACCCAACACCCCTTTCCTACATTCGCGGCTTACGTCGCCCACAACTCCAGTCCACTTCTTCTCGATATTTTTTGCGAACCAATAACTAAGCTTATTTCAACTAATTGTCGCTAAAACCCTTATCAACTTATTTTGCTTAGTTAGCATTACTTCGAATGGATTCGAACATGTTCAAACCGACTGTCGGCCCTATTATTGGCCACACTACAACTAATCATGCACGCATCTTCTTGCGCGGCGAACTTCAAAACCATGCGCCGGTATTTGCAGGCATTCGTTATCGCCGGCCTGGCGAAGAGCGCTGGTCCCACGGTGTATTTGCAAAGTTGACGATCTTGCGTGATATGTCCGATGTGATTGCACTCAACGACCTTGCCACCGATACCGAGTACGAATACCAGGCAGGCTGGTTCAGCCCCATGAGCCCGGTGCACACCGTGGAAACGGTTCAGGAACTGCCGCTGCAATGGCCGCGGGATATCTACCGGTTTCGCACGCAGTCCAGCAAATCCAAGATTCCAAGGGCCTATATCGTCGGCTCATGTCGTTACCTGCGCATGACCGCGGGCGTCCCGTCTGCACCGCATCTGGGGGACAGGATTTTCGCCTCGATCTCGAATCTGGCGCAGCAGGCCGAACCGCCCATCAGCGCCATGCTGATGACCGGCGATCAAATCTATGTCGATGACCTGAACGTCATTGCTCCCGACCGGGAATATAAGGAAATACTCAATAAGTACCGAGCAGCTTTTTCCCAACCCAATATTGCCAAGTTAATGTCCAGCGTGCCGACTTACATGATCCTCGATGATCATGAAATTGAAGACAACTGGCCCGCCAACGAAAGTAAGGCCGATGCCTATTTATACAAAAATGCCATGGCGGCGTATGAGTTGTATCAAGCCAGTCACAGCCCGGCGCATGAACTTCTTCCCAATGGGCAAATAAACAGAAAGCTGGAACAGTATTGGTATCAATTCGCCGAAGGCGATATCGAATGGTTTGTCACTGACAGTCGAACCCGACGCAACCTGTCGGCCAATGATCGACGCATCCTCGACGAAGAACAGGAACAGGCCTTGTGCAAATGGCTGATTCACAGCCCGGCCAGGGTGAAGTTCGTGGTCACCAGCGTGATGTTCTACCCCGACCGCAAAGCTCACGGCGATGACGCGTGGAAAGCCTTTCCCGAACAGCGTCTGCGGCTGCTGGAGACCATTCGTACACACCACATCAAGAACGTCTTCTTCGTTTCCGGCGATGTCCACGGCTCTTTGACGAGTCGTCTGACCCACAGCGAAGACCCGGACTTCGAGGTGCACACCATCGTCTCCTCACCCTTGTGCAACAGCAAACTACTGCCGTACGCCAAGGCCTCCACCTTCATCCTCGATCAACCATTGGCGCGAACAGCCGCCGGCGACTATCAGCATGAACTGACCAGCCAGGTGGTCAGCCAGGACAACTTTGCCCATATGATCGTCGATGCCGAACAGGTTCGTGTCAGCTATCACGACCGGGATGGCAACCTTTTGCAGTCGGTCGGCATAGCACTTCGGTGATCCCAAAAAGATCGCAGCCTTCGGCAGCTCCTACAGGCTGTACACCATCCCAACGAGCTGCCGAAGCCTGCGATCTTTTCGGTCAAAAACATTAGTTTCGGCCCTGCGCTGGAGAAATCTTCGCGCCTGCCGACATATTCTTATAGCACTTGGCCTTCATGTCTCTTGTCAGTCAGTGTCGCAATGATGCAACCTTGCCGCAGGTAACAGTAAAGAGGGCGAGAGCCCGGCGCGTTCAGCCTATTCGAAGCGAGTTTCCCTCCATATGAAGAGCCAACCCGATGCCGCCAGCCGTATGGTGGCCGAGGTAGTGACGCAGTTGCCTGTGCCCTCGCGGCTTGGCATGCTGCGTTTCGAACGGCTGAATGAAGCGAGCTGGGCGCTGCTGTTTCTTGATCCCAATTGCGAACGACAGTTCGGCCTGCCGGCCGTGGAGCTCTGTGCTCTGGTCGGCTCGCCCTACGCCAGTCTGATGGAGCCCGAAGCGCGCTATCAGCTGCATGACGCGGTTCAGCAGCAACTCACCGAAAGCCCGCATTACCTGATCCGCTACACCCTGCACACCGCCGCAGGCTCCTTGAACCTGCTGGAGCTGGGCGAAGCCTACAAACAACACAATCGACACCTGCTGCGCGGCTATCTGCTAGTGGTCGACGGCCTGTTCGAGGGCGAGCAACTGCTGCCGGTCCTGGACCTCGAAACCCAGAACTCTCGCCTGCAAATCGCTCTGGAACTCAATCAGCGCGCGCAGCAGGAACAGCTCCTGCACCTGGACCGGGTGCGCGCCCAGCAAGACTTGATCCTGCTGCTGACCCGCCAGCGCTATAGCAGCAACAACTCCCTGAAAGAAGCCGCCGAACTGATCACTCGCAGTGCCTGTGACATTTACGAAATCGACTGCGCCAGCCTGTGGAACCTCGAAGGTTCGCTGCTCGTGCCGATTTCGGCCTATCACCGCGCCAACCAGGAATACCTGCTGCCGGAGCCGATCGACGTCAGTAACTTCCCCGACTACGTGGAAGCCTTGCACACCGGCCGCGCCATCGACGCCCACAACGCCATGCGCGACCCGCGCACCCGGGAAATGGCCGAACACCTGCGCCCACACGATGTGAATGCGATGCTCGACGCCAGCATCCGCGTCGATGGCCAAGTGGTCGGCGTACTCTGCCTGGAGCAGACCGGTACGACCCGCGCCTGGCAATCGGACGAAATTGCTTTCGCCGGTGAGCTGGCGGATCAGTTTGCCCAAGTCATCAACAACCACAACCGTCGCACCGCCACCAGCGCCCTGCACCTGTTCCAGCGTGCGGTAGAGCAAAGCGCGAACGCCTTTTTGCTGGTCAATTGCGATGGCGTGGTGGAATACGTCAACCCGAGCTTCACGGCGATCACCCAGTACACCACTGAAGAAGTTCACGGCCAGCGGCTGTCGGAACTGCCGGCACTGGAAAACCTCAGCGAACTGTTATTCGACGCGCACTCGGCGCTGGCCAAGAGCAACAGCTGGCAGGGTGAGTTCAAAAGCCGCCGCAAAAACCTTGAACCCTACTGGGGCCAGTTGTCGATTTCCAAAGTCTACGGCGACAACCGCGAGCTGACGCATTACATCGGCATTTACGAAGACATTACCCAGACCAAGCTCGCTCAGCAGCGCATCGAGCGTCTGGCTTACACCGATAACCTGACCAACCTCGGCAACCGCCCGGCCTTCATCCGCAACCTCGATGAACGTTTCGCCCGAGACAGCGATACCCCGATCAGCTTGTTGCTGGTGGACATCGACAACTTCAAGCGAATCAACGACAGCCTCGGCCACCAGACCGGTGACAAACTGCTGATCAGCCTGGCCCGACGCCTGCGCAACAGCCTGAGCCCGAGTGGCAGCCTGGCGCGGTTCGCCAGTAACGAATTCGCCGTGCTGCTGGACGACACCGACCTGCGTGCGGGCCAACAGATTGCCAATCAATTGCTGGCGACCCTCGACAAACCGATGTTCGTCGACAACCAGCTGATCAGCGTCACCGGCTCCGTGGGCCTGGCCTGCGCGCCGTTGCACGGTCGCGATCCGCAAACCCTGATGCGCAATGCCGGCCTCGCGCTGCACAAGGCCAAGGCCAACGGTAAACATCAGGTCCAAGTGTTCACCGAAGCGCTGAACGCCGAAGCCAGCTACAAACTGTTCGTCGAAAACAACCTGCGCCGCGCCCTGACCCAGAACGAGCTGGACGTGTTCTACCAGCCCAAGCTCTGCCTGCGCAGCGGTCGACTGTTGGGGATGGAAGCGCTGCTTCGCTGGAACCATCCGGAAAAAGGCATGATCCGCCCGGACCAGTTCATCAGTGTCGCCGAAGAAACCGGGCTGATCATCCCCATCGGTAAATGGATCGCCCGCCAGGCCTGCCGCATGAGCAAAGACCTGACCGCCGCAGGCCTGGGCAATCTTCAGGTGGCAATCAACCTGTCGCCCAAGCAGTTCTCCGATCCGGACCTGGTGTCGTCCATCGCCAACATCCTCAAGGAAGAAGCGCTGCCGGCAAACCTGCTGGAACTCGAACTCACCGAAGGCCTGCTGCTGGAAGCCACCGAAGACACCCACTTGCAGCTCGATCAGCTCAAGCGCCTGGGCCTGACCCTGGCCATGGATGACTTCGGCACCGGTTACTCGTCGCTCAGTTACTTGAAAAAATTCCCGATCGACATCATTAAGATTGATCGAAGCTTCATCCACGAAATCCCCGACAATCAGGACGACATGGAAATCACCTCCGCGGTGATCGCCATGGCCCACAACCTGAAACTCAAGGTCGTGGCTGAAGGCATCGAAACTGCCGAGCAGTTGGCTTTCTTGCGCCGTCACCGCTGCGACGTCGGCCAGGGTTACCTGTTCGACCGACCGATCCCGGGCACCGAGCTGATCGAAAAGCTCAAGCGCTATCCGCGTGGCCCGATCGCCTGACATTCTTCAGTCATTGCACAAAACCCTGTGGGAGCGTGCCTGCTCGCGAAAGCGGTGTGTCAGGCAACAATGATGTCGACTGTCACGCCGCTTTCGCGAGCAGGCTCGCTCCCACAGGGATAATTGGGCAAACTGGCGGTCTGTCTACCTACATCCCCAACCTGACTGAGAGGACTGATCATGGTTCTGCGCTCGGAAATTCTGGTGAACAAAAACGTGCTCCCGACTAAAGAACAAGCTCTGCCTGGCCGCGAAACCCCAATGAACCTGCCGGAAAAACACTTCGTCCACGACGCCCCGCTGCTGGGCCCGTTCGTCACCGATGTGGATTTCGCGATCTTCGGCCTCGGATGCTTCTGGGGCGCGGAACGCAAGTTCTGGCAGCGTGAAGGCGTGGTCAGTACGGTGGTGGGTTACGCCGGTGGTTTTACGCCGAACCCGACGTATGAAGAAGTCTGCTCGGGCCTGACCGGTCACAGCGAAGTGGTTCTGGTGGTCTACGAGCCGGCAAAAGTCAGCTACGAAGAGCTGCTGAAGATGTTCTGGGAATTGCACAACCCAACTCAGGGCATGCGTCAGGGCAATGACATCGGCACGCAGTACCGCTCGGTGATCTATGCGACCAACCCGACGCAATTGGCTGCCGCCAAGCACAGCGAGCAGGTGTTCCAGGTCGAACTGACCAAGGCAGGCAAAGGCACCATCACCACCGAAATCGAAGAAGCGCCGACGGTCTACTTCGCCGAGGCTTATCACCAGCAATACCTGGCGAAAAACCCTGAAGGGTATTGCGGGATTGGCGGTACGGGCGTGACTTGCCCAATCTGACTTTCGGGCCCTGAAAGCATCGCGGGCAAGCCTCGCGCCTACGGTCACACCGACCTGTAGGAGCGAGGCTTGCCCGCGAAGGCGTCCTCTCAAACGCCATCAATGCATCTGATCAGGCGATCAACTCTCAGCAATCAACCAATCCATCTGCCAACCACCCTGGGTCTGCCCCAACTTCTTGGACAACCACGGCAGCAACTCACGCAATTCCTCTTCCAGCCCCCACGGCGGATTCGCAATCGCCAACCCGGACCCGTTCAAACTGTTCGGCGTATCCAGCGGATGCACCAGCAACTCCACCCGCAACAACTTCGGCGCGCCCGTACCCGCCAGATCCTGATAAAAACGACGCAACATGCGCTGGTCCTTCACCGGGTACCAGATCGCCGCTACGGTCTGCCGCATCCGCCCAATCGCCTCTTTCAGCGACGCCGCACAGCGCTGCATCTCATCCAGCTGCTCGAACGGCGGATCGATCAACATCACCGCCCGCTTCTCCTGCACCGGCAACATCGCACGCGGCACATGCCAGCCTTCACCCAGATGCACCTTCACCCGACGGTCGCCCGCCATATTATCTTTGAGCAACACACCGTCTTCCGGGTGCTTTTCGTTGAGCATCACCCGATCCTGCGGCCGCGTCAGACGCCGCGCCAACTCAGGCGACCCTGGGTAATAGCGCAACTGGCCATCCGGGTTCATGTCGTGCAGCACCTTCATGTAATCCGCGGTCAACGCCGGCAGATCCGGCTGATCCCACAAACGCGCAATACCTTCCAGGTACTCACCGGTACGGCTCGCCTGATCACCCTGCAGGTCATACAGACCAATGCCGGCGTGAGTGTCGAGATAGGCAAACGGCTGCTCCTTGCGCGACATCAAAGCGATGATGCGGGTCAAAGTCAGGTGTTTGAACACATCGGCGTGATTGCCGGCATGGAAGGCGTGACGATAATTCATGATTGCTCCTGCGAAGGGCGGGGAGTTTACCTTGTACCGAGGCGAACGTCAGGGCCTCACAGCCGAGCGGGCAAGCTGCCACACAACCTGTAGCAGCTGGCGAAGCCTGCGTTCGGCTGCGCAGCAGTCGTAAACCCTGCTTGCACGACGTGTCTGAAAAATCATGAGTGCTGATTTTACGACTGCTGCGCAGCCGAACGCAGGCTTCGCCAGCTGCTACAAAAACGTGCGTATCAACTTAACTGAACAGCATCAGCGAAAGCCCCCGGCCCTACTCCGAAGACCGCGCCTTCAATCGTCGCCCTAACACATCCAGCACATCACACCCATCCCGCAACGGAATGGCACAGAGCAAAGCAAAATCACTAAGAATGAAGGACTGACACTCGATCGAACCGCGCATGGACAAGTTCTCCATCACTTGGGTGACGGCGCGAATTCGGTAGTTGGCAGCGTCATACAAAACATCCAGCGGCGCTTGGGTGTCGACGAACAGGGTTGGCATGTCGTCGCAATTGCTGGTGAGCGCCATGAAGCGGCTTTGGGGATGGGGGGTTGGTTTTTCGTAGGGAGGATCGGGGTGAAGTGTTTTCATCGATTTTAGTCCTAACGTATGGATTGACGCCGCCAGAAATCGCTTCCACGCAATGGGTGGCGGCTGTACGCAGGTGTGGAAGACCGGGACGTTAGGCACCCGGCGCACTCGAAAGCGCCCCGCGCACAGCCACCATAAAACACAGACGATAAAACACGCCGAACTGGTGGCGCTTGATGCGCCTAACGATAGAAGGGCTTCCACGCCCTGTCACTGAATTTGCAGTGACAGCTAAGAGACTATCGATGAGGCGCGTTGCGCACCAGTTCATGGAAACCGCTACAACTTGAAGGAAACTTCCGACGACCTTGCCCGGAAATGTCGCGAATATCATCACAAAATTAAACAACGTCTAATCAGTCAGAAGTACTGGCGATCAATGCGCTAAAAGTCCGACGTGTGGGATTCCAGATCGTCAAACACCATACGCCCCACCATTCCAAGCCTTCATCAAAGTAATCGCTCCATGGCTCACGCCCTGGAATTGCGTCGTCATTATCAAGCCATTCCTTTTTAAATCCCTTAACCCAGTTAATTACGACGATATCATCTTGCTCTTCGAGCCCCAGAATTTGGCGCCACTCATGGAACAGTTCCTTCGCCTTGAGCTCTCCACCTTTGAATTCCGTGCCATAAGGCGGCTCTCTGAAATAACCATAAAGCGCCAGCGGCCCTCGTACATAACCATCGGTCAGAATCAGATTATGTATTTCTTCTTGGGTCAAAATAGTAGCAACGGCTTTATCCAGCTCCCAGCTGATAGCAGGATCTCCAGAACTTTTATATTCCGGATTCTTTATTAAACTGTTATGCCAATCCCATGAGTCTTTCATGAGTTTTTCGTGAAGCCTGACCAAGGCTTGTCGATGAATCGATTCGTTGACCTTCACACTCTCCTCAAGAGAGAGCACTACAAAATTAACAACACAGCCTGCGTCATCCATTCGTTCAAGCAAGGATGTAGTTTTTTCTTCTTCAATAACTTTCAACACAAACAAAACCCTCCCCAACCAAACAGATAAAAAAGATATATATCCATTTACTTCTAAATCAAAAAGGGGACGGACATGAATGGCACTTACTTAACATGTTTTGCGTGCCCATTTTTCCTGACATCTGCCCTTGCTGACCGACGCGGTTTGGTCAGTAAGGGGTAGGCTTGAGGTCTTCGTTTTATGGCTCGCGGCTCGATACGACCAGGCCGATTCCCGACGCGCCTCTGAGCAATCAACATCAATAAATTCGACAGGCCATCCTCGTCTTCGGGGCTGCCATATTGTCGCAAAGCCAGCCATAGCTGAAGGCTGTGTTTGAAGCTCAGTTCGCGAGGCAAGCAATCCGCTAACAGAGCCGATTGCGCCATGAGCATTCGGATCAGATTGTGTGCCAACAGATAGACCCATAACTCCTTGACTGCCATGCCTGGGGTTTTGCAGCTTAACTTTCCAAGTCCTAGCGTAGCTTTGAGATTGCGCAGATCCAACTCGACATGCCATCGACCCTTGTACAGCGATTTGAGAGCTGTTTTGGGTGTCTGCTTCGGGCAATGCAACGTGGTGACCAAAGTCTTTCCACCCGCCTTCAGCTCTCGCACTGTCAGTCTTTCAGGCGCCTGTTCGTAATGCGTTTGACTCATCCACGGCGGTCTTCTTGCAGGCTTTTTCAATTCGATCAGGTGATCTTCCGAACCCAGACTTTGCCCTAGGCGAAAGTCCGTGCTGCGCCGTCGAGCACCGTATTGTTCGAACACGCCATCGACACCTCTTCGTTGCAACTCACACAGCAAGAAGTAGGTAGCGTAGTAAGCGTCGCCCAATAAAATGTCGCCTGTTTTCAGCGTGTCGAGCATTGATCTGAGCAGCGTTTGCTCATCGCCGCCTTTGCCTCGGAAGCGCCCAAGGGCGGCATCCAAGACGGCGCCGCTGGAAAGGCAAACGATGCCAACCACGCGACACAGGGGAAAACCAAGACCGACTTTCTGGCCGCGTGACTGCGGATAGGCACCCTGATTGGCCGCAGTGTCGGGCATGCTGACCGTCGTGCCGTCCACCAACCGTACAGGCCGTCCCATCCAGCGCCACGACGAGGGTGCGTTATCACTTATCGAAGCACCGGTGTGCCTGACCAGCGTAGAAACCATTTCCACAGGTAGGCGTTTTCTGGCTTTGCAGTAGGCGCCCGTGCGAGTGCTACTGGGCTTCATGCCGCCACATGACCGTTTAATCGACAAGTCGTTGACGGCGTTCTGGCAGGAACGGTCGGCACTCATTGCTTGAGCCAGAAACATGGACAGCGTTTCAGTCGGCGGAAACAGACGCTCCCGATATTCCGGCAGTGCAGACTCGACGCGCTGTAAGAGCTCGGGAGACGTGAGGAGATTGAAAAACGCATAGGCATCACAGTCCGAAGCGTGTCGATGAAAACGTTGCTGTTGATGCTGGAGAATTTCACGTCTACGATTCATTTGGGGCTGTGTCCTTGGTTCGTCGGGGTGTGTTCGCAACTATCACCGTAGACCAAGACCAGCCCTTCTTCATTTTTTGCTTTCAGCTCAAGTGGTTAGCAGCTAAGTAAGTGCCATTCGGGACGGACATATTTACCCTTTACACCAGCTCATACATACCGCTACGAGTTAAAGGAAACTTCCGATGAGCCTGCCCGGAAATTTCGCTTCCGCACTGAGACGTCCTCTACCAAGTGGATTGATCCTCAAGACTGGCTTTTTGAAGGTCTTCTTTCCACTCGATAGTTGCCAATCGATAAATATCTTCAAAAAAAACTCTTGTATTTTCCATTTCATCCCACCCACAGGGGAATGAGGAATATGCCTCTGGGTCATACTTAAAAAGCGACTGAAAATCGTAACTTTTGTCCTGAAGCGCCATTTCCAAACACTTATAACGCAAAAAGCGATGTCGATAGGTACTTTTTCTAACCAGACAATACTTGAGTATTAATTCCTCCCTATCCGACGGATCATTCGGATTAAACTTCTCCAATTCCTCTCCAAGTGTTTCTTCACGATCATAAATATCGAAACACCCCAAAAAATATGAAGGCGTCGGTATATATGGCTGCCCAGTACCAAAATCAATAAGCATAACTCCTCACTTAACCGGATACAACGTAAACGAAATATCTTTACCACCAAACTTGAAAAAAAACGGGACGGATTTTATTTATTTTAGAACCGCATAGTTTTTATTTCATTTCAGCCTGATATCGCAACAGGCATTCCAGAAGGACCTGCATAAATTTCCGTTGATCTTCAACCTCGTCATCAAAATAGGTTGTCAATTTATCAAAAACAGAATTAAAGTCCTCCTCCAAACCCAAATAATAAATCAATGTATCGATATACCACTCGCGATCACTGTCACTATAGGCAGTGAATTCTGGCCTCATTAGCATATCGAACAACTCAGCGAGCTCCGCCTCATCATTAACGTTTTTAGAAACTATTATCTCTTCTCTTTCAACGTCATCAACATTATCAATGTCGAATAGAAAAAGCAGACCGCGCAAGATAGAAAGCTTAGGTTGGCGTTTCATATTCAAAAATCCGCATAAGTTGTTATAGGAGCACCGGTTCTATCTAGTATGGCGACTGCGTTTGTTTGTTTGCCATAGACCAAACCACCTCGTTTGTACCCCTCGCCTATTTGCTTACCCATATTCATTGGCTCTTTAGATGCAGCATGACCATTACGCCTGAATATTAGCTGAGCACGGTGAATAGCGTTCAACTGATCTCTATAACTAATAAAACGTGTCGCAGCACTAGGAATTTTTGGCTGACCAGCCTTTCTCCCGCTTGTGTATCTTTCAATAACTCCCGTTGTAGGGTTTCGTCCGGTCATTGCTCGCTCACGTTGCGACGCCAAACTAGTTTGCTTGCCATGTTTTTCTAGAAAATGAGCACCTGGAGTGGCCCTTTCCATCTCATCTAAACGTCGATATGCATTCGCTTCCGCCAGCTCATCGATACGCGCTCTTCGCTGATCCCCCGTCAGCTTCGGCAGCGCGGGCTCACCCTCATCAACCTTAGCGCCAGTCGTATCATCCGGCGCCCCACACCGAGGTTTATTCGGCGGCGGGCAATTCCCGCTCAACCCCAACGGATCAACCCACCCCGTCGGATTCGGCGTGTACTGGTACTGGTTCAGCCCACCCGCCAACTTGATCGGGTCGGGCGTCAGGTACCGACCAGCCTCCGGATCATAGTACCGATGCCGGTTGTAATGCAGACCACTCTCAGCGTCGAAGTACTGCCCCTGAAACCGCAACGGTTGCTCGAGCTGCTCTCCCCCGCCAAACGCCAGGCGAGTGACTTTTCCATAGGCGCTGTACTTCGCCGACCAAACAATCTCGCCACCAAAATCAGTCAGTTCCTGCGGCGTACCCAGGTGATCGAGCTGGTAGTAGAACGGGCATGCCTTGCGCAGGCCTTTACCGTCGAGCATGGCCAGTGGGCGGAAGCTGCCAGGTTCGTAGACGTAGCTGCGGTAATGTTCGCGGCTGCTTTCGGCGACGAGGTTGTCGCCCTACCAGAAGAACTCGGTGGTGTGGCCGTCGACAGTTTTGGCGATGCGGCGGCCGAAGGCGTCGTAGCGATAACTTGAGCAACGACCGTCCGGGGTGGTGACGCCGACCAAGCGGTGTTGGCAGTCGTAGCGGTATTCGGTGACGAGTTTTTGCGCGGTGCCGCGGCGTTCGCGGATGAGGTTGCCGAAGGCGTCGTAGTCGTAATGGCGGTCGCCTTGCAGGAGCAGGCGGTTACCTTTGACGGTCGCGGCGCCGGGGCGGTCCTGCATCAGCAGGTTGCCGGCGGGGTCGTGGGCGAAGCTTTCTGGTGGGTCATCGCGGGTGTGGCGGACGCGGGTCAGGCGGTTGAGCGAGTCGTATTGGTAATTGCGTTGGCCGTGACGGGTGTCGGCGATGCTGTCGAGATTGCCGTTGGCGCTGTAGGCATAGTCGCGGCGATACAGCGTTTGGTGCTGTTGACTGACAGCGTGGGCCTTCAATCGGCCCTGATCGTCGTAGGCATATTCGCTGAGCAGCTGCCCTTGCTGGCGTTGCTGTTCGCGGCCGACGGCGAATTGATGGGTCGTGAGTCGTGCGCCGTTGAGGTCGATGGCCGTCAGCGCGCCGCCCTTGGCGTGGTGGTAGTCGAGTTTGCTGCCGTCCGGCAGACGCAGGCGATTGAGCTGGCCGCAGGCGTCGTAGCCATAACGTAGCGTGCCCCAGCCCTGATGTTCGGTGATCAGGCGGTCCTGTTGGTCGTATTCGAACTCCAGCGGATGGTCGTGGCCGTCATCGACGCTGACCAACCGGCCGAGGCTGTCGTAGCGGTATTCAACCTTGATGCCGTCGGGCAGGGTTTTGACCAGCAACCGTCCGGCCGAATCCCGCTGATAAGCCGTCACCAGCTGCGAACCGCCCTCGCCGAACTCGGTTTTCTCCAGCAGCTGGCCGTTGAGGTCGTAGGCGTATGCCGTGCGTTGGCCGTCGAATCCGGTCTCCTGTCGGATCAAGCCGTTCGGCGTGTAGTCCAGCTGATATTTTTCGCCGGATTCGTTTTCGATTTCCGTGAGTAACAGCTGGGCGTTGTCGTAGTGGTACTTCAGCTGGGTACCGTCGGGATTGATCCGGCGGCTGACCAGGTGCAGGTCGTCGACGTATTCGTAACGCGTGAAACGCCCCAGTTCGTCGCGCTCGGCGGTGATCTTGCCGTAGGCGTTGTAGCTGAAGGCGCGGCTGGCGCCTGTGGGCAGCGTCGTCTGGATCAGTCGGCCGACGGCATCCCATTGGTATTGAGTGACGGCGCCGTGTTCGTCCTGACGGGTAATTTGCCGCCCCATCGCATCGTAGGAAAACCGCCGCTGGCTACCGTCCGGCAAGGTCTCTTCGAGCAGTTGCCCTAAGGCGCTCCAGACGAAGACATGCCGGCTGTTGTCCGGGTAACGGATCGACAGCAGCTGGCCTTTTTTGTCGTAGTGGTAGTGGCTGACATGCCCGGCGGGATCGGTGGCCTCGGTCACGTCCCCCTGAGCATTGCGCTGAGAAGTCCAGACCGCTTTGCCGCGGTAGCGCGCGTGCAGGAAACCGTTGCGATACTCGTAGGCCGTCGGTTCGTCTTCCGGCGGAATCAGCGCGATAAGCCGTCCGACCTCGTCGTAACGGTATTCGGTGACGGCGCCGAGCGGATCCTGCTCGGCAATCAGCCGCCCGTTGTCGTCGTAAGCCTTGAGGTGCTCGCCACCGTCCAGCTCGACCTTGCGCACCAGTCGCGCCCGATCGTCGTGGACGTAAACCTCTTCACTGCCGTCGATGTTCTGGACGGTGACACTGCCCTCGTCATCCCAGACGTAACGCGCGTCCATCTGTGAAAACGACGCCCAATGGCGGACACATCGTGCGGCCTTGCCGGACCTTTCCCACTCCCAGAAGAAACTCGCCCCACCGGTCAGTTGCCGCTGCAAGATGACGTGCTGATCGTCGTAGTCGTAGCGTTCGCTTTCGCCGGCGGCGTTGGTGGCTTCGATCAGTTGATCGCGTTCGTCGTAGTGATACGTGACCAGCGTCTGTTCGGTGTGCCAGGCCTCGTCGAGGGTGTCGGCCGGATGAAAGCGCTGATACTCGACGGCGACCAAATGGCTGCGGTCATAGCGCAGCAACAATGCGCGACCGGCACCGTTGTCGAGGCGTTTGATGCGGTCTTGTCGATCGCGGGTGATGCGCAGACGGTTGTCGTAAGCGTCGCTGATCGCCGTCAACCGACCGTTATGAAAGTGATAGAACCGTGCGTCGTCACCCGCCTGGGCGAGGATCAGTTCTTCGGGTTGATCGCCGAGATAAATCGCCGCACGCGACAGGCTGTTGTGGATCGCCGGACGTTCGTGGTTCGGCAGCGGGAAGGAGGTGCGGCGGTTTTCGTGGTCGATCCAGATGACGGTGTCGCCGTCGATTTCCAGTCGATGGGCGAGGCTGTGACTCCAGCCGAAACCGAGGCCGCAATCGATCTCGGCGGCGCTGGTGCGATAGAGCCGGGTGAAGTCGAACGGCAGGATGCCGTCCAGCGAGCCGTCGGTGAGGGTCAGCAGTTCTTCGCCGGTGACCATCGACACCGGGCATTTGTTGGTGGCGGTTTTATCAACGGAATCGGCGCTGTCGCCATTGGGGTTTTTAGCCTGATCCGGGACGTTGTCGTGGTGTTCGTTTTGCTTGAGCGTGGTATTGCGCTTGGCATCCCAACGCAGCTGCATGCGCCCTTTTTTCAGACCCACAGCAACACCGCGTGCGGCGACCGATTTGTATTGGTCGATGTACTTCATGAAGGTGTTGAGAATATTGAAAACAGCCTCGACGAAGCGCGTAGCCAGACCGGCGAGCACCTTTCCGTACTTGATTCCACGAAGCTTCAAATAGGCTACGGCGGCGGGCATGCCGACACCCGTGAGAGCCAGCGCTGAAGCAATCAGAATGTCGATTAGTACCGAGACAATGGCATGGCTGGCCGCCTCTGCTGTGGTACCCGCAATTTCGCTAGACGGTAACGCCGAAAACCAAAGAGTCGCGGCACGAAACAGCAGGCAAAGCGCTGCTTCATCGCTGGCCAGCAACATGGCTTTTTCCATCGCGGCGGGTGATTGCTCCGCCAGATCGATAAGTTGCTGCGCACTGCTGCCGAGCCGTTCAAGGTGGGCGCCAGGATTTTTAAGGATTTCAAAGACGAGGTTCAGGCCATCCCAAACACCCATGACTGCTGCCCAACTTCCCGCCAGCATTCCGTTGCCAGCGGCCGCAAAAGTCGACTGTGACCATTGCGGTTTAAAGCCTTCCCATTCTTTGCGCAGCCACCCTTCCAACTCTTGGGTCAGGCCATCGTAGGAAGAGAAAAGATCATCAACTTGCTGCTGTGTGACTTCGCTGTGGACGTGAATGCGGTAGAACTTGCCCTCGCCCCCCTTGAACGTCCCTTTGCCATTTTCATCAAGCGTGACAGACGTTGTTTTACCACCGTCGATAGCAATCACATCAACCTGGATATTCCCAACGGGAACGTCATAAACCGATTCGAACTTGCTCTCGATCTCTAACTCTCCACCCTTCGGGCACTGCACGACGGTGGAGAAAAATTCGTTGTCGCTACTGCTCACCGCAGTGCTGGCATTGCCGAACTTGATGATCCGCTCCATGCCCATCAGCGAAGGCAAATCAGCGGCGCGGCTGGCCGTGTCCGCCGCTTGGCTGAGCCAGTGCTTGAGCTGTTCCCGGTAGAGGGAGAGGGTGTCTTTAAAGCCGTCGAGCTCCTGCTCAATACGTACGATCTGATCCATCAGTTCAGCTCCGCCATCAGGTATTCCACCAAGGCTGTTTTGGGTGCTTGCGGCAGGTCGGGCGTCTCAAGAAAGATCGCAACCTTGTGGCGCAAAACGCTTTCGGAAAACGCCTCGTAAAGATCAGGGCGTTCTTCGCTCAGCCACTTGAGCAGGTTGCTGATTCGGGTTGTTGCGAACTCGGTACCGAGGTGTTTGAGCAGTGGTTCGGAAATTTCCCACCACGGAAAAACCTTGGAGGTTTTCAGCGCATTGCCGCCGATTTCGAGCGATTGACCATTGATCAAACAGCGCCCGATCACCGGCATCAGCTGCGTAGCGTCGACCTCGGCCGAGCGAAGAATCGGCAGCAAATAACGCCCATCCCAAAAGCGGAAAAACACCAAGTTGCCGTTGGGCAAAAGGACTTGGGTGAGGCTGCGCAAATGCTCGACCAGCACTTCTTGAGAGGCAGAAGAAACCGCCAGCCAACCCCAGTCGCGAGACTCGGTTGTGGCGACCCACTGCAAAAACTCACTGTCAGCAGCGACGATTCCGACATAGGGCATCACCGGTTCCCACTCGGCGTAAGCGGTGCCGGACCAGATCGGACTGGGTGCTTGAGCGGAGATCGAACGCTGCCAGGCTTTAAACGGTTCAGCGGCACTCGCGTTGCTGAAAACCGCGAACAACTGCTCGGAAGGTTTGAGCGGTTGGCGATCCAACCAGGCGTGGGGTGACAAGGCATCAGGCTGCACAGACACCCTCCTTGCAACGCTCACATTCCTCACAGAACGGCGCGTCGCTTTTCAGGCTCAGAATCTGTGCAGCACTCAGCAGCGCTGCCGGAGCGGCGACGAGATTCAACGGCGTATCCGGCGAGGCCGGCGTAGCTGCCATCGCCGGCATCAACGCACCACCGACCTGAATCGGCACGCTGCTGAAGATCCCGCCCGGCCCAATGTTGATCCACTGCCCGCCCGCCTGAATCGTCGCGCTGGCCCCACCGTCGATCACCACTTGCTGACCGGCACTGACATGGAATTGCTGACTGGCGTTGAGCGCCTGACTGGTCACGCGAATGTGTCGGTCACCGACCACCACCAGGTGATCATCCAGCTTCACTTCGGTCTGGCGCTGGCCATGGGTGATGCGTTGCTCGTCAGCCTTCAACTCATGCCGAGCGGTGCCGGTGACGACGATGCTGCGGGCGTTATCGACCTGCACCTGTTGATCATTCAGTACGTGCTGGGTCCAGTTTCGCTGGGCGCGCAGGTAGATTTCCTCGGCGCCTTTGCGATCCTCGATGCGCAATTCGTTGTATCCGCCGCCACCGGGACTGCTCTGGCTGCGGAAGATGCTGCGGGTTTTGTCGGCGGGTAGATCGAGCGGCACCGGGGTTGCGGCGTTTGGCAGGCAGCCCATCACCAGCGGTTTGTCGGCATCGGCGTCGACGAATCCCACCAGCACTTCCATGCCGACTCGCGGGATCATCACGCTGCCATAACGGTCGTGCGCCCAGCCGGTGGCGACGCGTAACCAGCAACTAGAGTGTTCGTCGAGCTGACCGTCACGGTCCCAGGCGAGCTGAACCTTGACCCGACCGAACTCGTCGCAATGGATTTCGCTGTCGGTCGGGCCGGTGACCACGGCAGGTTGATAGCCGAGCATGCGCGGTTTTTCCGACCCGAGTGGAGGGCGAAACGAAACGTCCCACGGTGTTGCCAGAAAGGTATTGCGATAGCCCTGGAAATCATCCGGGCCGTCGCTGGTAACCGACTCTTCCAGCACTTGCGGCTGGCGGCCACGGTGTTCGATTTCGGTGATCAACCACAGGTCATTCCATGCCTGACGCGGGTGTTCGGCCAGGTGTAGGAAGTGCCCGCTGACCAACGCCGATTCGTCGCCACGACCTTCGGCCTGACGGAAGTCGGCGTTGTGGCGTTCGAGTGCTCGTTGGGCCAGATGCTTGCCGTGTTCGCGGTCGGTGAATTGGCCGGGGAAGTGGTAATCCTCGAGCACCGGTCGCAGCTCACTGTCGAGGCGGCTTTCAAGTTGCAGGCGAGGTTTTTTGAAGTCGTAGTCGCGACGGGTTACGGCTGTCGTCCGGGTTTCCAGTCGCACGTTGAAACGCTTGATGGCCGGTGCATCCGCCGCCATTCCGCTGCCTGGCAGGTACAGCGTCGGCTCGGGCAGACGAGGGAAAACCGTCTGGTCATCACCAAACACCAACAGGTGCCCGTCGAGGCTGTGCTGAAAGTGGTAGTGAATGCCGATCTCGGCACACAGCCGCTGGATGAACGCCAGATCGCTTTCGGCGTATTGCACGCAGTACTCACGAGGGGAGTAGTCGCTGCCGAGCCGAAACTCGAAAGCATCGCGCTGGATGCCGTGGTCCTTGAGAATTTTCGCGACGATCGCCGGCACGCTTTTGTGCTGGAAGATCCGCTGATTGATGCGCTGACCGAGGTAGGCCAGACGCGGCACGAGGCTGATTTGGTAGCCCGTCAGGCGTTGTCCGGAATCGCTTTGGCCGACGCGAAATATCTGGCCATGAATGCCGGAACCCTGCGCATCAAAACTCAGAAACGCCTGACGATGCAGGAGGCTTTCAAGCTCTATGTCGGGCCGTTCGCTGACCAGTTCCAGGTCAAAACGGTAGGGCTGGCTGATGACTTCCTTGCCCGTGAACTCAAGTACCTTGAGCTCATTCTGGACGCCTTCGATCGTCAACGTGAAACGCGGTTGATTGGCAGGAGCGAACATCCGATGTGTCTCTGCAGAATGAAGGCGGGCGATTCTGCATGAGCGACAAGGGGCATTGATGGACGGACAGGGAAATCAGATTTGTCCTACTTTCTCAGGAGATTCCCCCTTCAGAAAACAGTTGTTTTGGCTACAGACATTCCCTTCAAGACCACCACCCTCCCCTGTAGGAGTGAGCCTGCTCGCGATAGCGGTTAATCATTCAACATTAATGTCGACTGACCCGACGCTATCGCGAGCAGGCTCACTCCCACAGGGGTATGCACAGGGATTCGAGATTTGCGCAGGCAAAAAAAACGGCCCGCCTCCAAAAGGAAGCGGGCCGTTTTCATGTTCGGCGAAAGGTCAGAGCATCAGCTCATCCCCATCACTTGTTCAGGCGGAAATCTGCCTCGGCAGCGGCGAAGCGCTGAAGCATGCCTTTAGTAGGCTCGCCCAGTTTGCTGACGATGTAGATGGCCAGGCTGGCGAAGATGAAACCAGGGATGATTTCGTACAGGCCCAGCAGTTCGAAGTGTTTCCAGACGATCACGGTGATCGCGCCGACCAGGATGCCGGCCAGTGCGCCGTCACGGGTCATGTCTTTCCAGATCACGGAGATCAGGACGACTGGACCAAACGCAGCACCGAATCCAGCCCAGGCGTAGCTGACCAGACCCAGTACACGGTTTTCCGGGTTAGCGGCCAGCGCGATAGCAATCAGGGCAACCAGCAAAACCATGGCACGACCGACCCAGACCAGTTCCATCTGGGAAGCGGTTTTACGCAGGAAGGTTTTGTAGAAGTCTTCGGTCAGGGCGCTCGAGCACACCAACAGTTGGCAGCTCAGCGTGCTCATCACAGCAGCCAGAATGGCCGACAGCAAGATACCGGCGATCCATGGGTTGAACAGGATTTTGGCCAGTTCGATGAACACGCGTTCGTGGTTTTCGGTCACAGGACCGGCCACTTCAGGGTGCGCCGAGAAGTAAGCGATACCGAAGAAACCTACCGCGACGGTGCCGCCCAGGCACAGGATCATCCAGGTCATGGAGATACGGCGAGCGTTGGCGATCGACTTGACCGAATCCGCCGCCATGAAACGCGCGAGGATGTGCGGCTGGCCGAAGTAGCCCAGGCCCCAGCCCATCAGCGAGATGATGCCGATGAAGGTGGTGTTTTTCAGCATGTCGAAGTTGCTGGCGTCTTGCGCTTCGATGGCCAGGAACGTGGTGTCGACGCCGCCGGTAGCCAGCAGCACGATGATCGGCGTCAGCAGCAGGGCGAAGATCATCAGCGTGGCTTGTACGGTGTCTGTCCAGCTCACTGCCAGGAAACCACCGACGAAGGTGTAGGCAATCGTCGCCGCAGCACCGGCCCACAGCGCCGTCTCGTAGGACATGCCGAAGGTGCTTTCAAACAGACGGGCGCCGGCCACGATGCCGGATGCGCAGTAGATGGTGAAGAACACCAGGATCACGACCGCGGAGATGA
Source organism: Pseudomonas svalbardensis (assembly GCF_030053115.1). Classification (NCBI taxonomy): domain Bacteria; kingdom Pseudomonadati; phylum Pseudomonadota; class Gammaproteobacteria; order Pseudomonadales; family Pseudomonadaceae; genus Pseudomonas; species Pseudomonas svalbardensis. The sequence continues at coordinate 492,894 of NZ_CP125619.1, read as the reverse complement.
TCCGCAGCAGGCCGCTTTTGTCTTCGAAACGGCTGGAGAAGTAATCCGGCAGGGTCAGCGCATCGCCGTTGTGCTCGGTCTGCACGCGCAGACGGCCGGCAACGAACAACCAGTTCAGGTAAGCACCGACGATCAGGCCGATGGCGATCCAGCTTTCGGACAGACCGGACATGTAGATAGCGCCCGGCAGGCCCATCAACAACCAGCCGCTCATGTCGGAGGCGCCGGCGGACAATGCAGTCACGACGCTGCCCAGGCTGCGACCGCCCAGAATGTAGTCAGAAAGGTTGTTGGTGGAGCGATAGGCCATGAAGCCGATCAGCACCATTGCTGCGATGTAGATCACGAACGTGATCAGTGTTGGATTGCTTACGCTCATTGAGTGATGCCCTGGCTTTGTTTTTATGTAGCGGCAGAGTGTGAAACCGCCGACAAACGACAACGTTTGTTCAGACGATTTCGGGGCCCGCGCATTTATGACTGATGTTTCCCCAGGAAAGCCATCAGCCGGTGCACCTGTCTTTTTGACCGGTTGCACCTTGGGCGCGAATGCTATTCAACAAAGCAAATAAGGTGCAACCAGTTTCTGGAGAATAAGTTGCACCTAGTCGGATTTACTTGAAAAAGCCCTGTTTTTGCTCCCTTTTGTGGCAGTCCTGGCTATTTACTAGAAGCAAAAGCACCAAGTAGGTGCGGTACGTTCGTACCGGAATTTATTTCCTGACAAGCTGCTTATTATTCCGACAAAAAAAGGGTTGCACCCGGTTGCACCTCGGCGGTTGCACGGCTAATCTTGCCGCCAGCTGATGCCACGCGGTCGTGGCAAACATGAGGATAAAAATATGGCTACCACCACCCTTGGGGTCAAACTTGACGACCCGACCCGCGAGCGCCTCAAGGCTGCCGCGACCTCGATTGATCGCACGCCGCACTGGCTGATCAAGCAGGCAATTTTCAATTACCTGGAAAAACTCGAGGGTGGTGCAACCCTGACCGAGCTGAGCGGTTTGATCAGCAAAGACGCTGACGACGCCGGCGAGTTCCACGCTGACCACGCGCACCAGTGCTTCCTGGAATTCGCTGAAAGCATCCTGCCGCAATCGGTGCTGCGCGCTTCGATCACCGCCGCCTACCGTCGCCCTGAGCCGGAAGTAGTGCCGATGCTGATCGAGCAGGCTCGCCTGCCGGTCGCCATGGCCCAAGCCACCAACAAACTCGCCGCCTCGATTGCCGAAAAACTGCGCAATCAGAAGAGCGCCGGCGGCCGTGCCGGAATTGTACAGGGCCTGTTGCAGGAATTTTCCCTGTCGTCCCAGGAAGGCGTGGCGCTGATGTGCCTGGCCGAAGCGCTGCTGCGCATCCCGGACAAAGGCACACGTGACGCACTGATCCGCGACAAGATCAGCACCGGCAACTGGCACCCGCACTTGGGCAACAGCCCGTCGTTGTTCGTCAACGCCGCCACTTGGGGTTTGTTGCTGACCGGAAAACTGGTCGCCACCCACAACGAAGCCGGCCTGACTTCGTCCTTGAGCCGCATCATCGGCAAGAGCGGCGAGCCGATGATCCGCAAGGGCGTCGACATGGCGATGCGCCTGATGGGCGAGCAGTTCGTGACCGGCGAAACCATCGCCGAAGCCCTGGCCAACGCCAGCAAGTTCGAAGCTAAAGGCTTCCGCTATTCCTACGACATGCTGGGTGAAGCCGCACTCACCGAGCACGACGCCCAGAAGTACCTGGCTTCGTACGAACAAGCCATTCACTCGATCGGCAAAGCGTCCCACGGTCGTGGGATTTATGAAGGCCCGGGCATCTCCATCAAGCTGTCGGCCCTGCACCCGCGTTACAGCCGCGCCCAGTACGAGCGCGTGATGGACGAGTTGTACCCGCGCCTGCTATCGCTGACCCTGCTGGCCAAGCAATACGACATCGGCCTGAACATTGACGCCGAAGAAGCCGACCGCCTCGAGCTGTCGCTGGATCTGCTGGAGCGCTTGTGCTTCGAGCCGCAACTGACCGGCTGGAACGGCATCGGCTTCGTGATCCAGGCTTATCAAAAGCGTTGCCCGTATGTAATCGACTACGTGATTGACCTGGCTCGCCGCAGCCGTCATCGCCTGATGATCCGTCTGGTAAAAGGCGCGTACTGGGACAGCGAAATCAAGCGCGCCCAGGTCGAAGGCCTGGAAGGCTATCCGGTCTACACCCGCAAGGTGTACACCGACGTTTCCTACATCGCCTGCGCCCGCAAACTGCTGTCGGTGCCGGAAGTCATCTACCCGCAGTTCGCCACGCACAACGCCCACACGCTGTCGGCCATTTACCACATCGCCGGTCAGAACTATTACCCCGGCCAGTACGAGTTCCAGTGCCTGCACGGCATGGGCGAACCGCTGTACGAACAGGTTGTAGGCAAAGTTTCCGAAGGCAAGTTGAACCGTCCGTGCCGCGTGTACGCACCGGTAGGTACTCACGAAACGCTGCTGGCGTATCTGGTCCGTCGTCTGCTGGAAAACGGCGCGAACACCTCGTTCGTCAATCAGATCGCCGATCAGTCCATCTCGATTCAGGCGCTGGTGGCCGATCCAGTGGCCAGCATCGAGCAGATGGCGACGCTGGAAGGCGGCTTCGGCCTGCCGCACCCGCGTATCCCGCTGCCGCGTGATCTTTATGGTGCCGAGCGCGCCAACTCCAGCGGCATCGACATGGCCAACGAACATCGTTTGGCTTCGCTGTCCTGTGCTTTGCTGGCAACCGCTCATAACCACTGGAAAGCTGCGCCGATGCTCGGTTGCGCGTCCAGCACTGAAACCCCTGCGCCAGTCCTGAACCCGTCCGATCTGCGTGACGTGGTTGGCCATGTGCAGGAAGCCACCGTCGAAGACGTCGACAACGCAATCCAGTGCGCCCTGAACGCTGCGCCGATCTGGCAGGCCACGCCGCCCGCCGAACGCGCCGCGATTCTGGAACGTGCCGCCGATTTGATGGAAGGCGAGATTCAACCGCTGATGGGCCTGCTGGCTCGCGAAGCCGGCAAGACCTTCGCCAACGCCATCGCCGAAGTGCGGGAGGCCGTGGATTTCCTGCGTTATTACGCGGTGCAGGCGCGCAACGATTTCACCAACGACGCCCACCGCCCATTGGGCCCGGTGGTGTGCATCAGCCCGTGGAACTTCCCGCTGGCAATTTTCAGTGGTCAAGTCGCTGCGGCACTGGCTGCCGGCAACCCGGTACTGGCCAAGCCTGCGGAACAAACCCCGTTGGTCGCTGCTCAAGCCGTGCGCTTGCTGCTCGAAGCCGGGATTCCGGAAGGCGTGCTGCAATTGCTGCCGGGCCGTGGTGAAACCGTTGGCGCGCGTCTGGTCGGTGACGATCGGGTCAAAGGCGTGATGTTCACCGGCTCCACCGAAGTCGCTCGTTTGCTGCAACGCAACGTCGCGGGTCGTCTGGATGCTCAAGGTCGCCCGATTCCGCTGATCGCCGAAACCGGTGGCCAGAACGCGATGATCGTCGACTCTTCGGCACTGACCGAACAAGTTGTGATCGACGTGGTGTCGTCGGCTTTCGACAGCGCCGGTCAACGTTGCTCGGCACTGCGAGTGCTGTGCCTGCAGGAAGATTCCGCTGACCGTGTCATCGAAATGCTCAAGGGCGCCATGGCTGAATGCCGTCTCGGCAACCCTGAGCGTCTGTCCGTGGACATCGGCCCGGTGATCGACGCCGAAGCCAAGGCAGGCATCGAGAAACACATCCAGGCCATGCGCGACAAAGGTCGCAACGTGTATCAGGTGGCTATCGCCAATAGCGAAGAAGTCAAACGCGGCACCTTCGTGATGCCGACCCTGATTGAACTGGAAAGCTTCGACGAGCTGCAGCGGGAGATCTTCGGTCCGGTGCTGCACGTGGTTCGCTACAAGCGCAAAGACATCGACCAGTTGATCAGTCAGATCAACGCTTCCGGCTACGGCCTGACCTTGGGCGTGCACACCCGCATCGACGAGACCATCGCCAAGGTGATCGACAACGTCAACGCCGGCAACGTCTACGTGAACCGCAACATTGTCGGTGCTGTGGTCGGCGTGCAGCCGTTCGGTGGCGAAGGTCTGTCGGGCACTGGTCCGAAGGCGGGTGGTCCGCTGTACCTGTACCGTCTGCTGTCGACGCGTCCTACCGATGCGATCGAACAATCCTTCGCTCGCGGCGACGCCATCGTGGCACCGGATGTCCGTTTGCGTGATGCCATGAGTAAACCGCTGACCGCCTTGAAGGCTTGGGCCGACAGCAACAAGTTCGCTGACTTGAGCACCCTGTGCGTGCAATTCGCGGCGCAATCGCAAAGCGGGATCACCCGTGTTCTCGCTGGCCCGACCGGAGAGCGCAACAGCTACGCCATCCTGCCGCGCGAACACGTGCTGTGCCTGGCGGAAGTCGAAGGCGATCTGCTGACCCAACTGGCCGCGGTATTGGCGGTGGGCGGTTCGGCCGTATGGCCGGAAGCGGAATTGACCAAGGCCTTGTTCGCACGTTTGCCGAAGGATATTCAGGCGAAGATCAAACTGGTTTCCGACTGGAACAAGGACGAAGTGGTGATTGATGCGGTTCTGCATCATGGCCATTCCGATCAGCTGCGTGCGGTCTGTCAGCAAGTCGCCAAGCGTGCTGGCGCGATTGTTGGGGTTCATGGCTTGTCGCAAGGCGAAACCAACATTGCGCTGGAACGTCTGGTGATTGAGCGGGCGTTGAGCGTCAACACTGCTGCTGCGGGTGGTAATGCGAGCCTGATGACCATCGGTTAAACCGTAATACCACCGGGCGCCCGCAATGGACGCCCGGTATGCAATATCCCCTGTGGGAGCGAGCCTGCTCGCGATAGCGGCATGTCATCCGACACCTGTATTGGATGACACACCGCTATCGCGAGCAGGCTCGCTCCCACAATTGTTTTGGGGTGTCTGGTAAGTCGCTGCTCTGATCTACCATCACGCTCATCAATCATCCTGTTCACCCCGCCCTTCCCACGCCTAGACTCGGTCCATTCCAAAAAAAGGTAGGCCGCCATGTCCGAGACGTTGCTCAGTTCCCGCAATCTGGCTTTCGAGCTGTATGAAGTCCTCGATGCCGAAGGCCTGACCCAGCGTGAGCGTTTCGCCGAGCACAACCGCGAGACCTTCGACGCGGCCATCGGCACCGCCCGCACCATCGCCGAGAAGTTCTTCGCCCCACACAATCGCAAGGGCGACGAGAACGAACCGCGCTATGAGGACGGTCAGGCGATTCTGATTCCGGAGGTGAAACCGGCGGTGGACGCCTTCCTCGAAGCCGGTTTCCTCAACGCCGCACGCAGTTTCGACGCGGGCGGGATGCAACTTCCTACGCTGTTGTCCCAGGCCTGCTTCGCGCACTTTCAATCAGCCAACGCGGCGTCGACCTCTTATCCGTTCCTGACCATGGGCGCGGCGAACCTGATCGAAAGCTTCGGCACCGAGGAGCAGAAACAACGCTTCCTGCAACCGATGATCGACGGACGCTTCTTCGGCACCATGGCGCTGACCGAACCGCATGCTGGCTCGTCGCTATCGGATATTCGTACCCGCGCAGAGCCTGCGTCTGACGGCACCTATCGCCTAAAGGGCAATAAGATTTTCATCTCCGGCGGCGATCACCCGTTGTCGGAAAACATCGTGCACATGGTGCTGGCGAAATTGCCGGACGCACCGGCCGGGGTGAAGGGTATTTCGCTGTTTATCGTGCCCAAGTTCCTGGTCAACGAAGACGGCAGCCTCGGCAAACGTAACGACGTGCTGCTGGCCGGCTTGTTCCACAAGATGGGCTGGCGTGGCACCACCTCCACCGCGCTGAACTTCGGCGACAACGGCGAGTGTGTCGGCTACCTCGTGGGCAAGCCTCATCACGGCTTGAGCTACATGTTCCAGATGATGAACGAGGCGCGGATCGGCGTCGGCATGGGCGCGGTGATGCTCGGTTACGCCGGGTATTTGTACTCCCTGGAGTACGCCCGCGAGCGTCCGCAAGGTCGCGTGCCGGACAGCAAGGACCCGAATACCGCGCCAGTGGCGATCATTCAGCACGCCGACGTCAAACGCATGTTGCTGACCCAAAAAGCCTACGTCGAAGGCTCGTTCGACCTCGGGCTGTACGCGGCGCGGCTGTTTGACGACACCACGACCCTTGAGACTGAAGTCGAGCGCAAACAGGCCCATGAACTGCTGGATTTGCTCACGCCGATCGTCAAATCCTGGCCGTCGGAGTTTTGCCTGAAGGCCAACGAACTGGCGATCCAGATTCTCGGCGGCCACGGTTACACCCGCGAATATCCGGTTGAGCAGTACTACCGCGACAACCGTTTGAACCCGATTCATGAAGGCACGCACGGTATTCAGTCGCTGGACCTGTTGGGCCGCAAACTGGCGCAGAACGGTGGCGCGGGGCTCAAGCAACTGATTCGACTGATCGCCCACACTGCTGAGCGAGCGCAGGCGCATGAGTCGTTGACCGCGCTGCGTGAACCGCTGGAGAAACTGGTGGCACGCCTGCAAACGGTGACCATTGGCCTGCTGACGGATCTGGGGCAAGGCAAGGTTAATAGCAGCCTGGCGAACTCGGCACTGTACCTGAAAGTGTTCGGGCACACGGTGATTGGCTGGCGCTGGTTGGAGCAGGCGATTCGCGCTGAAGAAGGGCTGGCCAAAGGGAATGCGGCGGATGTGAGCTTCTATAAAGGCAAGCTGCAGGCGGCGCGGTATTTTCTGACGTGGGAAGTGCCGGGTTGTCATCACGAGCTGGCGATTCTTGAGGCTCGGGATGATGTTTGTCTGACAATGCAGGATGAGTGGTTCTAATCCGAACACTTTGGCGCGGCTGAAAACATTCGCGAGCAGGCTCGCTCCCACAGTGGTCCGCGTTTAACCAGACAACGCGTTCAAATAATGTGGAAGCGAGCCTGCTCGCGAAGGCGTCAGTGCAGGCGATACATTTATCAGCCCAGCTTGAAGCTACCCATCTGCCGCGCCAAATCATCGGCCAACCGCTGCAACGTCTGACAATCCTCACGGCAAGCTCTGACTTCCCCCGCCGTCGCCCGGGCCAAATCGGAAATCCCCTGCACGTTCCGGTTAATCTCTTCCGTCACCGCCGACTGTTCTTCCGTCGCCGCCGCCACCTGATGGTTCATGTCGCTGATGCGCTCCACCTGCCCGGTAATCGCCGTCAACGACTCCCCGGTCCGCTGGCTCGATTCGACGCCTGTGCCGGTCGCCGCTTGTCCGGAATGCATCGACGACACCGCGTTCTCCGCGCCTTGCTTGAGGCTGCCAATCATCTGCTGAATCTCATCAGTCGACGACTGCGTCCGCCGCGCCAAGGTCCGCACTTCATCCGCGACGACCGCAAACCCACGCCCCATGTCCCCGGCCCGCGCCGCTTCGATGGCCGCGTTGAGCGCCAGCAAATTGGTCTGCTCGGAAATCCCCCGAATTACTGCCAGCACCTGATCGATGGATGCCACCTGATGGGCCAACTCGCCCACCGCACTGGCAGCGAGGCCAATCTCATCGGACATGCTTTCAATATGCCGGATCGACCCGCCCACCACTTCCCGCGCCTGCATCGCCTCATCCCGGGCAGTTTGCGAAGCCACCGCAGCGTTGCCGGCATTCTGGGCGATTTCCTGCACGGTCAGGCCCATTTCGTGGACGGCGGTGGCGACCATGTCGGTCATTTCTTGCTGGCGGCCGGAGCGTTCGGCCGTGTTGTCCACCACCCGCGCCACCTGGCCGACTGCCGTGCGTAAACGCTCGCTGGTGGTCAGCACTTCGCCAATCATGTCGCGCTGACTTTCCAGGAATCGATTGAAGCCGCGAGCCAGGTCACCCAGTTCATCGGCACGACTGGAATCTAACCTGTGGGTCAAATCTCCACCACCGCTACCGATGGCTACCAGTGCTGCTGTTACCTGACGGATCGGCCGCACCAATCCACGGGCCAACCACACCACCAGCATCAGGCAAACCAGCGCTACCGCCAGGCCGATGCCGCTGCTCATCCACATGGCGCGGCGGGCTTCGGCGTAGATCTGCGACTGTGGCACTTCGGCCACCAAGGTCCAGCCCAGATCCCGCAACGGCAGGCTCAATGCCAGGAAATCTTCGCCATCGCGATCGAAGCTGCTGTGGGTGGCGGCTTTTTGAGCCATGACCGCTTGCGCCGCCGAGGCACCAATCTGTTCAACGAGTGTGCGCTTGCCGCTGAACTGCGCTTCGGGGTGAACCTGGATCAAACCGTCGGAACGCACGAGATAGACCTTGCCGCGCTCACCGAAGTTGAAGTTGTGAATCAGCTCCGACAACTCTTTCATGCTCAGGCCGAGCCCGGCAACGCCCACAACTTTACCGGCCTGCTCGACCTTGAAGTCAATGAACAGTGCCAATTCGCCGGTGGCGGTGTCATTGTCGATATTGAGGGTGCGCGGCTGGCTGCTGTCGAGGAAAGCATAGAACCAGGCGTCCTTTGGATTGGAGCGACTGAGGGTCCGGTCCAGGCCTTTTTCAGTGAAGTAATGGTTGGACGCGGTGCCGACAATAATCGCGGTAAAGGCTTTGTGCTCGGCGCGAATGCCTTCCAGATACTTCACGAACGTGGCGGTCTGAGCACTGTTTTCACCCCCGGCCAACCAGTCGCGCACCATGCTATTGCTGGCGATGTCCTTCGCGGCGGTGAGGGGTTGAACGAGGATTCGCTCGATGTCGTTGCGCATCGCTTCGATGCTCGACGGTAGCGCTTGTTCGACCAGATAGCGCTCGGCGAGACGGTTGACCACGAGGGTATAAATGCCAACCACGATCAGAATACTGACCAGCAGGGCGGTGCCCATGCTCAGGATCAACTGCCATTGAATACTGCGTCGCCAGAACTGCATGGAGCACCCCCAAAGAATAAGAGGCTGAAACACTGCAACAGCCGTGCCGATTGTATACAACGCAAACGACAATTTATTCTTTGGTTGTGCGCAAAGCCGATCAGGCCTGACTGATCGTCTTGGCGATCACTTCAACCGTGGCGCTGACTTGCTCTTGGTAACGGTCGAGTTCCTGCTTGTGCTGTTTCTGCATTTCGATCTGCTGGGAGCACAGATTCATCGCGGCCAGCACCAGCAAGCGGTCACCGATCAGTGTCGGGTACTTCTTTTTGGTGTCAGCCAGGGCAGCCTTCAGCATTAACGCGGCGTCCAGCAGGGTTTGCTCTTCCCCGGCCGGCGCCTTGATCGAATAGTCCTCCCCCAGGATCGAGACGACTTTTACCCCTGCGGCGCCGTGATTCATGCGCTGACTGGGCCGGCGCTGACGCGCTCAACCAGGGCCTGAATGCGTGCAGCGGTGGCACCTTGTTTCTCTTCCTGTTCCATCAGGCTCAGTTGCAGGCTTTCGTTTTCATCCTTGGCCTGGGCCAGTTCTGCGCTCAGGGTTTGGTTGGTGCCGAGCAGGGTCTGGTTCTGTTGCACCAGGTCGCTGACCAGCTGTTCCAATTGGCTTAGGGATGCTTCCAACATTATGATTTTCCAAGCATTTTCAAAGGGCGCGTACGATAAAGAAAAGTCACCACCGATGCCAGGGTTATTGGGGCGCAAGGCCTTGATTTTCCTGGCGGGCGACCTTCCTCGCGGACTTTAAAGACTGTGATTGGCGGATCTGGTTCCTGCACTTCGTCGCCGGAGCCTTTGTGCGACAAAAACGCGCAGGGCCTCAAGACTTTAGTCGTATGACCGATAAGTCATGCATACAGCAGTCTCAGCCCCGCACGGATGCGCTTTTTTCGGTGAACACCATGTCCTTACGAAATATGAATATCGCACCGCGGGCGTTCCTCGGCTTCACCCTGATTGGCGCCATGCTGCTAATCCTGGGTGTGTTCGCCTTGAACCAGATGAGCAAGATTCGCGGCGCCGCCGAGGAGATCACCTCGAACAGCGTACCGAGCATCAAAAGCCTCGACGAGTTCACTCAACTGACCCTGCGCCTGCGCGTCCTGTCCTATCGCCTGCTGGTGAACCGCGAGCCGGACGTCCAGCAGAAAACCCTGGACCTGCTGGAAACCCGTAATCAGCAGATCCGAGTGGCTCAGACGGTCTACGAAAAACTGATCGCCAGCCCGCAGGAACGTGCAGCCTATGATCAGTATGTACAGTTGCTGGGTCAGTACCGCCAGATCGAAGACCGCATGAAGAGCCTGTCGCGCAACAATCAGGTCGAGGAGCTGCGCACGCTGCTCAATACCGATTTGCTGACTAACTCTGAAGCCGTCAACTCCGTGCTCAACCGTTTGCTGGAAATCAACACCCAGCAGACCGTTGACACCAACCAGCAAGCCGCCGACCAGTACTCGTCAGCCTTCAACCTGGTGGTGACCCTACTGGTCATCGCCACTGGTCTGACCCTGCTGTTTGCCTGGCTGCTGACCAATAGCATCACCAAACCGATCGCCAACGCCCTGAGCGCCGCCGAAGAAATCGCCGAAGGCAACCTGACGCGCCCGATCACGGTCGATGGCGAAGATGAAGCCGGTCGCCTGCTCGCCGCCATGTCGAAGATGCAGGACAAGCTGCGCGACACCCTGCAACGGATTTCCGGTTCCGCCACGCAACTGGCGTCCGCCGCTGAAGAGCTCAACAGCGTCACCGACGAAAGCGCCCGTGGCCTGACCCAGCAAAACAACGAAATCGAACAGGCCGCCACCGCCGTCAACGAAATGACCAGCGCCGTGGAAGAAGTCGCGCGCAATGCCGTCAGCACGTCCGAAGCCTCGAAAAATGCCACCACCTCCGCCGGTGATGGCCGTGACCTGGTGCAGGAAACCGTCAGCGCCATCGAACGCATGAGCGCCGATGTGCAGAGCACCGCGACCCTGATCGGCGACCTGGCTAATGAGTCCCGTGACATCGGCAAAGTGCTGGACGTGATTCGCGGTCTGGCTGACCAGACCAACCTGCTGGCATTGAACGCGGCGATCGAAGCCGCCCGTGCCGGTGAGGCCGGTCGTGGTTTTGCCGTAGTAGCGGATGAGGTGCGCGCCCTCGCGCATCGCACCCAGCAATCGACCAGCGAAATCGAACGCATGATCGGCAGCATCCAGAGCGGTACCGAACACGCGGTGGATTCGATGCGCAACAGCACCGAGCGTGCTGAATCGACCTTGAACATCGCCCGTGGTGCAGGCATGTCGCTCGACACTATTAACAGTGCCATCGTCGAAATCAATGAACGCAACCTGGTGATCGCCAGCGCTGCCGAAGAGCAGGCGCAGGTGGCCCGCGAAGTGGACCGCAATCTGGTGAATATCCGTGATCTGTCGGTGCAATCGGCGACCGGGGCGAATCAGACGAGTGCTGCCAGCAATGAGTTGTCGCGGTTGGCGCTGGACCTGAACAATATGGTTGGGCGGTTTAGCCTCTAACCCGTAACTGATCGTTCCCACGCTCCCGCGTGGGAATGATCACCCTCCCTGTGCCTACCGCTGCTGCAAACCTTTTTGACAGCATCACATTTCAACAGGTTAGAATCGCTGGCACGCAGACTGCATGGTCAGTTTGTGCCCGCCTTTCAGCTTTCTGGAGTACTGCCTTTGAATGCGACGACCATCAACAGCCTGTTCTTGATCGGCGCGTTGCTGGTAGGTGCGAGCATTCTGGTGAGCTCACTTTCATCGCGCCTCGGTATCCCGATTCTGGTGATCATCCTCGCGGTGGGCATGTCGGCCGGCGTCGACGGTGCCGGCATTGTTTTTGATAACTACCCAACGGCTTATCTGGTCGGCAACCTCGCCCTGGCAGTCATCCTGCTCGACGGCGGCTTGCGCACCCGGGTTTCCAGCTTCCGCGTGGCGTTATGGCCGGCGCTGTCGCTAGCGACGGTCGGGGTGTTGATTACCACCGGGCTGACCGGCATGGCAGCCGCGTGGCTGTTCAACCTCAACCTGATCCAGGGCCTGCTGATCGGCGCTATCGTCGGATCGACGGACGCCGCGGCAGTGTTCTCGCTGCTCGGCGGCAAAGGCCTGAACGAACGGGTCACCGCCAGCCTCGAGATCGAGTCCGGCAGCAACGACCCGATGGCAGTGTTCCTCACCGTGACCCTGATCGACATGCTCGCCAGCGGCCAGACCGGTCTGCACTGGAGCCTGCTCGGGCACTTTATGCGTGAGTTCGGTATCGGTGCCGTCATCGGCCTGGGCGGTGGCTGGGTCATGCTGCAGCTGGTCAACCGCATCCACTTGGCCACCGGCCTGTATCCGATCCTGGTCATTGCTGGCGGACTGGTCGTGTTTGCCCTGACCAACGCCTTGCATGGCAGCGGCTTTTTGGCGGTGTACCTGTGCGGCCTGGTCATCGGCAACCGCCCGGTGCGCAGCCGCCACGGCATTTTACACATGCTCGACGGCATGGCCTGGCTGGCGCAAATCGGCATGTTCCTGGTACTGGGGCTGCTGGTGACACCTCACGACTTGTTGCCGATTGCCTTGCCCGCTCTGGGTCTGGCGCTGTGGATGATTCTGTTTGCCCGGCCGTTGTCGGTGATGGTCGGTCTGCTGCCGTTCAAGGCGTTCCATGGGCGCGAGAAGGCGTTCATTTCATGGGTTGGGTTACGCGGCGCGGTCCCGATCATTCTCGCGGTGTTCCCGCTGATGGCCGGCCTGCCCAACGCCCAGCTGTATTTCAACCTCGCCTTCTTTATCGTGTTGGTGTCGCTGCTGGTTCAGGGCACGAGCCTGCCGTGGGTGGCGAAGCTTTTGAAAGTGACCGTTCCGCCGGAGCCGGCGCCAATCTCCCGCTCAGCCCTGGAAGTCCACGTCACCAGTGAGTGGGAGCTGTTCGTTTATCGCCTCGGTGCCGAGAAATGGTGCATCGGCTCACCCCTTCGCGAGCTGAAAATGCCCGAAGGCACCCGGATTGCAGCACTGTTTCGTGGCCAGCAACTGCTCCATCCGTCGGGTAGTACGGTGCTCGAAGTCGGCGATTTGCTGTGCGTAATCGGCCATGAACACAACCTTCCGGCCCTCGGAAAACTCTTCAGTCAGGCACCGCAACGGGGCCTCGATTTGCGCTTCTTCGGCGACTTCGTACTCGAAGGAGACGCCCAGCTGGCCGCGGTTGCGGCGCTTTACGGGTTGAAAGTGGAAGGCATCGATCCGGACATGTCGCTCGGCCATTTCATTGCCCAGAAAGTGGGCGGTGCACCCGTAGTTGGTGACCAGGTGGAGTGGAACAACACCATTTGGACCGTCGCGGTCATGGAAGGGAACAAGATCGGTAAAGTGGGCGTCAGATTCCCCGAAGGAAGTCGCCCCGGTCCGGGCTTGTTCCTCTAAACTCCATTCTTCGTCTCGTTTTCGATCGGTCTCTATGTCAACCCTGCGCACCTTTTTCATCACCGCCCTGCTGGGCTTGAGTCTTTCTGTCGGTACATTGCAAGCGGCCGAACCGCCGTCCAGCGAAGCCGTGCAGGCAAACCTGAATAAGATCGCCGACCGCAAATTGCCGGAAGCCGATCAGAAAGCCCTGCAGAGCATCCTGCAAAGCACGCTGACACAGCTCAACAACCAGCGTGATTACGAGCAGAAACTGGCCGATCTCAAGCAGCAACTGGCCAACGCCCCAAAGCAGAACATTGAGAACCAGCGAGAACTGACCAAGCTCAAAGCCAGCAAAGTGCTGCCAGTACCGCAGCGCTATGCCAAAGAGCCTATTCAGCAACTGGAGCAAATGCTCACCGAGCGCTCCACCCAGCAAAGCGATCTGCAGAAAGCCCTGGCTGACGCCAACAGTCTGGTGATTACTGCCCAGACCCGCCCCGAGCGCGCACAGGCCGAAATTTCCACCAGCCAGACACGCATCCAGCAGATCAACAACATCCTCAAGGCCGGCAAGGACGCCGGCAAGACCTTGAATCCCGAGCAACGCGACCTGCTCAACGCAGAGCTCGCGGCGCTGAATGCCCTGATCCCGTTGCGTCGCCAGGAACTGGCTGGCAACAATCAACTGCAGGACTTGGGCAACAGTCAACATGACTTGCTCTCGGAAAAATCCGATCGTCTGGATCAGGAAATCCAGGAGCTGCAAAACCTGATCAACCAGAAGCGCCTGGCCCAGTCCCAGGAGACGGTGACGCAGCAGTCCATCGAAGCGCAGAAGTCCGGCAGCAGCAGCCTGCTGGCTACCGAAAGCGCGGCCAACCTTAAGCTTTCTGACTACCTGCTCAAAAGTACTGACCGCCTCAACGAAGTCACCCAGCAGAACATGCAAACCAAGCAGCAACTGGACAACGTGACCCAGAGCGACTCGGCGCTGGACGAGCAAATCAACGTGCTCAAGGGCAGCCTGCTGCTCTCCAAGATTCTCTACAAACAGAAACAGGCCCTGCCACTCCTCAAGCTCGACCGCGACCTGGCCGACCAGATCGCCGACATTCGCCTCTATCAATTCGAAGTCAGCCAGCAACGGGAACTGCTCAGCAACCCGGCGACCTACGTCGACAACCTGCTGTCGACTCAGCCTCCCGAGCAAGTCACCCCGCAATTGCGCAAGAGCCTGCTGGAACTGGCCACGACCCGCGCCGACCTGCTGGAGCGGCTGAACCGCGAACTCAGCGCGGTGCTCAACGAATCCATCACGTTGCAACTCAATCAGAAGCAACTGCTCAGCACCGCGCAAAGCCTGCGGGCGACCCTCGATGAGCAGATGTTCTGGATTCCCAGCAACAAACCGCTGGACCCGGAGTGGATGCGTGCCGTGCCGGAGCGCCTGGAACGTCAGGTCACCACGCTGCCGTGGGCTTCCAGCCTGAGCGAATTAAGTGACGGCCTGACCCAACGGCCGCTGCTGTTCCTGCCCCTGGCACTGTTGATCGGTGCCCTGCTGTGGCGGCGCAAAAGCCTGTATGCCCGACTGAGCAAAGTTCACCAGGACATCGGCCACTTCAAACGCGACAGCCAGTGGCACACGCCGCAGGCAATCCTGATCAACATTCTGCTGGCGATGCCGGTCTCCCTGGGCCTGGCCTTGTGTGGCCTGGCCTTGCAAATCGACGCCCGCGGACAGAACGCGAACATGGGCGCGGCGCTGCTGCAAATGGCCCAGGCCTGGCTCGTGTTCTACACCGCTTACCGGATCCTTGCGCCGGGCGGCGTGGCCGAACTGCATTTCCGCTGGGAAAAACCTCAGGTCGAATTCCTGCAGGGCTGGGTCCGTCGACTTGGGCTAGTGGTCATGGCGTTGGTCGCGGTGGTGGCAGTCGCCGAGCTGCAACCCGCGACCCTGGCCGATGACGTACTCGGCATGCCGGTGGTGCTGACCTGCTACGCGTTGATGGCATGGCTGCTCAGCCGCCTGCTGATCAGCAGCCCGACTCACCAGAACGCTTCGCTGTTCCGCAAGGCCGTGGGGATCATGTTCACCGTCCTGCCTGTCGCGTTGTTCGTGGCGGTGTGCTTCGGCTATTACTACACCGCGCTGAAGCTCAGTGACCGATTGATCAACACCCTTTACCTGCTGATGTTCTGGCTGGTGATCGAGGCCACCTTCGTGCGCGGCCTCAGCGTTGCGGCACGCCGTCTGGCCTACCAGCGCGCCCTGGCCAAACGCCAGGCCGCGAAAGAGGCCGGCGACGGCGAAGCGGTCATCGAAGAGCCAACCCTGGACATCGAGAAGGTCAACGAACAGTCCCTGCGCCTGATCCGCCTGGCACTGCTTGGCGGTTTCATCGCGGCGTTGTACTGGGTCTGGTCGGACCTGATCTCGGTGTTTTCGTACCTGGATAACGTCACCCTCTACGAATACACCAGCGGCACCGGCGCCAACATGAGCATGGTGCCGATCAGCATTGGCGACATGCTCGGCGCGCTGATCATCATCGGCATCACCTTCGCCCTCGCGCGCAACTTGCCGGGGCTGCTGGAAGTGTTGGTGCTGTCGAAGCTGAACCTGGCTCAGGGCAGTGCCTATGCCACCACCACCTTGCTGTCCTACGTGATCGCTGGCATCGGTTTCGTCTCGACCCTGTCGACTCTCGGCGTGAGTTGGGACAAGTTGCAATGGCTGGTGGCGGCGCTGTCGGTAGGTCTCGGCTTCGGGATGCAGGAAATCTTCGCCAACTTCATCTCCGGGATCATGATCCTGTTCGAACGTCCGGTGCGGATCGGCGACACCATCACCATTGGTAACCTGTCCGGCACGGTGAGCAAGATCCGCATCCGCGCCACGACCATCACCGACTTCGACCGCAAGGACATCATCGTCCCGAACAAAACGTTCATTACAGGACAACTGATCAACTGGTCCCTGACCGACACCATCACCCGAGTGACCCTCAAGCTCGGTGTCGATTACGGCTCGGACCTGGACCTGGTCAAGGAATTGCTGCTCAAGGCTGCCCGTGAAAACCCACGTGTGCTGAAGGATCCTGAACCTCACGTGTACTTCCTGAACTTCGGCGAAAGCACCCTCGATCATGAACTGCGCATGCATGTGCGCGACCTTGGCGACCGTAACCCGGTACTCGATGAGGTCAACCGCTTCATCAACCGCGAGTTCAAGAAGCAGCACATCAACATCTCGTTCCGGCAGATGGAGGTTTACCTCAAGAACATCCAGGGCCAGGAATACAGAATGGTGCCCGTCGATCCGGAAGCCAAAACCATTGTGTCCAAACCCGATGGCAAACCGCTGCAAGAGCCGCCAGCCGCCACGCTCGACTAACCGGCTTATCCCTAGCAGAATGCTCGGACATTCTGCTGGAGATGGCCGTTGAAAGCCCTCGACGAACTGACCTTCGATAATCGTTTCGCCCGCTTGGGCGATACGTTTTCCGCCCACGTGCTGCCCGAGCCGATCGACAACCCGCGCCTGGTGGTGGTAAGCCCTGCCGCCATGGCGCTGCTCGATCTCGACCCTGCCGAGGCCGAAACCCCTGAGTTCGCCGAACTGTTCAGCGGCCATAAGCTCTGGGCCGACGCGATCCCGAGGGCGATGGTCTATTCAGGTCATCAGTTCGGTTCCTACAACCCACAGTTGGGCGATGGTCGCGGCCTGTTGCTGGGCGAGATCTACAACGAGGCCGGCGAGCATTGGGACCTGCACCTCAAGGGTGCCGGCCAGACGCCCTTTTCGCGCATGGGTGATGGGCGGGCGGTGCTGCGGTCCTCGATCCGCGAATTTCTTGCCTCCGAAGCGCTGTATGCCCTGAACATCCCGACCACCCGCGCCCTATGCGTAATCGGCTCCGACACGCCGGTGTGGCGCGAGAAGCAGGAACGCGCGGCCATGGTCCTGCGCATGGCGCCGAGCCATGTGCGTTTCGGGCATTTCGAATATTTCTACTACACCAAACGTCCCGAGAAGCAGATAGAGCTCGGCGAGCACGTGCTGACCATGCATTTCCCGGAATGCCTGGAACAGCCGGAACCGTACCTGGCGATGTTCCGTGAAATCGTTGAGCGCAACGCTGAACTGATCGCCAAATGGCAGGCCTATGGGTTCTGCCACGGCGTGATGAACACCGACAACATGTCGATCCTCGGCATTACCTTCGACTACGGCCCGTTCGCCTTCCTCGATGATTTCGACGCTAACTTCATCTGCAACCACTCCGATGACCAGGGCCGTTACTCCTTCAGCAACCAGGTGCCGATCGGCCAGTGGAACCTCAGCGCCCTGGCCCAGGCCCTGACGCCGTTCATCAGCGTCGAAGCCCTGCGCGAAACCCTCGGCCTGTATTTGCCGCTGTACCAGACCCATTACCTGGACCTGATGCGCCGCCGCCTCGGCTTCACCACGGCCGAAGACGATGACCAAAAACTGCTGGAACAGCTGCTGCAATTGATGCAGAACAGCGGCGTCGACTACAGCCTGTTCTTCCGCCGCTTGGGTGAAGAATCACCTGAACTGGCCGTCGCCCGTTTGCGCGATGACTTCGTCGACATCAAAGGCTTCGATGCCTGGGGTGAGCTCTACATCGCCCGGGTAACGCGTGAAGGCGAGGTTGATCAAGAACAACGCCGCAAACGGATGCACGCCGTCAATCCGCTCTACATCCTGCGCAACTACCTGGCGCAGAAAGCCATCGATGCGGCAGAAAGTGGCGACTATTCTGAGGTTCGTCGTCTGCACGCGGTGCTGAGCAATCCGTTCGATGAGCAGCCGGGGATGGAGAGCTATGCCGAGCGGCCACCGGAGTGGGGCAAGCATCTGGAGATCAGTTGCTCTTCCTGAACCCGATCAGATAAAGGTCTCCACCGACACTCCGAAGCGCTCGGCCAACCAGCGGATCTGCCGCAGGTTGAGCTGACGCTTGCCGCTCAAGATCTCGGATACCACCGATTGGGTGCCGACGCCGGGCAGATCGCTTTGGCTCAATCCGTGTTCGCGCATCATGTAGCCGAGAACCTCTGCACCAGAGGCCTCGCGCATGGGGTGATGCTCACGATCCCACTCTGCAATCCAGTCGCCGATGATGTCCACCAAGCTCATCAACGGGTGCGACTCATCATCCCCGGTCATCTCAAGCAATTCATCAAGTGCCTGCGCCAAAATGTCATAGTCGTCTTCGTTTTTCGGTTTTCGAAGCAATGGCGAGACGAACTCCCAATGCTCGGCAGCTTTTTTGATCAGAACACTCATGCCCTTAGCTCCTTCCATTTACCGCGGTCATATTCGCGGTGATCCAGCACATGCTTTATATAAAGCTTTTGAGACCGATACCTGACAAAAGCGATCAGCCGCAACTTGTTGCCACCAATGTCGAACACATGAAACTCGCCGACTTTGTCAGTCGCGGGGAAAATCGACTTCATCGCCGCGAAATCTCCCGGGTTACTCCCTTTGGCAAGTCGATACCACTGCTCCAGTGCATTGGCTGCCCGCGGCCACTTTTCCTTGGCTTCATGGATTGGTTTTTCGGTGAACACATGCATGCAACATCCTTATCGCATTCTGCTATGGGGAGTTAATCACAGACAAAAAATATCGCAAGTTGCGATAATACTGAGCAGACCAACGGTCTCGCCCAGTACAACTCAGCCTAGTTTTATCGCCAGACGCTGCCCGATTGAAAATATGAGCAAACGTCTCCACATAGGGGTCATCGGCTTCTTTACAGGATCATCCGCATGACCGACCCACTCCTCGTCCCCTGCCCCCACTGCAACGGCCTCAACCGCATCCCCGCCGAACGCCTCAACGACCATCCAAAATGCGGCCGCTGCAAAGCCGAAGTCCTGCTGAATAAACCCTTCGAACTGAAGCAAAGCGATTACGCCAGCCAGATCAAAGGTGATCTGCCGCTGCTGGTGGACGTTTGGGCGGATTGGTGTGGGCCGTGCAAGTCGTTTGCGCCGGTGTTCGAGCAGGCGGCGGTGCAATTGGCGGGCAAGTGTCGACTGGCCAAGCTGGACAGCGAGGCAAACCAGCAGCTGTCGGCGCAGTTGGGGATCCGTTCGATCCCGAGTCTGATTCTGTTCAAGAACGGTCGGGAAGTGGCACGACAGAGCGGCGCCTTCCCGTTACCGCAGTTGATGAGCTGGTTACGTAGCCAAGGGATCTGAAGAGCAGTCAGGCATTTTCCAGCAGGTTGTGCAGATCGACGAATTGCTGCGTCAGCTTATGACGCGGATCGAGGTGGATCAGCGGCGTGTTGGCCTGGTGGGATTCACGCATGCGCACCGAGCTGCTCAGGTACACCGGTAATACCGGCAGGCCTTCGGCGATCAGTTCGTCGAGGATTTGCTGGGGCAGACTGGCGCGAGCCTGGAACTGGTTGACTACGATACCTTCGACTTCCAGCCCCTCGTTATGGTCATCCTTCAATTCTTCGATTTCCGCCAAAAGGCCGTACAGCGCCTGACGCGAGAAGCTGTCGCAATCGAAGGGAATAAGTACACGATCAGCGGCAATCAACGCAGATACCGCGTAGAAATTCAGCGCTGGCGGGGTGTCGAGGTAAATCCGGTCGTAATCGCCGTCCAGTTCCTCGAGCAATTTGCGCAGCTTGTTGATCTTGTGTTTGGCCTCAAGCTTGGGCTGCAAGTCAGCCAGCTCGGCAGTGGCAGTGATGACGTGGAGGTTGTCGAACGGGGTTTCGTAGATATCGACCTGGTTTTTCTTCGCGAACGGTCCGGAAGACAGGGTCTGTTTGAAAAAGTCGGCAATGCCCATAGGAATGTCATTACCGGTGAGCCCCGTCAGGTACTGAGTGGAGTTGGCCTGGGCATCGAGATCCACCAAGAGGGTGCGATAGCCCTCGCTGGCGCTGACCGCCGCCAGATTGCAGGCAATGCTGGATTTGCCTACGCCACCTTTCTGATTGAACACCACGCGCCGCATGTCAAAACCTCCGTGTATCAAAGAATGACCGAGTGTAGTAGTCCACGGCGCTGCTTAGCTACCTCGCCGGCATCGGGACTACACAGTCAGGTGCAATCTCGCGCGGAAAAAGCCGTGAACTCGTGCACTGCTTGCCGACAGAGCCGGCAGATCGGCCGGCCGAAGTGTGGATAATGGCCAAACGATAGCCATGCACGAACCAACCGGTACATTTCATTGAGCAAAATGTAACCATCATTTGCTACACGCCCGCCGCAACGGGATAATGCGCGCCACTCGGCGCTAAGCGCTACGCAAGGTAGTTCGCGTTTTTTGCGACTCATCGCGTCAAGGAAGCCCGCAAGGGCGGGATGAATGTCTGTGATCAATTTCAACATCGCCCAATGGCGCGCGTGGGCCCCTGGGCTCGAAAGCGTGGACGATTGGCAGGCCTGGAGCCGACAACCGGTCGTGCTTGCGAGCAGCGATGCCGCACCCGACGTCTCGTTTTTGCCGGCCATGCAGCGCCGGCGACTCAGTCGGCTGGCGCGGATGGCGTTCAGTGTCGGCTGGCCCTTGGCCGATGGCCGCCAGGACCTACCGTTGGTCTTTATTTCTCGCCACGGCGAAACCCCGCGCACTTTCGATATCCTCAGCGATCTGGCTGCCGATCAACCGCTGTCGCCGACTCAATTCAGCCTGTCCGTGCACAACGCGATCATCGGCCTCTGGTCGATCATGCGGGGTGAAACCAGCGAAATGACTGCCCTCGCTGCAGCCGGCGATGGCCTTGAACACGGCATGCTAGAGGCCGCGGCCTTGCTTTCCGAGGGCGCTCCCGCGGTACTGCTGATCGTCACCGAAGAGCAACCGCCCGAAGCCTACTCGACCTGGATCGACGACGTGCCGTTCCCTTACGCGGTTGGCCTGCTGATCACCCCCGGAAACGACTGGCAGCTGTCCCTGAACAGCGCCTCGGATGAGTTGTCCAAAGCCCACTGGCCCCACGCCCTGAACCTATTGAGTACCCTGCTCGGCCAGCAGACAACCTGCCAACATGCCTGGAAAAATCGTGTATGGACCTGGCAACGCAACCTGTAACCGAAAAAAACCGCGACGCCTATTACTGGCGTCTGCTGGCTACCGCCGCAAGCTTCACCCTGTTCGGGTTGGGCGGGCTGTGCCTGCGGCTTGTGGTTTTCCCGCTGCTGAACTGCCTGCCCGGCGATGCCCGGACACACCGGCGGCGAGCGCGGCACACCGTCGCCCGTCTGTTCTGGTTTTTTGTGCGATTCATGGCTCGCACCGGGGTGCTGACTTACGACATCCAGGGCGCCGAAAAACTCGGTCGACCGGGGCAAATGATCATTGCCAATCACCCGTCGCTGATTGATGTGGTGTTCCTGATCGGCCTGGTGCGCCACGCCAACTGCGTGGTCAAGCAAAGCCTCTGGGAGAACCCTTTTACCCGTGGCCCGCTACGCCGCACCGACTACATCAGCAACGACGGCAGCATGGACATGCTCGATGCCGCTGCCGACGCGCTGAAAAGCGGCCAGACCCTGATCATCTTTCCTGAAGGCACCCGCACTCAGCCCGGTCAGGCGCCGGCCTTTCATCGGGGTGCTGCGGCAATCGCTCTGCGGGGTGCGAAAATCCTCACCCCAGTGATCATCAAGGTCAGCCCGACCACGCTGACCAAGGCCGAGCCCTGGTATCGGATCCCAAAACGACGTGTGCACTTCAGTTTCCGTGTCGGGGCCGATATAGACCCACAAGCCTTCGCCGCGCTGGGCCCAGCTCCTCAGGCCTCGCGCAAGCTCAATGACTATTTGCATCATTACTATATTAAGGAGCTCGCCGAAGATGAGCGATCTACACCGTGAAATCAAAGAACTGATCATCGACGCCCTGGGCCTTGAAGACATCAGCGCACAAGACATCGGCGACGACCAGACGCTGTTCGGCGAAGGTTTGGGCCTGGATTCGGTAGACGCTCTGGAACTCGGTCTGGCAATCCAGAAAAAGTACGGCATCAAAATCGACGCCGACGCCAAAGACACCCGCAATCACTTCAGCAACGTGGCGAGCCTTGCGGCGTTCGTCATTGCAAAACAGGCAGCTTGAGACCGGACCATGCAAACTCGTGACGACATCTTCAACACCCTGCGCGATGCTCTGGTCGAACTCTTCGAGCTGGACCCCGAGCGCGTAAGCCTCGAATCCAACCTGTATCAGGACCTGGAAATCGACAGCATTGACGCGGTCGACCTGATCGATCACATCAAACGTCAGACCGGCAAGAAAATCGCTGCCGAAGAGTTCAAATCGGTGCGTACCGTCAGCGACGTGGTCGAGGCGGTCTACCGTCTGGTTCAGCCGGCCGCATGAGCCGACTGATCGGCCTCGGCCTGCTGCTGGCGGGCCTGCTGTACCCCTTTGCGGTGTATTTCGGCATGGAACATTTCGCGCCGTGGCAGTTTGGTCTGCTATTGGGCAGCCTGTGGCTGGCCCGGGCACTGCTCGGTACTCGCAAGCCCGGCAGTTTGTGGATGGCGGTCACCGCGATTGCTTTTTGCCTGTTGCTGGCGTTGTTCGACAGCCCGCTGCTGCTGCGCTGGTACCCGGTGCTGATCAGCGCGTTCATGCTCGGGCTGTTTGGCCTGAGCTTGAAATATGGCCCACCGATCATCGAACGCCTGGCGCGATTGCGCGAACCGCAACTGCCGGCCAAGGCGATTGTTTATACCCGCCAGGTGACGATCGTCTGGTGCGTGTTTTTCTTCTGTAACGGTTTGCTCGCCGCCGCCCTGACCCTCTGGGCGCCGCTGAGTTGGTGGATGTTGTACACCGGCCTGATTTCCTACGGATTGATGGGCCTGCTGTTTGCCATTGAATGGCTTATACGACAACGGGTACGAGGCCACCCATGAATTGGATAAAACTTGAGCACCTGTTGCTCAAGGCGCAACCGGAACGTGCCGTGACGGCCGAACCGGCTCTGAATCACGCGCAACTGTGCGAACAGGCGTTAAGCCTCGCCGCCGGCCTGAAAGCCCAGGGGGCGCGGCGTATTGCCGTGCACCTTGAGGACGCCGCTGACCTGGCGATTGCCCTGCTCGGTGCCTGGCGCGCCGGAGTCAGCGTGCTGCTGCCCGCAGACCTGCAAGCCCAGACTCGCCAGCGCTGGTCGACCGAAGTCGATCTATGGCTGACCGATCAGGCCGATGACGCACACCTTAGCGATTACCGGCAACCGCCATTGATGGCGGCCGCACTGGATCTGGATCGCTGTTCGCTGAGCCTGTGCACGTCCGGCTCCAGTGGCGAACCCAAGCGCATCGACAAAACCCTGCGCCAACTGGCCAATGAAGTCGAAGCGCTGGAACTGCTCTGGGGCGCCGATCTTGGCGCGGCTTGCATCATCGGCAGCGTCGCCACTCAACATATCTACGGATTGCTGTTCCGCGTGCTGTGGCCGCTGTGCGCCGGGCGCTCGTTTGTGCGCAAGCAGCTGGCCTTCCCTGAAGACTTGCAGCGCGCCAGCCGCGAACACCCGGTGTTCGCCTGGGTCGCCAGCCCGGCGCTGCTCAAGCGCATGGGCGACAACCTCGACTGGCCCGCATTAAGTGCAGTTCGCCGAGTGTTTTCCTCCGGCGGCGCCCTGCCGGCCGAGGCCGCACAAAGCCTTCAGCAACGCCTGCAGCAATGGCCCACAGAAATCCTCGGCAGCTCGGAAACCGGCGGCATCGCCTGGCGTCAAGGCCACGCGCTCTGGCAGCCCTTTGCTGACATCGAGTTGAGCCAGGACAGCGACGGCGCCCTGCTCATTGCTTCGCCTTACTTGCCGCCCGGGCATATCGAACACACCGCGGATGCCGCGCGAATCGCTGCCGACGGCCGATTCGAACTGCTCGGACGGCTGGATCGGATCGTCAAACTGGAAGAAAAACGTATCTCGCTACCGATGTTGGAACAGGCACTCACAGCCCACGACTGGGTCGCCGAAGCGCGTCTTGGCGTGGTCCAGGAAAACCGCGCCTCATTAGGGGCGCTGCTGGTGCTGACCGAGTCAGGCCTGCATGCCTTGCGCAATCAGGGTCGACGCACCCTCACGCAAGAACTGCGTCAGCATTTGAGCCAGCATTGCGAAGCCCTGGCCCTGCCACGACGCTGGCGCCTGCTGCGGCAACTGCCGCTGAACGCTCAGGGCAAACTGCCCCAGGCCACCGTTGAAGCCCTGCTGCTGGCGCCGCGTCCAAAGGCGCCGGAAGTGCTGGATCAAGTCGAAGTCGATGGCGAATGGAGCCTGCAACTGGTGGTACCTCCCGACCTCGCCTACTTCAGCGGTCACTTCCCCCAGGCGCCAGTATTACCCGGCGTGGTGCAAGTGGAATGGGCGCTCACGCTGGGCCAGCAATTGATGGAACTGCCAGCAAAATTCGCGGGCATGGAAGTGCTGAAATTCCAGCAACTGGTGCGCCCGGGCGATGAAGTCCAGCTGCACCTGCGCTTCGATCCGACGCGCAACAAGTTGTATTTCGCCTATCGCAACGAGACCGCGACCTGCTCCAGTGGGCGGATCTTGCTGGAGGCTGCAGGCGATGCATAGCCCCTGCGCAATCATCCCGGTCTACAACCACGAAACCGCCATCACCACGGTGGTTGATGCGCTGCTCGCCAGCAGCCTGCCATGCATTTTGGTGGACGATGCCAGCAGCCCGGCCTGCGCAAAGGTGCTCGATCAACTGGCCCGGCGCGACAAGGTGTTCCTGATCCGGCTCGGCGCCAACCAGGGCAAGGGTGGCGCGGTCATGACTGGCATGCGCGAAGCCTCGCGCCTGGGCTTCAGCCATGCCTTGCAGGTGGATGCCGACGGCCAGCATGATCTGCAAGACGTCCAGACCTTCATTGAACTGTCACGTGCCCATCCCGAGGCGGTGATCTGCGGCTATCCGCGATACGACGCCAGCGTGCCGAAAGGTCGTTTGTACGCCCGTTACCTGACCCACGTCATGGTCTGGATCAACACCCTCTCGTTGCAGATTCGCGATTCCATGTGCGGCTTCCGCGTCTATCCGTTACCACCGACCCTGGCGCTGATCGATTCGGCCAAGATCGGCAAGCGCATGGACTTCGACTCGGACATTCTCGTACGACTGGCCTGGCGCAATCTCCCCATGCAATGGCTGCAAACCAAAGTCCGTTACCCGCTGGATGGCGTCTCGCATTTCCGCCTGTTCCACGACAACGTGCTGATTACGAGCATGCACACCCGGTTGTTCTTCGGCATGTTGCTGCGGGCTCCAGTGATTCTCTGGCGACGGTGGCGAGCATGAGCGCAGACAAGGAACACTGGGCTGACCGCCAGGAGCGCGGTAGTTTCTGGCTGATGAAGTTCACCGCGCTCTGCGCAAAAGTCTTGGGCCGTCGGCTGCTGAGCCCGCTGCTGTACGGCATCGTCCTGTACTTTTTCCTGTTCGGGCGCAGCGCCCGTCACAGCGCCTGGCAATACCAGCAGCGGCTAGCTGACTGGAGTGGTCGCAATGAATTGCGCCCGACCCATTGGCGAGTCTTCGGACAGTTCATGGCCTTCGCCGATTCCATGCTCGACAAGCTCGACGTATGGAACGGCAAACTGAGCATCGAGCAGATCGAAATCATCGACCCGGCATTGCTGCGCAATCAACTGCGCGGCACCCGCGGGCAGATGCTGGTAGGCGCGCATTTGGGTAATCTCGAGGTCTGCCGTGCGCTGGCCGAGATCGGCGAAAAAGTCACGATGAACGTGCTGGTGCACACCAAGCATGCTGAGCAATTCAATCGCTTGCTGGGTGAAGCCGGCGCGACCAATTTGCGACTGATTCAGGTCAGCGAGCTGGACCCGCTGATCATGCTGCAACTCCATGAACGCCTGGAGCGCGGCGAATGGCTGGCGATTGCCGGCGATCGCGTGCCGCTGCACGGCGGGCGCAGCGTGACGGTGGACTTCCTCGGCCATCAAGCCGCGTTCCCTCAGGGGCCATGGTTGCTGGCCGGTCTGCTGAAATGCCCGATCAACCTGATGCTGTGCCTGAAGAAGCCGGCGGGCGACTATCGACTGACCCTCGAACCGTTCGCCGAGGCTGTGGTGTGGAAGCGCAGCGACCGCGAGCAGGTCATTCATCAGTGGGCCTCCCGCTATGCCGAACGCTTGGGTCACTATTGCCTTGAAGCGCCCCAACAATGGTTCAACTTTTACCCTTTCTGGAAGACCGATGACGACGCCAACGCTTGAGCCGGTAACCTTCGGCGAACTCCCTTTGCGCATCGAAGACGTGCTGGCCCTGGCCAACCGTCAGGTGCCGACGCAGTTGCAAAGCGACCCTGCGTACCGCGAGCGTATCGCCAAGGGTGCGCGATTCCTGGACTCCCTGTTGGACAAGGAAGGCGTGATCTACGGCGTGACCACCGGCTACGGCGATTCCTGCGTGGTCGCGGTGCCGCTGCATCACGTCGAGGCGTTGCCCCGTCATCTGTACACCTTCCACGGCTGCGGCCTGGGCAAACTGCTCGACGCACAAGCCACTCGCGCGGTACTGGCGGCGCGTTTGCAGTCGCTGTGCCACGGCGTGTCCGGGGTGCGTGTGGAACTGCTGGAACGCCTGCAAGCCTTCCTCGAACACGACATCCTGCCGCTGATCCCGGAAGAGGGCTCGGTGGGCGCCAGCGGTGATCTGACGCCGTTGTCCTATGTCGCCGCGACGTTGTCCGGCGAGCGCGAAGTGATGTTCCGTGGCGAACGCCGCCAAGCGGCCGACGTACACCGCGAACTGGGGTGGGAACCGCTGGTACTGCGCCCGAAAGAAGCGCTGGCGCTGATGAACGGCACCGCCGTCATGACCGGTCTCGCGTGCCTGGCCTATGCCCGCGCCGATTACCTGCTGCAACTGGCCACGCGCATCACCGCGTTGAACGTGGTCGCCCTGCAAGGCAACCCCGAGCACTTCGACGAGCGCCTGTTCGCCACCAAACCGCATCCGGGGCAAATGCAAGTCGCCGCGTGGCTGCGCAAGGATCTGGCGATCGACGCGCCGACCGCGCCGCTGCATCGCCTGCAAGACCGTTATTCCCTGCGTTGTGCACCCCACGTCCTCGGCGTATTGGCCGACAGCCTGAACTGGCTGCGCTCGTTCATCGAGATCGAACTCAACAGCGCCAACGACAACCCGATTATCGACGCCGAAGCCGAACGCGTGCTGCACGGCGGGCACTTCTACGGCGGCCACATTGCGTTCGCCATGGACAGCCTGAAAAACCTGGTGGCCAACGTCGCCGACCTGCTCGACCGTCAACTCGCCTTGCTGGTGGACGAGCGTTACAACCATGGTTTGCCGAGCAACCTGTCCGGAGCCACTGCGGATCGCGCGATGCTCAACCATGGCTTCAAAGCCGTGCAGATCGGCACCAGTGCCTGGACCGCCGAAGCGCTGAAAAACACCATGCCGGCCAGCGTCTTCTCGCGTTCTACCGAGTGCCACAACCAGGACAAAGTGAGCATGGGAACCATCGCCGCCCGCGATGCGATTCGCGTGCTGGAACTGACCGAACAGGTTGCCGCTGCCACCCTGCTGGCCGCCAACCAAGGCGTCTGGCTGCGCAGCAAGGCCGAAGATGCACGTCCATTGCCGCCAGCCCTGGCCGCCATGCACGAAGAGTTGGCGAAAGACTTCCCGCCGGTCATCGAAGACCGCGCGCTGGAAAGTGAACTGCGCCTGTGCCTGAAGCGTATTGCCGAGCAACACTGGAGGCTGCATGCGTAGCAAGGGAGTGCTTCACACCGATATGGAAATCCTTGTGCCGTTCTTTGATGTCGACACGATGAACGTCGTCTGGCACGGCCATTACATCAAATACCTGGAAGTCGCCCGCTGCGCGTTGCTGGACAAGATCGGCCACAACTACACGGCCATGGTCGAGTCGGGCTACGCGTGGCCGGTGATCGATCTGCAACTGCGTTATGTGCGCGGCGCCGTGTTCGGCCAAAAGCTCAACGTGCGCGCCAATCTGGTGGAATGGGAGAACCGTCTGAAGATCAACTACCTGATCAGCGATCTGGAAACCGGCGAACGCTTGACCCGCGCCAGTTCCGTGCAGGTCGCCGTCGACATGAGCAGCCGCGAAATGCAGTTGGCCTCACCCAAGGTCTTCACCGATGCAGTTGAAAGGATGCTCGCATGAACCTGCTGAAAACCGTCTGTAGCAGCTGGCGAGCCCGCGAGGCTGCGTTCGGCGGCGAAGCCGTCGCAAAACCTGCACATGCGGTACATCACAAGAACCGCAGGGCGACTGCTGCGCAGCCGAACGCAGGCTTCGCCAGCTGCTACAGGTTCGTGGTGGGGCTGATGTTGATGGTTGGCTTTTCTTCGTTGGCGCAGGCATTCGATCTGCAACAGCTCAGCGATCAACTGGCAAAACCTGATGTGATCCACGGCAACTTCATTCAAGAAAAACACCTGCGCGCCCTGCCCCAGCCGCTGACCAGCAAGGGCACTTTCGTTCTCGCTAAAAACCACGGTTTGCTCTGGCTGCTGAAAACCCCGCTGCAACAGGATTACCGCATCAGCGCCAAAGGCATTGCCCGGCGTGACGCCAACGGTTGGCAAATGCTGCCGAGCAAAAGTGCCGGCGCCGAGCAGAACCGCTTGTTCCTCGCCGTACTGCAAGGCGACAGCAGCGGGCTGCAACGAGACTTCGAGCTTTCACTGAGCGGCGACGCACAGCACTGGAAGCTGACGTTGACCCCGCGTTCCATGCTGCTCAAGCAGGTGTTCACTCAGATCAACATTGCCGGCGGCGAACTGGTGCACAGCATCGAGCTGCTCGAAACCCAGGGCGACAGCACGCTTTTACGCATGCAAGACAGCACCAGCGCCCAACCGTTGAGCGATGCGGAGCAACATGACTTTGCCCAGTGAACGGAGGCTTCCACGGCTGTTTCTGATCCTGCTGCTGGCGGTGCTTGCACTTGCCGGTTGGCAATGGCGTGACGGCGCCCCGCTGTCGGCCAACCTGATGGAGCTGGTGCCAGGCACGGCGCCGGACGCGCTGGAACTGCGCGCCGAACAACGCATGCAAGAACCGCTGAACCGCGAAATGCTGGTGTTGGTGGGTCATACGGATCGCCAGCAAGCCGTCGCCATGGCCCAGAAACTGGGTGAGCAATGGCAGGCAAGCGGCTTGTTCGAAAAGGTCCAATGGAACCTGCAAGCCGACCTCCCGGCGCTGCGCACGCAATTGCTGCAAGGCCGACTGGCCATGCTCTCGGCGGTCGACCGGCAGCAACTGATCGAGCATCCCGACGCGTTTATCCAGCAGAGGGTGCAAGCGCTGTTCGACCCCTTCACCGGTTTCAGCCTGGTGCCGAGCCAGGATGACTGGCTGGGCCTGACCGGGCGCATCCAGAACAGCCAGCCGCAGCACGGTTCGGTGCAACTGGACATCGGCAGCGGTGCGCTGGTCGCCGATGCCGACGGCAAGAGTTGGGTGCTGCTGCGCTCGCGCACCACGGGCAACGCCTTCGACATGAACCTGCCGCTGCAAGTGGCCGACCTGCTCCAGCACAGCCGCGAACAAGCCGCCCAGGCGAACGTTCAATTGCTTGCCGCCAGCGGCTTGCTCTATGCGGCCAGTGGGCAAAAGCAAGCCACCCGGGAAATGACCTGGGTCGGTGGTGGCGCCACGGCGGGCATTCTATTGCTGTTGCTGCTGGCCTTCCGGCGCTGGCGGGTGTTGCTGGCCTTCGTCCCGGTGCTGGTCGGTATGCTCTTCGGCGCGGTGGCCTGTGTGGCGCTGTTCGGCCATATGCATGTGATGACGTTGGTGCTCGGTTCGAGCCTGATCGGCGTAGCGGTCGACTACCCGCTGCATTACCTGTCCAAGAGCTGGAGCCTGAAACCCTGGCACAGCTGGCCGGCCCTGCGCCTGACGTTGCCGGGCCTGACGCTGAGCCTGATCACCAGTTGCATCGGTTACCTGGCCCTGGCCTGGACACCGTTCCCGGCGCTGACCCAGATTGCCGTGTTCTCTGCCGCCGGTCTGCTCGGCGCTTATTTATCCGCCGTGTGCCTGCTGCCGGCACTGCTCAAGGGCACAGATCTGCGTCCAGCGCAGTGGCCGCTGCGGGTGTCCGAGTTTTTGCTGGGGCGCCGTGAAGCGTTGCTCAAACTCGCGAGCACGCCGGTGCTGCTGGCGCTGCTGATTGCGTTTTGTGTGGGCGGTCTGTTGCAGCTCGACACCAAAAACGACATTCGCCAGTGGGTCGGTGCACCGCAGCAACTGACTGACGAAGCACAAACCATTGCGCGCATCACGGGCTATCAACCCACCAGCCAGTTCTTCCTGGTGCGCGCGGCCAATCAGCAGCAACTGCTGGAACGCCAAACCGCGCTGAGCGAGCGGCTGGATCAGTTGGTCAACCTGGAAAAGCTCAAGGGTTATCTGTCGCTCAATCAATTGGTCAGCCAACCCACCGAACAGCGGAAAGTGCGTGAAGCGCTGAACAAGTTGCCGCAGTTCTGGCAACCGCTGCTCGATGTCGGTGTGCCGGCCGAGGCGCTGCAAGCAGAGCTCACGAAGTTGCAGGCACTGCCCACCGAAGACATCGACGCGGCGCTGGCCGGTCCGTTGGCGGAACCCTATCGCGCGCTGTGGCTGGGACCGACCGATGACGGCGTAGCGGCGATGGTCAGCCTGCAAGGGCTGAACAATCCTGCCCTGCTGCGCGTTCAGGCACTGGATTTGCCGGGCGTAGAACTGGTGGATCGCCTCGGTGAGTTGAACAAGGTGTTTGCCGACACCCAGATCAGTGCCGCAGAGTTGAAACTCGCTTCCTGTGTGCTGATCGTGCTGGTGCTGATCCTGCCGTTCGGTTTCGGTGGCGCGCTGCGGATCGTCGCCCTGCCGCTGCTGGCCGCGCTGTGC
The DNA here is from genome assembly GCF_030053115.1 of Pseudomonas svalbardensis. Lineage (NCBI taxonomy): Bacteria > Pseudomonadati > Pseudomonadota > Gammaproteobacteria > Pseudomonadales > Pseudomonadaceae > Pseudomonas > Pseudomonas svalbardensis. The sequence goes on along the minus strand of NZ_CP125619.1, from coordinate 461,570 downwards.
AGCCTGGCCAGTCTCGGCTGGCTGGGGCAACCGCTGACGCTGTTCAGCCTGTTCGGCCTGCTGCTGGTGACGGCCATCAGCGTCGATTACGCGATCCTCATGCGTGAACAGGTCGGCGGCGCTGCCGTGAGCCTGCTGGGCACCTTGCTGGCGGCGTTGACCACCTGGCTGTCGTTCGGTTTGCTGGCGGTGTCCAGCACGCCGGCGGTGAGCAACTTCGGTCTGTCGGTGAGCCTCGGCCTGGCGTTCAGCTTCATCCTTGCACCGTGGGCCGGACGCCAGGTTCACGCTTCCCCGGTCACGGAGTCGGCAACATGATGATCGCTGTGTTCTGGGTCATGGCCCTGGCGCTGTTCGCCGTGGCCACCCGTGTCGGTCGTCACTTCGGCGTGATCCCGATCGTCAGCCAGTTGCTGCTGGCCACCTTCGGCCTGCCGCTGCTGATGTACTTCTGGATCGAACCCCAGTGGCAATTGAGCGGCGCCGCGCTGGTCGCGCCGGCCTGGCTGAAAAACATCTACAGCCTGAGTTTTGCGTTGTTGCTGGGGCACATTCTCAGTGACGTGATTGACCTGCGACTCGACCGTCAAAGCCTGAAAATCGCCCTGCCGAGTTTCTGCATTCCGTTTTCCTGCGGTCTCGCGACAGCGGTGTGGCTGTTACCGCCGCAACCCTGGATCAGTTCCCTTGCGGTCGGCCTGCTGTTCGCCATCACTGCGATTCCGGTGTTGTATCTGTACCTGCGACACATCAAATACCCGCCTGCCGCTACCCGGCGACTGGTGCAGACCGCGATCCTCATCGACCTCACTTGCTGGACCCTGTTCGCCATCGCCCAGGGCAGCCTGCACCTGAGCAGTCTCTTGCTGCCGCTGGCCGGCGCCTGCCTGCCGTTGCTGCTGCGCCTGCTCCGATTGCGCCAGCCGTTGCTGCACAGCGGTTGCTTCTTCGCACTGCTGGTCGTAGCGGAACACTTCAAGCTCAATGCGCTGATTTTCGGCATCGGTTACCTGCTGTGGATGGCCGCGCTCAAAGTGCCGCTGGTGCTGCCGTTGCCGGTGATCTGGATGAGTCACTTGCAGACGTATATCGCGATCCCGCTGATCCTCACGTTCGGCATCGTGCAAATCAACGTCCACGCGGCCATGGCCAGCCTCAGCTGGGTGCAACTGGCGGCACTGCTGCTGTTTCCGATTGCCAGTAAACTGCTGGGCAACTGGCTGGGCCTCGGCTGGGCCGGCGCGTCGTTTGAAGGCGCCAGCCGCTGGCGGGAAAGTGTCTTGCTGAATATTCGTGGCTTGAGCGAGATCGTCTTTCTCAACCTGCTGCTGCAACAACAACTCATCAGCCCGGCGCTGTACTTCGCGCTGATGGTGATGGGCCTGATCGCGACACTGCTGCCGGCACTCGCCGGCATGCACCGCCCCCCTCTGAACATCGCCGTCCCGGCAAGGAGCCCCCGTGCCAACAGTTGAAATGGAACATCGCCAGGTCGTGGTTATCGGTGCAGGTCCATCGGGCGCCATCGCCGCCGCGTTGCTCAAGCGCAAGGGTCATGACGTATTGATGATCGAACGCCAGCACTTCCCAAGGTTTTCCATCGGTGAAAGCCTGCTGTCCCATTGCCTGGATTTCGTCGAAGAAGCCGGCATGCTCGAGGCGGTGAACGCCGCCGGATTCCAGTTGAAAAACGGTGCGGCATTCGCTTGGGGCGAGCAATACAGCGCTTTTGATTTCGGCGAGACTTTCAGCAACGGCAAGCCGACCACCTTCCAGGTCCTGCGTGCCGATTTCGACAAGCTGCTGGCCGATCAGGCCGCACTGCAAGGCGTCGACGTTCGTTACGGCGAAGCCATCGTCAGCGTCGATTTCACCCTGCCGAAACCGCAGCTCGACGTGCTTCGCGAAGACGGCAGTCAGTACCGCGTCGAAGCCGATTTCGTGCTGGATGCCAGCGGCTACGGGCGTGTGCTGCCGCGCTTGCTCGACCTTGAAGCACCGTCGGATTTCCCGGTGCGCCAGGCCGTGTTCACCCACGTCGAAGACCACATCGACAATCCGGCCTTCGAGCGGGAAAAAATCCTCATTACCACCCATCCGATCCACCGCGATATCTGGTTCTGGACCATCCCGTTCAGCAATGGCCGTTGTTCGGTGGGCGTGGTCGCGGCAGCCGAACACTTCGAAGGCCGCATGGAAAATCTGGACGAGTGCCTGCGAGGATTTATCGCTGAAACCCCAAGCCTGGCCGGTGTGCTGAACAACGCCGTGTGGGATACGCCTGCTCGAACCATCGGCGGCTACTCAGCCAACGTCAAAACCCTCCACGGGCCAGGCTTTGCCCTGCTTGGCAACGCAGCGGAATTCCTCGACCCGGTGTTCTCCTCCGGCGTGACCATCGCCATGCGCTCGGCGAGCATGGCCGCCGGGGTTCTGCATCGCCAATTGCAAGGCGAACATGTCGATTGGCAGACTGAATTCGCCATCCCGCTCAAGCGCGGCGTCGACACGTTCCGTTGCTACGTCGAAGGCTGGTACGCCGGGACGTTCCAGGATGTGATTTACCATGAGGGCGGCTCGCCCGATATTCGCCGCATGATCAGCTCGATTCTGGCCGGTTATGCCTGGGACGAGCGCAATCCGTTCGTCGCCGAACCCAAGCGCCGGCTGCGGATGCTCTCGGAGCTCTGTGCAAGGGACGCCACATGAGCTACTTGAGCGACACCTACGTCGAAGAAACCCGTTTCGGTTTCTGGTTCCTGCGCAGCCACACCTGGCAGCACCATGTACTGCGAGTGGCAATCACCGATTTGCGCAGCCTGTTCGGCGAAACACCGCCGAGCAACCCGGTGCTGCTGGATGCCGGTTGCGGTCAGGGCAAGTCGTTTCAGTACTTGCGCCAGACCTTTGCCCCCCAGCGCCTGATCGGTCTGGACGCCGACCCTCACAGTCTGAAGCTGGCCGGCGAAGAAGCCGTCCGTCAGGGCATGGCGGTGGAGATGATCGGCAGCGACTGCGCGAGCATCAACGTCCCGGACGCCAGCGTCGATCTGCTGTTCTGTCACCAGACCTTCCATCATCTGGTGCAGCAGGAACAGGCACTGGCCGAGTTCTACCGCGTGCTCAAGCCCGGTGGCTATCTGCTGTTCGCCGAATCCACCGAGGCTTACATTGATACCTGGGTGATCCGCTGGTTATTCCGCCATCCGATGCACGTGCAGAAGAGCGCCGCCGGGTATCTGGACATGATTCGCCAGCAGGGTTTCGAACTCGGCCCGCAAAACGTGTCTTATCCGTACTTGTGGTGGAGCCGCGCCAAGGATTTCGGCCTGTTTGAACGCTTGGGTCTGCGCCAGCCAAAGCCCTTTGGCCAACGGGAAGAAACCCTGGTCAATGTGGTCGCGCGCAAACCCCTTGAAGGTGCCGTGTGATGTTCAGTGCAACTCAAACCTGTGGGAGCGAGCCTGCTCGCGAAAGCGTTGTATCAGTCAACAATGGTGTTGGATCTGCTGACGCATTCGCGAGCAGGCTCGCTCCCACAGGGATAGCGGGCATCCTGAGATTTTTGCTCCTCGGCGCAGTCCTGTTGCTGAGCGCCTGTGCCAGCCGGGCGCCGCTGCCCGAGCAAACCCCGAACCTGTCGTTGCCACTGCAATTGCACATCCAGCGCCTGGTGGCCGACCAACGACTGGACTGGGTGCTGGTGATCCAGCGTGAAGGCCCTGGCATTCGCTGGTCGATGATGGACTTGCTGGGCATTCCACAGGCACGCCAGAAACTGGTCGATGGCGAGTGGCAGGCTGACGGTCTGCTGCCGCCCAATCCGGAAGCGCGAGAGCTGTTCGCCGCGCTGCTGTTTGCGCTGACCCCCAAAGATGAACTGTCGGGCAACTATCCCGCCGCGTGGCAGCATGGCTCGCAACGGTCCTTGCCAGCGCACTGGGACGTCCGTTACTCACAACCCATGAGCTTTGAATTGAACCTGCCCAGAGGCCCGAAATATCAAGTCACGCCGCTCAGCGGGGACACGCCATGACGGCCTACCTGAATGCCCTCGGGGTGATCTGCGCCCTGGGCCGTGACAAGTCCGAAGTCACCCGCAACCTGTTTGCCGGTGACTGTTCGGGCATGCGCTATGAGGCCGGCTGGGTGGCGGAACGGTCGTTGCCCGTGGCCGCGGTCCACGGCGAACTGGCGCCGATCCCGGCTGAGCTTGCGCCGCAAGGCACCCGCAATAATCAATTGCTGCTGGAAGCAGCGCTGCAAATTCGCGAAGACATCGACCAGGCGATCCAGACCTACGGCCGCGACCGCATTGGTATCGTTCTGGGCACCAGCACCTCGGGCATCGACGAAGCCAGCAGTGGCCTGGCCCATTACATCCGCGAGCATCAGTTCCCGGCCGATTACGACTACCAGCAACAGGAACTCGGCGCTCCGGCGAACTTCCTCGCCGACTGGCTGCAACTGAGCGGCCCGGCCTATGTGATCTCCACGGCCTGCACTTCCAGCGCCCGAGCGCTGATGAGTGCTCAGCGACTGCTGGACCTGGGCGTGTGCGACGCGGTGCTGTGTGGCGGTGTCGACAGCCTGTGCAAGTTGACCCTCAATGGGTTCTCGGCGCTGGAAGCGGTGTCTGAACAACGCTGCAACCCGTTTTCGGTGAACCGTAACGGCATCAACATTGGCGAAGCGGCGGTGCTGTTTTTGATGAGCAAAAATGTCGGCGACAGCCAGCCGATTGCCCTGCTCGGCAGTGGCGCCAGCTCCGATGCACATCACATTTCTGCGCCGGAACCGACCGGCCGTGGCGCCCTGCAAGCGATGCGCAAAGCCTTGAGCCAAGCACAACTGCAACCGCAACAGATCGATTACCTGAACCTGCACGGCACCGCCACCCAACACAACGACGCCATGGAAAGCCTGGCGGTGGCGACGTTGTTCCCGGCGGGCGTGCCGTGTTCGTCGACCAAACCCATGACCGGCCACACCCTCGGCGCTGCCGGCGCACTGGAAGCGGCGTTCTGCTGGTTGAGCCTGAGTGCAGGCAACCGCGAGCACGCCCTGCCGCCTCACGTCTGGGACGGCCAACCGGATCCCGAATTGCCAGCCCTGAATTGGGTGACCCCGGCTGATCGCCTGACGTCCATTGCACCTCGCTATCTGATGAGCAATTCCTTTGCCTTCGGTGGTAACAACGTCAGCCTGATTATCGGAGACGCCCCATGATTGACTGGCCGATCGCCGAACTGCTGCCGCACGCTGGCGACATGATCTTCATCGAACAGATCCTGTCGTTCGATGACGAGCAGATTCACACCCGTCTCACGGTCAAACCCGATGGCCTGTTCAACCGCCCGGACGGCAGCCTGCCAGCCTGGGTCGGCATCGAACTGATGGCCCAGAGCGTCGCCGCCTACGCCGGTTGCCATGCCCGTCAGCGTGGCGATGCGGTGGAGCTGGGGTTTCTGCTCGGCACCCGCAAATTCGAATGCAACGTCGAGCACTTTCCCGCCGGCACCGAGCTGACCATCCACGGCATCCGCTCGCTGGAAGACGACAACGGCATGGGCGTGTTCGAATGCCACATCACCGCCCCCGGCATTCACGCCACCGCTCGTCTGAACGTGTTCCGTCCGCCTCAGGCCGCTCAATACCTTCATGAAACCCAAGGAACCCAGCCATGACTGAATCCGTACTGATCACCGGTTCCAGCCGTGGCATCGGCCGCGCTATCGCTTTGCGTCTGGCTCAGGCCGGGCATGACATCGTGCTGCATTGCCGCAGCGGCCTGGCGGACGCTGAAGCCGTGAAGGCCGAAATCGAAGCCTTGGGGCGCAATGTGCGCATTCTGCAATTCGACGTGTCCGATCGCGCCAACTGCAAAGCCATTCTCGAAGCCGACGTGGAAACCCATGGCGCCTATTACGGTGTGGTGCTGAACGCCGGCCTGACACGCGACGGTGCTTTTCCAGCCCTGAGCGAGGATGATTGGGATGTGGTGATGCGCACCAACCTCGACGGTTTCTACAACGTGCTGCACCCGGTGATGATGCCGATGATTCGTCGTCGCGCGGCCGGGCGGATTGTTTGCATCACCTCGGTTTCCGGGTTGATCGGCAACCGTGGACAGGTCAACTACAGCGCCTCCAAGGCCGGTTTGATCGGCGCGGCGAAGGCGTTGGCGATCGAGTTGGGCAAGCGCAAAATTACTGTTAACTGTGTCGCACCCGGCTTGATCGACACCGCAATGCTCGATGAAAACGTGCCGGTGGAAGAAATGATGAAAATGATCCCCGCACAACGCATGGGCACCCCGGAAGAGGTGGCCAGCGCGGTGAATTTCCTGATATCGGCGGAAGCGTCGTACATCACCCGGCAGGTTCTGGCCGTTAACGGAGGCCTGTGTTGATGAAGCGCGTCGTCGTCACCGGCATGGCCGGCATCACCTCACTGGGCAGCGATTGGGATACCATCGCCGGCAACTTCGCGGCCAACCGCAGCGGCATCCGCCGGATGGACGAGTGGGATCGCTTCACCGAACTCAACACGCGCCTGGCGGGGCCGATCGATGACTTCAAAGTGCCGAGCCACTGGACCCGCAAACAATTGCGCAGCATGGGCCGGGTCTCGCGCCTGGCGGTCGGCGCGGCAGAACAGGCATTGGCCGATGCCGGTCTGTTGGGTGACCCCTCGATCAAAGACGGGCGCATGGGCGTCTCCTGCGGCTCATCCACCGGCAGCACCGACGAGATCAAGGCGTTCGGCAACATGCTGCTCAACTCGGTGGCCGAGGGCCTGAACGCCAACTCCTATGTGCGCATGATGCCGCACACAACGGCGGCGAATATCAGCATCTTCTTCGGCCTCACCGGCCGGCTGATCCCGACCTCCAGCGCTTGCACCAGCGGCAGTCAGGGCATCGGTTACGCCTACGAGTCGGTCAAGTTTGGTCGCCTGCCATTGATGCTCGCCGGCGGTGCCGAAGAACTGTGCCCCACCGAAGCGATGGTCTTCGATGCGCTCTACGCCACCAGCCTGAAAAACGATGCGCCGCAGACTTCCCCACGCCCGTACGACAGCGGCCGCGATGGCCTGGTGATCGGTGAAGGCAGCGGCATGCTGGTGCTCGAAGAACTCGAACACGCATTGGCTCGCGGTGCGCACATCCACGCCGAACTCGTCGGTTTCGGCAGCAACGCCGACGGCCAGCACGCCACCCGCCCAGAGCAGGTCACCATGCGCAGGGCCATGGAACTGGCCCTGGAAGACGCCGGGTTACAGCCTTCTGACATCGGCTACGTGAATGGTCACGGCACGGCCACTGAACAGGGCGACATTGCCGAAACACTGGCAACGAGCGCGTTGTTCGGCGAGCACATGCCGATCAGCTCGCAAAAGAGTTTCCTCGGTCACACCCTCGGAGCCTGCGGTGCGCTGGAATCCTGGTTCAGCATCGAAATGATGAACCGCGACCTGTACGTCCACACCCTCAACCTCGACGACGTCGACCCGCACTGCGGCAAACTCGATTACCTGCGCGGCGAATTCCGCCAGATGAGCAACCAGTACGTGATGAACAACAACTTTGCGTTTGGCGGGGTTAATACGTCGCTGATTTTTAAGCGCTGGTCGTAAGCAAGATCAAAAGATCGCAGCCTTCGGCAGCTCCTACAGGTGTACACATTCCACTGTAGGAACACCGTGGCTGCGATCTTTTGATGTTCAAGGTATCCACTAGGGTGGATCGAGGTTATCCAGCACCCGGTTCACCGCCAATTCTCCCAGCATGATCGACTGTTGAATCCCCAGCAGTGTGTTGCACTGCGATCCTTCCAGATACCTCGCGAAATCACTCGCCATGACGTTCGCTGATGCCAGGGATTCACAGGCGTATTCCAGCAAAGTTTGGTTGTCGATATCGGGGGCGATGAGGAAGATTTTGCTTGGTTGGCGTGTTTCGGAATCTGTTGATTCGGATGGAGTGACCGGATCGGAATTCGGCGGGTTCGGAGTTGGCTTGAACATTGGGAAGGTCTTCCTGTCAGTAGTGCCGCAACCTGTCTCGCTACTAAACGGAAGGGTGGCAGCTGTGCGCAAGTTAGTAGACCGGACACCGACCCAAATCCGGCGCACCCAAGGGCGCCATGCGCACAGCTACCATCAAATGCAGGTGTATGCCTGACTGAACGACGCTTGTGCATTCGTTTGGGAAGGAAAACCGGGCTACTAAACCCGATCACTGGAAATCAGTGATGCGAACGAAGTTACCGATGGCCCCCAAATCGCACAAGCCGGCGGATTCTGGAGTAGTTGTAGGCAATGCCGCAAGGCGCTGTGGCCCGTTCAAGGTAGTTCGGAAATGTCCTACATCCTTCAGCGAAGCGTCCGCTATGGCATAGGCAACTGCACCTTTTTTGGTGAACCCGCAGTCAATCGCGAGCAGGCTCGCTCCCACAGGGATTTGCGGTGTGAACCGATTTTTGTTCCACCTCCCATCCACTGTGGGAGCGAGCCTGCTCGCGATTGACTGCGAAGCAGTCACGCCTTCAGCGGCTCAACCTTACGCGTCAACAACTCCACAAACGCCTTGGCCATCGGCGACTTCTGATCCTTGCGCTGCACCAGCCAGACCGCCGACACCGCCTCTGGATCGAGCAGCGGCCGATAGACCACCCCTTCGATGCGCATCCGCTGATAAGACGCCGGCAGCACGGATACACCCAGCCCCGCCGCCACCAACCCGATAATCGTCATCGCCTCGCCAGCCTCTTGCGCGAAGTGCGGACTGAAACCGGCATCCCGGGCCAGGCTGAGCAATTGTGCATACAGACCACTGCCATAACTGCGTGGGAAAAATACGAAGGGTTCGAGGGCCAGAGCTGACAGAAACAAGCCTTCCTCACTATCGGTCACTAACGGATGCTTCGAACTGAGCACCGCCACCAGCGGCTCACGCATCAGCTCCACCACGCTGAGCGAGTCCGGCAACCCAAGCGGCCGCATGATCCCGACTTCAATCGACTCATCCACCAACGCATCCGCGACCTGGGTGCTGCTCATCTCCCGCAGGTTCAGGTGCACCGCCGGGAATCGTTGGCGAAACGAAAAAATCGCCTGAGGGATGGTCGAGTTGAAGGGAGCTGAGGAGGTGAAGCCAATCTTTAGTTCACCCAGCTCACCCAACTGCGCCCGCCGTGCAACATCCGTCGCCTTGTCGACCTGCGCCAACACCAGCCGCGCCTCTTCCAGAAACAGCCGGCCGGCTTCACTGAGCTCGACCCGACGATTGGTGCGCTCGAACAATCGCGCGCCCACCTCCTGCTCCAGCGCCTGAATCTGCTGACTCAGCGGCGGTTGCGAGATGCCCAGTACCTGGGCAGCGCGGCCGAAGTGCAGTTCTTCGGCAACAGCAATGAAGTAGCGCAGGTGACGCAATTCCATGAAAACTCCATTAGGTCGTTAAACCTATCAAACAGGTCGAACAATATATTGGATTGAATCATTAGGCAGCTATATGCTTTTTTCATTGCCTGACCGGCTGCGTCCTCCGAGGTCCGAAGTGAAAACTGCTGTCGCTCCACTTGCCCATGAAGTTCCGCCCGCAGCGGTTGACGATGTTGTCGCCGAACTAAAGGAGATCTATATCGAAAAGGGCACGCCGATGTTCATGCGCACGGTGCTGGCACTATTCTCCGGCGGCTTCGCGACCTTTGCTCTGCTCTATTGCGTGCAGCCGATGATGCCGCTGCTGTCCCATGAGTACTCCATCAATGCGGCCCAGAGCAGCCTGATCCTGTCGGTCGCCACCGGCATGCTCGCCATTGGTCTGCTGATCACCGGCCCCATCTCCGACCGCATCGGGCGTAAACCGGTGATGGTCGCCGCGCTGTTCGCCGCCGCGCTCTGCACAATTGCCAGTTCAATGATGCCGAGCTGGCACGGCGTGCTGGTGATGCGGGCGCTGATAGGGCTGTCATTAAGCGGTCTGGCAGCAGTCGCCATGACTTACTTGAGCGAAGAGATCCATCCACAGCACATCGGTCTGGCCATGGGCTTGTACATCGGCGGCAATGCCATCGGCGGCATGTGTGGACGATTAATTGTCGGAGTATTGATCGACTTCGTCAGCTGGCATACGGCGATGCTGGTCATCGGTGGCCTGGCGCTGATTGCCGCAGCGGTGTTCTGGAAGATCCTTCCCGAGTCGCGCAACTTCCGCTCGCGCTCGCTGCATCCGCGCAGCTTGCTGGACGGTTTCACCATGCACTTTCGCGACGCCGGCCTACCGCTGCTGTTCCTCGAAGCCTTTGTGCTGATGGGTGCGTTCGTCACGCTGTTCAACTACATCGGCTATCGCTTGCTGGCCGAGCCGTATCACATGGATCAGGCGTTCGTCGGGCTGCTTTCAGTGGTGTACCTGTCGGGCATCTACAGCTCGGCGAAAATCGGAGCCCTGGCCGACCAACTCGGCCGGCGCAAAGTGCTCTGGGCGACCATCCTGCTGATGATCGCCGGCCTCGCCCTGACCATGTTCACGCCGCTGCCGGTGGTGATCATCGGCATGTTGATCTTTACCTTTGGCTTCTTCGGCGCCCATTCGGTGGCGAGCAGCTGGATTGGGCGTCGTGCGATCAAGGCAAAGGGGCAAGCGTCTTCGCTTTATCTGTTCAGCTATTACGCCGGGTCGAGCATCGCCGGGACGGCGGGCGGGGTGTTCTGGCACATGGGTGGATGGAATGGGATCGGGCTGTTCATTGGCGGGTTACTGGTGATTGCGCTGCTGGTGGCGTTGAAACTGGCGAAGTTGCCACCGTTAGAGAATGTGAAGGCCTGAATTCGCTCCACCACAAACAACTGTGGGAGCGAGCCTGCTCGCGAAGAGGCCGGCACATCCAACAGAGACGTTGGCTGACAGACCGCCTTCGCGAGCAGGCTCGCTCCCACAGAGAAGTCGGGTGTTGGTTAGTCCGTCACATCACTCGTGATACTGCGCCGACAGTTCATGCACCGCGCGCAGGAAGGCGCCAGCGTGTTCCGGGTCGACTTCAGGCGTGATGCCATGGCCGAGGTTGAACACGTGGCCGCTGCCTTTGCCGTAGCTGGCGAGGATGCGGCCGACTTCGGTGCGAATGGCTTCTGGCTTGGCATACAGCACGGTTGGGTCCATGTTGCCTTGCAGGGCGACTTTGCTGCCGACGCGATCACGGGCGTTGCCGATGTCGCAGGTCCAGTCCAGGCCGAGCGCATCAGCGCCTGCGTCGGCAATGCTTTCGAGCCACAGGCCGCCGTTCTTGGTGAACAGAATCACCGGCACTTTGCGACCTTCGTGTTCACGGATCAGGCCGCTGACGATTTTGCGCATGTAAGCCAGGGAGAACTCCTGGTACGCCGCCGCCGAAAGGCTGCCGCCCCAACTATCGAAGATCTGCACCGCTTGCGCCCCGGCCATGATCTGGCCGTTGAGGTAGCTGGTGACCGTCTGCGCGAGCTTGTCCAGCAGCAGGTGCAAGGCTTGCGGGTTGTCGTAGAGCATGGTTTTGGTCTTGCGGTAGTCTTTCGACGAGCCGCCTTCGACCATGTAGGTGGCCAGGGTCCATGGGCTGCCGGCGAAGCCGATCAGCGGCACGCGGCCGTTCAGTTCGCGGCGGATGGTGCTGACCGCGTCCATGACGTAGCCGAGGTCTTTGTGCGGATCAGGAATCGGCAGAGCTTCGATGTCAGCCAGGGTGCTGATGACTTTCTTGAAGCGCGGACCTTCACCGGTTTCGAAGTACAGGCCCTGGCCCATGGCATCGGGGATGGTCAGGATGTCGGAGAACAGGATCGCCGCGTCCAGTTGTGGGTAGCGGTCGAGCGGCTGCATCGTGACTTCGCAAGCGAACTCCGGGTTCATGCACAGGCTCATGAAGTCGCCGGCCTTGGCACGGCTGGCGCGGTATTCCGGCAGGTAGCGACCGGCCTGACGCATCATCCAGACAGGCGTGACGTCTACGGGTTGCTTGAGCAGGGCGCGAAGGAAACGGTCGTTCTTCAGGGCAGTCATGTCGGCATCCGGAAAAAAAGTGCGGGCATTTTCTCAGAGCGCGACGCAAAAGGCACGGCAAGAGCCGTGCCTTTTGTCTATCGGGTCAATTTGTCGCAATGGAATACCGTTCTTGGTAACACCCTGAAACCAATGTGGGAGCGAGCCTGCTCGCGATGAGGGCTTCACATTCAACATCTCTGCTGACTGATCTACCGCTATCGCGAGCAGGCTCGCTCCCACAGGTTTTTCCGTCGTGTGGTTAAACGCCCAGGTAATCCAGGATCCCTTCGGCGGCATTGCGGCCTTCGAAGATCGCCGTTACCACCAGGTCAGAACCGCGAACCATGTCGCCACCGGCGAAGATTTTCGGGTTGCTGGTCTGGTGCTTGTACTGACCTTGCTCCGGGGCCACAACGCGGCCCTGGCTGTCGGTCTGGATGCTGTGCTGTTCGAACCACGACGCCGGGCTCGGACGGAAACCGAACGCGATGACCACGGCGTCGGCCGGGATGATCTCTTCGGAACCCGGGATCGGCTCGGGGCTGCGACGGCCACGGGCGTCCGGTTCGCCGAGACGGGTCTCGACCACCTTCACGCCTTCGACGCGGTCTTCACCGACGATCGCGATCGGCTGGCGGTTGTAGAGGAATTTCACGCCTTCTTCCTTGGCGTTCTTCACCTCTTTGCGCGAGCCCGGCATGTTCGCTTCGTCACGACGATAAGCACAGGTCACCGACTTGGCGCCCTGGCGAATCGAAGTACGGTTGCAGTCCATCGCCGTGTCGCCGCCACCCAGTACCACCACCTTTTTGCCTTTCATGTCGACGAAATCTTCCGGCGACTTTTCAAAGCCCAGGTTGCGGTTGACGTTAGCGATCAGGAAATCCAGCGCGTCATGCACGCCCGGCAAATCCTCACCGGCAAAGCCGCCCTTCATGTAGGTGTAGGTGCCCATGCCCATGAACACGGCATCGTATTCTTCGAGCAGTTGCTCGACAGTCACGTCCTTGCCCACTTCGGTGTTCAGACGGAACTCGATGCCCATGCCGGTGAAGACTTCGCGGCGATTGCTCAGCACGGTCTTTTCCAGCTTGAACTCGGGGATGCCGAAGGTCAGCAGACCGCCGATTTCCGGGTTCTTGTCGAACACCACCGGGGTCACGCCGCCGCGTACCAGCACGTCGGCACAGCCCAGGCCCGCCGGGCCTGCGCCGATCACCGCAACACGCTTGCCGGTCGGTATGACCTTGGACATGTCCGGGCGCCAGCCCATGGCGAACGCGGTGTCGGTGATGTACTTCTCGACCGAACCGATGGTCACCGCGCCGAAGCCGTCGTTGAGGGTGCAGGCACCCTCGCACAGACGATCCTGCGGGCACACCCGGCCGCACACTTCCGGCAGGGTGTTGGTCTGGTGCGACAGCTCGGCGGCCTGAAGAATGTTGCCCTCGGCCACCAGCTTCAGCCAGTTTGGAATGAAGTTGTGCACCGGGCACTTCCATTCGCAATACGGGTTACCGCAACCCAGGCAGCGGTGGGCCTGATCGGCCGAATGCTGGGGTTTGAAGGGTTCGTAGATCTCCACGAACTCTTTCTTGCGTTGACGCAACAGTTTCTTCTTCGGATCTTTGCGCCCGACATCGATGAACTGGAAGTCGTTATTCAGACGTTCAGCCATTGTTAAAACCTCATCAAACTCTTCAGGCGCATATCACTGCGGGTTGGCACGGGTGCTGGAAAGCAACGATTTCAGGTTGGCAGCCTTGGGCTTGACCAGCCAGAAACGACGCAGATAGTCGTCGAGGTTTTCAGCGAGGTTACGGCCCCACTCGCTGTCGGTTTCCGCGACGTATTCGTTCAGCACGCGTTGCAGGTGGCTGCGATAGGCTTCCATCGTCTCACCGCTGATCCGCTGGATTTCCACCAGTTCATGGTTGACCCGGTCAACAAAAGTGTTGTCCTGGTCGAGCACGTAGGCGAAACCGCCGGTCATGCCTGAGCCGAAGTTGTAACCGGTCTTGCCCAGCACGCAGACGAAACCACCGGTCATGTACTCGCAGCAGTGATCGCCAGTGCCTTCAACCACGGTGTGAGCACCGGAGTTACGCACCGCGAAACGTTCGCCCGCGGTACCGGCCGCGAACAGCTTGCCGCCAGTGGCTCCGTACAGGCAGGTGTTGCCGATGATGGCACTGTCCTGAGTCTTGTAGACGCTGCCCTTCGGCGGAACGATGACCAGTTTGCCGCCGGTCATGCCTTTGCCGACGTAGTCGTTGGCGTCGCCTTCCAGGTACATATTCAGGCCGCCAGCGTTCCACACACCGAAGCTCTGACCGGCCGTCCCTTTGAAGCGGAAGGTGATCGGCGCATTCGCCATGCCTTGGTTGCCGTGTTTGCGAGCGATTTCACCGGAGATCCGCGCGCCGATCGAACGGTCGCAGTTGCAGATATCCAGGGCGAAATCAGCGCCGCTCATGTCGTTGATGGCCGAGGTGGCCATGTCGACCATTTTTTCGGCCAGCAGGCCTTTGTCGAACGGTGGGTTGCGGTCGACCTGGCAGAATTGAGGCTTGTCTGCCGGGATGTGATCGCTGCCCAGCAATGGCGTCAGGTCCAGGTGTTGCTGCTTGGCGGTCTGGCCTTCGAGGATGTCCAGCAGATCGGTACGGCCGATCAGCTCTTCGAGGGAGCGCACGCCCAGCTTGGCCAGCCACTCACGGGTTTCTTCGGCGACATAGGTGAAGAAATTCACCACCATGTCGACGGTCCCGATGTAGTGATCCTTGCGCAGCTTCTCGTTCTGAGTCGCGACGCCGGTGGCGCAGTTGTTCAGGTGGCAAATACGCAGGTATTTGCAACCCAGGGCGATCATTGGCGCGGTGCCGAAGCCGAAGCTTTCAGCGCCGAGGATGGCAGCCTTGATCACGTCGAGGCCGGTTTTCAGGCCGCCGTCGGTTTGTACCCGCACTTTGCCGCGCAGGTCGTTGCCGCGCAGAGTCTGGTGGGTTTCGGCCAGGCCGAGTTCCCACGGAGCGCCCGCGTATTTGATCGAGGTCAGCGGCGATGCACCGGTGCCGCCGTCGTAGCCGGAGATGGTGATCAAGTCCGCGTAGGCCTTGGCCACACCGGCGGCGATGGTGCCGACGCCTGCTTCTGCTACGAGTTTCACCGAGACCAGAGCCTTCGGGTTGACTTGTTTCAGGTCGAAAATCAGCTGCGACAAGTCTTCGATCGAATAGATGTCGTGGTGCGGTGGAGGCGAGATCAGGGTCACGCCCGGCACTGCATAACGCAGCTTGGCGATCAGACCGTTGACCTTGCCACCTGGCAGCTGACCACCTTCGCCGGGCTTGGCGCCCTGAGCGACTTTGATCTGCAGCACTTCAGCGTTGACCAGGTATTCCGGGGTCACACCGAAACGGCCGGTCGCCACTTGCTTGATTTTTGAGCTCTTGATGGTGCCGTAACGCGCCGGGTCTTCGCCGCCTTCGCCGGAGTTGGAACGCGCACCGAGGCGGTTCATGGCTTCGGCCAGGGCTTCGTGAGCTTCCGGCGACAAGGCGCCGAGGGAGATGCCCGCGGAGTCAAAGCGCTTGAGCACCGATTCCAGCGGTTCGATCTCGCTGATGTCCAGCGGCGTGTCCAGGGTTTTGACTTTGAACAGGTCGCGGATCATCGACACCGGACGGTTGTCCACCAGCGCCGTGTACTCCTTGAACTTGCTGTAGTCGCCCTGCTGCACAGCGGCTTGCAGGGTGTTGACCACGTCCGGGTTGTACGCGTGATATTCGCCACCGTGGACGAACTTCAGCAACCCGCCCTGCTGGATTGGCTTGCGCGGGCTCCAGGCTTCAGTAGCCAGGGCTTTCTGCTCGGCTTCGATGTCGACGAAACGCGCACCTTTGATGCGGCTTGGTACACCACGGAAGCTCAGGTCGCAGACTTCTTCGGACAGGCCGATGGCTTCGAACAGCTGCGCGCCGCGATACGACGTGATGGTCGAAATACCCATCTTCGACAGGATCTTCAGCAGACCTTTAGTGATGCCTTTGCGGTAGTTCTTGAACACCTCATAGAGGTCGCCCAGCACTTCACCGGTGCGGATCAGGTCGCCCAGCACTTCGTAAGCCAGGAACGGATAGACCGCCGAGGCGCCGAAACCGATCAACACGGCGAAGTGGTGCGGGTCGCGAGCCGTCGCGGTTTCCACGAGGATGTTGGAGTCGCAACGCAGGCCTTTTTCGGTCAAGCGGTGGTGCACCGCGCCGGTGGCCAGGGAAGCGTGGATCGGCAACTTGCCCGGGGCAATGTGACGGTCACTCAACACGACCTGGGTACGGCCGGAGCGCACAGCTTCTTCAGCCTGATCGGCGACGTTGCGGATCGCCGCTTCGAGGCCGACGCTTTCGTCGTAGTTGAGGTCGATGATCGCGCGCTCGAAGCCCGGACGATCGAGGTTCATCAGCGAGCGCCACTTGGCCGGGGAAATGACCGGCGAGCTGAGGATCACGCGCGAGGCGTGTTCCGGCGACTCCTGGAAGATATTGCGCTCGGCACCGAGGCAGATCTCCAGCGACATGACGATGGCTTCACGCAGCGGGTCGATCGGCGGGTTGGTGACCTGCGCGAACTGCTGGCGGAAATAGTCGTACGGCGTGCGCACGCGCTGGGACAGCACGGCCATCGGCGTGTCATCGCCCATCGAGCCAACGGCTTCGTAACCTTGCTCGCCGAGCGGACGCAGCACCTGATCACGTTCTTCGAAAGTGACCTGGTACATCTTCATGTACTGCTTGAGCTGGTCGACGTCGTAGAACGCCGAACCGTGGTCGTTGTCTTCCATGGTCGCCTGAATGCGCAGGGCATTCTTGCGCAGCCATTGCTTGTACGGATGACGGGACTTCAAGCGGTTGTCGATCGCATCGGTGTCGAGGATCTGGCCGGTTTCGGTGTCCACGGCGAAGATCTGACCCGGGCCAACGCGGCCCTTGGCGATCACGTCTTCAGGCTGGTAGTTCCAGACACCGATTTCCGAGGCCAGGGTGATGAAACCGTTCTTGGTGGTGACCCAACGCGCGGGACGCAGACCGTTACGGTCGAGCAGGCACACCGCGTAACGACCGTCGGTCATTACCACGCCGGCCGGGCCGTCCCACGGTTCCATGTGCATCGAGTTGTATTCGTAGAACGCACGCAGGTCCGGGTCCATGGTTTCGACGTTCTGCCACGCAGGCGGAATGATCATCCGCACGCCACGGAACAGGTCGATACCACCGGTGACCATCAATTCAAGCATGTTGTCCATGCTCGAGGAGTCGGAACCGACGCGGTTGACCAGCGGGCCGAGTTCTTCCAGGTCCATCAGATCATTGGTGAACTTGGTGCGACGAGCCACGGCCCAGTTGCGGTTGCCGGTGATGGTGTTGATCTCGCCGTTGTGGGCGAGGAAGCGGAACGGCTGAGCCAGCGGCCATTTCGGCAGAGTGTTGGTCGAGAAGCGCTGGTGGAACACGCAAATCGAGGTTTGCAGGCGCTGGTCGCTGAGGTCTGGATAGAAGGCGGTGAGATCCGCCGGCATCATCAGGCCTTTATAAATGATGGTTTTGTGCGAAAAGCTGCAGACGTAGTGATCGGCGTCGGCGGCGTTGGCCACGGACGAGCGACGACGGGAGGTGAACAGTTTGACGGCCATGTCCTGATCGCTCAGGCCTTCACCGCCGATGTACACCTGTTCGATCTGCGGCAGGCGCTCAAGGGCCAGGCGGCCAAGGACGCTGGTGTCGATCGGCACTTTGCGCCAGCCGACGAGGGTCAGGCCAGCAGCGAGGATCTCGCGGTTCATGTTCTCGCGAGCGGCTTCGGCTTTGACCGGGTCCTGGTTGAAGAAGACCATGCCCACGGCATATTGCTTGGGCAGTTCGACGCCGAAGGTTTCCTGGGCGATGGCTCGCAGGAACACATCCGGCTTTTGAATCAGCAGACCGCAACCGTCACCGGTCTTGCCGTCGGCGTTGATCCCACCGCGGTGGGTCATGCAGGTCAGGGCCTCAATGGCCGTTTGCAAAAGGGTATGACTGGGCTCGCCCTGCATATGGGCTATCAGGCCGAAACCGCAGTTATCCTTGAATTCATCTGGTTGGTACAGACCTGCTTTCATAGACACTTTCTCACCAGGCTGCCTCTTGTCGAGGCAAATTTCTTTTCAATTCAACCACTTACCATCCGCGCCGAACGTACGCCAGCTTTGCGGGGGCAAAAGGGAGGTCATTGTACACACCGACACAGAGGCTCACAAATTTGACGACGATCTGTCGCAAATCTATGTCGCATTTGTGAAAGGTTTAAAGCGATATGCTGTGCTAGTCAAAACTTTTTTAATTTTGACCGCAACGACTCAAAGACTACTGTGACGCAGACACCACAAGGCACGCGGCCTGTAGAGGCGGCATGCACTTGTAGAAATTTTGAGGTGCCGGGAGAGGCGGCCTGGGTAAGGCCGCCGAATCTTCAGCGAGTTGTTGCCAGTTCCTGTTGGACGCTGGCGACAGTGCGAGGCCAAGGTTTACCAGCCTGAACCTTCGCTGGCAAGGCCTTGATGGCGGTAACGGCTGCATCGCGGTTGGCGAAGTTACCGTAAGTGATGACGTAAAGCGGCTTGCCGTTGAGGACTTTCTTGAAATAACGGTACTCGCCGCCCTGCTCCTTGACGAAGGATTGCGCGGCCGCTTCAGAGCTGGTGCCGAGGATCTGCACCACGTAGTTACCCGGCGCCTGCCCTGCGTACCAGGTGCCACCGGCGGCCTTGGCCACGGTGGCTGGTTTCTCGGCAGGTTTGGCGGCAGCGGTGGCGGCGGCTGGTTTGGCTGGCACTGGAGCTGGCTTCACGGCAGGCGCCACCGGGACTGGCTTGGCAGTCGCGACCTGAGTCGGAGCAGGTACAGGCTTGGCGGCAGGTGTCGGTGCCGGGCCAGGCTGGATGCCCGCAGGCGGCGCGGTGGTGGTCACGGTCGGCGGCGTAGCGCTCGAACCTTCGACCGGCACGCCGTCATCGCCTTCGGTGATGCCACCGGCGGCTTCAGCCAACGGACCGCGCATGACCGGCTGCGAGTTGCCGACCAGCGGCAATGGCATCGGTTGCGAGTTACCGGCGAATTCGACGGCAGGCGCGCCGCCGCTGTCAGGTTGTGGCGTGCCCTGGCCGAGCGGCAGTTGCGCCTGTTCGTTGGCAGGTGCGCCAGTGGTCGGTGCTTTGCTGCGACCCGGCATCAACCAGGCGGCGGCTACCGCGACCACGACAACGGCGGAAATCGCCAATACGTGTTTCTTCGGCATGTTGAACCCCATACTTGGACGCTTCACCGCTGAGCGGCTGGCAATCATGGCTTCGATCATTGCATCGCGGGCAACCTGGTTGATGGTGCCAGGCCAACCGTCGGAGCTTTCGTGAATATCAGAGATCTGATCCGCAGTGAAAAGTTCGATACCCCGGCCGGCGCCTTCGAGCCGCTGGTCCAGATATTCGCGGGTTTCTTCTTCGGTGTAAGGCTGCAATTCGATGACGTGGAAACGCTCTTCCTCGAGGCTCAGCGCCTCCAGTTGAGCAATCAGCGACGACTCACCGAACAGGAACACATGCGGGCGACCTTCCGGTGCACCGGCGGCCAGGGCGAGCAAGGCTTCCAGCGCGGACTCGTCGAGTTGCTCGGCGTCATCCACCAGCAAATAGACTTCCTGCCCCGTCAGTGCAAGCTGCACCACTTGAGCCAGAATCGCGCCGATCTCGGGCTGGGCGACGTTCAGCGCCTGAGCCACCTGACGCAGCACGCCGGCCGCATCACCGGCGCCACGGGCGGAAACCACCACGCTCTGCACCGATTGTTTGTTGGTGCTGGCCACCAGGGCCTGACGCAACAGCGTCTTGCCACTGCCTTGCGGGCCGGTGACGACCAGCAGCAACTGACTGTAGCGTGCCAGGTGATGCAGTTGCCCCAGCACCGGTTTGCGCTGGGCCGGGAAGAATTTGAAGCCAGGCACCCGTGGAGAAAAAGGGTCATGACTCAACTGGTAATGGCCGAGGAAAGCCTCGTCGGCGTGCAAACTAGTCATCGGGATCTTATTAACCTTTAAGCTGAGCCAGAGCGCGGTAATCCGCTCCCAGCGTGGCCTGTAAAACCTCTTTCGGATAATCGTCGGTCACCACCGCTTCGCCCATGTGGCGCAGCAGCACCAGGCGCAAACGACCGTCGATCACTTTCTTGTCAATTGCCATGTGTTCGAGAAAATCGGCTTCAGTCATCTCTTCAGGCGGGATAACCGGCAGGCCGGCACGCTGGAACAGACGAATGCCGCGATCGCGCTCTTGTTCGCTGATCCAGCCCAGGCGCGCGGACATTTCCAAGGCCATTACGGTGCCAGCAGCAACCGCCTCACCATGTAGCCAGACACCATAGCCCATGTGGGTTTCGATGGCGTGGCCGAAGGTGTGACCCAGGTTGAGCGTGGCGCGAACACCGGTCTCCCGTTCGTCGGCACCCACCACCGCAGCCTTGGCCGCGCAAGAGCGCTCGATGGCGTAAGTCAGGGCGACCTGGTCCAGGGCGCGCAGGCGATCGACGTTTTCTTCAAGCCAGGTCAGGAACGGCTCGTCGCAGATCAGCCCGTATTTGATGACTTCAGCGAGCCCGGCGGACAGTTCGCGGGCCGGCAGGGTATTGAGGGTGGCGGTATCAATCAGCACCACATTCGGCTGATAGAAAGCGCCGACCATGTTCTTGCCCAGCGGATGGTTGATCCCGGTCTTGCCGCCCACCGATGAGTCGACTTGCGACAGCAACGTGGTCGGGATCTGGATGAAATCGACACCCCGCTGGTAGCAGGCGGCAGCAAAACCGGCCATGTCACCAATCACGCCGCCACCGAGGGCGATGACCGTGGTACGGCGGTCGTGTCGCGCGGTCAGCAGACCGTCGAAAATCAGTTGCAGGGTTTCCCAGGTCTTGAACGCTTCGCCGTCCGGCAGCACCACGGAAACCACCGAGAACTGTGCAAGGCTGCGGGTCAGACGCTCGAGATAGAGCGGCGCAACGGTCTCGTTGGAGATGATCGCCACTTGCCGTCCGCGGATATGCGGGGCCAGCAGCTCAGGCTGATCCAACAAACCTTCGCCAATATGAATCGGGTAGCTGCGCTCGCCTAGATCGACCTTGAGTGTCTGCATGTGTCCCCACAGTGAAGATGGAATCAGGCGTCCTGCCTTGAGTTAACGAATGTCCACGGCGTCTGCTGCTGTGACGCCGTTCGGTAGCCATCCGCCACAACCTTGAGCGGCCATGACAGGACGCCGAGGATAGCGCATTTCGCGCCGCGCTTTAACGGGGAGGTAGCTGCTGCAAGCGTTCGAGAATATCGAGCACCACCATTCGCGGCGGCCGCTCATCGGTTTCCACCACGAGATCGGCGATTTCCCGATAAAGCGGATCGCGGATCGCCAGCAGATCCCGAAGGGTCTTGGCCGGATCGGCAGTACGCAAGAGGGGTCGATTGCGATCACGGGAAGTGCGGCCCACCTGTTGCTCGACAGACGCATGCAGATAGACCACCCGCCCCCCGGCGTGCAGCGCCCGACGATTGGCCTCGCGCATCACCGCGCCGCCACCGGTCGCCAGCACCACGCCGTCGCACCCGCACAACTCGGCAATCATCGCCTGCTCGCGGTCACGAAAGCCCGGTTCGCCTTCTTTATCGAAAATCCACGGGATATTGGCGCCCGTGCGCAATTCAATTTCCTTATCGGAATCTTTGAATGGCAGGCGCAGCTCTTTGGCCAGCAACCGGCCGATGGTGCTTTTTCCAGCTCCCATCGGTCCAACAAGAATCAAATTTCGCACAGAATCAATGACTCACAGCAATCGCCTGGTTATTCATGATACGCGGAGTGAGAAATACCAGCAGCTCGGATTTTTTCTCCGAAACCACGTCACGCCGGAAAAGGCGGCCAAGATACGGCACATCACCGAGAAATGGCACCTTATCTACAACCTTGCTCTGAGTATTTGAGAAAACCCCGCCAATCACGATGGTCTCGCCATCGTTGACCAGGACCTTGGCATTGACCTCGTTTTTCTTGATCGGCGGCACATCCTGCACCTTGTTCAGGTAGTCCGGTTCGTCCTTGGTGACCTTGACCTCCATGATGATCCGGTTGTCCGGAGTGATCTGCGGCGTCACCTCCAGAGACAGCGAGGCCTCTTTGAACGACACCGAGGTCGCACCGCTGGAGCTGGCTTCCTGGTAGGGAATCTCCGTGCCCTTGAGGATTTTCGCGGTTTCCTTGTCCGAGGTGACCACCTTGGGCTGCGAGACAATTTCGCCGTTGCCGGTCTTCTCCATGGCCGTCAGCTCGAGATCCAGCAGCACATTGTCGGTGATGAAGGCGATGCCGAGCCCCGAGGTGTTGGCGGCGGTGCCTAGGTCGACGAACGGCGAGTTGGTGCTGGTGCTGCCAGGCGTACCTATGGTCGATGAAGCATTCGCCCCGTTGCTGACACCTGAGGTGTTCCAGTTGCCTTTGTTCTGCAACGAACCGCCCCAGCGCACGCCGAGGCTTTTATCATAGTCGACGTTGGCTTCGACGATGCGCGCCTCGATCATCACCTGACGCACCGGGATATCCAGTTGCGCGACGATACGGCGCAGTTCGTCGAGGCGATCCTGGGTCTGGTAGGCAATGATGTTGTTGGTCCGCTCATCCACCGTGATCGAGCCCCGCTCGTCGACTTTCGCCTCGGCACTGGTCACCGACTGGAACAGCTTGGCGATATCGGCAGCTTTGGCGTAGTTGACCTGCAACAGCTCGCGACGCAAGGGAGCCAGGTCGGCAATCTGCTTCTGCGACTCCAGCTCCTGACGCTCGCGGGCGGAAATCTCATCGGCTGGCGCCACCAGCAAAACGTTACCGATCTTGCGTTTATCCAGGCCCTTGGTTTTCAACACCAGATCCAGCGCCTGATCCCACGGCACGTTCTGCAAACGCAGCGTAATGCCACCCTGCACCGTGTCGCTGGCCACCAGATTCAGGTTGGTAAAATCGGCGATCAGTTGCAGCACCGAACGCACATCGATGTCTTGGAAATTCAGCGAGAGTTTTTCACCGGTGTAGGCGAAGCGTTCGGTGTTGCGTTTCTGCAAGTCATCGACCGTCATTGGCCGGATGCTGACGGTCAGCTTGTTGTCAGTCTGGTAAGTCGAATAATCGAATGCGCCGCTGGGCTCAATGCTGATCGTGGCCCGATCACCCGTGGCACTGGCGTTGACGAACTGCACCGGCGTGGCGAAATCCTTGACGTCCAGACGGACACGCAACGGCTCAGGCAACTGGGTCTTGGCGAAACCGAGGATGATCCTGCCGTCGCGCTCCTGAATGTCTGGGGCGATGGAGGGATCCGACAGATCGATGACCACATTGCCTTCGCCCTGAGTACCGCGCTGGAAATCCACACCCCGAATGGCCTTGCCTACCGGCGCATAGGCTTTCGCCGGGGCTGGCGTTGCAGTGGCTGCGCGCGGCGTTTTGGGCGCTGGGCTGGAGGCCGTTTTGTTGGCGCCTTGGCCGACCACCACGAACAGAGTATTGCCTTCGACCCGTGCGTTATACGGCGTCAACTGGGTCAGATTGATGATCAGCCGCGTACGGTCCTTGGCTTGCACCACCGTGGCGCTGCGGGCATTTCCGCCGCCCAGGTCACGATTTTTGCTTTTTAGCTGACTAACGACACCAGGCAGATCCAGCGCAATTCGTGCAGGCGATTCGGTGGTGTAACCATGGGGCGGCGGTGGCGGCCCATCGAACGACAACTTCAACTCGATGCGGTCCCCCGGTAGCGCGGCGACATCCAGCGCTTTGAGGTTGGCCGCTAGTACCATCGGCGACAGCAACGCTATCCATAGCGAAATACCGAAGGTTGAGAAAATCCTGTTCATTATTCGAGTTCCACTATGAGTGCTCTTTCAAAGGGATGGTCCGCGGCCGCTCCAGCCAGGCGCCTTCGCCGTCGGGAACGATTTCGACCACATCGACCTGCGAGCCATTGATGGCGACGATCCGCCCATCGTTACGTCCCAGGTAATCGCCGACTTTCAACCGATGCACCCCGCCCGCCCCGCGCAGCAGCGCAAAGGAGCCGGTCGCATTGGCGATCGTTCCGACCATTTCAAACTGCTCGATGTTGAAACCTTCGAGGTACTGCTTGACCCGATTCGGGTCAGGTTTGACGTTACGCGAACCGTGTTTCTGGCCGGCCAGATCGACTCTGATCTGTCGGGAAAACGGGCTTCGCAGGTTGGCGGCGCTGTAGGTGAATGTTGGGTAAGATCGAAATGTCGGCGTTGGTTCAATCTTGCCGGGCGCACGCAAACGCATTTCGTTCATGTATGCATCCAAGTCGCTGAAGTCATTGTCGCTGCCGCAACCGGCCAGGCCGGCGACCAACACCACCATCGAAAAACAACGAATCGGGGTCATTTTTGCAGCCCCTTGTCGTTGTAGCGGTAGGTCTTGGCGAGGATGCTCATGCGCAACTTCGGACCACCTTCCGGGTTGGCCGGCGCAAGGTCGAAGTCATGCAGGGTGACAATCCGTGGCAGCCCGGCGACGCCGCTGACGAAGGTGGCCAGGTCATGATAGGCACCGGTGACGGTGATCTGGATCGGCAGCTCGATGTAGAACTGCTGCGTGTTCTCCGGCAGCAGCTTGATCTCTTCGAACTCCAGGCCACTGCCCAGGCCGGTGCGAGTGATGTCTTCCAGCAGACCGGGCACTTCGGTGTCACTGGGCAATTGCCGCAGCAGCACGCCAAAGGAGTTCTCCATTTCCTTCATCTGCTGCGTATACAGCTCCAGATTCGCCGCCATGCGGGCTTTGTTGGCGAATTGCTCCTTGAGGGTCGACTCCTCCTCGCGCTTGAGTTCGAGATGGCTCTGAAGATCGCTGATGGAAAAACTGTAGCCCAGTGAAAGCACCAGAATCATGAGCAGGATACCCGCCAGTGCCTTGATTGCTGGCGGCCAGGAACCCATGTTATTGGTGTCCAGGTCATTGATGTCGATCTTGCGCAGGCCTTCGAACCAGTCAGACAGCCTCATTTGGCGCCCTCCGCAGCGGCGGGCTGAGTTTGACGAACGGTCAGCTGAAAGACGTTGGCCTGAACCAGTTGACCGGCGGTCGTCGCTTTGACTTCCGTGAGGCTGGGCGCATCAAACCAGTCGGACGCATCCAGATTGCGCATCAGGTCTGACACACGATTGTTGGACTCCGCCGCTCCGGTGATGGACAAGGACTTGCCGGCCATTTTCACCTCGGTGAAATACACGCCGTCAGGCAGCGTCCGCGCCAGTTGATCGAAAATACGCCCGCTGATCGGCCGGTTGCCTTGCAGGTCCTGAATGATGCGCATGCGCTCGACCAGTTGCTGGCGACGAGCCTTCAAATCGCTGATCTGTTGAATCCGCTCGTCGACCACGGCAATCTGTTTGCCGATGTAATCGTTACGAGCCACTTGCCGATCGATAGCGCCACTGATGGCCTGGTTCGCGATCAGCACCGCGCCCACGACCCCGACCATCACACCGACCAACGCCAGCAAAAAGCGTTTGCGGCGCGCTTCACGCTGCTCTTCGCGCCAGGGTAAAAGATTGATCCGTGCCATCAGTCGAAACTCCTGAGGGCCAGCCCGCAGGCGATCATCAGTGCCGGCGCATCGCTGGCCAAGGCACCGGCGTTGACCTTGCTGCTCAGGGTCATGTCGGAGAATGGGTTAGCCACCTGCGTCGGCGTACCCAATCGTTGCTCGATCAACCGGTCCAGCCCCGGGACCGATGCGGTACCGCCGGCCAACAGAATGTGGTCGACCGAGTTGTACTGACCGGAGGCGAAGAAAAACTGCAACGAACGCGACACCTGCTGCACCAGCGCATCGCGAAACGGCTGCAACACCTCACTGACGTAATCGTCCGGCAAACCACCCTGCTTCTTCGCCAGCCCCGCCTGCTCAAGGGTCAGGCCATAACGTCGCTGGATTTCCTCCGTCAGTTGACGACCGCCGAACAATTGCTCGCGAGTGTAGATGATCCGCCCCTGGTGCAGCACGCTCAGGGTGGTCATGGTGGCGCCGATATCAACCACCGCTACCGTCAGACGCTCCTGAGAAGCAGCCAGTTGGCTCGCCAGCAATCCGTAGGAACGCTCCAGCGCATAGGCCTCGACGTCGACCACGCGAGCTGTCAGACCGGCCAGGGCCAGGGCCGCTTCCCGGACCTCGACGTTTTCCTTGCGACAGGCCGCCAGCAGCACATTGACTCGCTCGGGGTTGCGCACAGAAACGCCCTGGACCTCAAAGTCGATGGCCACTTCATCCAATGGATAAGGGATGTATTGATCGGCCTCGATCTTCAGCTGGTTTTCCATTTCGTCGTCGGAAAGACCGGCGTCCATCTCGATGGTCTTGGTGATCACCGCCGAACCGGCCACGGCCACGGCGACGTTCTTGAGGTTGGTTCTGGCCTTGAGCAGCACGCGCGCGAGTGCCTGCCCTACGCCTTCGAGCTCGGCGATATTTTTCTCGACCACCGCGTTGGTGGGTAAAGGTTCCACCGCATAGGCCTCGACCCGATAACGGTCGCCTTGGCGGCTTAGCTCCAGAAGCTTGACCGACGTGGAGCTGATGTCGATCCCCAGAAGCGTATTGGCCTTTTTATTGAAGAGTCCTAGCACTACCAATTCCCTATGACTATCCGTGTCTTACGGACTCTGTAATATCCGTTGCGTTCAAACCACCCGTCTTGACAGCAGCGCAAATGACGCCCCCGACGGAAAAATGCTTATAATGCCCAGCGTTTTTTTCCGGTTTTTACTTCAAGCGCGGGTCGTTCCCTGTTTATCTGAACCCTGATGCCTAATTCATTCTTTGCCCTGGATGTCCAAAAGCCTTGATTCGTCTGCTGAAATTTTTCGGTTGGTCCATCGTCGCCGTTTTCTGCGGACTGCTCCTTGGTCTTAGCGGCGCCTTTCTCTACCTTAGTCCGGGTTTACCATCCGTGGAGGCGCTGAGAAGCATCCAGTTGCAGATTCCTTTGCGGGTCTACAGCAGCGACAACAAGCTGATCGCAGAATTTGGCGAAATGCGCCGCACACCGATCCGGTTCGCCGACATTCCCCCCAATTTCATTAATGCGTTACTAAGTGCTGAAGACGACAACTTCGCCAACCACTACGGTGTCGACCCCAGCAGCCTGATGCGCGCGGCCACCCAGTTGGTAAAAAGCGGACACATTCAGTCCGGCGGCAGCACCATCACCATGCAGGTGGCGAAGAACTTCTTCCTGACCAGCGAACGCAGCTTCTCGCGCAAAACCACCGAAATTCTCCTGGCCCTGCAGATTGAACGGCAGCTGACCAAGGACGAGATTCTTGAGCTGTACGTCAACAAGATCTATCTGGGCAACCGCGCCTACGGCATCGAAGCCGCTGCACAGGTTTACTACGGCAAGTCGATTCGTGACGTCAGCCTCGCGCAGATGGCGATGATCGCCGGCCTGCCAAAAGCCCCCTCGCGCTTTAACCCGCTGGCCAACCCGGCGCGCAGCAAGGAACGTCGCGACTGGATCCTTGGGCGCATGTACAAGCTCGGCAAAATCACCGAAGCCGATTACACCACCGCGATCAACGAGCCGCTGAACGCCAGTTATCACGTGCCGACCCCGGAAGTGAATGCGCCGTACATCGCTGAAATGGCCCGCGCCGAAATGGTCGGCCGTTATGGCAGCGACGCTTATACCGAGGGTTTCCGCGTCACCACCACGGTGCCGAGCAACCTGCAGGAAATGGCCAACACCGCGGTCCACGAAGGGTTGATGACCTACGACCAGCGTCATGGTTATCGCGGACCGGAGTCGCGCCTGCCGGGCAAGACTCGCGAGGCCTGGACAATCGAGCTGACCAAACAGCGCACCATCAGCAGCCTTGAACCTGCCATCGTCACCCAGGTCGACAAGACCGGCCTGCAAGTGATGACCCGTACCGGTGACGAACATGTCGGCTGGGACAGCATGAAATGGGCGCGCCCCTTCCTGAACACCAACAGCATGGGCCCCAACCCGAAACAGCCTTCGGACGTCGCCCAGGTCGGCGACCTGATTCGTGTGCAGCGCCAGCCGGACAACTCGCTGAAATTCAGTCAGATCCCCCAGGCTCAGGGCGCGCTGGTTTCCCTCGATCCGCAGAACGGTGCCATTCGCTCCCTGGTCGGCGGCTTCGCCTTCGAACAGAGCAACTACAACCGCGCCATGCAGGCCAAGCGTCAGCCGGGTTCGAGCTTCAAGCCGTTCGTCTACAGTGCGGCGCTGGATAACGGCTACACCGCCTCCAGCCTGGTGAACGACGCACCGATCGTGTTTGTCGACGAATACCTGGACAAGGTCTGGCGCCCGAAGAACGACACCAACACGTTCCTCGGCCCGATCCGCTTGCGTGAAGGCCTGTACAAGTCGCGTAACCTGGTTTCGATCCGGTTGGTGCAAGCCATGGGCGTTGGCAGGACCATCGATTACATCACGCGCTTTGGCTTCAACAAGCAGGACCTGCCGCCCAACCTGTCACTGGCGCTGGGCACCGCGACGCTGACGCCAATGGAAATCGCCACCGGCTGGAGCACTTTCGCCAACGGCGGCTACAAGATCAGCCCCTACATCATCGACAAGATCGAAAGCCGCAATGGTGACACGCTGTTCGTCGCCAACCCGCCGAGCGTCCCGAAAGGCAACGTCGTCACCGACGGCATCGCCGCCCCTGTCGCCGCCAACGCCTTCACCGTCAACGCAACCCCGGGCGAAGCGCTGACTGCCCAGCCAGCGCCACAAACGCCGGCCGTGGCCGAGCGCATCGTCGATGGTCGCACCACTTTCATCCTCAACAGCATGCTCGAGGACGTCATCAAACTCGGCACCGGCCGCCGCGCCCTGGCCTTGGGCCGCAGCGACATTGCGGGCAAGACCGGTACCACCAACGAGTCCAAGGACGCCTGGTTCTCGGGGTACAACGCCGATTATGTGACCACTGTCTGGACCGGTTTCGACCAGCCTGAAAGCCTGGGCCGCAAGGAGTTCGGCGGTACCGTCGCCCTGCCGATCTGGATGAACTACATGGGCGCCGCGCTCAAAGGTATGCCGCCTCATACGCAGGCAGAGCCGGAAGGCATCCTCAGCCTGCGAGTCGACCCGATCAGCGGCCGTGCAGCCACCCCAGGCACGCCAGGCGCCTACTTCGAGCTGTTCAAGGCCGAAGACACGCCACCGTCGGCGAACGAGCTGGGCAACGGCACTG
The DNA here is from genome assembly GCF_030053115.1 of Pseudomonas svalbardensis. Classification (NCBI taxonomy): domain Bacteria; kingdom Pseudomonadati; phylum Pseudomonadota; class Gammaproteobacteria; order Pseudomonadales; family Pseudomonadaceae; genus Pseudomonas; species Pseudomonas svalbardensis. Next base: position 432,168 of record NZ_CP125619.1, on the reverse strand, counting down.
CGCCGGGTAGCCCACTGCCTGCGGATGAAGCGGCGCCGATCGATTTGTTCTGATCGCCTGAAGCTGCAAAAAGCCCCGCCTTTGAAAGAAGAGCGGGGCTTTTTTTGTGCCTGCAATCCCTACACCGCCTGTGATGGCCCCATCGCGAGCAGGCTCGCTCCCACAGTGGATTTGGGTGTACCCGGGATTCACGTACACATCGGTCAAATGTGGGAGTGAGCCTGCTCGCGATGAAGCCATTACTACCGCTGCAAAACGCTAAGTCATAAAAAAGCCCCGACTTGTTAGAGCCGGGGCTTTCTGTTGAAGCGCTACAACGACTTAGCCGTTGAACACGTCATCCACACTTTTCAGCGGGTAGTTCTTCGGATACGGCAGGGTCGCTACGCCGGTCTCGATCGCAGCCTTGGCCACAGCATCGGAGATCACGGTGATCAAACGGGCATCCATTGGTTTCGGAATGATGTACTCACGACCGAATTCCAGTTTGATGCCGCCGTAGGCGTCGCACACGTCCTGAGGAACCGGCAGCTTGGCCAGTTCACGCAGGGCGTTGGCCGCAGCCACTTTCATTTCTTCGTTGATGCGCTTGGCGCGAACGTCCAGGGCGCCACGGAAGATGAACGGGAAGCCCAGCACGTTGTTGACCTGGTTTGGGTAGTCCGAACGGCCGGTCGCCATGATCACGTCGTCACGGGTGGCGTGAGCCAGTTCCGGGGAGATTTCCGGGTCCGGGTTGGAGCACGCGAACACGATCGGGTTGGCCGCCATGGATTTCAGGCCTTCAGCGCTCAGCAGGTTCGGGCCGGACAGGCCGACGAACACGTCCGCGCCTTTCAGGGCGTCGGCCAGCGTGCGTTTTTCAGTCGCGTGAGCGAAAACAGCCTTGTACTGGTTCAGGTCGTCACGGCCGGAGTGGATCACGCCGGTACGGTCAACCATGAAGATGTTTTCGATGTTGGCACCCATGCTCACCAGCAATTTCATGCAGGAGATGGCGGCCGCACCGGCGCCCAGGCAGACGATCTTGGCGTCAGCGAGGGTTTTGCCAGCGATTTCCAGGGCGTTGATCATGCCGGCCGCAGTAACAATCGCGGTGCCGTGCTGGTCATCGTGGAATACCGGAATGTCGCACTGCTCGATCAGAGCGCGTTCGATCTCAAAGCACTCTGGTGCCTTGATGTCTTCCAGGTTGATGCCACCGAAGGTGATGGAGATACGCTTGACGGTGTCGATGAAGGCTTGCGGGCTTTCGGAGTCGACTTCGATGTCGAAAACGTCGATGCCGGCGAAGCGCTTGAACAGCACGCCTTTACCTTCCATTACTGGCTTGGAAGCCAATGGGCCGAGGTTACCCAGGCCGAGAATTGCGGTGCCATCGGAAATGACTGCAACCAGATTGCCCTTGCCGGTGTACTTGTAGGCGAGTTCAGGGTCGCGGGCGATTTCGCGTACTGGTTCGGCTACGCCGGGGCTGTAGGCCAGCGACAGATCGCGGGCGGTAGCGGTGGCCTTGGTGAGCTCGACACTCAGCTTCCCTGGACGAGGATGGGCGTGATATTCGAGAGCGGCAGTTTTCAAATCAGACATGTGGGCATTCCGCTTTTACTGTTGGACAGACGGACCGCCGAGGATACGCGTGTCGCAAAGTCCCCACAAGACTGACCAGTCACCCCTGTCAAGCGCCCGGCCCTACGACTTTGGACCAAGAGCCGCGAAACATAAGGGATATACTGTTCACAATCGACATAAAAAATGTCTACAATTTTTATCACTGCGCTATCTGAAGCATCGCTGGGTCGGTCAATGGCAGAAGCCAGCGTGCCTGCCCTTCTTTCAGTCCGCCACGCCGCGAACGGTCCAGCACCCAGCCACGGGCCTCGATCTGCCTGCCCTTCAGCCGCTCGAGATTCGCCACATCGAACTGCCCCAGCAAATTGGGCGCAACGCGCAGTACAACCGAATCCTGCAACTCGATCCAAACCCCACCGCGATTGCGCTGAACCTTGCTCACACGACCGCTGAGCACAGCGAAACCGGAAGTGTTGATCTGCTTCGCTTTCAGTACAGGGGATTGACGCCACAACCCGAGTCCGGCCTGACGGGCGTTGTGTTCCGCCGCTTGCTGGCAGTCGACCAGATCGACATTCGGCGCGACCGCCACCTGGAAACCGAGTCCTTCAGCGAGCATCTGCGCTTCAAGGTTGGCGCCATCGGCGCTGTAGACATGGGCCAAGGTGCGACCGTAATGGTCTTGGCTTTCTTTACCGGGCAATAAACCGACCCGTCCGTCGCTGGCAGCCACCAGTGCTTCCAGGCGTTGGCGTGCCGCCACCGCGAACGGCTCGTCGGAGCGACCTTTCTTGCCCAGCTCCGGCGTATTCAAACCGATCATGCGCACGCTGCGGCCATCGCTCAGGCGCAGCGTGTCACCATCCACTACCCGTTGCACCGCGACCGATGTCAGCCCGCTCGGCGCCGGGCAGAAGGCCTGGGCACCGGAAAACCAAATCGCAGACACAAAAAAGGCGCCCACGAGGGACGCCTTTTTCATCAGCAAGGTAAAGCCCATGGGGCTTTGCAACCTTACTCTGCAGCAGCAGGAGCTTTCTTGCCGAAAGCACCGAAACGGTCTGCGAAGCGCTGTACACGGCCGCCAGTATCCAGAGTCTTCTGCTTACCGGTGTAGAACGGGTGGCACTCGTTGCATACGTCAGTACCCAGTGGCTTGCACAGGTTCGAACGAGTTTCGAACTTGTTGCCGCAGCTGCAAGTTACTTCGATGGTTTCGTACGCTGGATGGATATCGGCTTTCATGGTGTATTCCTCAGGCTAGTGTGCCGCCACTCAACACTATTGTTGAATACCGCACATAATTAGGCCGCGGATTCTACCAGACCTTTGCAATCACGCAAGCTGTCCCTTACACCGACCGTCTGCTAGGCTCCCGGCCCAAAGCGCCGTCCCTGTGGGAGCGAGCCTGCTCGCGAAAGCGGTGTGTCAGACGACATGAATGCTGACAGACACTCCCTCTTCGCGAGCAGGCTCGCTCCCACAGGTCTTGGCCCTGCTGTTTTTTTTCCGCTGATCGAGATCCCCCCGCGTGCCCGACGCCATTTTGCGCCTCGCCCTGCCTTCGCCCCTGCGCCGCCTGTTCGATTACCGTGCCCCGGCCGGAATCCTGCGTGCCCAGTTGCAGCCGGGCATGCGCCTGCGGGTGCCGTTCGGCCGACGGGAGATGATCGGGATTCTGGTGGAGGTGACCGATCACAGCGAAGTGCCGGTAGAAAAGCTCAAGCCGGCCCTGGCCCTGCTCGATGCCACCCCGCCCCTGCCGCCAGCGCTGTTCAAACTGTGCCTGTGGACCTCCCAGTATTACCAGCACAGCCTCGGCGACACGTTGAGCTGGGCGCTGCCGGTACTGTTGCGACAAGGCGAACTGGCCGAAGCACGGCAGGAACGCTTCTGGTCCGCCGCGCCCGGCGCCAGCCTTGATGACCCGCGCATCGCTCGCGCCCCGCGTCAACGGGAGGCCCTGGCGACCCTCGCCCAACATCCCCACGGCGTCGCTCATCAGTTGTTGAGCAAACTGATGCTGAGCAAGGACAGCCTGGATTTGCTGCTGGCCAAGGATCTGGTGCAAGTCGAAATCCGCAAGCACGCCCCCGGCGCCCGCCACGAACACTGGCTGGCGCAGCCGGAACTGCCGCTCAACCCGGAGCAGCGTGCGGCCTATGAGGCGATTCGCGCCGGGTTCGACAGTTATCACGCGTTCCTGCTGGCCGGCGTCACCGGCAGTGGCAAGACCGAAGTCTATTTGCAGCTGATCCGCGAAACGCTCGAGGCTGGCAAACAAGCGCTGGTGCTGATCCCGGAGATCAACCTCGGCCCGCAGACCCTGGCGCGCTTCGAGCAGCGCTTCAATGCACGCATCGCGCTGATTCACTCGGCGGTCAACGACCGCGAGCGCCTCGAAGCCTGGCTCGCCGCCCGGGACGGTGACGCCGACATCATTATTGGCACCCGCTCGGCACTGTTCACGCCGATGAAGAACCCCGGCCTGATCATCATCGATGAAGAGCACGACGGTTCCTATAAACAGCAGGAAGGCCTGCGCTATCACGCCCGCGACCTGGCACTGGTGCGCGCACGCCAGGAAAACATTCCGATTGTCCTCGGCTCCGCCACGCCTTCGCTGGAAAGCCTGCACAACGCCTACACCGGTCGTTATGGCCTCCTGCGATTAAACGAGCGTGCCGGTGGCGCCAAGCAACCGCGTTTCCTGCGCCTGGACGTGAAAAGCCGCCCACTGGACAGCGGCATTTCCGGGCCGATGCAGCAGGCCATCGGCCAGACGCTGGCCGCTGGCCAACAAGTGTTGGTGTTCCTCAACCGTCGCGGTTTTGCCCCGACCTTGCTGTGTCACGACTGCGGCTGGATGTCCGAGTGCCAGCGCTGCGATGCGCGCATGACCGTGCACCAGCGCTCCGGCGAACTGCGTTGTCACCATTGTGGCTACGTCGAACGCGTCCCTCGCCATTGCCCGAAATGCGGCAAGGTCGATTTGCGGCCAGTCGGCGCCGGCACCGAGCGCGCCGAGGAACGGCTGGGGATTCTATTCCCGGACGTCCCGGTGCTGCGGGTCGACCGCGACAGCACTTCGCGCAAAGACGCGATGAATCAACTGTTCGCGACCATCCAGAAGGGCCAACCGTGCATTCTGGTGGGCACGCAAATGCTTGCCAAAGGGCACCACTTTCCACGGGTGACCCTGGTATCGATTCTCGATGCCGACGGCGGGCTGTTTTCCGGCGACTTCCGCGCCAGCGAGCGCATGGCGCAGTTGATCGTCCAGGTTGCCGGGCGTGCGGGACGCGCTGAAGAGCCGGGCAAAGTGATCATCCAGACGCACCTGGCCGACCATCCGCTGCTGGTGCAATTGACTGAACAGGGCTACTTCGCCTTTGCCGAGCAGGCGTTGAGCGAACGTCGCTCGGCGGGGCTGCCACCGTTTGCGCACTTGGCGCTACTGCGGGCCGAAGCGCACAAACCGGGACAAGCTGAAGGCTTTCTTGATGAGGCGTGCAGCGAGGCCGAGCGCTTGCTGGCCGAACAGAACCTGACCGGGATCGAGTTGCTCGGGCCGGTGCCGGCGCCAATGGAACGCCGGGCCGGGCGTTATCGTGCGCAGTTGTTGCTGCAAGCGACGGCGCGGGCGCCGCTGCATCGACTATTAAGCAGCTGGCTGCTGGTGTTGGAGCAAATGCCGAGTGGGCGGGCGGTGCGTTGGTCGCTGGATGTCGATCCTGTGGATTTGTATTGAATTAGAGATCGCCTTCGCGAGCAAGCCCGCTCCCACAGTGGTTTTGTGCCAGACACATAATGTATGAACACCGCTGATTAACTGTGGGAGCGGCGGTGCGACGATTCGACTTGCTCGCGAAGAGGCCCTAATAGTCACCACATATCCATAACCTGCCCGCTATAGTTGGCAAGCCCGTCTTCGCAACGGATAATGCCCAGTTTTTCCACTAGCGCATCCAGGCGCCGCCGCGCTTGCGGTCGAAAGAGAACACCATGAAAGACACCATTCGCCAGCTGATCCAACAAGCCATCACCCAACTCGTCAACGAAGGTGTGTTGCCTGAAGGCCTGTCGCCGGCGATCCAGGTGGAAAACTCCCGTGACAAGACTCACGGCGATTTCGCCAGCAACATCGCGATGATGCTGGCCAAACCGGCCGGCATGAAGCCGCGTGACCTGGCCGAGAAAATCATCGCCGCGCTGCCGGCTGACGAAAACGTCACCAAGACCGAAATCGCCGGCCCTGGCTTCCTGAACTTCTTCCAGAACACCCAAGCCCTGGCCACTCGCCTGGACGCCGCTTTGGCCGACGAGCACATCGGCGTGCGTAAGGCCGGCCCGGTGCAGCGCACCGTCGTCGACCTGTCGGCACCGAACCTGGCCAAAGAGATGCACGTCGGCCACTTGCGCTCGACCATCATCGGCGACGGCGTGGCGCGCGTACTGGAATTCCTCGGCGACGAAGTGATCCGTCAGAACCACGTCGGCGACTGGGGCACCCAGTTCGGCATGCTGATGGCGTATCTGCAGGAAAACCCGATCACCAGCGATGAGCTGTCGGACCTGGAAAACTTCTACCGTGCGGCCAAACAACGCTTCGACGAATCCGAAGAGTTCGCAGATCGCGCCCGTGGTCTGGTGGTCAAGCTGCAAGCCGGCGACCCGGACTGCCTGGCGCTGTGGACCAAGTTCAAAGACATCTCGCTGTCGCACTGCCAGAAAATCTACGAACTGCTGAACGTCAAACTGACCATGGCTGACGTGATGGGTGAAAGCGCCTACAACGACGACCTGATCAACGTGGTCAACGACCTCAAGGCCGCCGGCCTGCTGGTCGAAAGCAACGGCGCCCAGTGCGTGTTCCTCGACGAGTTCAAGAATGCCGACGGCGACCCGCTGCCGGTGATCATCGTCAAGGCTGACGGTGGCTACCTCTACGCCACCACCGACCTGGCGGCCGTGCGTTACCGTAGCGGCAAGTTGAAGGCTGATCGCGCGCTGTACTTCGTCGACCAGCGTCAGGCCCTGCACTTCCAGCAAGTATTCCAGGTCGCGCGCCTGGCCGGCTTCGTGACGCACCCGATGGAGATGGAACACATGGGCTTCGGCACCATGAACGGCGCCGACGGCCGTCCATTCAAGACCCGTGACGGCGGCACCGTGAAGTTGATCGACCTGCTGACCGAAGCCCAGGAACGTGCCTACAGCCTGGTGAAAGAAAAGAACCCTACACTTGCCGAAGACGAATTGCGCAACATCGCCAAGGTCGTGGGCATTGGCGCGGTGAAGTATGCCGACCTGTCCAAGCATCGCACCAGCGACTACAGCTTCAACTTCGACCTGATGCTGAACTTCGAAGGCAACACTGCGCCGTACCTGCTGTACGCCTACACCCGCGTGGCCGGTGTGTTCCGCAAACTCGGCAAGGACTTCAGCGAAGTCGAAGGCCAGATCGTCCTCGAAGCGGCGCACGAACACGAATTGGCGGCGAAGCTCGCGCAGTTCGGCGAAGTGCTGAACAACGTTTCCGACAAAGGCACGCCGCACATCCTGTGCACCTACCTGTACGATGTTGCCGGCCTGTTCTCCAGCTTCTACGAGAACTGCCCGATCCTCAGCGCCGACACCCCAGCGCAAATGCAGAGCCGTCTGCGCCTCGCTGCGCTGACCGGCCGCACTCTCAAGCAAGGCCTGGAACTGTTGGGTCTGGAAACTCTGGAGCGTATGTAAGTTGGCTGCCAAGAAAAAACCTGCACCCAAGCGTGGCGCCAGCCGTTACCAAGCTCCTGCAAAGCAACCGATCCCGGGCTGGCTGTGGATGGCCATCGGCCTGACGGTCGGCGCGTTTATTGTGTTCCTGATGAAGCTGGAACCGGGCAAGGGCAGCGAGAGCGTCAAGCGCGAGAAGATCGAACAGCAGAAAGCCACCAAGATCGCCGAGGCCAACAAGACCCCGCCGAGCCCGACGCAACCGGTGAAGCCGAAGTACGACTTCTACACCCTGTTGCCGGAATCGGAAGTCATCGTGCCGCCGGATGCCGTGCCGGAGAAAACCCTGCCGACGCCACAAGTGCCGGCCATTCCGACGACGCCGGTCACGCCAGAGCAAGCAGCGAAGATCGATACCGCGCGGGCTCAGGCGGCACTGGCCGGGATTACCCCGCCGCCAGCGCCACCGGTGTCCAAAGCGGCGCCAGTGACCAAGTTCTTCCTGCAGGCCGGCTCGTTCCGCAAGGAGGCTGATGCGGACAAGGTTCGGGCGCAGATCATCCTGCTCGGTCAGGCTGTGGCGGTTGAATCCGGCACCGTGAAAGACGAAACCTGGTATCGGGTATTGGTCGGACCGTTCAGCAACCGCGAGCAACTGACCACCGCCCAGAAACAACTGGCCGGCAGCGGGTTCAGCAACCTGTTGTTACAACAACGCCAAAGCCGCTGACCCTCCACTGATCGTTCCCATGCTCTGCGTGGGAACGATCAATACGCGCACCGCTCGTCCCCCGCCGCGTCCTACAGTTGAAATACGCTCCACCACCCCCATATGAGTTGGCATAAGGCATTTTCGCCCCGCTGCGTGGAGACTCTCACTTGACCACCATCGTTTCAGTTCGCCGCCACGGCAAAGTCGTCATGGGCGGCGACGGCCAGGTTTCTCTCGGCAATACCGTGATGAAAGGCAACGCGAAGAAAGTTCGCCGCCTGTACCACGGCCAAGTGATCGCCGGTTTTGCCGGGGCCACCGCTGACGCCTTCACCCTCTTCGAGCGTTTTGAGGGCCAGCTTGAGAAACATCAAGGCCACCTGGTTCGCGCCGCTGTCGAACTCGCCAAAGAATGGCGCACTGACCGCTCCCTCAGCCGCCTCGAAGCCATGCTCGCGGTCGCGAACAAAGACGCCTCTCTGATCATCACCGGCAACGGCGACGTGGTCGAACCTGAAGAAGGTCTGATCGCCATGGGCTCCGGCGGCGGTTTCGCCCAGGCCGCCGCCAGCGCACTGCTGAAGAAAACCGATCTGTCGGCCCGGGAAATCGTCGAAACCGCCCTCGGCATCGCCGGCGACATCTGTGTATTCACCAACCACACCTTCACCATTGAGGAGCAGGACCTCGCTGAGTAAGCCTGTTTTGGCCAACACGCCACGGCTCACTTTTACTTGAGGACCGCCAATTACTATGTCCATGACTCCCCGTGAAATCGTCCACGAACTCAATCGCCATATCATCGGCCAGGACGATGCCAAGCGCGCCGTCGCCATCGCGCTGCGTAACCGCTGGCGCCGGATGCAGCTGCCTGAAGAGCTGCGCGTTGAAGTGACCCCCAAGAACATCCTGATGATCGGCCCGACCGGTGTTGGTAAAACCGAGATTGCTCGTCGCCTGGCGAAACTGGCCAATGCGCCGTTCATCAAAGTCGAAGCAACCAAGTTCACCGAAGTCGGTTATGTCGGCCGCGACGTTGAATCGATCATTCGTGACCTGGCTGACGCGGCGATCAAACTGTTGCGCGAACAGGAAATGACCAAGGTTCGCCACCGCGCCGAAGACGCCGCCGAAGAACGCATCCTCGACGCCCTGCTGCCACCGGCACGCATGGGCTTCAGCAACGAAGACGCCGCACCGTCGGCCGACTCCAACACCCGTCAGCTGTTCCGCAAGCGCCTGCGCGAAGGTCAGCTGGATGACAAAGAGATCGAAATCGAAGTCGCCGAAATGGCCGGTGTCGATATCTCCGCGCCACCGGGCATGGAGGAGATGACCAACCAGCTGCAGAGCCTGTTCGCCAACATGGGCAAGGGCAAAAAGAAAAGCCGCAAGATCAAGGTCAAGGAAGCGCTGAAACTGGTGCGTGACGAAGAAGCCGGTCGCCTGGTCAACGAAGAAGAGTTGAAGGCCAAGGCGCTGGAAGCGGTCGAGCAGCACGGCATCGTGTTCATCGACGAAATCGACAAGGTCGCCAAGCGAGGCAACACCGGTGGCGTCGACGTGTCCCGTGAGGGCGTACAGCGCGACTTGCTGCCGCTGATCGAAGGCTGCACCGTCAACACCAAACTGGGCATGGTCAAGACCGACCACATCCTGTTCATCGCGTCCGGTGCGTTCCACCTGAGCAAGCCGAGCGATCTGGTGCCTGAGCTGCAAGGTCGCCTGCCGATTCGTGTCGAACTCAAGGCGCTGACGCCTGAAGACTTCGAACGCATTCTCAGCGAGCCGCACGCATCGCTCACCGAGCAGTATTGCGCCCTGCTGAAAACCGAAGGCCTGGTGATCGAGTTCCAGCCGGACGGCATCAAGCGTATTGCCGAGATCGCCTGGCAGGTCAACGAGAAGACCGAGAATATCGGTGCCCGTCGCCTGCACACGCTGCTTGAGCGTCTGCTCGAAGAGGTGTCGTTCAGCGCCGGTGATCTGGCCAGTGCCCACGACGACAAAGCGATCGTGATCGACGCCGATTACGTCAACAGCCACTTGGGCGAATTGGCGCAGAACGAAGACCTGTCCCGTTATATCCTGTAAGCAACTCTTACAGATGTAGTGGAACTGTGGGAGCGAGCCTGCTCGCGATGACAGCGGTACATTCAACCCTTGTGTTGACTGTTGCACCGCTATCGCGAGCAGGCTCGCTCCCACAAGGTTCCGCACAAGACGGACATCCGGTCATGATCCCCACCGATATCAAACTGCACAAAGCCTCGAAAACCCTGTCGCTGAAATACGCGTCCGGTGAGGAACATCACCTGCCCGCCGAGTTCCTGCGCGTGCACTCTCCTTCCGCCGAGGTCCAGGGTCACGGCAAACCTATCCTGCAATTTGGCAAGATCGGCGTAGGCCTGACCAAGGTCGAACCGGCCGGTCAGTACGCACTGAAATTGACCTTCGACGACGGCCACGACAGCGGCCTGTTCACCTGGGAATATCTGTACCAGCTGGGCGTGCGCCAAGAGGATCTCTGGAACGATTATCTTGCCGAACTCAAAGCCGCCGGAAAGACCCGTGATCCGAACGAATCCATCGTCAAGCTGATGCTCTAGCTCAGGCCTTTCGCTCATTAGAGGGCATTTTCTAATTCCATCTGTTTGAATGCTCCGCTTCCGGGCCGACGATTGGCCTGCTTGCGAAAAAAATTAAACTCGGGTAACCAATGGAGCTGGCAAGGTACCTGCAGTGCTCTCTGAACTAAAAAGCAGCGATGCAGAATTAACGGTCACCCGAGCAGTAGTACCTGGCATTGGCTGTGGACTGCACAGCTGGACCCAGGTACTCGTCTCAGGACAATGGAGCGTCGTAGATGAGTAACAAGAATAACGATGACTTGAAGTATCAGGCCTCGGAAAACACCTTGGGGCTGAATCCTGTCGTTGGGCTGCGTGGAAAGGATTTACTGGCTTCTGCTCGAATGGTGCTTAGGCAGGCCATCAGACAACCGATTCACAGCGCCAGGCATGTCGCTCATTTCGGTCTTGAACTGAAGAATGTGTTGTTCGGCAAATCCGAGCTTCTACCGACAAGCGATGACCGTCGCTTCGCCGATCCGGCCTGGAGCCAGAACCCGCTCTACAAACGTTATTTGCAAACTTACCTGGCGTGGCGCAAGGAGCTCCACGACTGGATCGGCGACAGCAACCTCTCGCCCAAGGACGTCGCACGGGGGCATTTCGTGATCAACCTCATGACCGAAGCCATGGCCCCGACCAACAGTGCGGCCAACCCGGCGGCGGTCAAACGCTTCTTCGAAACCGGTGGCAAAAGCTTGCTCGACGGCCTCTCCCATCTGGCCAAGGATCTGGTGCACAACGGCGGCATGCCTAGCCAGGTCAACATGGGGGCGTTCGAGGTCGGCAAGAGCCTGGGCGTCACCGAAGGCGCGGTGGTGTTTCGCAATGATGTGCTGGAGCTGATCCAGTACCGGCCGACCACCGAGCAAGTGCACGAGCGCCCACTGCTGGTGGTGCCACCGCAGATCAACAAGTTCTATGTTTTCGACCTCAGCCCGGACAAGAGCCTGGCGCGCTTCTGCCTGCGCAACAATGTGCAGACGTTCATCGTCAGCTGGCGCAACCCGACCAAGGAGCAGCGCGAGTGGGGTCTGTCGACCTACATCGAAGCGCTCAAGGAAGCGGTCGACGTGGTCACCTCGATCACCGGCAGCAAAGACATCAACATGCTCGGCGCCTGCTCCGGCGGCATCACCTGCACCGCCCTGCTGGGCCACTACGCCGCGCTCGGCGAGAACAAGGTCAACGCCCTGACGCTGCTGGTCAGCGTGCTGGACACCACCCTGGACAGCGACGTAGCACTATTCGTCGACGAGCAGACGCTCGAATCCGCCAAGCGCCACTCCTATCAGGCCGGCGTATTGGAAGGCCGCGACATGGCGAAAATTTTCGCCTGGATGCGCCCCAACGACCTGATCTGGAACTACTGGGTCAACAACTACCTACTGGGCAACGAGCCGCCGGTGTTCGACATCCTGTTCTGGAACAACGACACCACACGGTTGCCCGCAGCGTTCCACGGCGACCTGATCGAGATGTTCAAAACCAACCCACTGATCCGATCTGATGCACTGGAAGTGTGCGGCACACCGATCGATCTGAAGCAGGTCACTGCCGACATCTACTCCCTGGCCGGCACCAACGACCACATCACCCCATGGAAGTCCTGCTACAAGTCGGCGCAACTGTTCGGTGGCAAGGTTGAATTCGTGCTGTCCAGCAGCGGGCATATCCAGAGCATTCTGAACCCGCCGGGCAATCCGAAATCACGCTACATGACCAGCACCGAGATGCCGGTCAAGGCGGAGGAGTGGCAAGAAAACTCCACCAAGCACACCGATTCCTGGTGGCTGCACTGGCAGGCATGGCAAGCCGAGCGTTCGGGCAAGCTGAAGAAGTCTCCGGGCAGTTTGGGCAACAAGGCTTATCCGGCAGGTGAAGCTGCACCAGGCACTTATGTGCATGAGCGATAACTGACACACCTCGCGCCCCTGTAGGAGCCGAGCTTGCTCGCGAAGGCGGCGGCACAGTCAAATTTGCTGCGCCTGACCCACCGCTATCGCGAGCAAGCTCAGCTCCTACAGGGGATCGGGGGGTGAAATTGAGACAGTGACCCACAGGGCCTGAAGCATGCCGCAACCGTTCATATTCCGTACCGTCGACCTGGATGGCCAGACCCTCCGCACGGCAGTACGCCCCGGCAAGCCTCACTTGACGCCCTTGCTGATTTTCAACGGCATCGGCGCCAACCTGGAGCTGGTGTTTCCGTTTGTCGCGGCGCTGGACCCGGACCTGGAAGTCATCGCCTTCGACGTCCCTGGTGTCGGCGGTTCGTCGACGCCAAGGCGACCGTATCGCTTTCCGGGCCTGGCGAAACTCACGGCGCGGATGCTCGACTATCTCGACTACGGGAAAGTCAACGTAATCGGCGTTTCCTGGGGCGGCGCCCTCGCCCAGCAGTTCGCTTACGACTATCCCGAGCGCTGCAAGAAACTCGTTCTGGCGGCCACGGCGGCTGGCACGGTGATGGTGCCGGGCAAGCCGAGAGTCCTGTGGATGATGGCCAGCCCACGACGCTACATCCAGCCGTCTCACGTGATTCGCATTGCGCCGATGATCTACGGCGGTGCGTTCCGTCGCGATCCAACCCTCGCCGCCAGCCATGCCGCCAAGGTCCGCTCGGCAGGCAAACTCGGTTACTACTGGCAGCTGTTCGCCGGCCTGGGCTGGACCAGCATTCACTGGTTGCACAAGATCCACCAGCCAACCCTGGTACTGGCCGGTGACGACGATCCACTGATTCCGTTGGTCAACATGCGGTTGCTGGCCTGGCGGATTCCCAACGCCCAGTTGCACATCATCGATGACGGGCATCTGTTTTTGATTACTCGGGCCGAAGCAGTGGCACCGATCATCATGAAGTTTCTCGAGGAAGAACGTCAGCGTGCCGTGATGCATCCACATCCCGCGCCATTGGGCGGCTAATCGGCCCATTGTCGGTCGGGGAAGACGCAGCGCCGCGCAACAATCCGCAACAGCGTCTATGGTGTTCTGGTTCGGTGTATCTGTATTTGGCCTGAAGACGAAGGAGTGTTCATTCATGCGCGAAAAACCAGCGAGGGAATTTTTGCCCACTCCCGCCGCGTTCATCAACGCACAGAGTGCGATTACCGGCCTGCGTGGTCGGGATCTGTTTTCCACACTGCGCAGCGTTGCCGCCCATGGTTTGCGCAACCCGGTGCACACCGCCCGACACGCCTTGAAGCTGGGCGGTCAACTGGGCCGCGTACTGCTGGGCGAAACCCTGCACCCGACCAATCCGCAGGACAATCGCTTTGCCGATCCGGCGTGGAGCCTCAACCCTTTTTATCGCCGCAGTTTGCAGGCCTACCTGAGCTGGCAGAAGCAGGTCAAACACTGGATCGACGACAGCAACATGACCCCGGACGATCGCGCCCGTGCCCACTTCGCGTTCGCCTTGCTCAACGACGCCATGGCACCGTCCAACAGCCTGCTTAATCCGCTGGCGATCAAGGAGATCTTCAACTCCGGCGGCAACAGCCTCGTGCGAGGTATCAGCCACCTGGTCGACGACTTCCTGCACAACGACGGTCTGCCCAGACAAGTCACCAAGCAAGCTTTCGAGGTCGGCAAAACGGTCGCCACCACTACGGGCTCCGTGGTGTTTCGCAATGAGTTGCTGGAGTTGATCCAGTACAAGCCCATGAGCGAAAAGCAGTATTCCAAACCGCTGCTGGTGGTGCCGCCACAGATCAACAAGTACTACATTTTCGACCTGAGTCCGCACAACAGCTTCGTCCAGTTCGCCCTGAAGAATGGTTTGCAGACCTTCATGATCAGTTGGCGCAATCCGGATGTACGTCATCGCGAATGGGGGCTGTCGACATACGTTGAAGCCGTGGAAGAAGCGATGAATGTGTGCCGGGCGATCACCGGCGCTCGTGAGGTCAATCTGATGGGCGCCTGCGCGGGCGGGCTGACCATCGCCGCCCTGCAAGGTCACTTACAGGCCAAGCGGCAACTGCGGCGAGTGTCCAGCGCGACCTATCTCGTGAGCCTGCTCGACAGTCAGATGGACTCGCCTGCGACCCTCTTCGCCGACGAACAGACGCTTGAGGCGGCCAAACGTCGCTCCTATCAGAAAGGCGTGCTGGACGGCCGCGACATGGCCAGGGTCTTCACCTGGATGCGCCCCAACGATTTGATCTGGAGCTATTTCGTTAACAACTACCTGTTGGGCAAAGAGCCTCCGGCGTTCGACATCCTCTACTGGAACAACGACAACACACGTTTGCCGGCAGCCTTGCATGGCGACTTGCTGGATTTCTTCAAACACAACCCGCTGAGTCATCCGGGAGGTCTGGAGGTGTGCGGCACGCCGATTGACTTGCAGAAAGTCAACGTCGACAGCTTCAGCGTGGCGGGCATCAATGACCACATCACCCCGTGGGATGCGGTGTATCGCTCGACCCTGCTGCTGGGTGGCGAGCGACGCTTCGTGCTGTCCAACAGCGGGCATGTGCAGAGCATTCTCAACCCGCCCTCCAACCCGAAAGCCAACTTCGTCGAGAGCACGAAGCTGAGCAGCGACCCACGGGCCTGGTATTACGACGCCAAGCAAGTCGACGGCAGTTGGTGGACCCAATGGCTGGGCTGGATTCAAGAACGTTCAGGCGCGCTAAAAGAAACCCACATGGCGCTTGGCAACCAGAACTATCCACCGATGGAAGCGGCACCCGGCACTTATGTGCGCGTGCGCTGACTGACAACGAACCACGGCCGGCGCCGGCCGTGGCATGACTCGACCATTAAGAAGACTGGATGAAAACCCGCGACCGGATTCTCGAATGTGCTTTGCAGTTGTTCAATCAGAAGGGCGAGCCGAACGTCTCCACCATGGAAGTGGCCAACGAAATGGGCATCAGCCCGGGCAACCTCTACTACCACTTCCACGGCAAGGAACCGTTGATTCTCGGACTGTTCGAGCGCTTCCAGTCCGAACTGGCGCCCCTGCTCGATCCACCGGCCGATGTAGAACTTGCACCGGAAGATTACTGGCTGTTCCTGCACCTGATCATCGAACGCCTGGCCCATTACCGGTTTCTGTTCCAGGACCTGTCGAACCTCGCCGGGCGCTTGCCGAAACTGGCCAAGGGCATACGCAACCTGCTCAATGCGTTGAAGCGCACGCTGGCTTCGTTGCTCGCACGATTGAAGGCTCAGGGGCAATTGGTCAGCGATACCCAAGCGTTGGGGCAACTGGTGGAACAGATCACCATGACGCTGCTGTTCTCGCTGGACTATCAGCGGATTCTTGATCGGGAGGGTGAGGTGAGATTGGTGGTGTATCAGATCATGATGCTGGTGGCGCCGCATCTGCTGCCGCCGATCAAGGTCGCGACGGAGCAGATGGCACTCCAATACCTCGAAGAACACGAGTAACCCCTGTGGGAGCGAGCCTGCTCGCGAAAGCGGTTTATCATTCAAAAATGATGTCGACTGACCCACCGCTTTCGCGAGCAGGCTCGCTCCCACAGTGGATCTGCGGCGTTCATTAATCCGTGCATAAAAAAACGCCCGACCTTTGCAGGCCGGGCGTTTTCTTGAGCCCTGAGTATCAGGACTGACTGGTTGGCGTCGAAGGAGCTGGCGCGACAGTCGGGGTTGCAGCAGGGGTCGGCGCGGTAGCGGAGTTCGACGCGCTGACCGGCGCTGGGGTTGCCGGTTTGGCGGCAGCCACTGCTGGTTTTGGTGCAGCCGCTTTCGGAGCTGCCGGCTTTTTCACCGCTGGCTTCTTCGCAGCAGCAGGTTTTGCCGCTGGCTTGGCTGCTGCAGTTTTGGCAGCAGGCTTAGCGGCTGGTTTTGCTGCTGCTTTGGCCGCTGGCTTGGCTGCGGCAGTTTTGGCTGCTGGTTTAGCGGCAGCTTTAGCCAGTGGTTTGGCAGCGGACTTCGCTGCAGGTTTGGCCACTGCGGTTTTCGCCGCAACAGACGCCACCTTGGCACCGGTGAGTTTTTCGATTTGCTTGGTCAGGGTATCGACCTTGCTGTGCAGTGCTTTGACTTCATTGCGGCTCGGTACACCCAGGCGCGAAATGGCGCTGTTCAGACGCTTGTCAAAAGCCCCTTCCAGCTCATCCCACTTGCCCAGTGCGCGATCTTTCACGCCGCTGATGCGCGACTTGGCCGACGAAGCGGAGTCCTTGGCGGCATCGACTTTCTTGTCGACAGCGCTCTTGGTGAGCTTCTCGGCTTTCTCGCCGTCTTTAACCAATGTATCGAAGAGCTTGCTGCCGTCAGTGTCGATCTTCGAGTACACGCCTAAACCAGCCAGCCAGATTTTGCGGGAGTAGTCTTCAACCTTCCCGATCCACGAGCTGCCTTCTTTTTCAGTATTCTTTTTACCAGCCATCCCGTTCTCCTTAAGATTTACGCGCGACGCGTTCGAGCAATGCCGTCAGCTCATCGAGCTTGGCAGAGAGTGTCTCAACGTCATGTTTAGACGGAATGCCGATACGATTCAAGGTACTTGCGACACGCGAGTCAAAAGCCTTCTCGACCTTGTCGAGTTGAACTTCGACCTTACCTTTGAAAGTAGTGACTTCACTCTTGGCTTCATCGATCTCGGCATTCGCTGCTTCAAGTTTCTCGGCAACTGCTTCTTTGCCTTTCTTTTCAACAGCTTGACCCGCGACGATCAACTCTTGAAAGTACTCGTTGCCCTCTTGGCCGACCCTGGTGTAGGCCCCCAGGCCTGCCAGCCAGATCTTGCGGGCGTAAGATTTAACGTCGCTCAGAGCAGTCGTCGAAGCGTCGATTTTTTTCTTCAAAATAACTTTGGCCATGGTGCACCTCACGCGCAGAAGGTTTGAGGAACTGCCCGCGAAAGAGTCGGGCTCAGGCACAAAGTAGTGAGAATAATTAGAAACAGCACCCTAACAACTGACATAAACGTTTGGGTACAACGCTCCCACAGGAATTGCATTCACAAATCCACTGCCGGTCAAGCCAACGCTTTATCGAGGGCCTTCTCGATTTCCGATTTGATCGTGCCGCTCATGGCCGACATCAACAGACCGAGTTCGACATCGACCTTGATCGAATCCTCGCCCACATACACCGCGCCTTTCACTCCGGAACGCTTGAGGTTCAGGGTGTCGCCGGACCATTGCGGCTCCAGGCCATATTGATCGGACAGTTTCTGCGCCAACTTGTCGGCCTTCTCGCGGGCCGCTTCCTTACCCAGGCCGTGGGCACGCTCAACACTAATACGGGCCATCGAATGACTCCTGTTTTATGAATACTTTCCCGAAGCATCTTGACCGCTACTGCGGCAAAACGTCCCGGTGGTTACCTATCTTACCTGCAGCCTTGCCAAGACAAAGCAGGCCACCGGGATTAGAATGTCCCGCATTCTCTTTTGGTGACAGCGATATGACTGATCAGCGCAAAGGCAGCGATGCCGAACCCACCACTCACTTCGGCTTCAAAAACGTTCCGGAAAGCCAGAAAGCGGAAAAAGTCGCTGAAGTTTTCCACTCGGTAGCCGCCAAGTACGACTTGATGAACGACCTCCTGTCGGGCGGCATGCACCGCCTGTGGAAGCGTTTCGCGATCGAACTGTCGGGCGTTCGCACCGGTAATCGCGTGCTGGACATCGCTGGCGGTACCGGCGACCTGACCAAGAAGTTCTCGCACCTCGTTGGCCCGACCGGCCAGGTGGTGTTGGCCGACATCAACGAATCCATGCTCAAGGTCGGTCGTGACCGCCTGCTGGATCTGGGTGTGGCCGGCAACGTCGAATTCGTCCAGGCCGACGCTGAAAAGCTGCCATTCCCGGACAACCATTTCGACTGCGTGACTATCGCTTTCGGCCTGCGCAACGTTACGCATAAAGAAGACGCCCTGCGTTCGATGCTGCGCGTGCTGAAACCGGGAGGCCGTTTGCTGGTGCTGGAGTTCTCCAAGCCAACCAACGCGCTGATGTCCAAAGCCTACGACGCCTACTCGTTCGCCTTCATGCCGCTGATGGGCAAGCTGATCACCAACGACTCGGAAAGCTATCGCTACCTGGCCGAATCGATCCGCATGCACCCGAATCAGGAAACCCTGAAGTCGATGATGGTCGAGGCCGGTTTCGACCGCGTGACCTACCACAACATGACCGCAGGCATCGTCGCCCTGCACCGCGGCATCAAACCCTGATGTTGCTGGCCGGTCTGCTCGCCAGCGTTGAACTCGGTCTGAACCGGGTGCTGCGTCTCGACAGCACGGCGTTGCCGCGGCTGGCGCATTTGAGTGGCAAGGTGATTGCCGTCGACTGCCGCAGCCCGGCGCTGCAAGTGTTCATTCTGCCCAGCGACGAAGGCTTGATGCTGGCTTCCCACTGGGAAACCGGCGCCGACTGCACCTTGCGCGCACCGGCCTCCAGCCTGCTGAAACTGGCGATGAGCAAGGACAAGACTTCCGTCCTGCATGCTCCTGAAGTCGAACTCGACGGCGACAGCGGCGTGCTGCTGGAACTGGCGGCGATCCTTCAGGACCTTGAGCTGGACTGGGAGTACGAACTCTCGCGCTGGCTGGGACCTGTCGCCACGCAACTGGTCGGCGGTCACCTGCGCAGTCGCGCACGCTGGTATCAGCAAGGGTTCGCCAGCCTCAATCAGAACCTTGGCGAATACCTGGCCGAAGAATCGCGCACCCTCGTCGGTCAACGCGAAGCCGAAGCCCGTTTTAGTGAACTGGACCAGATCAAACTCGATCTGGAACGTCTCGAGGCGCGATTCGAGCGCCTTTCCCGATCCCTCGACCCAAGCGATAACGCATGAAGCTGCTTGCCGTCCGCCGTTTGTTGCGCATCCAGCGCGTTGTGATTCGCTACCGCCTCGATGACCTGCTGTTCGCCCTGCCACTGCCCTGGTTTCTGTTGGCGTTGCGCTACGCCTTGCCGTGGCGCTGGTTCCCGCGCAAGACGCTGGACCTGAGCCGTGGCGCGCGATTGCGCCTGGCGTTGCAGGACCTGGGACCGATTTTCATCAAGTTCGGGCAAATCCTGTCCACCCGCCGCGACCTGCTGCCGGAAGACATCGCCGATGAGCTGATGAAGCTGCAGGACCGCGTGCCGCCGTTCGATTCGCAAGTGTCGATCCGGCTGATCGAAGAGCAGCTCGGCAAAAAAATCAGTGAAGTCTTCAGCCGCTTCGACGTCGAACCGCTGGCCTCGGCCTCGGTGGCGCAAGTGCATGCCGCGCAACTGAAAACCGGTGAAGAAGTGGTAGTCAAGGTCATCCGCCCGGGCCTGAAGCCGATCATTGCCCAGGACCTGGCGTGGTTGTTCATCCTCGCCCGCACCGCCGAAAAGCTCTCGGCCGACGCGCGCCTGCTGCACCCGGTGGACGTGGTCCAGGACTACGAAAAAACCATCTACGACGAACTCGACCTGCTGCGCGAGGCAGCCAACGCCAGCCAGTTGCGGCGTAACTTCGACGGCTCGCCATTGCTCTACGTGCCGCTAGTCTATTGGGACTGGTGCCGGCCGAAAGTGCTGGTGATGGAGCGCATCTACGGCATTCAAGTGACCGATCTGACGACCCTGGCCGACCAGCGCACCGACATGAAAATGCTCGCCGAACGCGGTGTCGAGATCTTCTTCACCCAAGTGTTCCGCGACAGCTTTTTCCACGCCGACATGCATCCCGGCAACATTTTCGTCAGCACCGTGAACCCGTGGAGCCCGCAGTACATTGCGATCGACTGCGGCATCGTCGGCAGCCTGACCCCGGAAGATCAGGATTACCTGGCGCGCAACCTGTTCGCGTTCTTCAAGCGTGATTACCGTCGTGTCGCGCAGCTGCACATCGATTCGGGCTGGGTGCCGGCGGAAACCAAACTCAACGAATTCGAAGCGGCGATCCGCACCGTGTGCGAGCCAATCTTCGAAAAACCGTTAAAAGATATTTCCTTCGGTCAGGTGCTGATGCGCCTGTTCCAGACCGCTCGGCGCTTCAACATGGAAGTGCAGCCGCAGCTGGTTCTGCTGCAAAAAACCCTGTTGAACATCGAAGGCCTGGGTCGTCAGCTGTACCCGGACCTCGATTTGTGGAACACCGCCCAGCCGTTCCTCGAACGCTGGATGCGCGAACGCGTCAGCCCCAAAGCCTTGATCGGCAACGTGCAGAGCCAGTTCGAACAGCTGCCGCACCTGGCCAACATGGCCCGTGACCTGCTTGAACGCATGTCCCAGCCTCACGCTTACGACCCGCCGCCACCGTGGCACCGTCGCAAGGACGATTGGCTGCTGCGACTGCTCGGCTGTGCGCACCTGGCCGGCGGCACCATACTCGCTGCCGGTGGGCCGCTGAACGAACTGGGTCATTGGCCGGCCGGCATCATGGTGGCGGTCGGTTTGTATCTGGTCGTTCGCCGATAGCCAGCGCCCCCGCACGCTGGCACACTGTTTCAACGCTTGGGTTCTACTCATGAGGTGTGGAACCGCTGTCGGAGTCGAAGATGAAAAACTGGCTGGACGAGATCAAGTGGGACGCCGACGGCCTGGTGCCGGCGATTGCCCAGGATCACAAGACCGGGCGCGTCCTGATGATGGCCTGGATGAACCGTGAAGCGCTGGAACTGACCGCTGCCGAGAACCGCGCCATTTACTGGTCACGTTCCCGTGGCAAGCTGTGGCGCAAGGGCGAAGAGTCCGGTCACGTGCAAACCCTGCATGAGATGCGCCTGGACTGTGACGCCGACGTGATCATCCTGATGGTCGAGCAGATCGGCGACATCGCTTGCCATACCGGCCGTCAGAGCTGCTTCTACCGCGTCTTCGAGAACGGCGACTGGAAAACCGTCGACCCGGTGCTCAAAGACCCGCACGCCATCTATTCCGCAGGACACAGCCATGAGTGACACTCTGACCCGTCTGGCCGAAGTGCTGGAAGAGCGCAAAGGCGCCGCCGCCGACAGCTCGTATGTCGCCAGCCTGTACCACAAGGGCTTGAACAAGATTCTGGAAAAAGTCGGCGAAGAGTCGGTCGAAACCATCATTGCCGCCAAGGATGCCGCTATCAGCGGTGACTGTAGCGATGTGATCTACGAAACCGCCGATTTGTGGTTCCACAGCATGGTCATGCTCGCCCAACTGGGGCAGCATCCACAGGCTGTACTCGATGAACTGGACCGTCGTTTCGGTCTGTCCGGACACGCCGAGAAAGCCTCGCGTCCGTCCGCCTGAACAACTATTAGAGAGGAGCAGCGACATGGGCATTTTTGACTGGAAACACTGGATCGTCATCCTGGTTGTTGTCGTGCTGGTGTTCGGCACCAAGAAACTGAAAAACCTCGGCACTGACGTGGGTGAGTCGATCAAGGGCTTTCGCAAAGCCATGAACGATGAAGACAAGCCAGCCGACCCGACGGTAACACCGGCTCAACCGGTTCCACCCGCTCAGCCACAGACCACACAGTCCGTGAACCAGCCGCACACCATCGACGTGCAGGCGCAAAAAGTCGAAGAGCCGATCCGCAAAGACGTGTGAGCACTGACTAATGTTTGGTATCAGCTTCTCTGAACTGCTGCTCGTCGGCCTCGTAGCCCTGCTGGTGCTGGGCCCCGAGCGTCTGCCGGGTGCTGCGCGCACCGCAGGCCTGTGGGTCGGCCGTCTGAAGCGCAGCTTCAACGCGATCAAACAGGAAGTTGAACGTGAAATCGGTGCCGACGAGATTCGTCGGCAGCTGCATAACGAGCACATTCTGTCGCTTGAGCAGGAGGCGCGGAAGATTTTCACGCCGACTCAGCAAGAAGCCACGCCGGTTCAGCCGGTTGAACCTGTGGCGGAGCAAACGATTCATGCTCCGATGGCAGCGGAACCTGCCCCGGTTGTAGCCGCGGTAGAACCTGCACCCGTTGAACCTGTTGCTCCTGCCGCCGTGCCGTCAACGCCGGCTCCTCACGACACCACTTTGCCGCCGCGAGTCTCATGAGCGATCTCCCCGAAAATGACCAGCACATGCCGCTGGTTTCGCACCTCACTGAGTTGCGTACCCGTCTGCTGCGCTGTGTAGCGGCGATCTTCATCATCTTCGCCGGGTTGTTTGCCTTCACCCAGCAGATCTACACCTTCGTCTCCACGCCGCTGCGCCAATACCTGCCAGTGGGCGCGACGATGATCGCCACCGACGTGTCGTCGCCGTTCCTGACTCCACTGAAGCTGACCATGATGGTGTCGCTGTTCCTGGCGATCCCGGTGATCCTGCATCAGATCTGGGGCTTCATTGCGCCAGGCTTGTACAAACATGAAAAACGCATCGCCGTGCCCTTGCTGGTATCGAGCATCATGCTGTTCTACGCCGGCATGGCGTTCGCCTATTACCTGGTGTTCCCGCTGATCTTCAAATTCTTCGCCGCCGCCACCCCGGCCGGCGTGGAGATGATGACCGACATCAGCAGCTACCTCGACTTCGTCATGACGCTGTTCTTCGCCTTCGGCGTGGCGTTCGAGATCCCGGTGGCCGTGGTGCTGCTGGTGTGGATCGGCGTGGTCGACGTCAAATACCTGAAGAAAATCCGCCCGTACGTGATCATCGGCTGCTTCGTGGTCGGCATGATCCTGACGCCACCGGACATCTTCTCGCAGACACTGTTGGCCGTACCGATGTGGCTGCTGTTTGAAATCGGCATCCTGTTCGGTGGCCTGATCAGCAAGCGCGGCGATCATCCGGACGACCAGCCGGTCGACGATCACAACGACCAGCCGCCAGCGACCCAAGCGTGAACCTGCTGCTTCTCGAAGAGGCCGACTTCATTGCGGCCGACCGGGCGATCCTGCGTGATCGCCGGTTGACGCACATGCAGGAAGTCCACCGTTCGGTTGTCGGCGACAGCCTGCGGGTCGGGCGTATCGGCGGGCTGATGGGCTCGGCCGAACTGCTGCGCCTGGACGCCGATGAAGCCGAGTTGCGCGTCACTCTCGACCAGCCACCACCGGCCAAGCTGCCGCTGACCTTGGTGTTGGCGCTGCCACGGCCGAAAATGCTGCGCAGGGTGTTTCAGACCGTGGCGGCCATGGGTGTGCCCCGAATCATTTTGGTGAACAGCTATCGCGTCGAGAAGAGCTTCTGGCAAACGCCGTTTCTGGAGCCCGAGGCGATTCGCGAGCAGTTGATCCTCGGCCTGGAACAGGCCCGGGACAGCGTGCTGCCGGAAGTCGTCATCGAGAAGCGCTTCAAGCCGTTCGTCGAAGACCGTCTGCCGGCGATCACCGACGGTACCCTCGGCCTCGTTGGCCATCCCGGCCATTATCCGCCCTGTCCTCGCGGCCTGGCCGAACCGGTGACCCTGGCCATCGGCCCCGAAGGTGGCTGGATTCCTTACGAAATCGACCTGCTCGGCAAGGCCGGTCTGCAACCGGTGCAGCTCGGCGACCGTATCCTGCGGGTCGAAACCGCTGTCACTGCGCTACTCGCCCGTCTCTTCTAAAACCTACAGATTCCCGCCCGCCTGCCGATACAACTCCCATAAAACCAACGAATGGTTCGAGGGAGTTGCAGCATGTACCGATGGCTAGCCGAGAAACTGGGGAACGTCAGCGTCAATCGCAAACTGGGTGTCGGCTTCGGTCTGGTGCTGCTGCTTACCTTGTTGATAACCTTCACCGGCTGGACCGGCCTGAGCGGTGTGATGAGTCGCGGCGATAAGCTGGGGTTTATTGCCAGCCTCAATGACCTGACCAAAGACCTGCGCCTGGCCCGTCTGGATTACGAAATGCGTCGTGGCGACCAAGGCCCCGGTGCGGTCAACGACCTGCTTGGCCAACTCGATACCGGCCTGAAAACCGCGCGCACGCTGATCGAACAACCGGCCGACGTGGCGATGATCGACCAGCAACTGGCTGCCGTCAGTGAGTACAAACAAGCCTTCACGGCCATGACCCAGGCCGGCGCCAACCGCGAAGACGCCCGCGGCAAACTCGGCGCAACCGCCGACAACGCCGCGGCCCGTGTCGCCGAAGTCGAAAAATCCATGCTGCAAGGTGACAGCGTCGCCGATTTCAACAGCGTGATCGACTTGAGCAAACTGATCCAGCAAGCGCGCTTCCAGGTTCGCGGTTATACCTACAGCGGCAAAACCGAGGCCGAGCAACCCGCTCTGGACGCCATCGACAACGCGTTGAAAAACCTCGAAAGCCTGCCCTCCAAACTGCCTGAACAGCACATCGCCAACCTGCAACAGGCCACTGACTCGCTCAAAGCCTATCGCGCCGCCGTCGGCCAGTTCCGCGACTCTCAGGTTGCCAGCGCCGCTGCGCTAAAACGCATGGCCGTACAAGGCGACATCCTGCTCGACGTCAGCAAAAAACTCACCGTGTCGCAAACCATCGTCCGTAACACTGACGCCGCGCATGCCAAAAACCTGCTGCTGCTGGCCACCGTCCTGGCGCTCGCCTTCGGCCTGCTTGCCGCTTGGGCGATCACTCGCCAGATCGTGATTCCCCTGAGCCAGACTCTCAAAGTGGCAGAGCGCGTTGCTGCCGGTGACCTGACCCAAAACCTTATCTCTGAGCGTCAGGACGAACTCGGTCAGCTACAGCGCGCCATGCAGAGCATGACCCTGGGCCTGCGCGAGTTGATCGGCGGCATCAGTGACGGCGTCACGCAAATCGCCAGCGCCGCCGAAGAGCTGTCGGCAGTCACCGAGCAGACCAGCGCCGGGGTCAACAGCCAGAAGGTCGAGACCGACCAGGTAGCCACCGCCATGAACGAAATGACCGCCACCGTGCAGGAAGTCGCGCGTAACGCCGAAGAAGCGTCCGAAGCCGCCGTCGCCGCTGACCAGCAGGCCCGCGAAGGTGACAAAGTAGTCGGCGAAGCCATCGCCCAGATCGAGCGCCTGGCCAAGGAAGTCGGCAACTCCACCGAGGCCATGGCTCATCTCAAACGCGAAAGCGACAAGATCGGCAGCGTGCTCGACGTGATCAAATCCGTGGCCCAGCAAACCAACCTGCTGGCCCTCAACGCCGCCATCGAAGCCGCCCGTGCCGGTGAGGCCGGACGTGGTTTTGCGGTGGTCGCCGACGAAGTCCGCAGCCTGGCCCAGCGTACCCAGAAGTCCACCGAAGAAATCGAAGAGCTGATCGTCGGCCTGCAAACCGGCACCCAGCAGGTGGCGACCATCATGGACAACAGCCGCAGCCTGACCGACAGCAGCGTCGAACTGACCCGCCGCGCCGGTGGCTCGCTGGAAAGCATTACCCGCACCGTCTCGGCGATTCAGTCGATGAACCAGCAGATCGCCGCCGCGGCAGAACAACAGAGCGCGGTGGCCGAAGAGATCAACCGTAGCGTGCTGAACGTGCGCGACGTGTCCGAGCAGACCTCGGCAGCCAGTGAAGAGACCGCGGCGTCCAGCGTTGAGCTGGCACGGCTGGGGACGCATCTGCAGATGCTGGTGGGCAGGTTCAAGGTTTAAGGCGATTCAATGACATCGGCTCGCTTGGGACCGAGGTGACGCAATCGCGGGCAAGCCTTGCTCCTACAGTTTGATGTTTGCCGCAAGAATCGGGCACAACATCAAACTGTAGGAGCAAGGCTTGCCCGCGATGCTTTTAGGCCGGCGCTGAGGTTAGAGGACCTGCCGCAAGAAGGCCTGAGCCCGTGGATCCTTCGGCGCATCGAAGAATTGGGCCGGTGAAGCGTCTTCCAGCAATTTGCCGTGATCGAAGAACAGCACCCGATCCGCCACTTCCCGGGCGAAGCCCATTTCGTGGGTGACGCAAACCATGGTCATGCCTTCCACCGCCAGGGTTTTCATCACGTCCAGCACTTCGCCGACCATTTCCGGGTCGAGCGCCGAGGTCGGCTCATCGAACAGCATGACCTTCGGTTCCATCGCCAGTGCCCGGGCGATGGCCACGCGCTGCTGCTGACCGCCGGAAAGACGCGACGGAAACTCGTTGGCCTTCTGCGCAATACCGACCTTTTCCAGCAACGCCAAGGCCTTGGCCTCGCGCTCCTTCTTGCCGCGTTTGCGCACGACTTTCTGGGCCAGGCAGAGGTTTTCCAACACGGTCATGTGCGGGAACAGGTTGAAATGCTGGAACACCATGCCGACTTCGCGGCGGTAGGCATTCACATCGGTTTTCGGGTCGGCCAGTTGCAAGCCGTCGATGCTCACCGAGCCAGAATCAAACTCTTCCAGGCCGTTGAGGCAGCGCAGGAAGGTGGATTTGCCGGAACCGGACGGGCCGATCACCACCAGCACTTCGCCCTTGGCCACGTGCGTCGAGACGTTATCCACCGCGCGAACCACGTGGCCGCGGGTGTCGAAAACTTTTACCAGATCGCGGACTTCAATCACTTTGCGCGAGCCTCCGCTCAAGCCGGCTGGCGATTTTCGACAGCGGCAGGTTGATCAACAGGTACAGACCGGCCACGCAGAACAGGATTTCGAACGGCGAGAACGAGGTGGTGATGACTTCGCGGCCGCTTTTGAGCAGCTCGGTAATGGCGATCACCGACACCAGCGAGGTGTCCTTGACCAGACTGATGAACTGGCCGGCCAGCGGTGGCAGCACCCGTTTGAACGCTTGCGGCAGCACCACGTGGCGCATCGACTGACCAGCGCTCAGGCCCAGGGAGCGCGCGGCTTCGTTCTGGCCACGGGCGATGGATTGAACGCCGGAACGGATGATTTCCGCCACATAAGCACCGGTGAACAGCGACAGCGCGGCGATCCCGGCGAACTCCCGGGAGAGGTTCATCACAGTGCCGATGAAGAAGTAGAAGATGAAGATCTGCACCAGCAGCGGCGTACCGCGGACAAGCTCGACGTAGATCGTCGAGAGATCGCGCAGGGTCGGGTTGCTCGATAGTCGGCACAAGCCCGTGGCCAGGCCGATCAGCAGACCGAGCACACCTGAAATCACGGACAACCATAAGGTGGTCCAGAGCCCCCACATCAGCGGTCCGGCGGCCCAATGGCGGGTCACGCCAATCACATCGCCCTCGGCCACGTCATCACCTTGGGCGACTTGCAGGCTGTTGTCGTCGACGGTCAGGTGTTGCTCGACGCCGGCATCATTGCGCAGGGTGACTTCAGCCTTGTCGCCCTTGCGCACCAGTTCGCTGACGGTGGAGATATCGGCGGCACGCTGGGATTCTTCGGCGTGATAGGCGAAGTATTGCGGCACACGGTTCCAGCGCCATTCGTAGGACATCAGCGAGGTGGCGTAATACAACGCGCCAGCCAGGCCGATCAGCAGCAGCACGGTTAATACGTGCCACGGCCATTGGGCTTTTTTCTGTTTCATCTGTAAGCAGATTCCGAAATTTGTGTCGCCAAGGAGGCCGCCTTCGCGGGCAAACCTCGCTCCTACTTTGGAATGCGTTCCCCCTGTAGGAGCGAGGCTTGCCCGCGAATGGAGCGACGCGGTCTAGCTGACCGGGCCTTATTCCATATCCTTGAGCCAAGCGGTGTCTTTGAACCACTTGTCATGGATGCGATCGTAAGTGCCGTCTTCGTGGATCTGGCGCAGGAAGTTGTTGATGAAGTTGATGCTGTCGTAGTCACCCTTCTTCAAACCAAAGGCCAGCGGCTCGTAGGTGAACGGCTTGTCGAGGAACACCAGTTTGCCGGCACCAACCTTGTTCACCGCCACAACGTTGTAGGGCGCGTCGTAGATGAAAGCGTCGGCCTTGCCGTTGACCACGTCGAGCACAGCTTCCTGCTCGTTGTCATAGCCGTGGTATGTGGCTTTGGAGATAAGCTTTTTGGCCACCATCTCGCCGGTGGTGCCAAGCTTGGAAGTAATGCGGTAGTCGGCGGTGTTCAGGTCTTTATAGGACTTGATGGTGCCTTCCAGTTCCTTGCGGATCAGCAGGGTCTGGCCCACCACGATGAACGGTTCGCTGAAGTTCAGGCGCAGGTTGCGCTCCTGGGTCAGGGTCATGCCGCTGCCGATCATGTCGAACTTGTCGGTGAGCAAGGCCGGGATAATGCCGTCGTAGCCGGTGGAAACCATCTCCAGCTTGACGCCCATGGCCTTGGTCATGGCTTTGAGAATGTCGACTTCGAAGCCGATGATCTCGCCGCGCTTGTTGGTCATTTCGAACGGCATGTAGGTCGGGTCCATGCCGACTTTCAGCGTGCCGCGCTTGACCGCGTCATCGATGGCACCGGCGTACGCCGCGTTGACTGCAACCAATGCCGTGACGCCGACCAGCAGCATCGAGAGATACTTCTTCATCATCAAGTCCCCAAAACCATCGCGTTGTGAGGCGCGCAAACCGCGGGTTTCCATTGGGAAACCGGCAGATACGAACAGAAAGTTGTCCGGGCGCACCAATTCGGGAACGGATGCTAACGCACTCGTTCGTTTGCACAAGGGTTTACACAGGATTTGTTGCTCAAACGCAGAGCGTGGGAACGATCATCTGCGCAAAAAAAAACCCGCTTTCGCGGGTTTTTTTGTCAGGCCAACTGAGGCTGCACACTCAGCGGCTTGAGCGGCAACAGCGGCGCATGGGGGTCGGCTTTCACCGATTTACGCCACGCTTCCAGCCACTCGGGGTGAGCTTCGTTCCAGATCTGCTCATGCAGACGACCCAATGCCACCGGATCACTGAGCAGTTGCACGCGCTCATTGTTGTTCAGACCTTCAGGCCCGGCTTTCAGCGCATGACGCACCCGTTCGATCCGCAGCCATTCGATCGGCTCGGCCTCACGGTGGCGTGAAGTCGCCAGCGAGCACGCCAAGGCGTTCTGCTGTGGATCGACCACTGCCCGGACGAAGCCGTCGTTCAGCGCATGCCAACGGTTTTCGTGGGTGTACTGGTCGGTCGCCACCAACGCCTGTGGCGGATTGTATTCCTCAGGGATCAGGAACAGGCTTTCGTCACGGGACTTGAGGCCCAGGCCAACTCGACTGGAGATCACCGACACCGGAATCGACAGCATCAACGAACCGACGATCGGCACCAGCCACCAGAGAAAGCTCGGGTTCAGCCAGATCACCAGCAGGGCCCAGAAAAAGCCCAGCAAGGTTTGCGGACCGTGGCGTTTGACCGCTTCGCTCCATGGCGTGGAATCGTCGTCACGTTGCGGCGAGTTCCAGGTCGCGGCCCAGCCGAGGAACGCGGCGAGCACGAAGCGGGTGTGGAAAATCATCCGTACCGGTGCCAGCAGCATGGAGAACAGCATCTCCAGCAGCATCGACATCGTCACCTTGAACTTGCCACCGAACTCTTTCGCGCCCTTGGCCCAGATCAGGATGATGCTCAACAACTTCGGCAGGAACAGCAGCACGACGGTGGTCGAGAACAGCGCAATCGCCTTGTCCGGGTGCCATTGTGGCCACAACGGATAGAGCTGACGTGGCTCAAGGAAGTACTGCGGCTCCATCAGCGTGTTGACCGCCAGCAGCGCCGTCGACAGCACGAGGAAGAAGAACCACAACGGCGCCGACAGGTAAGACATCACGCCCGTCAGGAACACCGCACGGTGCACCGGGTGCATGCCTTTTACCAGGAACAACCGGAAGTTCATCAGGTTGCCGTGACACCAGCGACGGTCACGCTTGAGTTCGTCCAGCAGGTTCGGCGGCAATTCTTCGTAGCTGCCCGGCAAGTCGTAGGCAATCCACACGCCCCAGCCGGCACGGCGCATCAGCGCCGCTTCAACGAAGTCATGGGACAGAATTGCACCGGCAAACGCGCCTTTACCGGGCAACGGCGCCAAGGCGCAGTGCTCGATGAACGGCTTCATGCGGATGATCGCGTTGTGGCCCCAGTAGTGGGATTCGCCCAACTGCCAAAAGTGCAGACCGGCGGTAAACAGCGGACCGTACACGCGAGTGGCGAACTGCTGCATGCGTGCATACAGCGTGTCCATGCCCGAAGCGCGTGGCGCGGTCTGGATGATCCCGGCGTCCGGGGTGGCTTCCATCAAGCGCACCAGACTGGTCAGGCAATCGCCGCTCATCACGGAGTCCGCGTCGAGCACGACCATGTACTTGTAATCACCGCCCCAACGACGGCAGAAGTCGTCGAGGTTACCGCTTTTACGCTTAACGCGGCGGCGACGGCGGCGATAGAAGATCTTGCCGAAGCCTTTGGCTTCACGGCAGACGTCCAGCCAGGCCTGTTGCTCGGCGACGCAGATATCGGCGTCGTTACTGTCGCTGAGGACAAAGAAGTCGAAGCGATCCAGGTTACCCGTGGCCGCAACCGACTCGAAGGTCGCCCGCAAACCGGCAAACACCCGCGGCACGTCTTCGTTGCAGATCGGCATCACCAGTGCGGTGCGCGCGTCCGTGGGGATCGGCTCGTTACCGGCGCTTTTACCGGAAATGCGGTATTTGTCATGGCCTGTGAGCAACTCGAGGAAGCCCATCAACGCGGTCCAGAAACCGGCCGACACCCAGCAGAACAGAATCCCGAACAGAATCAGGATGCTGGTTTGCAGCGCATACGGCAGTACTTGGGTGACGGTTTGCAGGAACGGCTGGTGCAGGACTTCATCGAGGTCGACGAACGACCAGCCCTGGTACGGCATGATGCCTTTCATGTACCAGCCGGCAACGATGGTCTGGCCGAGCATCAGTATCAGCAGAATGTAGCGACGGATCGAACCGACGGTGCGCCAGCGAGCCGCCGGCAGCACATTTTCATCCTTCGGCGGGGCCGGCGGATTGGTGCGACCGGTCAGACGACGCCAGCCACGCACCAGAATGTTGGTGCGCCACGGCTCCGGCACGACTTTGGTCCGACGAATCGGCGGGGTTGCCCGCAGGCAAACCCGGCCGCTGGCGTCGAGCACCAGCATTTCAGCGTCGGCCAGTTCTTCGGCGGTGTTCAGCGTCAAACGACGCCCCACCGAAGCTTGAGCAGCCTCGGTCGGCGCGTCGAACGTCGAGGACGAAAGGCGCTCATGCAATTCGCTGAAAGACTGGCAGCCCGCGAGTTCCGCGCGCTGCTGGTCGGTCATCGGCAGATGCGCCAGATACTCGGCAAGAGTCTCTGGCTGTACTTGAGAATTACTCATCGGCAGGCAACTGGTAGCTCCAGGTCTCGGTCAGGACTTCTTCAGTCGGTACCGATTCCGGTGTGGCTGGGGCCGCCTCGGCAGCAACAGGCTGCTTGGCGTCTTTGTTGTCCTTGTCCTTGGAATCTGCGGCTGGCTTGGCTTCAACCTGCTTGGCCTCAGCTTGATTGGCTTCCTTGTCCAGCTTCTCCTGCTGCCGAGCGGCAATCTTGTCAGCCTTGGCGACGGAAGAATTGGATGCCGGATACGATGTTTTGGCCAGGTCGGCAGTCACGATGTTCTTGACCAGCGCAGCACGCATCTCGGTAGGCTTGCCCGGATCCTTGATTTTCATCCGCAGCGTCAGGCGCCAGCCTTTGGTTTCAGGGTTGTAACGTACGCTGTTCTCGACCAGCTCGGCATTCTCGCCAACGCTGACCTGGCTACGAACCTCCGTATCTTCCGGCAATGCCGCAAGGGACGGGCCTTCGAAGTCCACCAGATAAGCAACGCTGCCGTCCGGCTGACGGATCAGGTTGGACTGTTTCACGTCACCTGTGGAACGCAGGGTCTGTTGGACCCAGGCGCTGTCCGGTGCGTGAAGCGAAGCTTCGTCGATGGTCCAGTGCATGCGATAAGCGACGTCCAGCGGCTGGCCAGGCTCAGGCAGTTTTTCCGGACTCCAGAACGCGACGATATTGTCGTTGGTTTCGTCGGCAGTCGGAATCTCTACCAGATCGACGGAGCCCTTGCCCCAATCGCCTTTTGGTTCGATCCAGGCACTTGGGCGCTTGTCGTAGCGGTCGTCGAGGTCTTCGTAGTGGCTGAAGTCACGGCCACGTTGCAGCAGGCCGAAACCTCGCGGGTTCTCGATCGAGAAATTGCTCACTGACAAGTGTTTCGGATTGTTCAGTGGGCGCCAGATCCACTCGCCGTTACCGGCATGGATCGACAGACCGCTGGAGTCATGCAGTTCTCGACGGTAGTTCAGCACTTTCGACGGCTGATTGGCGCCGAACAGGAACATGCTGGTCAGCGGCGCAACGCCAAGCTTGGTGACCTTGTCACGCAGGAACATCTTGGCCTTGACGTCGACAACGGTGTCGCTGCCCGGACGCAGGGTCAGGCGATAGGCACCGGTAGCGCGTGGCGAATCCAGCAGGGCGAAGATCACCAGGTGCTTGTCACCCGGTTTTGGCTGTTGAATCCAGAACTCGGTGAAACGCGGGAATTCTTCGCCGGACGGCAACGCGGTATCGATGGCCATGCCGCGAGCGGACAAGCCATAGGTGTGACCCTTGCCGACAACGCGGAAGTAACTCGCGCCGAGCATGGTCATGATTTCGTCTTGCTTGTCAGCCTTGTTGACTGGGTAAAGCACACGGAAACCGGCATAACCCAGTTGCTCGGTGGCTTTCGGATCGAACTTCACGTCGCCGAAATCGAAACGACTTGGGTCGTATTTGATCTCTTCGACGGTGTTAGCTGTGATTTCGTTGATTTTCACCGGCGTATCGAAATGCATACCCTGGTGATAGAACGACAGCTTGAACGGGGTCTTCTGATCGGCCCACTCGGCTTTTTCGGTCAGGAAGCGAATTTTTTGATAGTCCGCGAATTTCATCTCGCGGAACTCGTTCGGCAGGTTACTGCGCGGAGCTTCGTACTTCTGCCCGGCCAGCTCTTTTGCTTTGACCGATACATCATCCAGATTGAATGCCCAAAGCTGACCGGCGCTGAGCAGGCAGAGCAGTGCAGAGCCCGCTACCAGAGCGCTTCGTAACCGTTTGGCAGACAATTTTGGTGCATTACAGGGACTAACAATCACGAGCAACCCTCGCCGAAAACAGATCAAAAAACCAACGGCCAGTTAAAGAGCCTGTGAGGAGAACGGCATGGAAAAACCGACCCTACAGACCACTCTTGCCAAGTTGGCGAGCATTGTTCCGACTCCTATGGGGCTAAATGATTCCCCAAGAAGTCCAGGACAAGTCTCTACCTAAGTCAAAATGGACCAACGAACGCTGATCCCCGTAGCGCGCGATTATCTAGTAGGCCGCGTTACAACGCATCAGGGGTAACAAAGTATTTATCGCGAAAAACCCCTGTTTTCAGTCGAAAAGCCCTTAAAAACATGTTTCAAGCGCTTTCAGGTCTGTAACAGGAAGGTTACCGGGCCGTCGTTGACCAGGTGCACCTGCATATCCGCGCCGAATCTACCTGATGCCACAGTGCCATGCACCTGTTTCGCTTTGCCTAATAGATAGTCGAAAAGTTCCTCGCCAAGGGCCGGAGGGGCAGCGGTCGAAAAACTCGGGCGCAACCCGCTCTTGGTATCGGCGGCCAGGGTGAACTGTGAGACCAGCAGCAACCCACCGCCTACATCCGCCAGGGACAGATTCATCTTGCCCTCGGCGTCACTGAACACACGATAGTTAAGCAGCTTCTGCAGAAGTTTGTCGGCGCTGGCCCGAGTATCCTCGGGCTCGACCGCCACCAGCACCAGCAAACCCTGATCAACGGCGCCAACCACCTCCCCCGCTACCTCGACTCGCGCGCCACGCACGCGTTGCAGCAGGCCCTTCATGCTTCTTCAGGGGCCAGGTCGAGCAGACGATGGGCCATCTGATTGGCGGCGCGAACCAGTGCGTCAGTAATGCCAGGTTCGGAGGCGGCATGGCCGGCGTCACGGATCACCTGCAATTCACTGTTCGGCCAGTTCTGATGCAGTTCCCAGGCGTTATCCAGCGGGCAGATCACGTCGTAGCGACCGTGGACGATCACGCCAGGCAAATGAGCGATCTTGCCCATGTCGCGGATCAGCTGGTTGGGCTCGAGGAACGCATTGTTGGTGAAGTAGTGACATTCGATGCGGGCGATGGACAGCGCGCGCTGTGGCTCGGAGAAACGATCGACCACCATCGGGTTCGGGCGCAGGGTAGCGGTCCGGCCTTCCCAGGTGGACCAGGCCTTGGCCGCGTGCATCTGGGCAATCTGATCGTTGCCGACCAGGCGTTTATGGAAAGCCGAGAGCAAGTCTTCACGCTCGTCCAGCGGGATCGGCGCGATGTAGTCCTGCCAGTAATCGGGGAACAGACGACTGGCGCCACACTGGTAGAACCACTCGATTTCCTGCGGACGGCAGAGAAAAATCCCGCGCAGAATCAGACCGTGCACACGCTCCGGATGGGTTTGTGCGTAGGCAAGCGCCAGGGTCGAACCCCACGAACCGCCGAACAACACCCATTTGTCGATGCCAAGGTGCTGGCGAATTCGCTCAAGGTCGGCGACCAGATCCCAGGTGGTGTTGTTTTCCAGGCTGGCGTGGGGCGTGGAACGACCGCAACCGCGCTGGTCGAAGGTCACAATGCGATACAGGTTTGGATCGAAATACCGGCGGCTCTGGGCATCACACCCGGCGCCGGGGCCGCCGTGGATGAATACAACCGGCAAACCTTCCGGCGAACCGCTTTCGTCGACATACAGCGTGTGGGTTTCATCGACGGCCAGATCGTGCCGGGCGTGGGGTTTGATCTGCGGGTACAAAGTCTGCATTGCGCGCTCCGTAAGGGGTCGAGGTCATCCCTGGGGGGACTTCTATTATTCTGCCGTCCGGCATCATAAACCCGAATTACGCCAATGAGCATGCCTTGCAGAGTCAGAGTTTTTCAGCCCGTTTTTTCAGACAAATAGCCGAGCAGCGTTTCATAGAGTGCGTCGACCTCGGCGACCTGCCCCCGAGCCCGCAGACAGCCGTGGACCAACCCCTCGCCGTAGTAAAGCGTCGCTGTCACATCTGATGCGTTCAGTCGCTCGGCGTAGAGCACGCCGTCATCGCGCAGCGGGTCGAATTGCGCCACGGCGATCAAAGCCGGCGGCAAGCCCCTGAAATCTTCGGCGAGCAACGGCATCGCATAGGCCCCTGGCTGCCCAGTGCCGCGCAAGTACAGGGCGTGATAACAATCCAGATCGCTACTGCTGAGCAAGGGGGCATCGATGCATTCGCTGCGCGACGGCAATCGGTGATCACCGCCCAGCCCCGGATAAATCAGCACCTGCGCAGCCGGCAATGGCTCCCCCGCATCGCGCAACGCCAAACACAACGCAGCCGCAAGATTGCCACCGGCGCTGTCCCCGGCCACCAGCGTTCGTTCAGGATCGAGCCGGAATGGCCCGGTCCGTAGCGCACGCCAGACACCCAGACAGTCCTCGAACGCCGCCGGAAACGGATGCTCCGGCGCCAGCCGATAATCGACGGCGATCACCAGCACACCGAGCGTCGACGCCAGTTCGGCGCAGATGAAGTCGTGGGAATCCAGATCCCCCACCACCCACCCACCGCCGTGCAGATACACGATGCACGGGCAACCGCTGGTCGGTGGCGAAACCGGCGGCTGATAAGACCGCACCGGCACGCCGGCCAATTCGAAATCCACCACATAAAGCCCGGCGGGACGTGACGGAGTGAACGCCCGGCACATGTCGCTGTAGGCCTGACGCAAACCGGCGAGGCTGCTGTCGGTGCTGTTGTAGCTGACGGTTTTCCCGACGAAAGCCGCCATTTGCTCGGATAACGGATAGGAACTCATCAAAGTTTCAAACTGGTCTGAACGGTCGCCACGCCATCCTTGCCATCAAAACTGGTGACACCGGCGAGCCAGCGCTGCAGATCCTCGGGATGATCGCGCAACCATTGTTTGGCGACGTCCTGAGGCGTCTTGCGCTCCATGATCGGCACCATCAACTGGCTTTCCTGGGCCGCGGTGAAGGTCAGGTTTTCCAGCAGGCGATTCACATTCGGGCAGCGCTGTGCGTAGTCCGGGGCGGTCACGGTGGAGACGGTGGCGGCGCCCTCGTTCGGGCCGTAAACGTCTTCGCTGCCGGTCAGGTAGGCGATCTTCATGTTGATGTTCATCGGATGCGGGGTCCAGCCGACGAATACCACGAACTCCTTGCGATTCACCGCCCGCTGAACGGCGGCAAGCATGCCGGCCTCACCGGACTCGGTCAGCTTGAAATCCTTCAAGCCAAAGTGATTGGTCTCGATCATGGATTTGATGGTGGTGTTGGCGCCGCTGCCCGGCTCGATGCCGTAGATCTTGCCGCCGAGTTGATCCTTGAATTTGGCGATATCGGCGAAAGTTTTCAGGCCTGCTTCGGCGACGTACTCCGGTACGGCGAGCGTTGCCTGGGCGTCAGCCAGGCTCGGCTTGTCCATGACCTTCACCTGATTGGCAGCCACAAACGGGGCGATGTTTTTGTCCATCGCCGGTTTCCAGTAACCGAGGAAGATGTCGAGGCGCTTGTCGCGGATGCCGGCGAAGATGATTTGCTGCACGGCGCTGGTTTGCTTGCTTTCGTAACCGAGGCCATTGAGCAGCACATCGGCCATGCCACTGGTGGCGATCACGTCGGTCCAGTTGACCACGCCCATGCGCACGGCCTTGCAGGAAGCGTCGTCACTGGCCAGGACGCTGGTGCTCAGAAGAGCGGTGCCGCAGAGGATTGAGAGACAGCGGGTAAACAGTCTTTTCATTGGGGAGGTTCTCGTGCGGCAGCGGATTATTGTCGGGCCGGTGTCTTTGTGCACCGTGCCCAGAACATTACGCAGCGCCGAGAGGGAAAAAGCGAACTGTAGCGACCGTGTTTTGCACGGTGGCGACTGTCCCTATCAAGTATCGAGACGGACACCAACCTGTGGGAGCGAGCCTGCTCGCGAAGGCGGTGTATCAAACAACATTTATGTCGACTGATACTCCCTCTTCGCGAGCAGGCTCGCTCCCACAAGGGTTATGCGCTGTAGTGTTTCTCGCCCCAGGCCAGCAGCCCTTGCAGCAATTCCTTGAGCACCACCTGCGTCGGCGCCGCCAGGTCCGGGCGATAGCGGAACGGCTCGAACTCCTCCATGTACGTGCACTGGCCCAACTCCAGTTGTACGGCATGGATGTTCTCGGCCGGATTGCCGTAATGCCGGGTGATGTGGCCGCCCTTGAAGCGACCGTTCAGCACATGGCTGTAATCGCCGTGGCGCGCGCAGATGGCTTCCAGCTCAGAGGCCAACTGCGGATCGCAACTGGCGCCGTTGAAGGTGCCGAGGTTGAAGTCCGGCAGTTTGCCGTCGAACAGGTGCGGAATGATCGAGCGGATCGAGTGCGCATCGAACAGCAATGCGTAGCCAAACTCGGCTTTCAGTCGCGCCAGCTCGTTCTGCAAAGTGCTGTGGTACGGCGTCCAGATCTGCTCCAGGTAAGTCGCGCGTTCCGCCGCTGACGGCTCCATGCCCTCACGGAACAACGGAATGCCGTCGAACAGCGTCGCCGGGTACAGACCGGTGGTCGCGCCGGCATACAAAGGCTTGTCGTCGGACGGTCGATTCAGGTCGATGACAAAACGCGAGTACTCGGCGGCCAAGGTGCTGGCGCCCAGCTCGGCAGCAAATTCATAGAGCTGCGGGATATGCCAGTCGGTGTCGGGCAGGCTTTTCGCGTCGGGGATCAACCCGGCTTCGACCGTCGGGGTCAGGCGCAGGCCGGCGTGGGGCATGCTGATCAGCAGCGGCACGCGGCCTTGTTTGAAGTTCAGAACCTTATCCACAACTGTTCTCCTAAATGCTCACTTCAACGCCGTGACGCACGACGCGTTTTTCCAGGTCACCGCCCAGCCAGTACGACAGGTCGGCCGGACGATCGATTTGCCAGGCGACGAAATCTGCACACTTGCCGACTTCCAGCGAACCGTGAGTTTCAGCCATGCCCAGCGCGGTGGCGGCATGAATCGTTGCACCCGCCAAGGCTTCTTCCGGGGTCATGCGGAAACAGGTGCACGCCATGTTCAGCATCAAACGCAACGACAGCGCCGGCGAGGTGCCTGGGTTGAGGTCGCTGGCAATGGCGATTTTCACGCCGTGTTTGCGCAGGGCCTCCATCGGCGGCAATTGGGTTTCCCGCAGGAAGTAAAAGGCGCCGGGCAGCAACACTGCGACGGTGCCGGACTTGGCCATGGCGATGGCGTCGTCTTCGGTCATGAATTCCAGGTGATCGGCCGACAGTGCGTGGTAACGCGCCGCCAGACTCGAACCATGTAACGACGACAACTGTTCGGCGTGCAGCTTCACCGGCAAACCGAGTTCCTGCGCAGTGATGAACACCCGTTCGACCTGCGCCGGCGAAAACGCCAGGTACTCGCAGAACGCATCTACCGCATCCACCAGCCCTTCGGCGGCCAGGGCCGGGAGCATCTCGGCGCAGATGTGATCGATGTAGTCATCGGCACGATCCGCGTACTCCGGCGGCAAGGCGTGAGCGGCCAGGCAGGTGCTGCGCACGCTGACCGGGAGCTCGGCGCCGAGACGGCGGATGACTCGCAGGATCTTGCGTTCGCTGGCCAGGTCCAGGCCGTAGCCGGATTTCATTTCGACCGTGGTCACGCCGTCGCGCATCAGGCTCTTCAGACGCTTGGCGGCGCTGACGAACAGCTCGTCTTCAGTGGCCGCGCGAGTGGCGCGCACGGTGCTGGCGATGCCGCCACCGGCCGCTGCGATTTCTGCATAGCTGACGCCTTGCAGACGCTGCTCGAATTCACCGCTGCGGTTACCGCCGAACACCGTGTGGGTGTGGCAGTCGATCAGGCCCGGCGTCACCCAGGCCCCTTTAAGATCATTGACTGCCGGGTACTCGCCCGACGGCAGTTCAGCGCGTGGGCCTATCCACTCAATGTGCGCTCCTGACGTCACGATGGCCGCATCCTCGATGATCGAGTAGGCGCCTTGCGCCATGGTTGCGACGTGGCAGTGTTGCCAGAGAGTTTTCATCCGTAGCCTCCGTTAGGTTATCGATGAGTAAAAGAAGGTTCCCGCTCCACCGGTACTGCCTTGCCTGCCGCCGGTTTCACCCACGTCAGGTAGGCCAGCACCAGCAATACAATCCAGACCACGCCGACGATCAGAGCCGCCTGGGTGTCCGGGAAATAGCCCAGCACGCCAAAGATGAACAGCATGAAGGCAATCGCCGCCATTGGCGCATAGGGCCAGAACGGCACCGGGAATTTCAGTTGGGCGACCTGCTCGGCACTCATGGAGCGACGCATGGCCACTTGGGTGAACAGAATCATCAACCAGACCCACACCGTCGCAAAGGTTGCGATGGAGGCGATCAACAGAAATACGTTTTCCGGAATCAGGTAGTTCAGCAGCACACCCAGCAGCAGCGCGGCACTCATTACCACCACGGTCATCCATGGCACGCCATTGCGCGACAAGCGGGCGAAGCCCTTGGGCGCATGCCCTTGCTGGGCCAGACCGTACATCATGCGGCCAGCGCCGAAGATGTCACTGTTGATCGCCGACACCGCTGCCGAGATCACCACGATATTGAGAATGGTCGCCGCCGAGCTGATCCCCAGGTTGTCGAAGATCTGCACGAATGGACTGCCTTGGCTGCCGATCTGCTGCCATGGAAAGATCGACATCAGTACGAACATCGTCAGCACGTAGAACAGCAGGATACGCAACGGTACGGCATTGATCGCCCGGGGCAGCACGTGCTGCGGGTCTTTGGCTTCACCGGCCGTCACGCCGATGATTTCAATGCCGCCAAACGCAAACATCACCACCGCAAACGAAGCGATCAGGCCGCCCACGCCATTGGGCATGAAGCCGCCATGGCTCCAGAGATTGCTGATGTCGGTCGCCTGAGCACCGGGCGCGGTGCTGATGCCGAACAGCATGATACCGAAGCCACCGAGGATCATCGCGACGATGGCCGCGACCTTGAGCAGCGACAGCCAGAACTCCATTTCGCCGAAGACTTTGACGTTGCACAGGTTCAAGCCGCCGACCACCGAAACGATGCCCAGTACCCAGATCCAGCGGTCGACTTCCGGAAACCAGAAGCCCATGTAAATACCGAACGCGGTGACGTCGGCCATGCCGACGATGACCATTTCAAACGCGTAGGTCCAACCGAGGATGAAGCCCGCCATCGGACCCAGGTAGGTGCTGGCGTAGTGGCCGAAAGAACCGGCCACCGGGTTGTGCACCGCCATCTCTCCGAGGGCGCGCATGACCATGAACACCGCTGCGCCACCGATCAGGTAAGCGAGCAGGACCGCAGGACCGGCCATTTGAATGGCCGAGGCAGAACCGTAAAACAGCCCGGTGCCGATTGCCGACCCCAGCGCCATGAAGCGAATATGTCGGGCAGAGAGCCCGCGTTTCAAACCCTTTTCTGACTGTTGCATTGCTCGTCCTTAATTATTCTTATTCGACGTTGAATCGAATCGCGAGCAGGCTCGCTCCCACAGGGGTATGCATTCCAATGTGGGAGCGAGCCTGCTCGCGAAAAGGCCATTACAGGCTAGGCAACAACTTCGCCGTAACCAGCTCGTTCAGGCAACGCGTGGCCAACAACTCGCTCGCCGCATTGATGTCTGGCGCGAAGAAACGGTCCTTCTCATAGAACGGCACTTCAGCACGCAGAATCGCGCGAGCTTTTTCCAGTTTTGGCGAGGTTTTCAGACCGTCGCGCAGATCCAGACCTTGGACCGCAGCCAACCATTCCACCGCGAGAACGCCGCGCGTGTTTTCGGCCATTTCCCACAGACGCTTGCCGGCAGCCGGGGCCATGGAAACGTGGTCTTCCTGGTTCGCGGAAGTCGGCAGGCTGTCCACCGAGTGCGGATGGGACAACGCCTTGTTCTCGCTGGCCAGTGCCGCAGCGGTCACCTGGGCAATCATGAAGCCGGAGTTCACGCCGCCATTGGCCACCAGGAACGGCGGCAGTTGCGACATGTGCTTGTCCATCATCAGCGAGATACGACGTTCGCTCAGGGAACCGATTTCAGCGATGGCCAACGCCATGTTGTCGGCTGCCATGGCGACCGGTTCGGCGTGGAAGTTACCGCCGGAGATCACGTCGCCTTCAGCGGCGAATACCAGCGGGTTGTCCGAAACGGCGTTGGCTTCGATGGCGAGCACTTCGGCGGCCTGGCGGAACTGGGTCAGGCAGGCGCCCATGACTTGCGGCTGGCAGCGCAGGGAGTACGGGTCCTGAACCTTTTCGCAGTTCTGGTGCGAGTCGGACACTTCGCTGCGCTCGCCCAGCAGATCGCGGTAAGCGGCAGCGGCGTCGATCTGGCCTTTCTGGCCACGAGCGGCGTGGATGCGAGCATCAAACGGCGAGCGCGAGCCCAGCACGGCTTCAACGGTCAGGGCGCCCAGCGCCACAGCGCCAGCGAACAGATCCTCACCTTCGAACAGACCACGCAACGCGTAAGCGGTGGACACCTGAGTGCCGTTGAGCAGCGCCAGACCTTCTTTCGCGGCCAGGGTCAGCGGGGTCAGACCGGCGACTTTCAGCGCTTCGGTTGCTTCCATCCACTCGCCTTTGTAGCGGGCCTTGCCCTCACCCAGCAGCACCAGCGACATGTGGGCCAAAGGCGCCAGGTCGCCGGACGCACCGACCGAACCTTTCAATGGAATGTGCGGGTAAACCTCGGCGTTGATCAGGGCGATCAGCGCGTCGATGACCTTACGACGAATGCCGGAGAAACCACGGCTCAGGCTGTTGACCTTGAGCACCATGACCAAGCGAACCAGTGCGTCGCTGATCGGCTCGCCAACACCGGCGGCGTGGGACAGCACCAGCGAGCGCTGCAGGTTTTCCAGGTCTTCGCTGGCGATACGGGTCGACGCCAGCAGGC
Source organism: Pseudomonas svalbardensis (assembly GCF_030053115.1). Lineage (NCBI taxonomy): Bacteria > Pseudomonadati > Pseudomonadota > Gammaproteobacteria > Pseudomonadales > Pseudomonadaceae > Pseudomonas > Pseudomonas svalbardensis. Next base: position 389,855 of record NZ_CP125619.1, on the reverse strand, counting down.
CGAAACCAGTGTTGATGCCATAAGCGGTGCGGTTCTCGGCGAGGATCTGTTCCACGCAGGCAACGCTGGCTTCAATCTGGGCCGAGGCACTGTTGTCGAGGGTGATTTTGACCGGTTGCTGATAAACATCACGCAGTTGGGCAAGGCTCAGTTGGCCGGGAATCAGGTTTAACGCAGTCATTTTGTGCTCCTTTTGAGAGTTTTATTCTTCATAAATGAAGAGGACTCACCAGACGCTCCGGAGATTTCCGTTGTCCGTCGCGTCTCGCCTTCTGGGGAGCCGCGCCTTGGCACGCTGGTGTGGTGGAAATCAGTTCAGGTTCGGTAACACTTTGTGCAGCAAAATCGGGTCTTTCAAAACGGCGGCGGCACTGGCGATGTCCGGAGCCAGCCAGCGGTCCTGGTCGTAGGCCGGAACTCGCTCGCGCAGCAGACGCCAGGCGGCATCGGTGCCGGCGCCGAAGCGTTGCTCTTTCAAGAATTCAAACGCCTGAGACGCCAGCAGGTACTCGATGGCGAGAATCTGTGTGCAGTTTTCCAGGGCACGATGCAGCTTCAACGCGGCGTTGGTGCCCAGGCTCAGGTGGTCTTCCTGCAGGCCCGAGGTGACGTAGTTGTCGAGTACTGCCGGTTGCGCCAACTGACGGTTTTCCGCACACAGCGAAGCGGCGACGTACTGGACGATCATCATCCCGGAGTTCACACCCGGATTGGCCACCAGGAATGCCGGCAAACCACTGACGTGCGGGTTGATCAAACGATCCAGGCGACGTTCGGCGATGGAGCCGATTTCAGCCATGGCGATGGCCAGCAAATCCGCCGCCAAGGCCACGGATTGACCGTGCGGGTTGGCTTGGGACACCACCCGGAAGTCGTCCGGCGTGCCTAGCAGCATCGGGTTGTCGGTAACCGAGTTGAGTTCGGTTTCGATCTGCTTTTTCGCGTGCTCAAGCTGATCGCGAGCGGCGCCGTGAACTTGCGGAATCGAGCGGATGCTCAGCGCATCCTGAGTACGAATGCCTTTGCTGCTGGCGATCACTTCACTGCCATCGAGCAACGCCCGCAGGTTGATGCCGACTTGCTGCATGCCTGGATGCGGTTTGAGCGCGATGATCTCGGCATCGAACGCGGCAATCTGACCGCGCTGAGCTTCGAAGCTCATGGCACCGATCACGTCGGCCCATTGCACCAGACGCGTCGCGTCGGCGAGTGCCAGGCAGCTGAGGCCGGACATGCACGGCGTGCCGTTGACCAGACACAGGCCATCTTTGGCGCCCAGTTGAACCGGTTGCAGACCTTCTTCGGCCAGGGCTTGCTGCGCGGAAACGATCTGCCCGCGATAGCTGACATTGCCGACACCCAGCAGCGCAATGCTGATGTGGGCCATATGGGTCAGGTAACCGACCGAACCCTGGGACGGCACTTGCGGGGTAATGCCGCGATTGAGCAGCGCCAACAGGGCTTCGACCACTCGGCGATGAATGCCGGATTTGCCATGGCTGTAGTTGCGAATAGCGGCGCAGATGATTGCGCGAGTCTGTTCGTCGGCCAGTGGCGCGCCAACGCCACAGGCGTGACTGAGCAAGGTGTTGCGCGACAGTTGGCTGAGTTGCTCGTCTTTGAGCGAGACATTGCACAGCGCGCCGAGGCCGGTGTTGACGCCATAGGCGCGCTCGCCGCTGACGACGATGCGCTGGACGATCGCCTGAGCATTTTCGATCCGCGCCCAGACCTGTGGTGACAGCTCAAGCTGTGCGCCATGACGGGCGACGGCGACCACATCCTGCCAACGCAGGTGGTCGCCTGCGATAACGATTTTTTCATCCTGGGACATCTTCAACCTCATCCAAATATTGATGCAGCTTCACCGCCGCCTTCGCGAGCAGGCTCGCTCCCACATTGGAATGCATTTCCCTGTGGGAGCGAGCCTGCTCGCGAAGGGGCCGGAACAGACACCGCAAGGCTCTTAAACCACCGCAGCCCGCCGCTGTACGAACCGATCGACATACTCATCCGCCGGCGAATGCAGGATCTCCCTCGGCGTACCCACCTGAATCAGACGGCCATCCTTGAGAATCGCAATCCGGTTACCAATCCGCACCGCCTCATCAAGGTCGTGGGTGATGAAGACGATGGTCTTGTGCAGGGTCTTTTGCAGGTCCAGCAACTGGTCCTGCATCTCGGCGCGAATCAGCGGATCGAGGGCGCTGAACGCCTCGTCCATCAGGATGATGTCGGTGTCTGCCGCCAAGGCGCGAGCCAGGCCCACACGCTGACGCATGCCACCCGAGAGCTGGTGCGGGTATTTGTTTTCGTAGCCCTTGAGGCCCACGGTGTTGATCCAGTGCAGCGCGCGTTCGGAGCACATTTGCTTGGTCCCGCCACGCACTTTCAGGCCGTAGGCGACGTTATCCACCACGGTCTTGTGCGGCAGCAGGCCGAAGCTCTGGAACACCATGCTGATCTTGTGCCGGCGAAATTCGCGCAGGGCTTCCATGTCGTATTGCAGGATGTCCACGCCATCCACCAGGATCGCGCCGCTGGTCGGGTCAATCAGGCGATTGAAGTGGCGCACCAGAGTGGACTTGCCGGAGCCCGACAGGCCCATGATCACGAAGATCTCGCCGGTGCCGATGCTCAGGGACAAGTCGTTCACGCCGACCACGCAGCCGGTCTCGGCCAGCACCTGATCCTTGGTTTTGCCCTGACCAATCATGGCCAGCGCATCCTTGGAACGGTTGCCGAAAATCTTGAAGACGTTTTTGACTTCGATTTTGCTCACGGTTGCGTCGTTCATTTGCTCACCTCATGCCGTGCCCGACCATACGCCTGAGTAATGCGGTCGATAACCACTGCCAGAATCACGATCGCCAGACCCGCCTCAAGGCCACGTCCAACGTTGAGGGTCTGAATCCCCACCAACACGTCTTCGCCCAAACCACGGGCACCGATCATCGAGGCAATCACCACCATCGACAGGGCCATCATGGTGGTCTGGTTAATCCCGGCCATGATGCTCGGCAGGGCCAGTGGAAGTTGCACGCCAAACAGTTGCTGCCAGCGGTTGGCACCGAAGGCGTTGATCGCTTCCATCACTTCGCCGTCGACCTGGCGAATACCCAGATCTGTCAGGCGGATCAGCGGTGGTGCGGCGTAGATCACGGTGGCGAAAATCGCCGGGACCTTGCCCAGGCCGAACAGCATCAGCACCGGGATCAGGTACACGAAACTCGGCATGGTCTGCATGATGTCCAGCAACGGCATCAAGATCGAACGCAGGCGATTGCTGCGCGCCGAGAGAATGCCCAGTGGAATGCCGATCATCACCGAAATGATGGTTGCCACCATCATCAGCGCCAGGGTCTGCATCAGCTTGTCCCAGAGGCCGACCGCACCCACCAGGAACAACAAGCCTACGATCACGGCGGTGGTCACGACTTTGCGGGTCGCGTGCCAGGCAACGCCCGCCACGATGGCCAGCATCAGCCACCAGGGCGCCGCACGCAGCAGCCCTTCAAGATTGACGATGGCCCACAACAGGGTGTCGGAGATGCTGCGGAACACATCGCCGTAGTTGGTGACCAGTGAATCGACCCAACTGTTGACCCAGTCGGCGATGGAAAAGGTAAAGCTTTCGGGAAACATAAGAGACTCTCAATCAAGGGGTTGCGATCAAGCGTCCGACTGCCGCTCAGGGCAGTCGGAGAGGCTCGACCTACAAGGCCGCGTCGATCTTTTTGGCTGCGTCTTCGCTCACCCATGCGTGCCAGACTTCAGGATGTTCCTTGAGGAAGATTTTCGCCAGTTTTGGTGACTCGATCCGCTCTTTGGCCATGCGCCCGAGGTTCTGGTTGAGCAGGTCGATTGGCAGGTTGACCTTCTCCAGCACAGCCACCAGTTCCGGGGCTTGCTCGTGGAAGGTCTTGGACAGGCCGACCTTGATGGTCACGCGCTTGTCCACGCCTGGTTTCTCTTCGAGTTTCACCAGATCAACCTGACCCATCAGCGGGGTTGGCGACCAGTAGTAGAACAGGATCGGCTCGCCACGTTTGTAGCTCGACAGCACGGCGGCATCCAGTGCCGGACCGGTGCCCGGACGGAAGTTGGTGTAGGTGCTTTCCAGGCCGTAGCTTTTCAGCATTTCGCTGTTATCCAGCTCACAGGTCCAGCCCGCCGGGCAGTTATAGAAACGGCCCTTGGATGGCTCTTCCTGATCCTTGAACACGGCGGCGTACTTGGCCAGGTCGGCGATGTTTTTCAGGTCCGGCGCCTTGGGTTCCAGCTTGCGCTTGGCGTCGCCTTCGATCACGTAGCGCGGCACGTACCAGCCTTCGATAGCACCCACCACCGGAGCGCCGACACCGACGACTTTGCCGGCCTTCTCGGCCTTGTTCCAGACTTCGCTGCGGCCGACCCACTCTTCGGCGAACACTTGGATGTCGTTGCTGCTCAGGGCGTTTTCCATGGTGATGGAGTTGCCCGGCAAGCTGTCGGTCTTGCAGTCGTAGCCCTTCTCCAACACGATTTGCATCACGTCGGTCAGCAGCATGCCGCTCTCCCAGTTCAGGCCGGCGAATTTCACCGGTTTGCCCGACTCGCACCAACCGGCTGCCTGAGTGGCGCCGGCGCTGGCCAGTAGGCCCATGGAAAGCAATGTGGTCAGCAGGGTCTTGTTCGATTTCATTGTGTGACGCTCCTAATCATGAATTGGCTTACGGCAGTCAAGAGGCATCCAGCCCTGTCCACGTCCAATCAGGCCTGCGCCGCAGCGCGACTGGCCCCGCTTGTTATAGGTGCTGCATCGCTGTCCTGCTCGACTGGCAGAATCAGGTGATCGGGTACTGCGCTGTGCCATTTTTTCGCGCACACGTAATACAGGACTGCAGGAAGCACCAGACCGATGATCCAGGAAATATCCACACCACCCAGAGCGTCCACCAGCGGACCGGTATAGAACTTGGTGGAGATGAACGGCAGTTGCACCAGTACACCGAAGACATAGACGCTGATACCGAGGGGGTTCCAACGGCCGTAGCGACCGTTCGGATCGGCCAACGCCGGCACGTCATAGCGTTCGCGGGTGATGCAGTAGTAGTCCACCAGGTTGATCGCGCTCCATGGCGTAAAGAACGCCAGCAAGAACAGGATGAAGGACTTGAACGCACCGAGGAACGAGTGCTGACCGAGCAATGCGATGAGGGTCGCAGTGCCGACGATGACCAGCACGAAGACCAGACGCTGCAAGCGCGTTACCCGCAGGTCACCTCGAAAACCGCTGATGACGGTCGCAATGCACATGAAGCTGCCGTAAGAGTTCAGCGTGGAGATGGTGACCTTGCCGAACGCGATGCTGAAGTACAGCAGCGCAGCGGTGGCACCGCTGCCGCTCAAACCAACGATGTAGGCCACTTCGTGGCCGGCGAATTGCCCGTTGGCCATGGCGGCGGCAAACACGCCGAGGATCATCGCCACCTGTGCGCCAATGACCGAACCTGCGCCAGCGGCGAAAAAGGTTTTCACCGAGGAAGTCTTGCTCGGCAGGTAGCGTGAATAGTCAGCCACGTACGGGCCGAAAGCGATCTGCCAGGATGCCGCGAGCGACACCGCGAGCAGGAAGCTGCTCCAGCTGAAGTGGCGGATCTGCAGGAGTGCGCCAACGTCCGTCTGGCTCATCAGACGACTGAACAGGTAAACGAATGCAATCACACCAATAACGCTGGCGACACGGCCAATGAAATGGATCACCCGATAGCCAAGCACCGTGACCAGCACAATGACACTGGCGAAAATCAGGATGCCGACGCTGTCGCTGACCCCAAACAACTGACCCAGCGCCTGGCCGGAAAGCACGGTGCCCGTCGCAGTGAAACCGAGGTACATCAGACAGACCAGCACGATCGGGATGGCCGCGCCATACACGCCGAACTGTACCCGGCTTGAGATCATCTGAGGCAGGCCAAGCTTGGGCCCTTGCGCCGCATGCAGCGCCATTACGCCGCCACCGAGCAGTTGACCGATCAACAGACCGATCAACGACCAGAACACGTCACCGCCCAGCACCACGGCCAGGGCCCCGGTGACAATCGCGGTGATTTGCAGGTTGGCACCCATCCACAGGGTGAACTGGCTCAACAGACGACCGTGTCTCTCCGCTTCCGGGATGTAGTCGATCGAACGTGTCTCGATCAACGGTTTACTGCCTGCACGATCGCTGTTAACAGCCATGATTCAACCTCTGTGGATTGTTTTGTGGGGTTAGCTTTGCGTTGTTATTTACCGGTAATCATCGGCAGGTTCAGCCCCTGCTCCTTGGCGCAGTCGATCGCGATCTGGTAACCCGCATCGGCGTGACGCATGACACCGGTCGCCGGGTCGTTGTGCAGGACGCGAGCGATACGCTCGGCCGCTTCGTCAGTACCGTCGCAGACAATCACCATGCCCGAGTGCTGGGAGAAGCCCATGCCGACGCCGCCGCCGTGGTGCAGCGAAACCCAGGTCGCGCCGCTCGCGGTGTTGAGCAGAGCGTTGAGCAGTGGCCAATCGGACACGGCATCGGAACCGTCCCGCATCGATTCGGTTTCGCGGTTCGGACTGGCTACCGAACCGGAGTCCAGGTGGTCGCGACCGATCACGATTGGCGCGGACAATTCACCGCTGCGAACCATTTCGTTGAACGCCAGACCAAGTTTGGCGCGCAGGCCCAGGCCAACCCAGCAGATACGTGCCGGCAGACCCTGGAAGCTGATGCGCTCGCGCGCCATGTCCAGCCAGTTGTGCAGGTGGGCGTCGTCCGGGATCAGTTCTTTTACTTTGGCGTCGGTTTTGTAGATGTCTTGCGGATCGCCCGACAGTGCAGCCCAACGGAACGGGCCGATACCGCGGCAGAACAGCGGACGGATGTAAGCGGGTACGAAGCCTGGGAAGTCGAATGCGTTCTCGACGCCTTCTTCTTGGGCCATCTGACGGATGTTGTTGCCGTAGTCGAAGGTTGGAATGCCCATCTTCTGGAATTCGAGCATCGCTTTAACGTGCACGGCCATCGATTGCTTGGCGGCTTTGACGACAGCGGCTGGCTCGGTCTTGGCGCGAGCGCGGTACTCTTCCCAGGTCCAGCCGGCTGGCAGGTAACCGTTCAGCGGGTCGTGGGCGCTGGTCTGGTCGGTGACCATGTCCGGGCGCACGCCGCGCTTGACCAGTTCCGGAAGGATTTCAGCTGCGTTGCCGAGCAGGGCGATGGAAATCGCTTTGCCTTCCTTAGTGTATTTGGCGATGCGGGCCAGCGCGTCGTCGAGGTCGGTGGCTTGCTCATCGACGTAACGGCTGTTCAGGCGGAAATCGATGCTGACCTGCTGGCATTCGATGTTCAGCGAGCAAGCGCCGGCCAGGGTCGCGGCCAGAGGTTGAGCGCCGCCCATGCCGCCGAGGCCTGCGGTCAGGACCCAACGACCTTTCAGGTCATCGTTGTAGTGTTGGCGACCGGCTTCGACGAAGGTTTCGTAGGTACCCTGAACGATGCCCTGGCTGCCGATGTAGATCCAGCTGCCGGCGGTCATCTGGCCGTACATGGCCAGGCCTTTGGCGTCGAGTTCATTGAAGTGTTCCCAGCTCGCCCAGTGTGGCACCAGGTTGGAGTTGGCGATCAGTACGCGCGGGGCGTTGCTGTGGGTCTTGAACACGCCGACCGGCTTGCCGGATTGCACCAGCAGGGTCTCGTCGTCATTCAGGTTGGTCAGGCTTTCGACGATCTTGTCGTAGCATTCCCAGTTACGTGCCGCACGACCGATACCACCGTAAACCACCAGTTCTTTAGGGTTCTCGGCGACTTCCGGGTCGAGGTTGTTCATTAACATGCGCAGCGGCGCTTCGGTCAGCCAGCTCTTGGCGGTCAGCTTGTTACCGCGGGCAGCGCGGATTTCGACGTTACGGTGCTTTGTAAAAGAAGCGGTCGTAGGTTTCTGGGTATTGTCAGTCACGAAAAAGACTCCTCAGCGATCAATCCAAACCAACCCTGGCGGTGGGTAAGCCAGCCTGTGCGCGTCAAAGCGACACAAGCGAATCAGTGGACGTTGCGAGGAGTCTCGATCGACTCTTACGCATACGTCTTTACTTGTACATACAAGCATATGCAATCAAGCGGCCAACTTGCTGGATGAGTGTTCAAGAAAAGTTCTGAAAGGGCTGGAAAGCGCCTGGATCGAGGGTTCTGGCAAAGATGAAATTTTTCGGGGGGATTTTGCGAGGGAGATTACAGCTGTTACTTGAGCGAGGTTTTGCGCCACGCTGGGGCGTTCGGTAACAAGTTGGTGCGCAGTTTCGAATCAGATGATCGTTCCCACGCGGGAGCGTGGGAACGATCAGTGGAGGTGTTGAATCAGCGTGCAGTCAGTTCAATCACGCAGCAGGCGCCATTGCTGGAGACTTCCAGCAGGCCGGCGTTACCGTCGAGTTGCAGGCAATCATGGCGACCGAGTTGTGAGGCGCTGTTACCGACCTTCACTTCAAGCTCGTCGGTGACACTGAACACGAGCACGGTGCCTGCCGAGCTGAAAAACCGCTGCTCGCCGTCCAGCCACTGCAATCGCGCGCTATAACGCTGCGGCGCATAAATCAGGTTGAAGTCGCGAATCGGCTCACCGAGCAATGTGCAGAAAACCTGGCTCTCGCCGCTGAAAGCAAATGGGTCCAGCGGTAACAGTGGCTTTGTGTCCTGGCCATCAACCCGCAAGGTCATGCCCTCGCCTTGCAGCACAGTGATCACTCGCTCGTAGCCGGCGAACGTCGAGAAGCCGCCCGACTCGCCGATATCGGCAATCGACAGACGCCAGCCGAACCCCTCAAGGCCGGCACCTCCATCACGGGTGATTTCTTCGGTACTGCCGCCGCCGTTTTTCCACGGCATGCGCGGGTAATCAACTGCGCGTAGAACCTTGAACTGACTCATTTATGCTCTCTATTTATGGAATCGTCCTTCCAGACGATGACGGGAACCGGGGTGGATCAAACGGGCGGCGGTCACTGGCTGACGGCCGGACCAGGTACGACGACGAATCAGCAGGCACGGCTCGCCCTTTTCAATCTGCAGCAACTTGCATTCGCTGGCCTCGGCCAGAATCGCCTCGACCACATGCTCGCCTTCAGTCAGCGGCGCGACCTGGTTCAGATAGGCGTATGGCGTTTGCAGGGTGAAGTCCTGCTTGAGGTAATCCGGCGCCACCAGCGCGTTGACGAAACGGTCTTCGATTTGTACCGGGATATCGTTTTCGAAATGCACGATCAGCGAATGAAAGACTTTCTGGCCTTCACGCATGTCCAGCGCCAAGGCGCGCTCGGAACCGGCGGCCTCTTCTTCAAGGGTGATGACCTTGCAGGTATGATGATGGCCACGGGAGGCGATTTCGTCGGCGATGTTGTGCACTTCAAACAGCGCGGATTGGCTTTTCGGTTCGGCGACAAAAGTCCCGACACCCTGCATGCGCACCAACAGACCGTCAGCGGTCATTTCGCGCAGGGCGCGGTTGATGGTCATGCGGCTGAAACCCAGCTGGTTGACCAGCTCGCTTTCCGACGGAACGCGGTAGTGCGGCGGCCAGTTTCCACTGTCGATTTGCTGGGTGATCATCTGTTTGACGCGGGCGTACAAGGGCGCCGGACTGTCGCCCAGATTGGCGCTCAGATTGGCATTCGGCGGCAATGTGGCAGGCGGAGTCGGCACGGTTAATCCTTGGTCATTTGGTGAGGGTTGCTAGCTTGCCGGAGTTTACCGAGCAGGCAAACGTCTGTATATGTATATACAAATAACACACGATGGGGTGCTGAACCATGTCCGCCTTCTTTGCCGAACGCGCGCTGCTGCCTAGTGGATGGGCCAACAATGTACGTCTTGAGGTCAGCGCCGATGGCGTGTTGACCCAGATCCAGGCCGATTCCAACGCAGATGGCGCCGAGTGGCTGAGCGGTCCGCTGCTGCCGGGTATGCCGAATCTACACTCCCACGCCTTCCAGCGGGCCATGGCCGGGCTAGCGGAAGTGGCAGGGAATCCGAATGACAGTTTCTGGACCTGGCGCGATTTGATGTATCGCCTCGTCGGAAAAATCAGCCCGGATCAACTCGGCGTCATCGCCCGTCAGCTGTACATCGAAATGCTCAAGGCCGGTTACACCTCGGTCGCGGAATTTCATTACGTACACCACGACACCAACGGCCAGCCTTACGCGGACCCGGCCGAACTGGCGCTACGTATCAGCCAGGCCGCCAGTTCCGCCGGGATCGGCCTGACCCTGCTGCCGGTGCTCTACAGCCATTCCGGTTTCGGCGGCCAGGCCCCGAACGAAGGCCAGCGCCGCTTTATCAACAGCACCGAAAACTACCTCAAGCTTCAATCGCGCTTGCAGCCAATCCTGGCGCAGCAACCGGCGCAGTCGTTGGGTTTGTGTTTCCACTCGTTGCGCGCGGTAACACCGCAGCAAATCAGCGAAGTGCTGGCGGCCAGCGACCAGCAGTGCCCGGTGCACATTCACATCGCCGAGCAGCAGAAGGAAGTCGATGACTGCCTGAGCTGGAGCGGCCGCCGTCCGCTGCAATGGCTGTACGAAAACACCGAGGTCGATCAGCGCTGGTGCCTGGTTCACGCGACCCACGCCAACCCGGAAGAAGTTACGCTGATGGCCAAGAGTCGCGCCATCGCCGGCTTGTGCCTGACCACCGAAGCCAACCTCGGCGACGGGATCTTCCCGGCGGTGGATTTCCTCGCTCAGGGCGGGCGCATGGGCATCGGTTCCGACAGCCATGTGTCATTGAGCGTGGTGGAAGAATTGCGTTGGCTGGAATACGGCCAACGTCTGCGCGACCAACGACGTAACCGTTTGTATGGCGCGGATCAGCCGATGGTTGGCCGCACGCTGTACGACGCGGCGCTGGATGGCGGCGCTCAGGCGCTGGGTCAGCCGATTGGTGCACTGGAAGTTGGCAAGCGTGCGGATTGGCTGGTGCTGGATGGCAACGATCCGTACCTGGCGACAGCCAGCGGCGACGGGATTCTCAATCGTTGGCTGTTTGCCGGCGGTGATCGCCAGGTGCGGGATGTGCTGGTCAATGGCCAGTGGGTTGTGCGCGACGGGCATCATGCGGGCGAAGAAGAGAGCAATCAAGCCTTCACCCAAGTCCTTCGCGATCTTTTGGGCTAACACCGGAAACCATTGTGGGAGCGAGCCTGCTCGCGAAAGCGGACTATCAGTCAACATTATTGTTGGATCTGACGGCCTTTTCGCGAGCAGGCTCGCTCCCACATTGGGTCTTCGGTGACTGTTAATTCGAAGTCTTGGCCATCTGCGTATCGGTCGCGCGCCAGATCAGCCGCGTAGTGTCGTAACCCTGCTGACGTGCCTTGCTCAGCAGTTCCTCACGCACTACACCATTGACCGTCGGGGTCCGTGACAGCAGCCACAGATACTTGCGGCTCGGATCGCCAACAATGGCGGTCTTGTAGTCATCGCTGACGTACAACACCCAATACTCGCCCTTCGCCACACCCGGAATCAGCCGCGAAAACCAGTTATCGAACTCGACCCACAGCTTGTCGGTTTTGCCCGGCTCCTGTGGCCAGGCCGTGCCTTTGGCCTCTTCCCATTGCCAGTCTGCCGTCAGGCAGCGATTGAGCACCAATACCTTGCCGTCAGGCTTGAGCGTGTAATGGGCTTCGGATTGTGCGCAGTTGCGCTGGAAATACATCGGCAGACGAGCCAACTCGTACCAGGTCCCTTGGTACTTCTTGAGATTGACGCTGTTGACGGTTTTCGGTGCCAACGGATCTACGCCGGAAGTGGCGCAGCCGGCCAATACCAGGCCGGCAAAAAGGACTATCAGTAACCGCTTCATTATTTTTCTCCCGTGGGCGTATAGCCCCGGATTACTTCAGGCCTTGGCCGGAAAACATCAGCACTTTGTCACCGGCGTACTGCACACTGATAAAGCTGTTCTTGTCGCCCCAAGTGCAACTGGACATGCCGAGCGCGCCCGAGCAGTCGGTGGGTTTGCCCAGCAAGGTTTCTACTTCGGCCTTGGGCATGCCTGACGACAGCTTCGAGTAGTTTTCCTGATTGACCTTGCTGCACGCGGCCAGCAACACGCAGAACGAAAGCAGGGCGATTGAACGCAGCGACATTGTGTAGCTCCTGGGGCGAAGGGGAATGGCAGGACTGCCAAGCAGAAGCTTAGAAGAGAAAACCCCTATCTGGTTCCGTGGCCGGCCGCCTATTTTCGGGCCGCTCGTCCGCCTTTCGTGAAATATAAGGAACTTTTGTTTGCTGTTGAACATTTCGTCGGTTTTCGCAAAAGCCGCCTAATCTTTGGCACCGCTCAGTCGACATAAAAGCAGCGCAAAGCCCACGACTGTGGCAAATTGACGCCCCTTTGTTGACCAGCCTCTTCGCGGTAGTTCATTTAATGACCAAAAACATGAAGTTCAGCCACAAGATCTTGTTGGCTGCCGCCCTCGTGGTGGCCGTTGCATTCGCTTGCTTCATCCTCTTCAACGACTACCGCCAGCGGCAAACCCTGCGCAGCAGTACCGAATCCTCGATGCAGGAACTCGGCAGCCTGACCACCAGCAACATCCAGACCTGGCTGGAAAGCCGCATTCAGTTGCTGCAATCGCTGTCCCAGCAGATCGCCGTGGACGGCAGCGCCCAGGCCAACCTCAAGCGCGCCATCGACCTGCCGGCCTACACCAGTAATTTTCAGTTGAGCTATTTCGGTGGCACCGACGGCGTGATGTTCTCGGTTCCGGCTGGCAATCGTGCCGCGGATTACGACCCCCGCTCCCGTGGCTGGTACAAGGCGGCCAACGGTGCGCAACAGACCATCGTCACCGAACCGTACATCGCCGCGTCGTCGGGCAAACTGGTGATCACCGTTGCCACCCCGGTGAAACATCAGAATCAAATGATCGGCGTCGCTGGCGCAGACATCGACCTGTCCAGCGTCAGTGCGATCATCAACTCGCTGAACTTCGGCGGCCACGGCCATGCGTTTATCGTCAGCGCCGACGGCAAGATCCTGATTCACCCGGACAGCAAACTGGTGCTCAAGAGCCTGACCGATGCCTACCCGAACGGCGCGCCGAAAGTCAGCCCGGGCATGAAAGAAGTCGAGATCGACGGCAAGACTCAATTCATCTCCTTTACCCACGTCAATGGTGTGCCCTCGGCAGACTGGTACGTGGCGCTGGTGCTGGATCAGGACGCCGCGTTCTCGATGCTCAGCGAATTTCGCACCTCGGCGATCATCGCCATGGTCATTGCCGTGGTGATCATCATCGCGCTGCTGGGCATGCTGATCAGCTTCTTGATGCAGCCGCTGTTGACTATGGGCCGCGCCATGCATGACATCGCCGAAGGCGAAGGTGACCTGACCAAACGACTGACCATCCACGGCCAGGACGAATTCGGTGCCCTAGGCACCTCGTTCAACCGTTTTGTGGAGCGTATTCACACCTCGATTCGCGAAGTGTCCTCGGCCACCGGCCAGGTCAACGAAGTCGCCTTGCGTGTGGTTGCCGCGTCGAACTCGTCGATGTTCAACTCCGACCAGCAAGCCTCGCGCACCAGCAGCGTGGCAGCCGCCATCAACGAACTGGGCGCCGCCGCCCAGGAAATCGCCCAGAACGCCGCCCTCGCCTCTCAGCATTCGAGCGATGCTCGCGCATTGGCCGAGGACGGTCAGCAAGTCGTCGATAAAACCATCGCGGCGATGCAGCAGCTCTCGGCGAAGATCAGCGATTCGTGCGGCAACATCGAAACGCTCAACAGCAACACCGTGAACATCGGGCAGATTCTGGAAGTGATTACCAGCATCTCTCAGCAGACCAACTTGCTGGCACTCAACGCAGCCATCGAAGCGGCCCGTGCCGGTGAAGCCGGTCGTGGTTTTGCCGTAGTGGCCGACGAAGTGCGCAACCTCGCGCACCGTACTCAGGATTCAGCGCAGCAAGTGCAGAAGATGATCGAGGAACTGCAAGTCGGCGCCCGGGAAGCCGTGATCACCATGACCGACAGCCAACGCCAGAGCGAAAGCAGCGTTGGCATCGCCAACCAGGCTGGCGAACGTCTGGGCAGCGTGACTCAGCGTATCGGTGAGATCGACGGGATGAATCAGTCGGTGGCCACTGCGACGGAAGAGCAGACGGCGGTGGTGGAGTCGATCAACGTCGACATCACCGAAATCAACACGCTAAATCAGGAAGGCGTGGAGAACTTGCAGTCGACCTTGCGCGCGTGTGCGGATCTTGAGCAGCAGGCGGCGCGGTTGAAGCAGTTGGTGGGTAGTTTCCGGATCTAAAGCGCTTTTAAAGGCCTCATCGTCGGAACGCCGCCCGGAGCCGGCTCGCTCCCACACTTGATTTGTGTCATGCACAAATCCCCTGTGGGAGCGAGCCTGCTCGCGATGGCGACATCAGGAACAACAAAGAATCAGAACCTGGATCCAGGCCCTGAAAGAAACTCCAACTCCTCAGCCGTAGACTCCCTTCCCAACACCGCATTGCGATGCGGAAACCGTCCAAACCGCGCAATCACTTTCTGATGCCGCTCGGCATAATCCAGGTTATCGGCAAACACCGCCCGATCACCCTCAGGTTGCTGCGCCACCAACTCGATAAATCGTGAAACCGCTTCGTTCTGCACCGCCAGATTCTCGCAATGCTCAAACACCAGATAGATGAATACACGCTGAATCGGCCGCAACTGCCGATCGAAATCCGCAGCAATACCTTGCGCTACCAGTGCCTGAGCCCTGAGATCGCCTGAAAAGGATTTGGGAGTGTCACGAAAGATCATTCGCGGGAGTTGATCGAGCAGCAGCACCAGAGCCAGCCAACCTTCAGGGCGTTGCGCCCACTCGGTCAATCCGCCGGCCAGTGCTTGCTCGACCCAGTCCCCGAAACGCGTGCGCGCTTCGAGGTCCTGGCTGTCGCGCTTGCCGAACCATAACTTGCCCTTGTCAGCCGCTATTTCGTTGGGGGATTCGAGCGTTCCGAACCACCATTCGAGCAACGGCTGCCAGGGCGCGGTCATGGTTTATTCCTTGTGGTAAGCCGTGACGCGTGCGACTTCTTCTTTCGAGCCGAGGAACACCGCTACGCGCTGGTGCAGGCCTTCCGGTTGAATGTCGAGGATGCGCTGGTGACCATCGGTTGAAGCGCCGCCGGCCTGTTCAACCAGGAACGACATCGGGTTGGCTTCGTACATCAGACGCAGCTTGCCCGGCTTGGACGGCTCGCGGCTGTCGCGTGGGTACATGAACAAGCCACCACGGGTCAGGATGCGGTGCACGTCCGCGACCATCGCGGCGACCCAGCGCATGTTGTAGTTCTTTTTCAGCGGGCCTTCTTCGCCAGCCAGCAATTCGCCGACGTAGCGTTGTACCGGAGCTTCCCAGTGACGCTGATTGGACGCGTTGATCGCGAATTCCTGAGTGGACTCCGGGATCTTGATGTCTTCATGGGTCAGTACGAAGCTGCCCATTTCGCGGTCCAGGGTGAAGCCTTTTACGCCATCGCCCAAGGTCAGTACCAGCATGGTCTGCGGGCCGTAGATGGCATAACCGGCGGCTACCTGCTCGGTGCCTGGCTGCAGGAAGGCCTTTTCGTTCAAGGCTTCGTTCTGGCTCAGGTATTCGCTCGGGCAACGCAGCACCGAGAAGATAGTACCGACCGGCGCGTTGATATCGATGTTCGACGAACCGTCCAGCGGGTCGAATACCAGCAAGTACGCGCCTTTCGGGTATTTGCCCGGAATCTGGTAGGCATTGTCCATTTCTTCGGACGCCATGCCGGCCAGGTGACCGCCCCATTCGTTGGCTTCGAGCAGGATCTCGTTGGAGATCACGTCGAGTTTCTTCTGCACTTCGCCTTGGACGTTTTCGGTGCCCATGCTGCCCAGAACACCACCGAGGGCGCCTTTGGACACGGCATGGCTGATTTCCTTGCAGGCGCGCGCCACCACTTCGATCAGGAAACGCAGATCGGCAGGGGTGTTGTTGCTACGGGTCTGCTCAATCAAATAGCGACTCAGGGTAACGCGGGACATGGAAGGCTCCGGTGGAATGGGGGGCTAAAAACCCGCGCAGTTTAACGCGAGTCGGGGCGCATTTCCTCCTATCAGACGTGTTACACCCAATAGAGTTCATGCGCCCGGTTGAGCGTAGATCGAAACCGCCCGGATGTGCACCGGGCGTTGCTGCCAGTTTCAAGGTTTGACTGGTGGCTTGCGCAACAGACTGAACGCCATCGCGCCCAGAAACAAAACACTGAGCAGCAACACCGCCCACAACCCGAACTTCTTCCAGTTTGTGTCCATCGTCGCAGCCGTTGTCACTGTTGACGCTGGCGTGGCCACCGCCCCGCCTTCCACCGTAGCCTTGCCCAATGTCGCCAACTTTGCAGCGCTGTAATCCGGAATCAACGTCGACAGCGGCAGGCTCGCCGCCTTCACCGTGGCATTTCCCAGCGCGAGCGTATAAGGCCCCGCTCCGCGCGCCAGGAACACCAATTGAATGGAGCGCACGGCGAACCGCACAGTCGGGGCCTCGGCCCCCAGACCGCCGCCGCGCTCGTCCACCGTCAGCTTCAACTGCTGAACGGTTTGCCCCGACAGCTGCAATTCGTTCTGCACCACGTCCTGGCCACTCTGGGTCAGGCGATAGAGCAAACCGCTGCTCAGCGGCTGCCACGGCAGGCTGCTTTCCCGACGACCGGACAAGGTCACGGGCGCCAAACTGTTGGGCTGACTCAACTCGACTTGCAAGCGCTCGACATTCAGCCCCATGGGTAATTGCCAGGTGTATTCACCGGCCTTTACGCTGCTGCCAGCCAGCGGTTGCGACCAGACAAGCGGTAGCGGCAGGCTGCGGGTCTTGGCGCTTTGCAGTTGCGCCGAAGTCAACGTCGGGGCCGATTGCGGCGTGTTCCACAGCAAGCGCAGATAACGGGCCGATTGCCCCGGCAAGACGACTTCATGCTGCTCGACCCGCTCGTCGGCGAACGTCAGGCGTGCCACCTGCCCTTCGCCCCACGACTGCCAATGCTGCAGGTCGTCGCTGGCTTCGATGGTGAAACGCTGGAAGCCATCGCGTTCGCTGGTCCAGTCGAGAATCAACTGCTGCAACGGTGCCTTGATGGCGCTGGCGTCAAGCAACCAACCGCGCAGCATTTCTTCGCCCGCCTCCAGCTGACTGGACGGCTGCACTTCGACCAGCGTGCCATTGGCGCTCGATTGCACCCGCACGCTTGGTGCGTGCTCGGTGGAGTCCGCCGAGTTGTACAGCGGGAACCATTTCACGTCGGTCAGGGTACGGTTGTCGCTAGTCTGCGCCGGCGCGCGCGCCAAGGAATACGCCTGAGCCTCACCGGCGGCATTGAACACGCGCACATCGCTGAGATCGGTTTGTCGCGCATTCAATTGCACGCTCAACGGCAATTCGAGGCGATACCACGGACCTTCGCCACTGACCGGCAACGGCACCTGCGTGGCGAAGTCCGCCAATTTTTCCTGAGCACTGGCCGACAGCGCCACACCCAGCGCAACAGCGCCCAACCAGACACGGTTCAGCTTCTGACTCAAGACGACACTCCTTCGGTTTGCGGGGCCGGTTTTTCAGCCTCCGGCACAGCATCAAAGCGCTTGGGCGGCAATGGGGCGAAATAGCCCACCACCAACAGCAACACGCCAACGCCGATAAACGAGACGATCCGGGCGAGTCCGCCGCGGTTACTCAATTCGACAAAGAACAGTTTGGCCACCACCACACCAATCAGCGCCGCACCGATCAGCCAGACTTCGCGGCGATGACGCAGATGGCCGCCAATCATCAGACTCAGAGCCATCAAGGTCCAGACGATGGACAGACCGGCCTGCACCCGCATGGATTCGAGCAACGCATCCAACTCAAACGGCACACCGCCCCAATGGTGGGCAGTGCGCATCACCAGCGCAGTAAAGAACACAAACAGCGAGGCGCCAGCGATCAGTTGCGTGGCGTGATCAAAGTAGTCCTTGCGGATCGCCAGTTGCGTCACGGCGCTGCGAGACCAGACATAAACGCCGAACAGCGCAAACAGCAGACCCAACTCCAGTGGGTTGATCAGCGGCACGTAAGGCAACGGCTCGGCGGTGCCGTCGCTGACGACGTTCGCCAGCCAGAACCAGCCGAGCATCAGCAACGCCAGCGGTGCCGCCGTGTATAAACGGTATTCGCGGGCATAAGCCGACACCGGCCACGGCCAGGCACGGGGTGCCGCCATCAGCACCAAATACACGCTCGGCAGAATCGCCCATCCCAACCAGCGCCAGGCGTTGTACTGCTCGGACAACAGCAACAGGCCGTAACGCAGCTCCAGGGCCAACACACCAATCAATAGCCAACAGCCGAGCACGTGCGCGGTACTGAGGGTGCGCTCCGGCAAAATCGACGCCAGACGCCGCAGAGAGATGAAGTGCACAACGAACACGGCCGCCCACACCAGCCAACCGACGTTGGCCGCCGGGTGATAACGCGAGTGCCACGCAGCCAGCAACACCAAACCGGCCGCAGGAATCAGCAAGGTGCAGAGCAAGCCCAGCGACGACCATTTCAGGCGCAGCGCCAAGATTGTCCACAGCGCCACGCTCACTGCCGCGACGGCCAGCAACAACGTCGCTTGCAGAGTCAACGGTGCGAAGCGCAGTACTTCACTCACCCACGCCAGCGCCCACCAAGCCGCGCCCCACACCAGCAAAACTTCGGACAAACGCTCCAAGCTCAGCACATCGAAGGCCGAAGCATGATTGCCGAGCTGCAAGCGCCAAGCGCCAACCATCGCGGCCAGACCCAACACCAGCGGCGTCCAGAAACCGCTATGAGCCAGAGGCTTCAATCCTTCGCTCGCAAGCGGTCCGAGCCAATCAGGCCCGGCCATCAGGAACGCAGCGCCGCCGATGACCTGCAACAGCAAACCGAAGACAAAACTCACGCGCTGCTTCAGGTACAGGCTCAGCCAGATGATGAACAGACCGCTGGCCGCCCACACCGCACTCGCCGTTTGCCAAGGCAGGACGAACAGCACCGCCAGATTGATCAACACCAGACCGGCCAGCAGCACCACCGACAAGCCGCGCAGCAATCGCACGTCGCTGCGGACCATCTCATCGCGCGCCGCCAGCAACATGCCAGCGATCAGCGCCAGGCCGATCAACGACGCGCTCAGCAGGCCGCTCCAACCAGTGTTGAACACAGCGCCGAATTCACCGCTCGAACCTTGCAGCCGCAGCAGGAACAAAGCTCCCCCGAGCAATTGCACGGCGAACGCTGTGAACAGGAATGTCCGCGATTGCAGACGCAAGCCAACAAACAAGGTCGCCAACCCCGCCAGCGCCCAACTGATCGCCGTGCCGTGAGTGAAGAAGAACAACGGCGCCAGCAGATAGAGGAAGGTCAGACCGAGGCAAGCCAATACCGGCAACCCTTTGCGTTCCCATTCCGACGCCTGCTCGGGCAAGGCTTTGCGCAACTGGTAGAAGCTGAACAACAACGCCACGCCGAGCATCAACGCACCGAGCGGCGCACCGTCGAGCAGGCTGCTTTCACCGATCCGTAGCTCACTGATAAACGCCAGCGCCGAGCCCAGTTGCAGCAGCAAGGCAAAGGCTCGGGCCAGCGGTCGTTGCTGACGCAGGCCGAGCCAGAAGATGCCGGCGCCTTCGACAGCCCAGGCAGCAGCAGTCCAGCGCGCATCGAGCCCCAACGGAATCGCGAGGCTGGCAAAGATCACCCCCAGCGCCAGACAGGTTTCCGCCAGCAACAACGCTCGTCCGCCCATCAGCAGCCGCGCCAGGCCCATATAAATCATGCCCAATGCCAACGCGCTGAAGGCTGCAGCGAATTCCAAGTGTTGGACCAACGCGAACTGCAAACCGAAGCCCACCAACGGAGGACCGAACAGCATCGTGCCGTCGACGTAATCGCCCTTGCGCGCCGACCAGTGCAGAAGCGCTTCACGACTGTCGTCCTCGGGTGCGTCGCTCATTTCCAGCAACTTGCGTCGGGCGAACAGTAGACCGATGGCCAGGTACATCAGGAAGAACACAATCAGGAACGGCTCGGTGCTCCACAACAACTCCGGCGTATAGGAGCGCAGGCCCCAGACGAAACCGATGCCGAAGGTGCCAACGAAGCCGATCAGGTTGAGCAGCCGCCAGGCCTTGAACCAGGCGATCGCAAGGATGCCGGCGTTAAGCAAGGCGAAATAGCTGAACAGCGCGACATGGTTGCCAGCACCGGTGGAGGTCAGGATTGGCGCCGCGAAACCACCGAGTGCCGCAGCGGCAGCCAGGCCCAAAGCATCCTGGGTGATGGCGAGGATCGCCGAGAACACCGTCACCGCGACCAGCAGACCTAACGCCGCCGTAGGATCGAGCAGCGGATGCAGGCGCATCGCAGCAAACACGGTCAGGTACAACACCGCGATCCCGGTGCCTTGCAGCATCAACGCGTAATGGCTGTTGCGTGTTCTAAGCCACCAACCCAGCCCCAAAAGACCCAATGCCGCCGCCGCAACACCGGCGTAACGCAACTCGATCGGCACCACCATGCCTTCGGTGGCGTAACGCAACAGGAAGGCCAGACCGAGAAACAACAGCACCACACCGACCCGTAGCACAGTGTTGCCACCAAACAGCCAGTTGCGTGCGCCACTGATGGCGCGGTCGATGAAGTTCGGGGCGCGCGGGATGGCGGGTTGTTGCGGCTCGCGGGCGACCGGTTCGGGTTTCCAGGCATCGACAGGCACTGGTCGGCTAGCTTCGGCGGCGGCCGCGGTGATCGGTTCCAGTTCGGGAGGGAGTTCCCAGATCAGCTCCGGGGCCTCGGCAGGGATTTCGTCGAGAGTGAATTCGGGAGGTGCAGCGGCTTCGCTGGCAACTGGCTCACGGGTTTGCGGCGCCTTGACGTCTGACACCTCCAGCAATGCCAGACGTTGCTCGACCGCATTCAGCGTCACCTGCGCCTGTTCAAGCAGCCGGCGCTGCTGGTCAGCTTGTGAACCCAAGCGGCCAATGCGAATGGCCTGGCCAATACCCAACCCGAGCAGCCCGCCCAGTAGCGCATCACTGAAAGACTCGTCGAGTACCCAGCCCAGCACCAGCCCAATCAGCATGAACATCCATTGCATGGTCGATATCCCTAAGCGCAGTGGCCAATCCGGCAAACTGACGCTCAGTATATCGGCCAGGCCCAACAACCGTCGGGCCTTGCTCGCAATTATTGCTAAAAGTTACTCCAACGCTTTCCAGATATCCGTGGCGTACTCGCGAATGGTCCGGTCGGACGAGAACCAGCCCATCCGGGAGGTGCTCAACACCGCTGAACGCCACCATTCCTTCGAATCGTGCCAATGGGCTTCAACCCGCATCTGCGCGTCCCAGTAAGAGTCGAAATCGGCGCAGACCAGGAAGCGATCGTAGTCGATCAGCGAATCGATCAATCCTGTGTAACGGGAAGGATCATCCGGCGAGAACACCCCGCCGCGAATCGCTTGCAGCACGTCATTGAGCCGGTGGGATGCCGCAATATCCGGCGTCGCGTTGAACTCATGGTTCTGCTTGCGCGCTTCAACCTGCTGAGCGCTGAGGCCGAAGATGAACATGTGTTCGACGCCAATGCGTTCGCACATTTCGACGTTGGCCCCGTCCATGGTGCCGATGGTCAGCGCGCCGTTCAGGCCGAACTTCATGTTGCTGGTGCCCGAGGCTTCGAAGCCGGCGGTGGAAATCTGCTCCGACAAATCCGCTGCCGGAATGATGCTCTCCGCCAGACTGACGTTGTAGTTGGGCAAGAACACCACTTTGAGCAAACCGCGTACCGTCGGGTCGTTGTTCACCACCCGAGCGATGTCGTTGGTCAGTTTGATGATCAGCTTGGCCTGGTGATAACTGGCCGCCGCCTTACCGGCGAAGATCTTCACCCGCGGCACCCAATCGATTTCCGGCTCGGCGCGAATCGCCTGATACAGCGCAACGGTGTGCAACAGGTTAAGCAACTGACGTTTGTATTCGTGGATCCGCTTGACCTGCACGTCAAACATCGCCGCCGGGTTGACCGCCACGCCAAGTCGCTCGTGAATGATGTACGCCAAGGCTTTCTTGCTGTGCAGCCGCTGTTCGGCGAACGCCTTGCGGAACGCGGCTTTCTCGGCGAACGGTTCCAAGCCGAGCAAACGTTCTTCTGGGTTGTCCAGCAGATCCGGGCCGAGGGCATCGACCATCATCGCGGTCAACTCCGGGTTGGCCTGGTAGAGCCAGCGGCGGAACGTGATGCCGTTGGTCTTGTTGTTGATCCGGTCCGGGTAGAGTTTGTGCAGTTCGGAGAACACCGTTTTGCGCATCAGCTGCGTGTGCAGGCCGGATACGCCGTTGACGCTGTGGGAGCCAAGGAACGCCAGGTTGCCCATGCGCACGCGACGACCGTTGTCTTCTTCGATCAGCGATACCGCGCGCAGCACCTCGAAGTCATGGATACCCTTGGCCCGCAGCGAATCGATGTGCTGGGCGTTGATCAAGTAAATGATCTGCATGTGCCGCGGCAGCATCCGCTCCATCAAACCGACTGGCCAGGTTTCCAGCGCTTCCGGCAGCAGCGTGTGGTTGGTGTAGGACAGCGTGTCGACGGTGACTTGCCACGCCGCATCCCACGCGACGTCATAGACATCGACCAGTTGCCGCATCAGCTCGGCCACGGCAATCGAAGGGTGGGTGTCGTTGAGCTGGATCGCGGCATGATCGCCCAGGGTCAGGACCGAGGTGTGCATGTTGCGATGGCGGCGCAGCAAATCCTGCAAGGACGCGGCGACGAAGAAATATTCCTGACGCAGGCGCAGTTCCTGGCCGGCTTCGGTGCTGTCCGCCGGGTAGAGCACCCGGGAAATACTTTCGGCCCGGGCGACTTCCGCTACGGCGCCCAAGTGGTCGCCGGCGTTGAAGCGTTCCAGGTGCAAATCTTCCATGGCCCGGGCGCGCCACAGGCGCAGCGTGTTGACGCTCGCCCCGCGCCAGCCAACGACCGGCGTGTCATACGCAATCGCGCGAACGGTTTCTGCTGGCGTCCAGACTTGCTTGGACTTGCCCGCTTCGTCGGTGACGGTTTCGACACTGCCGCCGAAACCGATCGGGTAAACGACCTCTGGTCGTTCGAACTCCCAAGGGTTACCGAAATCCAGCCAGTGCTCGGTCTGTTCCTGTTGCCAGCCGTCGACGATGGCCTGGCGGAACAAGCCGTGTTCGTAACGAATGCCGTAACCGTGGCCGGCGATTCCGAGGGTCGACATGCTTTCCATGAAGCACGCGGCCAGACGACCGAGACCGCCGTTACCCAGCGCTGCGTCGGGTTCCAGCAGGCGGATGCGTTCAAGGTCGACGCCGAGCTCAGTCAGGGCTTCGCGGGCGACGTCCAGCAGGCCAAGGTTGCTCAGGCTGTCGTAGAGCAGACGGCCGATCAGAAATTCGAGGGAGAGGTAATAAACCCGCTTTTGACCTTTGCGGTAAATCTGCCGGGTGTGGTCCATCCAGTGCTCGACCATGTGATCGCGCGCCGCCAGGGCAATGGCTTCGAACCAGTCGTGGTCGAAGGCGTGATCCGGGTCTTTGCCCACCGCGTAGGTGAGTTTGGTCAAGACGGCGTCGCGGAATGCGGCCACCTCTGCTTCGCGAACAAGTGGTTCTTGAGTCATCGATAGGACCTCGAGCGAGCGTGGAGTTGTTGAGCCTAGACGGTCTGACAGGCCGTTGGAACTCTGGTTCGGCAGTTTTTCCCGTTAGAGTGAGATAGATCGACATTACCTTGTCGCGCACCGGAAATAATGCAGGGGCCGTGCCGGGTTACAGGTGTTGTTGGGCGGAATACGAAAAAATCTGGCGAAAGGTTGTTCAAAAATCCACCAGTCCCGGTATGATCGCGCGCCCTGATGCACGCTGGTAACAACCGATGATGAAGTCCAACCTGATCGCCGCCGCGGAGATCGATCGCCTCGATACCTGGGCCAAGTACTCCGCCCCGATGTGTGGTTCGTGCGTTTCCAGCTGCTGCACCCTGCCGGTCGAGGTCAAGATCAAGGATCTGATCCGTATCGGCATCGTCGATGAATTCGAGCGCGGCGAGCCGCCAAAGAACATCGCCAAGCGTCTGCAGAAGGAAGGGATCGTCGAGCGTTACAACCAGAAGTCCGAGATCTTCACCCTTCAGCGCATGAGCAACAACGATTGCCTGTACCTGGATCGTAAGAGCCGTCTGTGCACTATTTATGAAAAGCGCCCGGATACTTGCCGTAACCACCCGAAAATCGGGCCGCGGCCGGGGTATTGCGCTTACAAACCGAAAGAAGTGGCGCGCGAGACCAGCGAGAGCCGTCGGACCCTCGAGAAGTTTTAACCCTACCTCGATCCCCGTAGCAGCTGTCGAGCCCCAGCGAGGCTGCGCAGCAGTCGTAAACTCTGTGAATGCGGTGCACATGAATCACCGAGGCGCACGGTTTAACGACTGCTGCGCAGCCGAACGCAGCCTCGCTGGAGCTCGACAGCTACAGAGACGAACGAGTTGCTACAGCCAGACAAACAAAAACGCCCCCGACCTTGCGGTCGGGGGCGTTTTTTTAGCTGCTAACTAAGTCGAAACTCAGTTACCGGCTTTCTTGGCAGCGCGGGTACGCTCGCTTTCGCCCAGGATCTTCTTACGAAGACGGATGGACTTAGGAGTGACTTCGCACAGTTCGTCTTCTTGCACGAACTCAAGAGCTTGTTCCAGGGTGAAACGGATAGGCGGAACCAGAGCGATGGTTTCGTCTTTACCCGAAGCACGCATGTTGTCGAGCTTCTTGCCTTTGGTTGGGTTAACGCCCAGGTCGTTGTCGCGGCTGTTGATGCCGACGATTTGACCTTCGTACACGTCTTCACCGTGACCCAGGAACAGTTTGCCGCGAGCTTGCAGGGTTTCCAGCGAGTAAGTCAGAGCCTTACCGGTAGCAACCGAAACCAGCACGCCGTTCTGACGGCCGGACATGTCGCCGGACTTCATCACGTCGTAACGATCGAAGATCGAGGTCAGGATGCCTGCACCGGAGGTCAGGGTCAGGAACTCGTTACGGAAACCGATCAAGCCACGAGCCGGGATGTTGTACTCAAGGCGCACACGGCCCTTGCCATCCGGAACCATGTTGGTCAGGTCGCCTTTACGGATACCGATCTGTTCCATGATCGAACCTTGCGATTCTTCTGGCAGGTCGATGGTCACGTTTTCGTACGGTTCGTGCTTGACGCCGTCAACCATGCGGATGATCACTTCCGGACGACCAACACCCATTTCGAAGCCTTCGCGACGCATGGTTTCGATCAGTACCGAGAGGTGCAACTCACCACGGCCGGAGACTTTGAACTTGTCGGCGGTGTCGCCTTCTTCAACGCGCAGAGCAACGTTGTAGAGCAGTTCTTTGTCCAGACGTTCCTTGATGTTACGGCTGGTGACGAACTTGCCTTCACGACCGCAGAACGGCGAGTCGTTAACCTGGAAGGTCATGGAAACAGTTGGTTCGTCAACGGTCAGCGGCTTCATCGCTTCGACGTTCAGTGGGTCGCACAGAGTGTCGGAGATGAACAGCTGGTCGAAGCCGCTGATGCAGACGATGTCGCCGGCAGCTGCTTCGTCAACGTCGATACGGTGCAGACCGTGGTGACCCATCAGCTTCAGGATACGACCGTTACGGCGCTTGCCGTCGGCGTCGATAGCCACAACTTGAGTGTTCGGCTTGACGCGACCACGGGCGATACGGCCAACGCCGATAACACCCAGGAAGCTGTTGTAGTCCAGTGCCGAGATTTGCATCTGGAACGGACCGTCACGGTCAACTTGTGGAGCCGGTACGTGGTCAATGATCGCCTGGTACAGCGGGGTCATGTCTTCAGCCATGTCGGTGTGTTCCAGACCGGCAATGCCGTTCAGGGCCGAGGCGTAGACAACTTTGAAGTCCAGCTGTTCTTCGGTAGCACCGAGGTTGTCGAACAGGTCGAAGATCTGGTCCAGAACCCAGTCCGGACGCGCGCCTGGACGGTCAACCTTGTTGATGACCACGATTGGACGCAGGCCGGCTTCGAAAGCCTTCTTGGTCACGAAACGGGTTTGCGGCATAGGGCCGTCTTGAGCGTCAACCAGCAGCAGAACGGAGTCAACCATCGACATTACGCGTTCAACTTCGCCGCCGAAGTCGGCGTGGCCCGGGGTGTCCACGATGTTGATGTGGTGGCCGTTCCAGTTGATGGCGGTGTTTTTCGCCAGAATGGTAATACCGCGTTCTTTCTCCTGGTCGTTGGAGTCCATCACGCGCTCGTCGTTGAGCTCGTTGCGCTCCAGGGTGCCGGATTGACGCAAGAGTTTGTCTACCAGGGTGGTTTTACCATGGTCAACGTGAGCAATGATGGCGATGTTGCGTAGATTTTCGATCACTTGTGTATCTCGATCAGAGGATTCGGTGTGCTGACAAGTCTTGGCAGCGATTAACAGTAGAGTCCGGCAAAGCCGTTACAGCTTGACGGCGGCGTCGGGGGGCCGGTGACGCAGGCCACAGGCAAACAGCCCCGGGCACTTAGCTCGGTCGATAAACGCGCACATTGGCATGCCCCTCACTGAGCAAATGGTGGGCATGCAGGCGACTCATCACGCCTTTGTCGCAATACAGCAGGTACTGGCGAGTAGGGTCCAGTTCCTTGAAACGAGCGTTCAATGCATAAAACGGCATCGTTTGTACCTCAATGCCAACGAGGCCCAGCGGGTCGTCTTCAGCGGCATCCGGGTGACGGATGTCGATGACGATCTGACCAGCCAGCGCTTCGCTGACTTCTTCGATCTGCACATCCTGGCCCAATTCGTCGATCACGCGATCGATCGGCACCAGTTTGGCGTTCTCGAGCGCACGCTCAAGTACTGCCATGTCGAACTGTTGTTCTTCGTACTCCACGCGTGGACGCTTGGCGTGGGTCTTGGGGTTCACCGAGATGACCCCGCAGTATTCCGGCATGTGCTTGGCGAAGTCGGCAGTACCGATTTCGTTGGCCAGGTCGATGATGTCCTGCTTGTGACTGGCGATCAGCGGACGCAAGACCAGCTTGTCGGTCACGCAGTCGATCACGGACAGGTTCGGCAGCGTCTGGCTCGACACCTGGGAAATCGCTTCGCCGGTGACCAGCGCATCGATGTCCAGCCGATCGGCAATACGGGAAGCAGCGCGCAACATCATACGCTTCAAAACTACGCCCATATGACTGTTATCGACTTTCCCGAGAATTTCTCCCAGTACTTCCTCGAACGGCACACTCACAAATAACACGCGCTGGGAGCTGCCGTACTTCTTCCAGATGAAGTGCGCGACTTCCATAACGCCCAGTTCATGGGCTCGTCCGCCCAGATTGAAGAAGCAGAAATGGCTCATCAGCCCACGGCGCATGATCTGGTAAGCAGCAACAGTGGAATCGAAACCGCCGGACATCAGCACAAGTGTCTGTTCCAGGGCACCCAGCGGATAACCGCCGATGCTGTTGTGCTGGCTGTGGATCACGAACAACCGTTTGTCGCGAATTTCGAGGCGAACTTCGATTGCAGGCGTTTTCAGCGAGATTCCGGCGGCGCCGCACTGACGACGCAGTTGGCTGCCGACGTATTTCTCGACGTCCATCGAACTGAATTCATGCTTGCCGGCACGCTTGCAGCGCACCGAAAAGATCTTCCCGGCCAACGCGTCACCGAAGTGCTGTTTGCACTTGGTGACGATGTCGTCGAAGTCGCCCAACGGGTATTCATCGACTTGCAGGAAATGCGCGATGCCCGGCATGCAGCTCAGGCGCTCGGTCATGTCCTTCAGGGCTTTGGGCTCGCTGACGCGGGTCTCCAGCTCGAGATTGTCCCACACACCGTTCACCACCACAGCCGGGTCCAGGTCGCGGAGCACGGTACGGATGTTTTTGGCCAACTGGCGGATGAAACGCATCCGTACCGGGCGGCTCTTGATGGTGATCTCGGGGAAGACTTTTACGATTAGTTTCATGAAAACAGCGCGCGCTGGGCCAGCCGAAAAAGGGGGGCGCGGATTATAGCGGAAATTGCTCAAGGTTTAACCAGTTAATGTGCAGAAGGTTTTGCGCGCACCAAAACGGGTCATTTGTTGGATTTGACGCTACATTACGGGGCGCTATTTCCAGCTTTGCTGCGCCTTGCACCTTTATAAGCGTGAAATTGGGGCAAAAAACCCATGGTGGGGCACTGGCATGCAATTTGCTCCCTTGTGAGGCAGGTTGCCTTGGCAGAGTATTCGCGCCGGCATCACCCACATTCTAAGGGCATCCACTACTAAGCCCGAAGCCACCCGGAGGACACTATGTCGAAGTCGGTTCAACTCATCAAAGATCATGACGTCAAGTGGATTGATCTGCGCTTCACGGACACCAAAGGCACTCAGCACCACGTGACCATGCCGGCTCGCGACGCGCTGGATGAAGCTTTCTTCGAAGAAGGCAAAATGTTCGACGGTTCCTCCATCGCTGGCTGGAAAGGCATCGAAGCCTCCGACATGATCCTGATGCCGGACGACAGCACTGCCGTTCTCGACCCGTTCACCGAAGAGCCAACCCTGATCCTGGTTTGCGACGTGATCGAGCCTTCGACCATGCAAGGCTACGACCGTGACCCACGTGCGATCGCCAAGCGTGCCGAGGAATACCTGAAGTCGACCGGTATCGGCGACACCGTATTTGTCGGTCCAGAGCCTGAATTCTTCATCTTCGACCAAGTGAAGTTCAAGTCCGATATCTCCGGCTCGATGTTCAAGATCTACTCCGAACAAGGTTCGTGGATGTCCGACCAGGACGTGGAAGGCGGCAACAAAGGCCACCGTCCAGGCGTCAAAGGCGGCTACTTCCCGGTTCCACCGTTCGACCACGACCACGAAATCCGTACCTCCATGTGCAACGCCATGGAAGAAATGGGCCTGGTCATCGAAGTTCACCACCACGAAGTGGCAACTGCCGGCCAGAACGAAATCGGTGTGAAGTTCAACACCCTGGTGGCCAAGGCTGACGAAGTTCAAACCCTGAAGTACTGCGTACACAACGTTGCTGATGCATACGGCCGCACCGCGACCTTCATGCCTAAGCCACTGTACGGCGACAACGGTTCGGGTATGCACGTTCACCTGTCCATCGCCAAAGATGGCAAGAACACCTTCGCTGGCGAAGGCTATGCCGGCCTGTCCGACACCGCTCTGTTCTTCATCGGCGGCATCATCAAGCACGGCAAGGCGCTGAACGGCTTCACCAACCCGTCGACCAACTCCTACAAGCGTCTGGTCCCAGGTTTCGAAGCTCCGGTAATGCTGGCCTACTCGGCTCGTAACCGTTCCGCTTCGATCCGTATTCCTTACGTGTCCAGCCCTCGCGCTCGCCGTATCGAGGCTCGCTTCCCGGATCCGGCAGCCAACCCGTACCTGGCCTTCGCTGCCCTGGTAATGGCCGGCCTGGACGGTATCCAGAACAAGATCCACCCTGGCGACGCTGCTGACAAAAACCTGTATGACCTGCCGCCTGAAGAGGCGAAAGAGATCCCACAAGTTTGCGGCAGCCTGAAAGAAGCCCTGGAAGAGCTGGACAAAGGTCGTGCGTTCCTGACCAAGGGCGGCGTTTTCAGCGACGACTTCATCGACGCTTACATCGCCCTGAAAAGCGAAGAAGAAATCAAGGTTCGTACCTTCGTACACCCACTGGAATACGAGCTGTACTACAGCTGCTGATCCAGTAGCGCCTGCGCAAGCGGCGTGACAAAAGAGAGGCTTCCTTCGGGAGGCCTTTTTTGTGGGCGCTCGTTTCCCCCGGACACACATCCATGGATAATCCGCCGCTCTCGCGCCCTGCCCGGCGCCTTGACGAAAGGATTCGTATGAAGTGGTTGTGGTTACTCGCCCTGATGGCTGGCTTTGGTTGCACGGCCGTCAACGCGGCGCCGTTTTACGATGGCAAGTCATTGGCTCATCCGCTGATCCAGGGCCTTCAGGAAAGCTCGGCTACCCTCGCATTCATCAAAGAGGCGGGCGGCGTTAAAGGTTATTACTGCCTTTGCGATAGCGGGAATGAACAACCACAACTGCTGGATGATTTCGGCGCAGCGTCGATCGAGTCGGTATTCCTGATGCCACTGGACAGCGAAGTCCCGACCCGGTTCGTGCTGTTCAGGCAACAGGCGCAGTACAAGGTCCACGCCTACAAATACGACGCCAACGATCATCTCTACAGTCGAGTCAACGGCCTGCAAAAGGCCCTAGACCGCATGACCGCCGGCCAGAAAAACCTCGACGCCCTGGCGATCAAGAAGGCATTGGCCAAGCTCACGCCACTTAATTACCGCTTCTACTATGAAGAATCAGGCATACCTGAGTTCGACCAACTCGACCTCACCCAAGGGACACTGGTTGGCTATTTCGATGAGCGCACCCAACCTCTTGGCATCACCTCTCCCGGCACTGGGCAGCACTACTATAAAAAGACCTTTCAAGAAAAAGACGGCCGCTTTTTGACCGCAACCTTCTGGCGTGGCATCGACACCTCAATCAACGATGGCAGCCGCACGCTTTACAACTATCAGGTCAGTCGCATGGCCTGGGAAACCAATCCGGCGACCTTCAGCGGCAGCGAAGACGGCGCCTCCGTCGCTTATAACTTCGGCGCCATTACCGCCCAAGGCGCCTACAGCCACGGCGCACGCACGGGCAATTGGTCGTTCACCAAAGGTTTCCAGTATTCGTCCGGGGGAACCTATGTAGACGGTAAACGCCAGGGTCAATGGACTGAGACGATTGACGGGCAAACCCATACGGGCGAATACCAGAATGACTTGCGCGAAGGCCGCTGGGTGCTGTCGAGCGAGGAAGGCGAGTCGGATGTCAGCGGTTTTTCTACTTACATTCACGACAAACTCAACGGCCCGAGTGAGCAGCGTATCAATGGCACGATTGAACGCGGCAACTACCGCGACGATAAACGCGAAGGCCCATGGGTTACTGAAGCCGGCACAGGTAACTACGAAGATGGCCTGAAAAGTGGTCCGTGGAAGCTAAAGGCTGACAAGGGTCATACCCAAAATGTGAACTTCGTCGCCGGCAAAAAAGAGGGCGAACTGCGCGATACCGACACTAACGGCGTACTAAGCAAGATCGAGCACTACAAGGCGGATGTGTTGTCCGGTACTCGCGAAGGCTATGGCCCCGACGGCCAGTTGCAATACTCGCAGCAGTACGAAAACGGCAAGCTGGAAGGCCGTTCACTGGGCTACAGCGAAGACGGCAAGGTACTGCTCAACGATATTTCCTGGCACAACGACCTGCGCGAAGGCCCGTACCTGACCTTCCTTCGCGACGGCACACCAGCCACCGTCGGACGCTTCGAACTGGGGCGATTTGTCGGCCTGATGAAGGGCTACGACGAAAACGAGGTGCTCTATGAAGAATCCAACTGGTGCCGTTACGACAAGGACGGTCCTACCATCGGCCGCTGCGGCATATCTCGCTACTTTACTCACGGAAAGCTGTCATGGGAGACCAACTTCCTCTACGGAGATAGACAGGCTTCCGTTGAATACAACTACGAAACCGGTCGCAAGACTCGCGAGAGAATCATCGGCGACAACGACCAGATTACCGACCGTACCTACTACGACAACGGGCAGATTGAGTGCCAGAAGAACTCGGTAGGCTTCAGCTGGATGACCGTCAACCAACAGCAATTCAAGAACTACGAGTGGGGCGGCGACTTGACCGGTGAACAGCTGTGTTATCACCGCAACGGTGTGGTCAAGAGCCGGGCTTTTTATGATAAAGGTCCGGTTGGCTGCACGGTACTTTATGACGAAACCGGGCAGCAGACATTCCCCGGCCCCGAGGGCTGCCCAAAGCCACCAGCGGCACCCGAGAAGAAGCAACGCATGCTTAATTTCAGCAGTTGATTGCTGGCAAGGCGAACGGGGCGTTTATGTGAGCGGATGTTGAGGAGTTGGGCTAACTCGCGCCCCTGACCTATGCTGCAACCCAACGCCTTCGCTTCCGGTCAATTTTATGGGTCGTGGTTTTCTACTGATGTTGCTGCTGATCGCCCTGCCCGCCGCAGCGCAGATCTATAAGTACACCGACGCCGACGGCAACACCGCCTACAGCAACCAACCGCCCGATGGCGTGAAGGCTCAGCCGGTCGAGTTGCCGCCGCTTAACAGTGTCGAGCCCCAAGCCCCTTCTGCGCCACCTGTCGAAGCCACCAGCCGCGAACAGCCGCATAGCGCTTACGAGGTGTTGGAGCTGACCAACTTGCCCACTACCGAAGCGCTGCGTGCCAACAACGGCACCTTCACCGTCAACGTGCTGATCAAACCCCGCCTGCAAGGCCCGCATCTGTTCAGGCTGTTGCTGGACGATCAACCTTACGGCCAGCCGAGCAACGTGCCGATCCTGCAACTGGTCAATATTGATCGCGGCACACGCAGCCTTGCGGTGCAGGTGATCGACGGGGAAAACCTCGTGCAGCAAAGCCCCACCGTGACATTCACCGTGCAACGGGTGCATAAGCCGTGAGGCTGTGGTTGCTGATCGCATGCTTGATCGCCCTGCCGGTGAGGGCCGAGGTGTTCACCTACGTCGACGCCCAGGGCAATCGGGTCTACACCGACCAGCCAGGCTCCGGCAACGCCAAGCGCGTGCCGCTGGCGACGAGTAACCGCATGTCCGCCAACCCTGGCGGCGCAGCACCGGTGATGGCTGGAAAAAAGGCCGAAACAAAACCACTGTTCCACTACGACATGCTGAGAGTCCTGGTACCAGAGCCAGACGCCACGGTACGCAGCAGCGCTGGCGAGATTATCGTCAGCGTCACCAGCGAACCCGGCCTGCAACGTGGCCATCGCTACCGATTGCTACTCGACGGCCAACCTACCGCAGATCCCGGCCTGAGCCCGGTGTTCGCCCTGAGCAACATCGACCGCGGCAGCCATAACCTCTCCGTGGAAATTCTCGACGAGCAGGGCCGCACGGTCGAGCGCACAGCCAACCAGCCGTTCCACATGCTGCGCATCTCCCTCGCGCAGAAGCGTCAGGTCAAACCCTGCGCCCTCCCCGATTACGGCCAACGGCCGGAATGTCCGCTCAAAGACAAACCAGCAGAAGAAAAAAATCCCTTCCTGCGCTTCTTCTAACGCCGCTCAGGTTTGCGCACTATATTGGTGCAATTGGTTGCACCGTACTCACATCCCAACCCATTTTGGTTCGAAAGTACCCGTCAAAGCTGGCAGAACGCCACGAAAACGAGCGTCAAACGCCCGTTTCAGGCCTTTAACGCTTCTTTTCGGAGCCTTGGTTTGGTTTTTGCATTTTCCTTGTATCAGCGCTTGATTCTTGCGCACGCTCCGCTCCAAAAGAGGTCCTGATGACCATTAGCGACGCACTACACCGCTTGCTACTCGACAACCTGACCACCGCCACCATTCTGCTCGACGCCGAACTGCGCCTCGAGTACATGAACCCGGCAGCGGAGATGCTCCTGGCCATTAGCGGTCAGCGCAGCCATGGGCAGTTCATCAGCGAGTTGTTCACCGAGTCCACCGAGGCGCTGAACTCCCTGCGCCAGGCGGTCGAGCAGGCACATCCGTTCACCAAGCGCGAAGCGATGCTCACCGCCCTCACCGGCCAGACCCTGACCGTCGACTACGCGGTAACGCCCATCCTGGCCAACGGCGCCACGATGCTGCTGCTGGAAGTCCACCCCCGTGACCGCTTGCTGCGGATCACCAAGGAAGAGGCGCAGCTGTCGAAGCAGGAAACCAGCAAGATGTTGGTGCGCGGCCTCGCTCACGAAATCAAGAATCCTCTGGGCGGGATTCGCGGCGCGGCGCAATTGCTCGCCCGCGAACTGCCGGAAGAAAGCCTGCGCGACTACACCAACGTGATCATTGAAGAGGCCGACCGCCTGCGCAATCTGGTCGATCGCATGCTCGGTTCCAACAAGTTGCCATCGCTGGCCATGTGCAATGTCCATGAAGTGCTGGAGCGCGTCTGTCACCTGGTGGAGGCCGAAAGCCAGGGCTGCATCACATTGGTGCGCGACTACGACCCAAGCATTCCCGACGTGTTGATCGACCGCGAACAGATGATTCAGGCCGTGCTGAACATCGTGCGCAATGCGATGCAGGCCATCAGCAGCCAGAACGAGCTGCGCCTGGGCCGCATCAGCCTGCGTACCCGCGCCATGCGCCAGTTCACTATCGGCCATGTGCGTCATCGCCTGGTGACCAAGATCGAAATCATCGACAACGGCCCGGGCATTCCCGCGGAGTTGCAGGAAACCATCTTCTTTCCGATGGTCAGCGGCCGCCCGGACGGTACCGGGCTGGGCCTGGCCATTACCCAGAACATCATCAGCCAGCACCAGGGCCTGATCGAATGTGACAGCCATCCAGGCCACACCACCTTCTCGATCTTTCTGCCACTGGAACAAGGAGCCACATCGACATGAGCCGTAGTGAAACCGTGTGGATCGTCGATGACGACCGTTCTATCCGTTGGGTCCTGGAAAAAGCCTTGCAGCAAGAAGGCATGACCACGCAAAGCTTCGACAGCGCCGATGGCGTGATGAGCCGCCTGGCGCGCCAGCAGCCGGACGTGATCATCTCCGACATCCGCATGCCGGGTGCCAGTGGTCTGGACCTTCTGGCGCGGATTCGCGAACAACACCCACGGCTGCCGGTCATTATCATGACCGCTCACTCCGATCTGGACAGCGCTGTCGCGTCCTATCAGGGCGGCGCGTTTGAATACCTGCCAAAACCGTTCGACGTTGACGAAGCGGTGTCGCTGGTCAAACGCGCGAACCAGCACGCCCAGGAACAGCAAGGCCTGGAAGTCCCGGTCGCCCTGACCCGCACCCCGGAAATCATCGGTGAAGCGCCGGCGATGCAGGAAGTGTTTCGCGCCATCGGGCGCTTGAGCCACTCCAACATCACTGTGCTGATCAACGGTGAATCCGGTACCGGTAAAGAGTTGGTGGCACACGCGCTGCACCGTCACAGCCCACGGGCGGCTTCGCCGTTCATTGCGCTGAACATGGCGGCGATCCCGAAAGACCTGATGGAATCCGAGCTGTTCGGCCATGAGAAAGGCGCGTTCACTGGCGCGGCCAACCTGCGTCGCGGGCGCTTTGAACAGGCTGACGGCGGCACGCTGTTCCTCGATGAAATCGGCGACATGCCGGCAGACACCCAGACTCGTTTGCTGCGGGTGTTGGCGGACGGCGAGTTCTACCGCGTCGGCGGCCATGTGCCGGTGAAGGTCGATGTGCGAATCATCGCCGCGACTCACCAGAATCTGGAAACCCTGGTGCACGCCGGGAAATTCCGTGAGGACTTGTTCCACCGCCTCAACGTGATCCGCATCCATATTCCACGGCTGTCGGACCGTCGCGAAGACATCCCGACCCTGGCCAAGCACTTCCTCAGCCGGGCCGCGCAAGAACTGGCGGTGGAGCCGAAGCTGCTGAAAAGCGAAACCGAGGAATACCTGAAGAACCTGCCGTGGGGCGGCAACGTGCGTCAGCTGGAGAACACCTGCCGCTGGATCACGGTGATGGCTTCGGGTCGCGAAGTGCACATCAGCGACCTGCCGCCGGAGCTGCTGAACCTGCCGCAGGATTCGACGCCAGTGACCAACTGGGAGCAAGCGCTGCGCCAGTGGGCCGATCAGGCGCTGGCTCGCGGTCAGTCGAGCCTGCTTGACAGCGCTGTACCGGCGTTCGAGCGGATCATGATCGAAACCGCCCTCAAACACACCGCCGGCCGCCGCCGCGATGCCGCCGTTTTGCTGGGCTGGGGGCGTAATACCCTGACGCGCAAGATCAAGGAATTGGGGATGAAGGTTGATGGTGGGGATGATGATGAGGGGGAAGAGGGTTAATGCTTAATTCACTCGAAGTCGTAGTCGTCTTCGAGAACCATCCCCTCACCCCAGCCCTCTCCCTACAGGGAGAGGGGAAAGGGAGCCGATCTCCATGCTTTTCAAAACCTGAGTTCGACTCGGACTATCAGGTCGATGTGTCGTGGTCAACTAATTCCGGACACCTCGATAGGTGATTTTGATGCCATCGCCCGTTCATAAACTGTCGGTGGCAGATATCCCAGTTTCGAGTGCAGCCGTTCGTTGTTGTAAAACCCAACGATGTACTCAGTGATGTCGCGTATCGCCTCGCCATGGTTGGCGTAATCACGTCGCCATACCCGCTCCATTTTCAAGCTCAGGAAGAAGCGCTCCATCACTGCGTTATCCCAGCAGTTACCTTTACGGCTCATGCTTTGCTGCATGTCACTTCTTGCCAGCAGCGCTCTGTAGCTCGCACTCGCGTACTGGCTGCCGCGATCCGAGTGGGCGATCAAGCCGGGTGGCGGTTGACGTTGAGCAACCGCCAGCTGCATTGCACTGCACACCAGTTCAGCGGGCATGTTCGGCGCCATTGACCAGCCCACTACCTTGCGTGAGAACAAGTCCAGCACCACAGCCAGATACAACCAGCCACTGCGGGTTCGGATGTAGGTAATGTCTGCTACCCAGGCCTTGTTCGCCGCCTCGGGTTCAAATTGGCGGTTCAATACATTTTCAGCAATCGGCAGGTCATGTTTGCTGTCGGTGGTGTGCACAAATTTACGCTTCCAGGCCGAACGCAGGCCGTTGACGCGCATCATGCGGCGAATCTTGTAAATGCCTACTTCCATACCCTTTGCACGTAACGCTTTACGCAATGGGCGACTGCCATAGCAGCCGCCACTTTCAGCAAACGACGCCTTGAGTTGCAGAGCAACGGGGCAGATCGATGCAGGAGCCTCAGCGCGCTTGTTGGCCTCGTAGAAGCCGGATCGACTAACCCCCAACAAACGACACACATACGCCACCGAATAAGCCTTCTGTTGCAGCTGCCGAACCAAGCGGTACGTTACTTCAGCTCGCGGGCAAAGAAGGCGGTGGCTTTTTTTAATACATCGTTATCCATCTTGAGTTGACGGTTTTCTTGCTCCAACTGACGAATACGCTGTTGCTCAGAGGTCAGCGGCTTGCCGATCCCGGCTTGTCCCAACTTCTCGGCCTCATACTGTTGTACCCAGCGTCGAACGGCCGTATCACCAATATCAAGATCACGACAAACCTGTGAAACACTCAGGCCCTGGTCCTTGATCATCTTTACAACTTCCAGCTTGAAGCTGTCGTCGAATACTTTACGTTTGTCGGTCATGGAGAACTCCTCAATAGGTGCATTTTCCACCTATCGGGGTGTCCGGGGAAATTAGACCACTGCAATGTAACTCGAAAGTACTACTCGGTCAGTCCCCTCTCCCTCAGGGAGAGGGTTAGGGTGAGGGGTCGATTCAGGGTCAGTCCCATTTCCAGGCTGCACCGCGAGCCCCTCCGTGCACCGCCGCAATGCACCGTGAACCGCAATCGCGCACGAAAGCAGCTTCGAAATCCCGCCCACGTTCGCAATCGAACCCCAATCGAAAAAACACGAAAGCCCCGAAATACGGGGCTTTCGACGTTTCAGCGCGACATTCAGTTTCAACTTGTTAAAACCTGGCACGCCCCCTGCAATAGTCCATTCAGTGATTCAGTTCACTACCCGGTTTCGGGGACCTTGGTACAGGCAGGCCGGGGATTCCCCTCTTTATATCGGGCTCACACCGCTAATAGCGACGAGCCCAAGCTGTTTTGGGGCCCTTGATACAGGCAGGTCAGGGGTTCCTTCTTTACACCGGGCTCACGACGCAATGCGCGAGCCCTGCCGTTTTGGGGACCTTGGTACAGGCAGGCCGGGGATTCCCTCTTTTATTGCTCTCGGAGATGGATCTCCAGCCGCCAGCGGTCATCGACTTCGCTACCGACCCACTCGCCCTGCAGTGGCCGGGCCGCCACCACCGTCAGCAACAATCCACCATCACTCAAACGCACCCGCCAGTTCACGTTCTTGTCGTTGAGCTTGAGCTGGCCTTTCTGCGCCTTGCCTTCAGCCTCGAACAGCAGCGCGAGGCTACCGTCGACGAACTCGCCGTGAGCCTTGGGCTCGTTGTTGAACCACACCACCAGCCCATCGTTCGTGACCTCGACCTGCTGCAATTCGCTGGGATCGGGCGTGGTCAGGCGACCGATCATCAGCCCCACCATCACCCCGACAATCGCCAGCGAAGCCATCACTCGCGGGAATAGCTTCGAACGTGGGTCTGCTTCAGGCGTAGAATGCCGCTCATCTTTACCTTCGGAGCCGTGCATGTTTCACGTCATCCTTTTCCAACCAGAAATTCCGCCGAATACCGGCAACGTTATCAGGCTGTGCGCCAACAGTGGCTGCCACCTGCATTTGATCGAACCGCTGGGCTTCGAGATGGACGACAAGCGTCTGCGCCGGGCCGGCCTCGATTACCACGAGTATGCCACCCTGCAGCGCCACGCAGACCTCGCCAGCTGTCTGGAAAGCCTCGGTCATCCTCGGTTGTTCGCCTTCACCACCAAGGGCTCGCGGCCGTTCCACGATGCCAGCTTCGCCGAGGGCGATGCGTTCCTGTTCGGCCCGGAAAGCCGTGGTTTGCCGGCGGAAGTGCTCGATGCCCTGCCCGGCGAACAGCGCCTGCGCCTGCCGATGCGTGAAGGCTGCCGCAGTCTGAACCTGTCGAACACCGTGGCGGTCGCCGTGTACGAAGGCTGGCGCCAGCTCGGGTTCAAATAACACCACATAACAAATGTGGGAGCGGGCTTGCTCGCGAAGGGGCCATAACATTCAACATCTTCGTTGACTGTTACACCGCTTTCGCGAGCAAGCCCGCTCCCACATTGGACTTGCTTCGACGCTCAGACCGCTTATTGAACGGTTGGAGTCTCGCCCGCAGCCTGCATGCGTTGCAGTTCTTGTGCGTACAGCGCGTCGAAGTTCACCGGGGCCAGCATCAGGGCCGGGAACGAACCGCGGGTGACCAGGCTGTCCAGGGTTTCGCGAGCGTACGGGAACAGGATGTTCGGGCAGAACGCGCCGAGGGTATGGCTCATCGAAGCGTCGTCGAGGTTCTTGATCAGGAAGATCCCGGCCTGTTGCACTTCAGCAATGAACGCTACTTCGTCGCCGTTTTTCACGGTGACGGACAAGGTCAGCACGACTTCGTGGAAGTCGCCTTCCAGAGACTTTTGACGGGTGTTCAGATCCAGACCGACGCTCGGTTCCCACTGCTGGCGGAAGATGGCCGGGCTTTTCGGGGCTTCGAAGGACAAGTCACGTACGTAGATGCGCTGCAAGGAGAATTGCGGTGCGGTTTCTTCTTCGCTAGCTGCAGTGTTCTGTTGGTCAGTCATCTCAGATCCTTTCTGATCTTGGGGTCTTACAGGGAAGGCGTTCAGGCCTTGAGCATGGCGTCGAGCTTGCCGGCGCGCTCAAGGGCAAACAAATCATCACAGCCACCAATGTGGCGCTCGCCGATCCAGATCTGCGGCACGGACGTACGTCCGGCCTTCTGAGCCATGGCGGCACGCACCTGCGGCTTGCCATCGACCTTGATCTCTTCGAAGGCCACGCCTTTGTTCTCGAGCAAGTACTTGGCTCGAGAACAGTAAGGGCAGTAATCGCTGGAATAGACGACGACGTTGCTCATATCACTTCACCAGCGGCAGGTTGTCGCCTTTCCAGCTGGAAATACCGCCGGAGAGCTTGGCGGCGGTGAAGCCGGACTTCATCAGTTCGCGGGCATGAGTGCCAGCAGTCTGGCCCATGGCGTCGACCAGGATGATGGTCTTGGCCTTGTGCTTATCCAGTTCGCCGACGCGAGCGGTCAGTTTGTCGTGAGGAATGTTCACTGCGCCAACAATGTGACCGGCGGCGAAGTCCTTGGTCGAACGAATGTCGATCACAACGCCCGCGTCCTTGTTGACCAGCCCGGTCAGTTCACCGGTGCTCAGGCTGCGGCCGCCGCCTTGCATCTGATAAGCGATCAGCAACGCCAGCAGTACGACGAAGATACCGACGAGCAGATAGTGGTTAGTGGCAAATTCAATCAGGTGAGCAACCATCGAAGGAGGTTCCAGGGCGTTAAAATGTCGGCCAGTATACACAGCCACTATGGTGGGCCAAACCCCGTCCGGCGGTGACGTGGATTGAACTTGCCTTTAAACTGCCACTCCCTTTTCCATCGCACTCTTTTAACTCAGCCACGAGTGGAATCCATGACTACCACGCCTAAACCTTTGGTCCTGATTATTCTCGACGGCTTCGGTCACAGTGAGAGCCCTGAATCCAACGCCATCTTTGCGGCGAAGAAGCCCGTGCTGGACCGTCTGTGGGCCACCGTGCCGAATGGCCTGATCTCGGGCAGCGGTATGGACGTCGGGCTGCCGGATGGCCAGATGGGCAACTCCGAAGTCGGCCACATGAACCTCGGCGCCGGCCGCGTGGTGTATCAGGACTTCACACGCGCGACCAAATCGATCCGCGACGGCGAGTTCTTCGAGAATCCGACCATCTGCGCCGCTGTCGATAAAGCCGTTGCTGCCGGCAAAGCCGTGCACTTCATGGGCCTGCTGTCCGATGGCGGCGTTCACAGCCACCAGGATCACCTGGTTGCCATGGCCGAACTGGCTTTCAAGCGCGGCGCCGAAAAAATCTATCTGCACGCCTTTCTTGATGGTCGCGACACGCCGCCGAAAAGCGCCCAGTCGTCCATCGAACTGCTGGATGCGGCCTTCCAGGCCCTCGGCAAAGGCCGGATCGCCAGCATTGTCGGCCGCTACTTCGCCATGGACCGCGACAACCGCTGGGACCGCGTGTCCCAGGCTTACAACCTGATTGTCGATGGCAACGGCGAATTCAACGCCGCCACCGCTCAGGAAGGCCTGCAAGCCGCGTACGAACGCGGCGAGAGCGACGAATTCGTCAAAGCCACCAGCATCGGTGAGCCGGTGAAAGTCGAAGACGGCGATGCCGTGGTGTTCATGAACTTCCGCGCCGACCGCGCCCGCGAACTGACCCGCGTGTTCGTCGAAGACGATTTCAAGGAATTCGAACGTGCCCGCCAGCCAAAACTGGCCGGCTTCGTCATGCTGACCCAGTACGCCGCCAGCATTCCCGCGCCATCGGCCTTCGCCGCGGGCAGCCTGGATAACGTACTGGGCGACTACCTGGCGAAAAACGGCAAGACCCAGCTGCGCATCGCCGAAACCGAGAAGTATGCCCACGTGACCTTCTTCTTCTCCGGCGGCCGTGAAGAACCGTTCCCGGGCGAAGAACGCATCCTGATCCCGTCGCCAAAAGTCGCCACCTATGACTTGCAGCCCGAGATGAGCGCCCCGGAAGTCACCGACCGCATCGTCGATGCCATCGAAAACCAGCGTTACGACGTGATCGTAGTCAACTACGCCAACGGCGATATGGTCGGCCACAGCGGCGTGTTCGATGCGGCCGTAAAAGCTGTTGAATGCCTCGACCTGTGCGTCGGCCGCATCGTCGATGCGCTGGAAAAAGTCGGCGGCGAAGCGCTGATCACCGCCGACCACGGCAACGTCGAGCAGATGGCCGACGAGTCCACCGGCCAGGCGCATACCGCCCACACCACCGAACCGGTGCCGTTCATCTATGTCGGCAAGCGTGACTTCAAGGTTCGCGACGGCGGCGTGCTGGCGGATGTGGCACCGACCATGCTGATGCTGATGGGCCTCGAGAAACCGACCGAAATGACCGGAACGTCGATTCTGGTGTAATCGGTCTCTCAGACTCCACTAAACCCTGTGGGAGCGGGCTTGCTCGCGAATGCGGTGTGTCAGTCAACGTTGATGTCGACTGACACACCGCATTCGCGAGCAAGCCCGCTCCCACATTGGTTTTGCGGTGTTTTCACCCCCGAACCTACTCCGGTTATCACACAGCCCCAATTGGGCGTTTTTTTTGCAGCGCTTGGCGGGCATACTAGGCTGTCCCTTTCCCTGGTATCACCCGCCTCTATGCTTCGCGTCCTGATAGCCCTTGCTCTGACATGCCTGCTCCAACCGGCCTTTGCTGACGAGCGCGCGCAAACCCAACAACAGTTGGACGCCACGCGTCAGGACATTGCCGAGCTGAAAAAACTGCTGGGCAAGCTCCAGGAAGAAAAATCCGGTGTGCAAAAAGACCTCAAGGGCACCGAGACCGAGATGGGCAAGCTTGAGAAGCAGGTCGACGCCCTGCAAAAAGAGCTTAAGAAAAGCGAAGCCGAGCTGCAGCGACTCGATACCGAGAAAAAAAAACTCCAGAGCGCGCGGATTGAACAGCAACGACTGATCGCCATTCAGGCCCGCGCGGCCTATCAAAACGGCCGTCAGGAGTACTTGAAGCTGCTGCTCAACCAACAGAACCCGGAAAAATTCGCCCGCACCCTCACCTATTACGACTACCTGAGCCAGGCCCGCCTGGAGCAGCTGAAGAGTTTCAACGAAACCCTGCGCCAACTGGCCAATGTCGAAAAAGACATCGCCATGCAACAGGCGCAATTGCTGGTGCAGAAAAGCAGCCTCGACAGCCAGCGCGACGAACTCGACAAAGTCCGCAAGGAGCGCCAGCAAGTCCTGGCCAAGCTCAGCGACGACGTGAAGGTCCGCGATCAGAAACTGGCAGCCCGCGAGCAGGATCAGGCAGACCTGTCTAAAGTCCTTAAAACCATTGAAGAAACCTTGGCCCGTCAGGCCCGAGAGGCAGAAGAAGCGCGGCAAAAAGCGCTGATCGCCCAGCAGGAAGCCGAAAAAAAGCGTTTACGTGAGGCTCAGGCTGCAGCAGACGCAGACGCAGACGCCACTGATGCCCCACGCAAACCCGTTAAATCGACACCCGGCGCACTGGTATCAAGCTCAGGCGAGACCTTTGGTGGCCCCTTTGCTTCAAGCCGGGGAAAACTTCCCTGGCCCGTTGATGGTCGACTGCTGGCACGCTTTGGCGAAACCCGTGGCGACGACGCCCGCACCAAGTGGGACGGCGTGATGATCAGCGCCTCCGCCGGCAGCCAGGTGCACGCAGTGCATGGCGGTCGCGTGGTATTCGCCGACTGGTTGCGAGGCGCCGGGCTGCTGGTGATTCTCGACCATGGCAACGGTTTTTTGAGTCTTTATGGTCACAACCAGACGCTGCTCAAGTCTGCGGGTGACGTGGTTAAAGCCGGTGAGTCCATCTCCACTGTGGGCAGCAGTGGCGGGCAGGACACACCAGCGCTGTATTTCGCTATTCGTCAGCAGGGTCACCCGAGTGATCCAACGCAATGGTGTCGCGCGCAAGGATAAGCACGCGACCTAATTCAGGAGTTCGTTCGACATGCTGCATTTGTCCCGCCTTACCTCGCTGGCCCTGACGATCGCCCTGGTGATCGGCGCGCCTCTGGCGTTCGCCGCTCAACCGGCCCCGGCAGTCGCGCCTGCGGGCACTGCTGCGACCACCAAGGCGCCG
This sequence comes from Pseudomonas svalbardensis, assembly GCF_030053115.1. Taxonomy (NCBI): domain Bacteria; kingdom Pseudomonadati; phylum Pseudomonadota; class Gammaproteobacteria; order Pseudomonadales; family Pseudomonadaceae; genus Pseudomonas; species Pseudomonas svalbardensis. Next base: position 346,292 of record NZ_CP125619.1, on the reverse strand, counting down.
TTGCCTCTGGAAGAGTTGCGCACCTTTGCCGAGGTCATGGATCGGATCAAGGCTGCCTATGTCGAACCGGTGGACGACAAGACCCTGCTGGAAAACGCCATCAAGGGCATGCTCAGCAACCTCGACCCGCACTCCGCCTACCTGGGCCCGGAAGACTTCGCTGAATTGCAGGAAAGCACCAGCGGCGAATTCGGCGGCCTGGGCATCGAAGTGGGCGCCGAAGACGGTTTCATCAAGGTGGTTTCGCCGATCGATGACACTCCGGCCTCCAAGGCTGGCATTCAGGCCGGCGACTTCATCGTCAAGATCAACGGCCAGCCGACCCGCGGCCAGAGCATGACCGAAGCCGTGGACAAGATGCGCGGCAAGATCGGCCAGAAAATCACCCTGACCCTGGTGCGCGACGGCGGTGCACCGTTCGACGTGACCCTGGCCCGCGCCATCATTCAAGTGAAGAGCGTGAAGAGCCAGTTGCTGGAGTCCGGCTACGGCTACATCCGCATCACCCAGTTCCAGGTCAAGACCGGCGACGAAGTCTCCAAGGCCCTGGCCAAGCTGCGCAAGGACAACGGCAAGAAGCTCAAAGGCATCATCCTCGACCTGCGTAACAACCCGGGCGGCGTGCTGCAAGCGGCGGTGGAAGTGGTCGACCACTTCATCACCAAAGGCCTGATCGTTTACACCAAGGGCCGTATCGCCAACTCCGAGCTGCGCTTCTCCGCCACCGGCAAGGACGAGAGCGAAGCCGTGCCAATGGTCGCGCTGATCAACGGCGGCAGCGCCTCGGCCTCGGAAATTGTCGCCGGTGCCTTGCAGGATCAGAAACGCGCGGTGGTCATGGGTACCACCAGTTTCGGTAAAGGCTCGGTACAAACCGTCCTGCCACTGAACAACGAACGCGCACTGAAGATCACCACGGCGCTGTATTACACGCCGAACGGTCGCTCGATCCAGGCTCAGGGCATCGTCCCGGACATCGAAGTGCGCAGGGCCAAGATCACCAACGAGCAGGACGGCGAGTACTTCAAGGAAGCCGATCTGCAAGGTCACCTGGGCAATGGCAACGGCGGCGCCGACAAACCGACCAGCGCCAGCGGCAAAGCCAAGGCCATGCCGCAGGATGATGACTACCAATTGGCCCAGGCCTTGAGCCTGCTCAAAGGGTTGAGCATCACCTCCGGCCGCTGAGATGCGCCTGCCGTTGCTCCTCGGCCTGCTGTGCTTTCTGGTGGGTGTTGCTCACGCAGCGCCCGCCCCTCAAAAGGCCTACATCACTCTGATCATCGATGACCTGGGGCAGAACCTGCCCCGGGATCGCCGCGTGCTGGCCCTGCCAGGCCCGGTCACCACGGCGATCATGCCCGACACGCCCCACGCCACCGAATTCGCCCGCGAGGCTCATCGCGCCGGCAAGATTGTCATCCTGCACATGCCCATGGACCCGGCCACCGGTCCGTTTGCCTGGCATCCCGACTTGCCCATCGAAGAGCTTGAGAAACGGCTGAACGCTGCGTTCAAAAAGGTGCCGTACACCGCTGGCATCAACAACCACATGGGCAGCCGCATGACCGCCCAGCCGGTGGCGATGGCGTGGTTGATGGCCGAGTTGCAGCGCCGCCACAAACTCTTCGTCGACAGCCGCACCAGCGCTCAGACAGTCGCCGCCGCCGAGGCGCAGAAGATTGGTCTGGCCAGCGTCTCGCGAGATGTCTTTCTCGATGATGAACGCACCGAGGCCGCGATCTTCACTCAGCTACAGACCGCCATCAGCCTGGCGCGCAAACAGGGTTCGGCAGTGATGATCGGTCACCCTTATCCGCAAACCTTGGCGGTGCTGGAGCGCGAGCTGCCCAAGCTCAAGGCTCAGGGCATTGAGTGGATCGATATCAAGTCGATGATCGGCCTGCGTGGCAATCGCGCAACTGCCGCGCATGGGAAGGACGGTCATTACCGACTGCCGCAAACCCAGTAATTTCACTGCAATTAGTTAGTTAACTTCAAACTTAATCAGCGCCGATAAATTACCACCCCCACTCACCCTCCACTCGCCACCTCTTCACAATCGGACACACATCAACAACCAACTCCCCCCCACTTCAATTACACTTCTTTCGCACCGCAGCAACATCCAACTTTATTAACATCCACGTTCACAACCAAGGATCGGTTATGAATTACAAATCTATTGCACGTACAACTATCCCCTTAATAGCACTCACCTTCTCCCTAGCCTCTTGCGCCTACACTGTTCCCGAGCCACCGGAGCCCGTCCTGCTCAGTAATGCTGACGGACAATACACAAACTGGAACGGCATTGGAGGTACATTTAAGGATGACAACCGCTATTGCACGGCAAGTTTGCTTGATACTCGCGACGCCATGGGTACCTCTACAGGCCCTGCTTACCTATTGACCAATGGGCACTGTGCTTCAATCATCTCCGGCACAGCAGCCGATACTCCATTCAACGGCCATGTACAGTTCAACTTTTTCCACGATACGATGGAAGGCGCCAAGCGTTACGACATCCACAAGATAAACTGGGCCAGCCTCGCCAGTTCTGATGTCGCTATCCTGGAACTGACCGACTCGCTGGATACACTGCTGAAAGACGGAATTACGCCACTCAAGCTAGCGTCTAAAGCGCCTGCAGAACCGCGCCCGATTCAAGTCCCTGGCGCACCTGGAATCGCCCCCGGCCTCAGGCTGTCAACCTGTACCCTAGAGCCAACTAACACCACATTGATCAAGCACTTGGCCGTCCACACCGATTACCAGAAGCACGACTGCAAGGGTATTGCATCAGGCTCTTCAGGGTCTCCCGTTCTTGATGCAGCGACAGGAGAAGTTATCGGTGTATTGTCCGGAACGACTTATGGTATCTCAACGGATGATTTATGTTTCTGGCATGCACTTTGTGGAAATAATCAAAAAAAATCCATCTTGCCTGATCAGGCAAGCCACAGCTTTCCTGTTGACTATCTTTCTTACTGTTTCACCAATGGACGTTTTAATACGGACGCCCAATCTTGCACAATAAATCCAAACTTCAACTTCAAATCCAAAAGAAACGCTGACATCACACTTCATAGAAAACCCGTTGACCACAATGATCAAGCACCTGTCTGGGATGTCGACTTCTCGATGAGCACCGCTTTTTATCGCTTTAAAACAGTACGCGACGCACACGCTTGTTATTTGCCTGATCACTATAGCCGCCCGATCAGCACAGCCAATGCGAAAATTGATGCAGAGATCGGTCGAGAGGAAGGTTTGTATTATCTTTGCCTGGTGGGTGTCGAGTCAGCCGAGCAACGACCTAGCATCGGATTACGCAGAAACACCCAAATACTGTCTGCCCGGCTAACCGAACCGACTTTCGCCACACTACCTGAACCAACTGTCACATTTAGATTCTCAGAGAAATATGTTTCTGTTGACTGGTTCGAAAAGCCTTCCCGTTCCATTTGGACTCGATTCTACGATAACAACCTTGGCGAACGTAATTGCGCTGATATAGATCGCAGGGAGTATGAACAAACAGATAATGGACTCGTTATCCCACTGGAATTTCTTCCGGTGTCGTTTTGCAGTTACATCGAGGACAGGAATTTTAATACTTCCCAGGTACACACAGTCCTGGTGCAAGCCCCGACAACGGTCACAGATACCGCGCCATGAAGTCGTCTACCACGCCTTCCTTGCGCAACTGATCCGCGCAGCCTGAAGCTTGGCGACTATCTCTTCCGACAGTTCAGTGCCAGATAAAGTTGGGCACTGTTGAAACGCAGCACGGTCTTGAGACCAGTCACACCATCCTGCCGAGCGAGGTAACGGCCGGCAGGATCACGCGTCGCCCAAGGATGTTTTCCGTCAGCAGCACCAGATCGGTGTCTGCTTGCTCCACGCGGCTTCATTAGCGCACTCGAGGCAATAACTATCTATCTCTCTGGGCACAATGATGCGTGCCAGGATAGGACTCACTCTGAATTTCATCACCAAGGAATGGCCATGAAATGCGTTAGTCATCTGTCCGCCTGGGGACTTGCCTGCCTCTTGGCCGCGAGCCCCTCTGCACACGCACGAGACCTGGGAGAAGGCGCTGTCAACAACTCAGGTTCAAAAGCCCTTCAAAACAGTAACAACCAATACGCAATCTGGAGCGGCATCGGACGCCTTGCTCACCGCTCCGGCGCGTCCTGCACCGCTGCTCTTCTTGATACCAGAAACAGGCAAGGCAAAGCGGTGGGGCCGGCCTATCTGATTACCGCCGGCCACTGCGTTGTCTTTGCGTACGGCACCGCCCGCACGGACGAACCCATCGAAGCGAACATCACCTTCAACTACTTCCATGACTCGCCCAAGCATCACATTACTTACCCGGTTCGAATTGCTCGCTGGACCAGCATGGTGGGCACCGACCTGGCGATACTCGAGGTTGGGACTTCACTGGCAACCCTTATAAAGAAGGGTATCAACCCGCTCAATCTCGCCAGCCATCAAAGCTTCGAAGCCCATGACGTACTCAACCTTGGTGCACCCGCGGGCTATCTAGAGAAAGGGTTACGCTTGAGCGCCTGCTCAGAAGAGACGGCCGGAACCTTCATTGATCATCCAGGCGTATTTTCGCAGGCCATGAAAAACCTCTGCGATTTGCGTGGTGGTAGCTCTGGAAGCCCGATGCTTGATCGCCAGACCAATGAAATCACCGGCATCGTCAGCAAAGTTGCAGCCAGGTTAAAAAAGGAGGCATCGCCTGATTGCACAACGGCAGCCTGCCAGGCGGCCACCTTTAATTACAGCTACCCGGCCAACTTCCTGCATCAGTGCTTTATCGCGGGTGTTTTCGATGTCAATGCGCCGGATTGTTCACTCAAGCCTGTGAATTTTACGGTTACGCAGCCTTGGGACATCAAGCCTTATGTGCACACGCAAAAAAACACTGCTGGACAAATTACTTTACCAACGTGGAATTTCAGGTTTTCGCTTGACGATCCGTTCTATCGCTATAAAGCCGTGCGCAACGCCAGAGACTGTCAAACACGTCGCAACTACAGCGACGCCATTCACTCCGAAGATGCCTACATCAACGACGATATAGGCCCTCAACCCGGTATACATGCGCTATGCATCATCGGTGCCGCCTCGCAAGAGCAACCACTCACCCTGTCATCGTTGAAAAATGCTTTTACCCACGCGGTGTATTTGACCTCCGCCGAGCTGATGCCCAGCATCAGCCCTGATTACCGCGTCACCTGGGAACTCTTGCATGCGGAATTCATCCACAATTTCTTCTACTCAGCCCCCGCTGACGGTCAGCACTGTGGCGACATTGATGACCCTCGTTACAAGCCTGTTCCCGAGAGCATCACCTTCGCCGAAGAACAATTGCCGGTCATGCTGTGCAGTTACGTTCGCAATCGTTCCGGACAACCGTCATCGATACGCACCGACCTTATTGGACAGCCCTAGAGATACCGCGCCATGATGTCGTCCACCACGCCTTCCTTGCGCAACTGATCCAGCGCGGCCTGAAGCTTGGCGACGATTTCGTCGGACACGTCTTTGTTCAGCGCCAGATAAAGTTGGGCACTGTTGAAACGCAGTACGGTCTTGAGACCAGTCACACCATCCTGCCGAGCGAGGTAACGGCCGGCAGGATCACCCGTCGCCCAAAGGTCGATCTGGCCACTGACCAGTTTCTTCGCGTTGTCCTGATCGCGCAGCACGACTATCGGCTTCAATCCCTGGCTGGCCAATGTCTCGGCAATCGCATCGCCCTTGTAGGCGCCGATCTTGTATTTGCGCGCCTGCTCCAGCGACTCAAGGCTGATCTTGCTATCGGCCTTGGCCAGCATGATCCAGTCATCCGGCCCGATCGGGCCAACCCACTTGAACAGGTTCTCGCGATCCGGCAACCGCGCCATCACAAATACGCCGTAACCGGGCTTCTCCAGGGCGAGCTTGTAGATTCGCTCCCAAGGAAAACGCAACGTCAGGCTGTAGGTGACTTCGGCGCGTTTAAACATCTCGCGGACGATGTCCACGGCGATGCCATTGATGTTCTCGTCCTGAGCGAAGTTCTTGCCGTTCTTCGCCATGTTGTAGGGGGGGAAATTTTCAGTCAGCAACACCAGATCGGTGCCGGTATTTTCTGCGGCACGCGCCCCATTGATGAGCAATAGAGAGGCGCTGGCGAGGACAAGAAGAAGGCGTTTAAGCATGTCTGGCTACCGAGATCCATGGCGTACCCAAGAGTGCCCTGAGCCCGCCATGATGTCCACTGGCCTGTATCGGTTTGTTTAGCGCATCACGATGCCGCGATGAGCCATGTAGGCCTTGGCTTCCTGCACGGTGTATTCGCCAAAGTGGAAAATACTCGCCGCCAATACTGCACTGGCGTGGCCTTCTAGAATGCCGTCAGCCAAGTGCTGCAGGTTGCCGACGCCGCCCGAAGCAATCACCGGAATACCCAATGCATCGCTGATCGCGCGGGTAACGCCCAGATCGAAGCCGTTTTTCATGCCGTCCTGGTCCATGCTGGTCAGCAGGATTTCACCGGCGCCCAGGCCTTCCATCTTCTTCGCCCACTCAACGGCGTCGAGACCGGTAGGCTTGCGACCGCCGTGGGTGAAGATTTCCCAGCGCGGGGTTTCGCCCGGACCGGAAACTTTCTTGGCGTCGATCGCAACGACGATGCACTGCGAACCGAAATGCTGAGCCGCTTCACCAACAAACTCAGGATTGAATACCGCAGCAGTGTTGATCGAAACCTTGTCCGCGCCGGCATTCAGCAGATTGCGAATGTCCTGCACGGTACGCACACCGCCGCCCACGGTCAGCGGGATGAACACCTGGCTGGCCATGCGCTCGACGGTATGCAGCGTGGTGTCGCGGCCATCGACGCTGGCGGTGATGTCGAGAAAAGTAATCTCGTCGGCACCCTGCTCGTCGTAACGACGGGCGATTTCCACCGGGTCGCCGGCATCACGGATGTTCTCGAACTTGACGCCCTTGACCACCCGGCCGTTATCCACGTCCAGGCAAGGGATGATGCGTTTGGCCAGCGCCATGGTCAGTCCTCAGCCTTTGTACGAATCGCAGAAAGCTTGCGCTTCAGCGACATCGAGAGTGCCTTCGTAGATCGCCCGGCCAGTGATGGCGCCGATGATGCCTAGCGCTTTCGCGTCGAGCAGCGACTTGATGTCGCCGAGGTTGTGGATGCCACCGGAGGCGATCACCGGGATCTTCGTTGCAGCGGCCAGCGCAGCGGTGAACGGTACGTTGCAGCCCTGCATCATGCCGTCTTTGGCGATGTCGGTATAAACGATCGCGGATACGCCGTCGGCTTCGAATTGCTTGGCCAGGTCGATCACCTGAATGGTGCTGATTTCAGCCCAGCCATCAGTGGCGACAAAACCGTCTTTGGCATCCAGACCCACGATCACTTTGCCCGGAAATGCGCGGCAGGCTTCGGCGACGAAGGCCGGATCTTTCACGGCTTTGGTGCCGATGATCACGTAGCTCACGCCGGCTTTCACGTAGTGTTCGATGGTTTCCAGGGAACGGATACCGCCGCCAATCTGGATCGGCAGGTTCGGGTAGCGCTTGGCGATGGCAGTCACCACTTCGCCGTTGACCGGCTGACCTTCGAAGGCGCCGTTCAGGTCGACCAGATGCAGACGACGGCAACCGCCCTCCACCCACTTGGCAGCCATGCTCACCGGGTCATCGGAGAACACCGTGGAATCTTCCATGCGGCCCTGGCGCAGACGAACACAGGCACCGTCTTTAAGATCGATAGCGGGAATAATCAGCATCTGGCAAACCTTCAAATTCGATTGTTCAGCTTCGCTCGAAAATCAGTTTTTCTCGAGCGCCCACAAGTCGCTTTCGATGCTTTCGAACCTCTCTTTGAGGTGCGTCTGCACATCGAAAATCGCCCTGTTGTAATAGTGCGGCGCAATTTCACGGGTAAACAGCTCAAGGATTTCGGCCGCTTCGAACGAACCCAGGTCCAGTTCGAAGCGATCTTCCATAAAGCGCTTGATCTTGTGATTGGCCTCGTTCTCCTGTTCGGGAGTGAGGGTCAGGATCGGCGGCTTCTTCTTGACGGCCATTTACCAGCGACCATCCCACGCGGCGAAGTTCTGCAGCAATTGCAGGCCATGGGTATGGCTTTTCTCCGGGTGGAACTGCACGGCGAAACGCGAGCCATCGGCCAGCGCCGCAGCGAAATCGACACCGTAGTGACCGCCGCCCACCACTTGCCGCGCATTGCCGGCAGCGATGTAGTAGCTGTGCACGAAGTAGAAACGCGCCAGGTCCGGAATGTCGTGCCACAGCGGGTGACTCACCTTCTGCTTCACTTCGTTCCAGCCCATGTGCGGGACTTTCAGGTGTTCGCCGTCTTCGTGCAGGTCTTTGCCGAAGAACTTCACCGCGCCCGGGAACAGGCCGATGCAGTCGACGCCGTCGTTCTCTTCACTGCTGTCGAGCAAGGCTTGCATGCCCACACAGATGCCAAGGAACGGACGGTCCTGGCTGACTTCACGCACCAGCGAATCGAAGCCCAGGCGACGGATCTCCGCCATGCAATCGCGAATCGCGCCGACGCCGGGGAATACCACCCGGTCGGCTTCGCGAATCACATCGGCATCGCTGGTGATCAGCACCTTGCCGGCACCGACGTGCTCGAGGGCCTTGGCCACCGAGTGCAGGTTGCCCATGCCGTAATCGATAACCGCGACCGTCTGCATTACAGAACGCCTTTGGTCGACGGCATTTGACCGGCCATGCGGTCATCCAGCTCTACCGCCATGCGCAGGGCGCGGCCGAAAGCCTTGAACACGGTTTCGATCTGGTGGTGAGTGTTGGTGCCACGCAGGTTGTCGATGTGCAGGCTGACGAGGGCGTGATTGACGAAGCCCTGGAAGAATTCCTGGAACAGGTCAACGTCGAAACCGCCGACGGTGGCGCGGGTGTAGGGAACATGCATCTGCAGGCCAGGGCGGCCGGAGAAGTCGATCACCACGCGCGACAGCGCTTCATCGAGCGGCACGTAGGCGTGGCCGTAGCGACGGATGCCTTTCTTGTCGCCGATGGCTTTGGCGAAGGCCTGACCCAGGGTGATACCGACGTCTTCCACGGTGTGGTGGTCGTCGATATGCAGGTCGCCCTTGCTGACAATATCCATGTCGATCAGCCCGTGACGGGCGATCTGGTCCAGCATGTGCTCAAGAAAAGGAACACCGATATCAAATCGGGCCTTTCCGGTGCCATCCAGGTTGATCGAGGCTTTGATCTGGGTTTCCAGAGTGTCGCGCTCGACTGACGCCTTACGTTCGGCCATCACCAGCTCCGCAAAATCATTGGGCGAAAAAGGCAATCATTATAGGGGCGCGGGCGGGAAACAGAAACACGGGAGGTGATATGACTGACGGACTGAACCCCATGCTGTCGGGGATAGACATGTCCATACAAGCCATTTGTACACACCACAAAACAAATGTGGGAGCGAGCCTGCTCGCGAAGAGGCCTTTACATTCAACATCTCTGTCGAATGTCAGACCGCATTCGCGAGCAGGCTCGCTCCCACAGGAGTGATGCGTTTACTTAGTGGAACAGAACCGCCGTTTTCTGCAGGGTCACCCAAACACCCCACGCCAACGGAATACCCACCACCAGCCACGCAGCCACTGCCAAAGGCTTGGTGCCCGCATCCGCTTTCCACTCCAATACGGTGCTGCTGTCAGCACCTTTGTCGTGGCCCAGCGCCTGTTCGGCGGCCAGTTCAGCGTCGGTCATGAAGTACTTATCGGCCACCGGACGCACCAGCAGGTTGCAGATGAAACCCAGCACCAGCAGGCCCGCGAGGATGTACAGGGTGATGTCGTAAGCCGCGGCGCGTTCAACGCCGATGCTCAGCTGATACTCACGCAGGTAGTTCACCAACACCGGACCCAACACACCCGCCGCCGCCCACGCCGTCAACAGACGACCGTGGATCGCGCCGACCATTTGCGTACCGAACAGATCCGCGAGATACGCAGGGACAGTCGCAAAACCACCGCCGTACATCGACAGGATGATGCAGAAGGCCGCCACGAACAGCGCAACGTTGCCCAGGTGACCGAGGTTCGGGATCAACGCGTACAGGGCAAAACCAAGCGCGAAGAACACGAAATAAGTGTTTTTGCGGCCCAGGTAGTCCGAGAACGAGGCCCAGAAGAAGCGGCCACCGATGTTGAACAGGCTCAGCAAACCGGTGAAACCGGCAGCAATCGCCGCGATCGAGGCCAACTGCGAGGCGTCGAGCTGACCAAATGTCAGGCCGTTACCCAACAACGTGCCAGCGAATACTTCCTGCAACAGCGGCGAAGCCATGCCGAGGATGCCGATACCTGCCGAAACGTTCAGGCACAGCACCAGCCACACCAGACGGAATTGCGGGGTTTTCCACGCCACGTTCACGTGGACGTGACGGTGGGTGATCATCGCGTTGGAAGCTTTCTTCGCCGGAGCCGTCCAGCCTTCAGGCTTCCAGCCGGTTGGCGGAACGCGGTAGGACAGTGCGCCACCGATCATGAACACGAAATAGATCGCGGCCATCACCAAGAAGCTCTGCCATACGCCGACGCTGGTTGGCGAAGCGAAGTGGCCCATCAATACTGCGGCCAGCGGAGCACCGACCATTGCGCCCCCACCGAAACCCATGATCGCCATGCCGGTCGCCATACCGCGCTTGTCCGGGAACCACTTGATCAGAGTCGATACGGGCGAGATGTAACCCAGGCCCAGGCCGATACCGCCAATGACCCCGGAGCCGATCCACATCAGCCATATCTGGTGGGTATAGACCCCCAGCGCTGAAATCAGCAGACCGCCACACCAGCACAGTGCCGATACAACGCCAGCCTTGCGTGGCCCGGCGTGTTCCAGCCAGCCGCCCCAGATGGCGGCCGAGCAACCGAGGAAGATGAAGAACAGAGTGTAGATCCAGCCGAGCATCGAGATCGGCCAGTCACATTGGGACGAGAAGACTTGCGAGATGAAGCTCATGTCCGGCGCGCAGGTCACTGCCTTGGTCACGCCCAAGGCTTTGGACAGTGGCAACCAGAACACCGAAAAGCCGTAGGCCATGCCGATGCACAGGTGGATGGCCAGGGCGGCCGGTGGTACCAGCCAACGGTTGAAACCAGGCTTGGCGATGATGCGCTCCTTGGACAGGAACGCGGGCTGGTCGGCTTTGAGGCCGTCCGCCGTGATGCTCGTGGTCATTGTGTATCCCCCAATTATTAGAATGGTTCGTCAGCGCTCCTCACCCCCAGCCTTTATGCGCACGCATGACTGTTTTTGAGGTGAAGCTCCATTTTGATGCGACATCACGTCGCAGAAGGACGGACGAACCGGCAGAGGTTACCATCTGTACGTGACAGAAAAATCAAAGTGATATCACCTTTTGTATGTCATCAGTTCTCGTACCACTGAAGGACCCCTCATGCCGATCATTGTCGAGCCGCTAAACGAAGCCACTTATCAGGATCAGCAAGATCTGCAGAAGATCTACCGCGATGCACCGGACTGGCTGTTTGCCCCGTTTGCCGGAGATTTGCAGTTGATCGAAAGCTGCCTGCTGGACGGTTCGCTGATTGCCGGCCGCTTCAACGATCGGCTTTTGGGCGCGGCACGCCTGCAACGGCACCAGGATGTCTGGCATCTGTCCCAACTATGCGTACGAAAAATTACCCGTCGGCGTGGCGTGGCCGAGCGCCTGGTGAACGAAGCGCAGAAAATGGCGTCGCAATCGGGCGCGACATTGCGCTTGCTGGCGCCTGCCGGGCATCTGGAGGCGCAAGCGCTGGCGGCCAAACTGATAATGCCGCTGGACGAGTTGCCGACGTGATCGCTGACCGGTCGTCCGCTGCGGAGCGCTATACTCCCCGGCTAAATTTCGAATTCGACTAACTACAAGGACTCGCCCATGAAAGCGTTCGGCAAAATCCTGGGTCTGGTACTTCTCGGGCTGTTGCTGATCATTGTGGCGCTGGGCTTTGCCCTGACCCACCTCTTTGATCCCAACGACTATAAAGACGAGATTCGCCAGATAGCCCGCGACAAGGCCCACATCGAGCTGACGCTCAATGGCGATATCGGTTGGAGCCTGTTCCCGTGGCTGGGCCTGGAATTGCATGAAGCCAGCGTCGCGACCCTGGCCAAGCCCACCGAGCCGTTCGCTGATTTGCAGATGCTCGGTCTGTCGGTCCGTGTGCTGCCGCTGCTGCGCCGAGAAGTGCAGATGAGCGATGTGCGCGTCGAAGGCCTGAACCTGCGCCTGAACCGCGACAAGGACGGCCACGGCAACTGGCAAGACATCGGCAAGGCACCGGCGCCGGCCACGCCGCCCGCGACCACTGGCGAACCAGCGACTGAGACCACCGCCCAAGCGGAAAAACCGGCCCAGCCGATTCGCCTGGACATCGACAGCCTGACCGTCAACAACGCCCGCGTTGAATACAGCGACGAAAAAACCGGCAAGCAATACAGCGCCGAAAGCATCCAGCTGAGCACCGGGCCGGTGCATGACTCCACGAACATCCCGGTCAAACTCACCGCGTTCCTGGGCACCAACCAGCCGGTCTTGCGTGTCCGTACCGAGCTCAACGGCGAGCTGCGTTTCGAGCGCGCACTGCAGCGCTACAAACTCGAAGACATGAAACTCACTGGCGAAGTGGCTGGCGATCCGCTGCAAGGCAAAACCATGACCTTCGCTGCTCAAGGCCAGTTGCTGCTGGATAAAGCCGCGAACGTCGCCGAATGGACTGGCATCAAGATTTCCGCCAACCAACTGCGCGCATTGGGTGAACTGAAGGTCAACGACCTCGACAAAACCCCGCAAATCAGCGGCGGCCTGTCGATCGCCCAGTTCGATCTGGCGAAATTCGTCGACAGCATCGGCCAGAAGCTTCCGGCGATGGCTGACGGTAGCCTGAGCAAAGTCGAGTTAGTCAGCCGCCTGGCTGGCACGCCGACCAGTGTGGTGCTCGACAACATCAACCTGAAAGTCGACGACAGCACCTTCAGCGGCCGCATCGCCGTCGAGGACTTCGCCAAACAATCGCTGCGGGCGAACCTCAAGGCCGACACCTTCAACGTCGACCGTTATCTGCCACCAAAATCCGCCGAAGCCAGTAGCGCGACGCAAGTGCGTAAGGCCGAAGTGGCCAGCACCGAAGCCGATGCATTGGCTGGCGCGGGCAGCACACCGCTGCCGCAAGCACCGACCAAAGACGCGTGGAGCAACGAGCGCCTGCTGCCGGTGGAACGCCTGAGCAAACTCGACGTAGACGCTGACCTCACCTTCGGTCAGTTGACGCTCGATAAATTGCCGATACAGAACGCTGCGCTCAAGGCCACAGGCCAGGGCGGTCTGCTGACACTGGAAAGCCTTCGCGGCGACCTGTACGACGGCAACTTCGACGCCAAAGGTACGCTCGACGTGCGCCAACAAGTGCCAGCGCTGAACATGCAGTCGAGCATCAGCAAAGTACCGGTGGAAAAAATCCTCGAAAGCCAGGGTAAAATTCCACCGGTCAAAGGTCTGGTGACGCTCAACAGCAACCTGACCGGCAGCGGCAACAGCCAGAAAGCGCTGATCGAAACCCTCAACGGCAACGCCAGTTTCGTCATCAACAACGGTGTGCTGCTCAATGCCAACCTCGAACAACAGCTGTGCAAAGGCATCGCCACCCTGAACCGTAAATCCCTCAGCGGGGAGCCACGGGGCAAGGACACACCGTTCCAGGAACTCAAGGGCAACCTGACCTTCCGTAACGGCGTGGCCAGCAACCCGGACCTGAAAGTGCGCATCCCGGGCATGACCGTCAACGGCGACGGCGATGTCGATCTGCGGGTGCTGGGCATGGACTATCGCGTGGGCGTTATCGTCGAAGGCGACAAGAGCGACATGCCGGACCCTGCCTGCCAGGTCGGCGAGAAGTTCGTCGGCATCGAGTGGCCGCTGCGCTGCCGTGGTCCGCTGGAACTGGGCGCCAAGGCTTGCCGCCTCGATAACGAACGCATGGGCGAGGTCGCGAGCAAACTGGCCGGCGAACGGATCAGCGAAAAAATCGACGAGAAGCTTGGCGACAAGGTCAGTCCTGAACTGAAAAACGCATTGAAGGGGCTGTTCAAGCGATGAGAGCCGAGCAGTTTTCATCGGCGGTGCTGGACTGGTACGACCGCCACGGCCGTCACGATTTGCCCTGGCAACAAGGCATCACCCCGTATCGGGTGTGGGTCTCGGAAATCATGTTGCAACAGACCCAGGTCAGCACCGTGCTGAACTACTTTGATCGGTTCATGGCCTCGTTGCCAACGATCGAGGCCCTGGCCGCCGCGCCGGAAGACGAAGTTCTGCACCTGTGGACCGGCCTCGGTTACTACACCCGTGCGCGCAATTTGCAGAAGACCGCGAAGATTGTCGTCGAGCAGTACGGTGGCGAGTTTCCCCGCGATGTGGAAAAACTCACGGATCTACCGGGCATCGGCCTGTCCACGGCGGGCGCCATCGCCAGCCTGAGCATGGGTCTGCGGGCGCCGATCCTCGACGGCAACGTCAAACGGGTGCTGGCGCGCTTTACCGCGCAAGAGGGTTATCCGGGCGAGCCAAAGGTCGCCAAACAGCTATGGGCGAACGCTGAGCGCTTTACACCGCATGATCGGGTCAACGCCTACACCCAGGCGATGATGGATCTGGGCGCCACGCTTTGCACCCGTAGCAAGCCGAGTTGCCTGCTCTGCCCGCTCGAAAAGGGCTGCGAAGCGCACATGCTCGGCCTGGAGACGCGCTACCCGATCCCCAAACCGCGTAAAGCCGTGCCACAGAAGCGTACGCTGATGCCGATGCTCGCCAACGGTGACGGCGCGATTCTGCTTTACCGTCGCCCTTCCACGGGCTTGTGGGGCGGTCTATGGAGCCTGCCGGAACTCGACGACCTCGACGACCTGCAACATCTGGCTTCGCAGCACTCGCTGGAACTGGGCAGCCAACAGGCGCTGCCGAGCCTGGTACACACCTTCAGTCATTTTCAGTTGTCCATCGAACCCTGGCTGGTTCAGGTCCAGGAGGCCGGCCATCACGTGGCCGAGGCCGACTGGCTCTGGTATAACCTCGCCACCCCGCCGCGCCTGGGCCTTGCCGCCCCGGTCAAAACCTTGCTCGAACGCGCGGCTGCCGTATTGAACGCAGGAGAGTCGTCATGACCCGCACCATCATGTGCCGCAAGTACAAAGAAGAATTGCCCGCCCTGGAGCGCGCTCCATTTCCAGGCGCAAAAGGTCAGGACATTTTTGACCACGTCTCGGCCAAGGCCTGGGCAGATTGGCAGAAACACCAGACCCTGCTGATCAACGAAAAACGCCTGAACATGATGAACACCGAAGACCGCAAATATCTTCAGGGCGAGATGGACAAGTACTTCTCCGGCGAGGAATACGCCAAAGCCGACGGCTACGTTCCGCCGGCTGAATAATCCCGCTTTTTCGAGGGTCGGAACGTAAGCGACGGTAATAATTAAAATTTTTTTGAAAACTTTCTTGACGACCCCCTGAAAAACCAGTTTAATGCGCCCCGTTGCCCAGATAGCTCAGTCGGTAGAGCAGGGGATTGAAAATCCCCGTGTCGGCGGTTCGATTCCGTCTCTGGGCACCAAATACCGAAAACCCTGAATCGCAAGATTCAGGGTTTTTTTATGTCTTGGATTTGATCAGGCGCGATTCGGCTGTCCCATCCACGGTACTTTTTCCTTCCCTTACGGAAAGCCGAGTCGCCTTTTGGCTGATCAACCTTCGCTTCAGGCTGAAGCAAGCCTCATAGCGTGTTGACGTAATCGACCGGCAGCAACACGGTGTCCAGCGCGGCATCCACGGGCAGGGAAACCACCGTGATAAGCGGGCAGACGATCATGAAGTAACAAATAACAGCCGCCGGCATTCCATCCCCGCCCCTCACGCCAAGCAACTGCAGATTGCCATCGACGCCTTTGTAGTAGTCGACTTTCGTTGCGTTACCCATTCGGCCGATCATTGTTCCGCAACCGGCGAGCATCAATGCAAGGCTCACGACAGAACCCACACGCAAAATCCCTTTCAAGTTCAGCATCCCTTCTAACGCGCTTATGAGGCGCGGGAGTGTAATGGCAAAGGAAGGCTGATCAACGTAAGTACCTCATCCATTTATTCTTCACCACTCCAGTGAAAAACCAGATTACGGGCCGTGCCGCTTCCTACATCCGCAGTGTCATGCTTCGCCTCGCCATTACGCGTCGCCACCACGGTGTACTTGCCGGGAGGTAGCTGAACGTACACCAGCGGGCCAGCCTGACTCAGCGTCAGCACCGTCTGCCCTGGTTCTTTCTGAATGACCACATCCACATCGGGAACGTATTTGTTCTCCACACCGATAGAGAATGTCATGTGCAGGTTGTAGCCGGCAGCTTGCTGGATGGCTTTCGACTCATCCTCGCCGATCCCCCCGGACAGGTAAGTGATCCCGCCTTGTTGTTGCGGCTGGACTTGCACGCCCGAGCTGTCGACGGGTTCAAGACTGGCAGCGCTCAACATGACGGGAAACATCAATACGCCAACAGCGGCGATGGGCAAGAGTGAATGGATGTACTTCATGATGGCGACTCCCGGGTTGCGCGGAACCCAATCGTTACTCCCGTTAGATTTGTTGCTGAATGTTCAAGTTTTAGATCGATTCGCACTTGGGGTCACTGCGAATTGGACTACGTGATGTGCTCTTCATGCATGAGCCGCCGTCGGCCCGGTCCTGCAAAGCAAATCCACCTTTCCTTCCGATTTACCAGCAACGCCCGGCATCGCGGGCTATCACTCTCTTGCCATCCTCTTCCGCCTGTTTCCTTCAGCTGCGGAAAATGTCATGACCTCCCTCAAACCCGGTAACAAAGATCCACAAATAACCTCACTGCTCGGCAATCTTGGCGAATTGATCCGCGAAGCGCGTCAGAAGGTATTACGTGCGGTCGATACCGTCCAAGTGCAAACCTGTTGGCAGATCGGACGGCATATTGTGGAGTTCGAGCAGGAAGGCGCTCGGCGGGCGGGATATGGGAAGCAGTTGCTGGCGACGCTGGCGACGAGTCTGACAGCTGAGTTTGGCAAAGGCTTTGACATCTCCAACCTTCGCTACATGCGCCTGTTCTATCAAGCATTCCCAATTCGTGACGCACTGCGTCACGAATTGAGCTGGACGCACTACCGTAGGTTACTGCGTGTTGAAAACGATCACGCTCGCCACTGGTACATGAACGAGTCGGCTGTTCAAAACTGGTCAAGCCGCGCATTGGAACGCCAGATCAACACGCTCTACTACGAACGCCTGCTGGCAAGCCGAGACCGCTGTGCCGTCAAACAGGAAGCCGCCACCAACATCCAGCAAATGAACGCCAGCCCTCGGGATTTCATCCGGGACCCAGTGCTACTGGAGTTTCTCGGCTTGCCCAATGCGGGCTTGATCCAGGAAAGTGAACTTGAACAAGCATTGATCAATCAACTCCAGGGCTTCCTGCTCGAATTGGGCAAAGGCTTTGCCTTCATCGCTCGCCAGCAACGCATCAGTACCGAGAGCAAAGACTTCTACATCGATCTGGTGTTCTACAACTACCTGCTCAAGTGCTTCGTCATCTTCGACCTCAAGCGCGGCGTACTGACCCACCAGGATGTCGGCCAGATGGACATGTACGTGCGCATGTACGACGACCTTAAGCGCGGACCGGAGGATGGCCCCACCGTCGGCCTCATTCTCTGCGCGCAAAAAGATGAATCGGTGGTGCGCTATTCAGTACTGCAAGGCAACGAACAACTGTTCGCCAGTACCTACAGACTGGTACTGCCGAGCGAGGAGGAACTTCGCACAGAACTGGATCGGGAGTGGGCGGTGCTTGAGGAGCGGTTACTCAAGCAAAGGCCCCGACAAGCACGGGTGGATTGTTCATAAACGGCGTGAAGACTATGGTGACTGGCTAACCGCAAAGGTTCAAAGCCGATGAATTTGCAGGACATGCCCTCACTGGCCCCGACGCAACTTGAATTGCCGTTACCCACCGGCACACCTGGTGACTCTTTCAAGGAACCCGCCGCCGACGGCTTCATCCTTGGCGGCTTCACCTGGCGGCACGCGAATCAAGACTCGACCCGTCCTGTGGTGATCATCAACGCCGCAACATCGGTCCGCTGTCGGCACTACTCGCGCTTTGCCGATTACCTGTACGCCAACGGCTTCGACGTGATCACTTACGACTACCGTGGCATCGGCGAATCGCGACCCGTGTCGCTGAAAGGGCTTCGGGCTTCATGGTCAGATTGGGGCGCGCTGGACTTTGAGGCGATGCTCAAGCGCGCTCAGCGTGAATTTCCCGGGCAACCCATCGATGTTGTAGGCCACAGCTTTGGAGGCTGTGCAGCGGGCCTGGGAGCTTCCGGGCATTTGATTCGACGTCTGGTGACCGTCGGTGCGCAATTCGCTTACTGGCGCGATTACGCGCCGGCCCATCGTTGGCGGATGTTCGGCAAGTGGCATCTGGTGATGCCGTTGATGACATTGCTTTACGGCTACTTCCCCGGCAAACGTCTCGGCTGGCTAGAGGACACCCCCGCTGGCGTGGTTCGCGACTGGAGCATGCCCACCGCGCACTACGAGAAACGCCCCAGCGGTCGCGTCCTTCACGCAAAATCCGGGCGACTGCCCTTCTCATCCGTCACCGCACAAAACCTGGCCATCAGCATCAGCGACGACCCTTACGGCACAATTCCGGCCATCGAACGCCTGCTCGGTTACTTCACCAACAGCACGAACGCCCACTTGCGAATCACCCCCGAAGACCTCGGCGAACAAGAAGTCGGACATTTCGCCTTTTTTCGTAGCGCATACCAAGCCACACTATGGCCCATTGCATTGTCCTGGCTGCAGACCGGCGAACTGACCCCCGACACACCTGGGCGGCTAGTGCCACGCAACTGACTGATGCGCCCACTCAACGAAATACGGAACGACGCCCATGGCCTCCGCCAACAAGCAGCAAAAACGCGCCACACGCGCCAAAGCCAAGGCCAAGCAGAACCGCACCCAACGGGCTGCCGCGCCGGTCGAGCTGGACCCGAACGATGATCGTATCGACTTCGAATCGGTGGACCTTACCGACCTGTTCAAAGAAATGATCGACGCGCAAAAGATCAGCCAACAAGCTATGTGCGCGGCGTTTCTTGAACACCCGCTGCTCGCGCTGGTGCTGGAGCAGGAAGGCGAAGAAACAGCGACAGACTTCATCATCGCTGCGCTGATCGAGTACCGCCAATGGTCCACCGAAGCAGACGAAGCCAGTGCCCTGGCCTGGATCGAATCCCCGGCCTTCCAGATTGATTACGTGGCAGCTTCCGAAGCTATCGCGGCCCAAAACCAACAGAAACCGAACTGAGTTCCCATGGCCTCCCTGAACAAGCAACAGAAACGCGCCAAACGCGCCAAGATCAAAGCCAAGCAAATCAATATCCACGGCAGAAAACCCGTCGCGCTGGACGATGACCTGGGGGAAATCGGCGAGCCGATCCCGGAATACACCCTGGCGATGTTCAGCAAAATGCGCGACGCAGAAGCCACCAGCCGCAACGACATGCTGCTGACCTTGCTGTCGAACCTCGCCGGCATCATCAGCGACCATCCAGAACTGCTGGACTTGGAAAACGCCGACAACGAAGCCATGGCCGCCACTCACCTGGCCGCCGACATGCTGATCGATTACCGCATGTGGGCCGACGGCATGGACCGCGACACCGCCCAGGCCTGGCTGACAGATCCGCAGTTCATCACCGACTTTGGCACGGCGCTCGACAGCTATCGCGAGTCGCTGGACGCGCTGGAAGAAAAGGCTGAGTAAACACTCACCTCAGAAACAACAACGGCCGCTTGTCATCACTGACAGCGGCCGTTTTTTGTTTGAGAAGCCAATAACCCAAAACGATCTGACATGACCCCTCGTCAGCGACCGCGTATATCCCATTGACATATCCCTTAAGAAATCTATTCTTTGGGCTCACAGCACCTACAAAACCGCAGGAGGCCAAAATGGAACAGACCACCCTTTTCATGAGCAATCGAAGCCAGGCTGTCCGCCTCCCCAAAGCTGTTGCCATGCCAAGCGACGTGAAACGAGTCAACGTAGTTGCCATCGGCAGGGCTCGCATCATCACTCCCGCAGATGAAACATGGGACAGCTGGTTTGACGGGGATGGCGTAAGTGCAGATTTCATGACCGATCGTGAACAACCCGCCGATCAGGAGCGTGAGTCGTTCTGATGATCAAATACATGCTCGATACCAACATCTGCATCTTCACCATCAAGAACAAACCGCAAATCGTACGAGAAGCTTTCAATCGTCATAACGGGCAGCTATGCATCAGTGCCGTCACGCTGATGGAGTTGTTCTACGGCGCCGAAAAATCGGCCGCACCGGAAAAGAACCTCGCGGTGATCGAGGGTTTTGTGGCACGCCTTGAGGTCTTGCCTTTCGACAATGAAGCGGCTGCGCACACCGGTATGATTCGATCCGAGTTGGCCAAGGACGGAACGCCTATCGGGCCCTACGACCACATGATTGCCGGCCACGCACGTTCACGCGGATTCATAGTGGTCACCAACAACCTACGCGAATTTGATCGGGTTCCAGGGCTACGCGTAGAAGACTGGGTTCACCCCGATTGAGCCCAGTACAACTGACAGAAACAAAAACGGCCGCTTGTCATCACTGACAGCGGCCGTTTGCGTTATGCGGTACGAATCAGTTCAGCACCACCGCACCCATCTTCTGCAGTTTGCGACGGCGAGCCACAAGCAAACCGGCAGCCACCACCAGCAAACTCAGCAGACCGGTCGCGAGGATCTCCACGCGATGCGCTTCCTGGAACAGCATGATGGTCAGGGCCGCAACGATGAAGATGATCACCGCGTAGGTCAGGGCCGGGAACAGCCACATGCTGAAGGCGATTTTTTCACCGCGGGCCATGCGCTGCTTGCGCATACGCAGTTGCGAGATGGCGATCACCAAATACACCAGCAGCGCGATAGCGCCGGAGCTGGCCAGCAGGAATTCGAACACAGCGGCCGGGGCCACGTAGTTGGCGAAAACCGCGATAAACGCAGCACCGGTGGACAACATGACGGCCCAGTACGGCGTGCCGCTCTTGTTGGTGCGCTGGGAAACGGCCGGTGCATCACCGCGCTTGCCCAGAGAGAACATCATGCGTGAGGCGGTGTACAGCGCCGAGTTCAGGCAGCTGGTCACAGCAACCAGCACCACGATGTCGACGATCAATTTGGCATTCGGGATGCCCATGCGCTCAAGCACAGTCTGGTAGGAGCCGACGGCTGCCAACACCGGGTCGTTCCAAGGCACCAGGGCCACAACGATGAAGATCGATACGAGGTAGAACAAGCCAATCCGCCAGATCACCGAGTTGGTGGCCTTGGAGATTTGCTGGCCAGGGTTCTTCGATTCCGCGGCCGCGATGGTCACGATCTCGGTGCCCATGAAGGAAAACATGGTGGTCAGGATCGCGCCCAACACTGCGCCCATGCCGTTTGGCAGGAAGCCCTGGGTGTCGAACAGGTGCGAAACGCCGCTGACCTGGCTGGTCGGCAGGAAGCCGAAGATCGCCAGAATGCCAAGGCCAATGAAGCCGATGATCGCGATGACTTTGACCAGAGCGAACCAGAATTCGAATTCACCGTAGTTCTTCACGCTGAACAGGTTGGTCACCGTCAGCAACAAGGTGATGACCAAGGTGAAGGCCCAGATCGCCACATTCGGGAACCAGGCGTGCAAGATGGTCGCGGCGGCGTTGGCTTCCAGCGGAATCACCAACACCCAGAACCACCAGTAGAGCCAGCCGATGGTGAAACCGGCCCAGTGACCGATCGCGCGATCGGCATACGTCGAGAAGGAGCCTGTGTCCGGCGAAGCGACGGCCATTTCGCCGAGCATGCGCATCACCAGCACCACCAGCATACCGGCGGCAGCGTAGGCCAACAGCACGGCTGGGCCTGCGGCGGCGATGGCGTGGCCCGAACCGACGAACAGGCCGGCACCGATAACCCCGGCGATCGACAGCATGGTCACATGACGCGGTTTGAGCCCCTGTTCGAGGCCATTGGAGCTTGGGGTACTGCTCATTGAAACTACCTTTGTAAGGAAAAGCGATTACGTCCACCCGGCGTGGTGTTCCCTCTCGTAAAAAGAAACCAACGGGGCGTTCCGTATTCTGCACGCAATAATTGCGCCAAAATGTTACAGAACGCCCAGGGATGGGGCTCTCCGCCGGACCGGACAGTCATCGCAAGTCATTGAGATTAATGGCAATTCGCCAGATCGTTACCCTGCGACCCACTTTAAGAACGAAGCGGCGCACCAGAAACACACCCAAAAATGGTCCGACGCACAATAAAAGTGCAGCTCAGGAACGTTTGGCCGGTTAGCGCTTCCAACACCCCGCCAAAGCTGGCAACATCGCGCCCTTTTTTACGGGACCTGCGGCTGTTTTGTATTTAAAAGCAGGTTCAAACGCCTGTTCGGTTGATAGCAGCGCGACAGTCTGCTGTACCGATGCGACAACCTGCCACAGGCCACCCGTTTACCGCCCATAGCGCTGTTGGCTGCCATTCAGACGCTATGCTAGCTTGGCCGCCTCGCCAGGAAGGCCGCCAACAGCAGGAGCGAAATACTTATGAGGAACGCACATGGCTGAGGCCACGCCCGCGCTTGAAATCCGCAACTTGCACAAACGCTACGGACAGCTTGAGGTGCTTAAAGGCATCTCGCTGACCGCCCGCGACGGCGACGTGATCTCGATCCTGGGTTCTTCCGGTTCCGGCAAGTCCACCTTCCTTCGTTGCATCAACCTGTTGGAAAACCCGCATCAGGGCCAGATCCTGGTGGCCGGCGAAGAACTCAAGCTCAAAGCTGCCAAGAATGGCGAACTGGTCGCTGCCGACGGCAAGCAGATCAATCGCCTGCGCAGCGAGATTGGTTTTGTGTTTCAAAACTTTAATCTCTGGCCGCACATGAGCGTGCTCGACAACATCATCGAAGCGCCGCGCCGCGTACTCGGCCAGAGCAAGGCCGAGGCCATCGA
Organism: Pseudomonas svalbardensis; assembly: GCF_030053115.1. Lineage (NCBI taxonomy): Bacteria > Pseudomonadati > Pseudomonadota > Gammaproteobacteria > Pseudomonadales > Pseudomonadaceae > Pseudomonas > Pseudomonas svalbardensis. The sequence continues at coordinate 323,082 of NZ_CP125619.1, read as the reverse complement.
AGTCGCCGAAGCCTTGCTGGCCAAGGTCGGCATCGCCGACAAACGCCACGCCTACCCAGCGCAACTCTCCGGCGGTCAGCAACAACGCGCGGCCATCGCCCGAACGCTGGCCATGCAGCCCAAGGTGATTCTGTTCGACGAACCCACCTCCGCCCTTGACCCGGAAATGGTCCAGGAAGTACTTAATGTCATCCGCGCATTGGCCGAAGAAGGCCGCACCATGCTGCTGGTCACCCATGAAATGGGCTTTGCCCGTCAGGTGTCCAGCGAGGTGGTGTTCCTCCACCAGGGCCTGGTAGAAGAGCAAGGATCGCCACAGCAGGTGTTCGAAAACCCGCTTTCGGCGCGCTGCAAACAATTCATGTCCAGCAACCGCTAACGGAGCTACCCGCATGCAGAACTACAAAAAGATCTTCCTGGCTGCTGCCGTCACCCTGGCCTTCAGCGCCGGTGCCGCCGCCGAGACCTTGAAGATGGGCATCGAAGCGGCCTACCCGCCGTTCAACAACAAAGATGCCAGTGGCAATGTCGTCGGCTTCGACAAAGAAATCGGCGATGCCCTGTGCGCCAAGATGAAAGTCGAATGCACCGTGGTTACGTCCGACTGGGACGGCATCATTCCGGCCCTGAACGCCAAGAAATTCGACTTCCTGATCTCCTCGATGTCGATCACCGACGAGCGCAAGCAAGCGGTGGACTTCACCGACCCGTACTACTCCAACAAGCTGCAATTCATCGCCAAGAAAGACGTCGACTTCAAAACCGACAAGGCTTCCCTGCAAGGCAAAGTGATCGGCGCACAACGTGCGACCCTCGCTGGCACCTGGCTGGAAGACAACATGGAAGGCGTTGAAATCAAACTCTACGACACCCAGGAAAACGCCTACCTCGACCTGACCTCCGGTCGTCTGGACGGCATCCTCGCGGACAAATACGTCAACTACGAGTGGCTGAAAAGCGACGCCGGCCGTTCTTATGAGTTCAAAGGCGACCCGGTGGAAGAAAGCGACAAGATCGGTATCGCTGTACGTAAAGGCGATGAGATTCGTACGAAGCTGAACACCGCACTGAAAGAAATCGTCGCTGATGGCACCTACAAAAAGATCAACGACAAGTACTTCCCGTTCAGCATCTATTGATTCTGACCTGCCGGGCTGGCGCCGTTATTTGACGGCGTCAGTCCCTGGCATTGCCTGCCGCGATTTGAAAAGAAATCCATGACTATCGATCTCTACGGATTCGGCCCGGCGCTCGCCGCTGGTGCGCTGATGACTGTGAAACTGGCACTCTCGGCCTTGTGCCTGGGGCTGGTGCTCGGTCTGCTCGGCGCCTTGGCCAAGACTTCCCCGTACAAGCCGCTGCAATGGCTTGGCGGCACTTATTCGACACTGGTTCGCGGCATCCCGGAATTGCTCTGGGTGCTGTTGATCTACTTCGGCACGGTCAACTTGATGCGTGCCCTGGGCGAGTTCTTCGGCAACCCCGACCTCGAACTCAATGCCTTCGCCGCTGGCGTGATTGCGCTGGGGCTGTGCTTTGGCGCCTACGCCACGGAAGTGTTTCGTGGTGCAATTTTGGCTATCCCCAAAGGTCACCGCGAAGCGGGTGTGGCGTTGGGTCTGTCGAAATTCCGTATTTTCACCAAGCTGATCATGCCGCAGATGTGGCGCATCGCCCTGCCCGGCCTGGGTAACTTGTTCATGATCCTGATGAAAGACACCGCACTGGTATCGGTCATCGGCCTGGAAGAAATCATGCGTCACGCGCAAATCGGCGTGACCGTGTCCAAGCAGCCGTTCACCTTCTATATGGTGGCCGCGTTCATGTACCTGGGCCTGACGGTTCTCGCCATGACCGGCATGTACTTCATGGAAAAACGCGCCGCTCGCGGCTTCGCGAGGAGCACCCAATGAACTGGGAAGTCATCATCAAGTGGCTGCCGAAACTGGCTCAGGGCGCAACCCTGACCCTGGAGTTGGTGGCCATCGCCGTAATCGCCGGTTTGCTATTGGCGATTCCGCTAGGCATCGCTCGCTCGTCGCGACTCTGGTACGTGCGGGCATTCCCCTACGGCTACATCTTCTTTTTCCGCGGCACGCCGTTGCTGGTTCAGCTGTTCCTGGTCTACTACGGCCTGGCGCAGTTCGACGCGATCCGTAACAGCTCGATGTGGCCGTATCTGCGCAGTCCGTTCTGGTGCGCCACCGTGACCATGACCCTGCACACCGCGGCCTACATCGCCGAGATCCTGCGCGGCTCGATTCAGGCGATTCCAAAGGGCGAGATTGAAGCTGCCCGGGCGCTGGGCATGTCCCGAGCCAAAGCGATGTTCTACATTATCCTGCCCCGCGCAGCGCGCATCGGCCTGCCGGCCTACAGCAACGAAGTCATCCTGATGCTCAAGGCCAGCGCCCTGGCCAGCACCGTGACCCTGATGGAACTGACCGGCATGGCCCGCACCATCATTGCCCGGACCTACCTGCCGGTGGAGATATTCTTCGCGGCGGGCATGTTCTATCTGCTGATGGCTTATGTGCTGGTTCGCGGCTTCAAGCTGCTGGAGCGCTGGCTGCGCGTCGATGCCTGCCAAGGGCGTTGATGCCTGCGTGCTGACGGGCGAGGCGTTACTCGCCCGTTTCGCGGAGCTGGATGCTTTTCTGATCCAGCATCAGGCGCTGTGGAAGCCTCGGCCGTTTACTCATCTGCAGCTTCCTTGGGAAGCGTCCTACCCTGAGTTGGCGACCTGGCTACGAGGGCGATCGCTGGAGGACGCGGAACACGCGCATAACAACCCAGCTCTTTTGGACGCACCGGAGCCGTTTGCCTCATTGGCGGCGATGTCCCTTGAGCTGAGCGCTGTGGATGAGTTGCCGGCGCATGCGCTTGAAACGGCAGGCCATCGGTTGAATGTCGATGTGCCGGGGCGCAAGTGGCAGCAGATCGAGGCCTTCGCCAGTCGTTTGCAGTTTGCTGACGCGCCGAGCCATTGGCTGGACTGGTGCTCGGGCAAAGGCCACTTGGGTCGACGTCTGCTGCAATCCGGACAACAACTAACCTGCCTGGAATACGACCCGGCGCTGGTCGCCAGCGGTCAGGCACTCAGCCAGCGTCATCAATTGCATGCGCTGCATGTCAAGCAAGATGTACTCGCGCCCGGTGCCGCCTCTTTATTGAATGCTGACCACACGCCGGTAGCGCTGCACGCCTGCGGTGATCTGCATGTGCGGCTGATGCAGCTCGCCAGCGCCACCGGTTGCAGGCAACTGGCCATTGCCCCTTGCTGCTACAACCGGATCAGTGTGGGCGAGTATCAGACCATTTCCTCTGCGGGCATGCGATCCGACCTACAACTGTCGCTCGAAGACCTCTCGCTGCCGATGAACGAAACCGTCACCGCCGGCGCTCGCGTCCGACGTCAGCGCGACACCTCCATGGCCCGGCGCCTGGGTTTCGACCTGCTGCAACGGCAACTGCGCGGCGTTGACGAGTACCTGCCCACCCCTTCGCTGCCCAGTGCCTGGCTGGATAAATCTTTCGCCGATTACTGCCAACATTTGGCCTCGCTCAAGGAGTTATCCACAATCGGACCGCAGAATTGGCCAGCGCTCGAAACTTCCGGTTGGCAGCGACTGGCCGAAGTGCGCAATCTCGAGCTACTGCGCGGACTTTTCCGACGCCCATTGGAGCTGTGGCTGGTACTCGATCGAGCCCTTTTCCTCGCCGAGCAAGGGTATGCGGTTCGCCTCGGAACCTTCTGCGAAACCCCGCTTACACCGCGTAATTTCCTGATCCTGGCTGAGCGCCCTTAAAGCGCTTCAGCCTGTGGATAACTCTGGGGATGAAATTATCGTGGATCCAATATATACGGCTGTTTCGGGGCTGAAACACAACTGTTCAATTTTCGTACACCTGTAAAAAAAGCGGAAAAACAGGCATTTGCGATCAAATGAGAACGGCTCCGCAAATTTGCCTCTAAGCAGATGCGGAACAGATCCCGTTGTGCATAAGCATTCAGCCAAAACAACATAAACGACCTGCGAAACCTCAACTATCTTTGCCAAACGCCAGAATTGTCTGGCGTTCAAACAGCAAGGAGCTGGGAAAAACATGAGTACATTGAACAGTGCGCAGGAAGCGGTCGATACCGTCGCCAACCAAGCCATTGATGCTGCGCTGCAGCAAACCTTCGCGGTGGGCGGCGCCATCATCAACAACGCAACGGGCGAAGTCATCGCCGCGCTGCACAACAACGTGCTGATGCCTTTCCCCGGCAGTGGCACCACGTACTTTCTACCTCATGACCCGACCGCCCACGGCGAGCGGCAATTGGTGGACTGGTACTATGAAAACGTCGCGCCATTGAACCTGCCACCGCCCAATCAGTTGACTGTCGTCACCACGCTGGACCCGTGCGCCATGTGCGCTGGTTCACTGCTGACTGCAGGGTTTAACGTCGCCGTCAGTGCGATCGATGACTACGCAGGCATCAACTACAACAGCCAGTTCACCTTTCCGTCGCTGCCGCCGCAGATCCGCCAACAGGCGCAGGGCACCTGGGGTTATTACGCGATTGCGGCGCCGGTCAGCCGGGCTTATCAAGGTTCGACCAGCCCGGTATTCGGCGGCCAGACCATCGACTCGGCAGCTTACTTCCTCACCAGCTCGATCTTCTCCGCCAGCGTCAACACCGTACGCGAGGCCAGCAACAACAGCGGTCTGCCACCGGATCAATTGCAAAACCCGGCAAACCTCCCGGCCAACAGCAAAGTCCGCCAGGCACTGACTGCGCTCAGCCCGTTTGCGCTGACCGTGCAATCGGCCAACCCACGCGACCCCGGCGCAGAACTCGCCCCGCCACTGTTACAAACCGCACAGCACAGCCCGGTGTTCAACTCGGTAGCCCTCATCGATCCATTCGGCAACCTGCTGGTGTGTCTGGGAGGCGTCGAGAACCAGTCGCCAATTCGTACAGCGTTCATGGAAACCACCCGCAACTACGCGGTCATGCGCTGGACCCTGATGAACGACCCCGACCCGGCGGTTCGCGCCCAGGCCGAGCAATACCTGACACATCCCAAGTACGGCACCTTCGTCTTCCTCTATGCACCCGATCCCACCACACCGCAGGCCGTGATGACCTTCGGCGCGTACGGCTCGACCATGGAAGGCCCCGTGCCGCAGAGCTATCCGTCCAACCTCCAATACGTGCTGCTGCCGGGCAACACCACCGCCCAAGCGTTATCGACACTGGCCCAGAACCTGCCGCCGTTCTACACGCAAAGCGTGCAAGTGGCGCCCGCGCAGGTGCTGAGTCAGGACCTGATCAACGCGGTGAAAAACGGCGTGTAACGCTTTAAAGCAATCGCATTGGCCGGCCCCGCAGAAGCGTTCGCGGGTCCTGCCTGACGCCTGCGCAAAAATAGTCTGAATTCAGGGGTTTACAGAACCAACCCAATCGCTATAATCGTCGCCCTAACACGCCGGTATAGCTCAGTTGGTAGAGCAACTGACTTGTAATCAGTAGGTCCCGGGTTCGACTCCTGGTGCCGGCACCATACAAAACAAAGCCCTCATAGAAATACGAGGGCTTTGTCGTTTCTGGCTTTCGGAATCCCCTCACGTCAAATCGTGTAGATGACGCGCATAGAACAACAGCGATTGTCCCGCTGGCGTCAGTTCGACACCGCGGGCATTTCGCACCAACAGATCCGAGCCAATGGTGACGTCGTTCGCGCGTCGCAAGCGCTAAGCACTTAGCCGCTTAATCCAGTCAAGGCTCGCAACGGTAGAACCGGAAGGATGGTATTCACACCCGATCCATCCTGGGTAGCCACGCTGCTCCAGCGCCGCGAACAAGGAAGCAAAGTCGATACTCCCCGTTCCCGGTTCGTGACGACCCGGGCAGTCGGCAATTTGCACATGGACGGTTCTGTCATAAAACCGAGCCAGAACATTTGCTGCGTCTCCGGTCAGAAGCTGGGCATGGTAAAGATCGAGAATCAGCCCAACACTCGGGAAGGTCTCCAGCACCTGTTGCGCCTTGCTGAAGTCAGACATGTAATAGTCAGGCATCGCCTGCGAACTGATCACTTCGATAAGCGGCCGCAAACCCTGATCTTCGAAGTACTTGACTGCATACTCCAGATTGCCCCCAAAGATAAGCGCTGCCTCATCCTGCGTTGTTACGCCAGACATGATGTGGACATCCGAACACGCCAGCGCCTTTGCATAGCGGGCGGCCTGGACCAAGCCAGCGCGAAACTCTTCTTCCTTGCCCTGCAAGGCAGCGATGCCTTTGGTAACGCCAGCCGGTGCGGCGAACTGAATCAACGGCAGACGGTATTGAGCCAGGTGATCAGCCAGTTCGCTGGCGTCGAATTCATAGGGGGACGGGAACTCCACCGCCTGAAAACCAGCTGCGGCGGCGGCTTCGATGCGTTGCAGAAAAGGCAACTCATTGAATTGGAAACCGAGATGAGCATTGAATTTAAGCATTGGGTAAACATCCATCCTGGGAAGAAACGAAATCATCAACCTGGAGCATCCTTCGCAGCTCCAGCACTGCACTATCGGGAGTGGTCAATACAGGTAGACCCGATCGAGCCTGTGCCTGCCCTGCGGCGCTCGTCATCGAAAACTGTGCGAAACAGATCAGATCGCAGACCCCGACCTGACCGGCCATTTCCGCGATGGCGGTATCGTGGCCTTCTCTGTTCCCTTCACTCAGTGCCTGCATTGCACCAGGGACAAAATAGGGCACCACCTCCAGCGCTCGACCACTGCGCTCAGCCACTTGCTTGAACTCGGCCATTATCGAGCTGATGGTAGGCTCGAACGTCGCTAGCACGGCAACACGCGATGCTTGCGTTAGAGCCAGGTTGATCATGGCTTCGTTCGGCTTGAGTACTGGAATGGAGACAACAGGCTTGCACAGGTCGATGGCATCGCCGAAAGCCGAACAGGTAAACAGAATGGCATCCGCTGCGCTTTGTACTGCGTAATGGGAAAGCGTCAGAAAGCGCGCCTTCATACTCGTGGTTAATCCGCCCTCCTCCACTCGGTCTCGGGACAACGAGTCCTCGAGCAGATTGATGATCTGTGCCTGCGGCCATAGCCGGGCGAAGGCCGCCGTGATGGGATCGATCGCCAGTGCGGTCGCGTGGATCAGAAAAATGCGTGGAGCCTTCATACTCATGTGCCTCGACAAGGTTGGTCGACACGTCCACCTGCGTTCTTTGTGCAGATACCCACATCCTCTTCGTATGGTATTTTCCAACTCCAGTCCGATGGGGGTATCTACCCCAACGGGAACGGACTGAAGCTAACCATTCGAGATAGAGCCTGTGATCAAGAAAGACCTCGCCTTGCAGTTGGCCCCACGTGTCATCGACATGGTTCGCGCCCGGTCGATGAAAGCCGGTGAGCCGTTGCGCGAGCAGACGTTCGCGCAAGCGCTTGGTGTTTCGCGCTCGCCTATCCGGCGAGTTTTTGCCTTGCTCGCTGAGTGGGATCTCGCGATTCAGGAACCCAATCGTGGCTACTTTTTGAAACAAGGCGCAGGGCAGATTCAGGAAACAACATTCCCTCTCGCCAGTGATCCTTTCGAAGACTTTTACCTTCGCGTGGTCGACGACATTCTTGGCGGGGAAATACCTGCCCACTTTTTCGAAGCGCAGCTGTTGCGCCGTTACGAAGTGCCCCGCGGACAATTGCTTAAGGTATTGAACAGGCTGGCCAGCGAAGCCATGGTGGAGCGCAAGCCGGGGCAAGGATGGGGTCTCAAAGACTTCGTGCATAACACCCAGACATACATCCAAAGCTACCGCTTCCGTATGGCCATCGAGCCGGCCGCCCTGCTTGAGCCCGGTTATCAGATTAACCACGCCGCGTTTGCCAAGGCCAGGCAGCAACAGCAGGCCATGCTCGATGGGGATATTCACACCTTGTCCCGCGCCCAACTGTTCCAAGTTGGCGCCCAGTTTCACGAACTGATCGTGCAGTGCTCCGGAAATGTCTTTTTCATCGATGCCATACGCCAGCAAAATCAACTCAGGCGCTTCATAGGCTACAAAGCCAACGTCGATCGCACTCGTCTTATGGCGCAATGCCAGGAACACATCCATTTGCTCGACCTCATCGAGTCTGATCGGCGTGAAGAAGCCGCGCAATTTCTCTGGAGGCATCTGGACGAAGTGGGCCGACTCAAGACTCAGCAGGACGTCGCTCCAGAATAATGATGGGAAATAGAGCGCACCACTAACACCCCATTACTGATCGAAGCTTCGTCAGAGCGCCCTCCAATAATTCGCTAATCAGCTTAGCACGATTGTTTCTAATCAACACAAGATACAAAAAAACAACTCATCCGCACGAGATAGTTAATTTTATCGCCTGATATTGTATTTTATTGTGACAATGAGCAATCATGCGCGCCGCTTGATGAAGCCATATCGAATCACACAGGGATGATTGCAATGAACGACAGGACGTTGGGTAGAGGGGCGGGGGTCTCGAACCTTCTGTTCGGGGTGTACATCATATTTGTTGCCCTGCTTGGAGTAGCACTGACCTATAGAGGCGGGGCTCTGGTGGCAACTGGCGGATCACCCTATTACGCCATGATGGGCACCGCCCTGTTGCTATCGGCCATCCTCATCGGCCTGAAACAGTCTCGCGGCATTTACCTCTACGGTGCGGCCTCCCTGGCCACCTACGCCTGGGCGATCTGGGAGTCCGGGTACGATGGTTGGGCCTTCATTCCACGCTTAGCCTGGCTGGCCGTTCTCAGCGTACCGTTTCTGGCTTTTTGGCCTTTGGTGCGTCGTGACTTTGCCAACGCCAAAAGAAGCCATTACTTCACCATTATGGGTCTACTGCCGATACTCATGGCGATCACCATCCTGGTACCCCTGTTCTTCCCGACAACCGTTCACCTTGCCGACTCGACGCTCGCAACGACGCGTCCTGAACAACCTTTCAGTCGCAATACGGTAACTTCACCGGACGGTAATATTGCTGCGTCACACGACGAAACCAATTGGACCGCCTATGCAGGCTCCAACTTGGGCAATCACTATTCCGCAGCATCGCAAATCATCCCTTCGAATGTGTCCGGCCTGGTGAAAGTCTGGGAATACCACCACGGCGACGTGAAGCAACCAGGTGAAAAAACCAAATACTTGAACGAGGCCACTCCGATCAAGGTGGGTAACTCGCTCTATACCTGCACTCCGAAGCAAATCATCATTTCTCTGGATGCCACCACAGGAAAGGAGAACTGGCGGTTTGACTCCAAAGTCGACCCAGCCTACTTCGACAATGGCGGCGCATACTGCCGTGGTGTCTCCTATTTCGAAGTGCCAAATGCCAGTGGCCTGTGCGCCTCGCGCATCATCTGGGGCACCAACGATATTCGCTTGGGAGCGGTAGACGCCTTGACTGGCCAAGCGTGCCCCGGATTCGGCAACGCAGGTTTTGCGGATTTGAAAGACGGGTTAGGCACCTTCAGAAAAGGGTCGACCGGGATTACCTCCGCACCCATCGTAATCCGCGGGGTAGTGATCACCGGAGGCCGAGTCCTTGATTCAGATGTGCGCCCAGCGCCCTCGGGAGTGGTTCGTGCCTACGACGCGATTACCGGCAAACAAAAATGGGCTTGGGACTTGGGCCGCCCAGACACCAATGCCCCCGCTCGCGACGACGAGAACTACACACTCAGCACACCCAACTCCTGGGCACCGCTTTCCGCCGACGATGAACTGGGATTAGTGTATGTCACCACCGGCAACGCTGCTGGCGACTTCTATGGTGGTACTCGCACGGAGCAAGAGGACAAGTTCAGCTCCTCCCTGGTTGCACTGGATGCAGCCACAGGTAAGGTCAGATGGCATTTCCAGACAGTTCACCACGATCTATGGGACTACGACCTGAGCCCGCAACCCAATCTGATTGACTTCCCCACATCAACGGGCTCACGCCCTGCCGTCATTCAAGCCACCAAATCCGGCCAGCTGTTTGTACTTGACCGCGCCACCGGTGAGCCTTTGATGGATATCGTGCAATCTCCCGTCCCACAGGGAACCGCTCCTGGCGACTACACCTCGGCCACCCAGCCGCTTTCGCCCAATATGCCGAGCACCATGGGGCGCCCATCGAAAACGCCGGAAGTACTGACCGAGGCAAATGCCTGGGGCTTAACGCCATTCGATCAGTTGCAATGTCGCATCGAGTTTCGCCAGGCACGCTACGAAGGGATCTTCACACCACCAGTCGTAGGCCAACAAAGCCTGATTTTCCCCGGCCATCATGGCGGCTTGAACTGGGGAGGCGTGATGGTAGACCTCAAACGGGGCCTGCTGATCATCAATAACCAGCGGCTCCCTTACATGCAGGGGCTGGTTCCTCGCGAACAACTCGACGCCATCAATGCCAAGTCATTCCAAGAAGCGCCGGGCAACACCCAAGGCTTCCGCGTCCAGGCCGGACTGCCTTACGGCGCCATCAAAGATCCATGGATGTCATCCCTTGACCAACCTTGCATTGCGCCACCCTGGGGCTTCATCACGGGCATAGACCTGCGCACGCGCGATGTAGTCTGGAGTCGCCCGTTCGGTACGGGGTACGACAGCGGGCCTTGGGGAATTGCCTCTCGTATGCGCTTCGAAATCGGTACGCCGAGTGACGCGACGGGCGTGACAACAGCGGGAGGCGTGACGTTCATCGGTGCCGCCATCGATCGTTTCATGCGGGCTTACGACAGTGAAAGTGGAGAACTACTGTGGGAAGAACGCCTCCCCGCGGGCAATCAGGCTTCACCCTTGACCTACATGAGCCAAGGCCGACAGTACGTCGTGGCAGTGGTCGGCGGTCATGACCGAATTCCAACCAAGCTGGGTGACAGCATCATCGCCTGGGCCCTGCCCACGAGGTAAATTGCGTTCTGCCTGAAGAGGCGCTCCATAACATTGTCGGACCGGGATGGAAGGGAAGTTAGCAGTCTAACTTCCCCTTGCCAAAGAAGTGATTTTGTAGCTGCTTATCACAGCCCCGGACAGGGGCGACCCTCTAACTTTGTTTGAAACAGTGTGCGGTACGGTTGATGACGTCATTCGCGTTATCGGAGGCGTAAGTGCGCGCCGACATAACTTGGAGTCGCTGTATCGAGATGAAATCTTTATCTTAAAAAACCGGACAGGAACTAAACATGTTTGAACTCTCTTCTGGCTTATACGTTCTGGTGGGTGTCAGTTTCATAACTTCATTTATGACTGCCGCCATTGGTGTCGGTGGCGGGATTGGATTGCTTGCTGTGATGCCTCAATTTATACCTATCTCTGCGGTTGTACCGGTTCACGGCTTGATTCAAATGGTGAGCAATGGCAGTCGATTCGCATTTGACTACAAGAGCGCAAAAATAGAGATCCTTCCCAGATATATCATCGGCTGTTTGACAGGAGCTTTTATTGGGTATTTCTTCATAGGGAATTTCCCTGAAAAATACTTATCATTGATCCTTGGCATTTTTATTCTAGCAATCACATGGACCAAGATTGTTTCATCATTAGGATTCGTGCTTAAAAACTTTGCCATCGTTGGTTTTCTTCAAACATTTCTTTCGCTTTTCGTTGCTGTAACCGGTTTGATATCACAGCCCATCTTGATGAAGATGAATATCAATAAAAATGAAGTGATCGTCACGCATGCCATGCAAATGAGTGTACTGCACGGGTTGAAATTCGCTGCTTTTGTTATTGCTGGCTTTGCATTCATGGACTACGCAGAACTCATAATCATCATGATAACAGCATCCACTATCGGCTCGTATCTGGGTGGATTTCTTAGAGATCGAATATCGCAACGTGTAGGCGCCATGCTTTTGAAAGCGGGGGTCACGTTTTTTGGTTTTAAAATGATTCTGGATCATTTTATCAAGGGCATGTGAAGTTTATTCAAAAAAAACAGGGAGTGTGAAATGACGACGAGCAAAAAGTTTGATTTCTTTGACACCCAAGGAATCTCCAACTTTCTCAATGAGAACGGATATTGTGTTATCAAGCCTCAAGATAACTCTTTGGAGGCATTTAGAGATGTCGCTGGCAAATTTGGGCAAATTCAATTTCATACAAAATCTGATGAACACGGAGTCGTGGGCGGTGGAGAGCCCATTAATAAGGATTGGCAAAACTTCAAAGATGATTATCATGGTGAATTATCAAGTGATTTTTTCCCTCATACTGATGGTTCTTTTTTGAATGGGATAACTTATGTTGATGGCGTGGCAAAAAAAATCACGCCTCCCAAATTTGTCGTTCTCCAGTGCGTATCAAAGCCGGAATTTGGCGGAGATAATTTTTTGGTTGACGGACAGAAAATCTACAATGACTTACTTGCCAATCAAGCTGATATATTAAAGACACTGATGACCAGCGGCAGTGTTACTTACTGTCGAGACGACCTATTATCCATGGATTGTTCTGTATTCGAAAAAATCAATGATAGTAAATTAAGAATTCGTTATCGATATGACAGCACCGCGTTTCTTCCTGAGTGGGCTAGCGCTGCATTTAAATACATCCAAAATCAATACTCCACCAATGAGGACTACATTATTAATGTAAGTCTTGAGCCTGGGGACATTCTGGTTATGGATAACCTTAGAGTTTTACACGCACGCCATAAATTCATTGACGGTAGTAAAAAAAGGAAAGTAAGGAGACTTTGGATTGCTGATGATTCAAGTGTTATATTTGAAAACATATTAAATCAATCACCTGTGCGCAGAGCAATGTCCCCCTTTCAGAAATATAATATTGCCCAACAAGGAAATGCAGAGCATTTACTTATTGAATATACATGCGGCATTCACTATCAACCGAGCAAGAGCTTATCAAAAGCTCAGCGCGTGCTTGATATGATTGTCGAGTGATACTGGTAGTTACTGGCGTCTGCCCCTACTCTTCGACTCATGGTGCCGCACCATAATAAAGCCCTCGTAGAAATACGGGGGCTTTATTGTGTCTGCGGTTTGGAAAAGGCGGTATTAGTGACCCGCGCTCTGCCCACCATCAACGTGCAGGATCTCGCCGGTGACAAAGTTGGCACTGTCCAGATAAACAACAGCCTGCGCAATATCGCTGATCTCGCCCATATGCCCAACCGGGTGCAGATTCCCCAGCGCTTCATGAGTTTCCTCGCCATGCATCGGCGTCTTGATGATGCCCGGGGAAACCGCATTCACCCGAATCCCGCGCTTGGCGTATTCAATGGCCAGGGACTTGGTTGCCGCGTTCAAACCACCTTTGGTCAGCGAAGCCAGTACCGACGGCACACCGTCGATGGCGTGGTCCACCAGGCTGGTGGTGATGTTGACGACGTGGCCGCTTCCTTGTTTTTCCATCTCGGTGATCGCGAGTTGGGTGATGTAGAAGAAACCGTTCAGGTTCACCGACAGCACTGCGGCGTAGTCTTCCGGGGTGTAAGCGGTGAACGGTTTGGCAACGAAGATCCCGGCGTTGTTGACCAGGGTGTCGATGCGACCAAAACGTGCGATGGTTTCACGGATGACTTGCTGGGCGACTTCCGGGTTGCCGATGTCGCCCGCCACGGTGAGGATGTCCGGGTCGGTGGACGGTTTGATCGAACGCGAAGTGGCGACAACCTTGTAATCCAGATCACGGAACGCCTTGACCATGCCTGCGCCGAGGCCTTGGGAAGCACCCGTAATAACGATGACTTTTTTCGAATTGCTCATGATGAACCTCAACTAATAAATGATGGTTTGAAAAAGTAAGTAATCAGGCTTCGGCGGGGGCCTTCGCCATTTGTCTCAACATCTGTTCGTAGTACTCGACCGACTGCGAACCGGACACCAAGTGACGACCGTTAAGCACCATGGCCGGAACCGAATTGATGCCGCGCTGACGGTAAAACTCTTCAAGCTCACGCACTTCTTTGGCGAACGCTCCGGACGCCAACACCTCTTGAGCAGCCGCCGCATCCAGTCCCGCTTCAGCAGCCAGCCCCACCAGCGTCTCGCGATCGCTCGGGTTCTGGCCGTCGGTGAAATAAGCGCGCAGCAGGATCTTCTTCAGTGCGACCTGCCGCCCTTCCTGTAACGCCCACATCAACAACCGGTGAGCATCAAACGTGTTGTAGAAGTGGCTGCGCTTCTCCAGATCAAACTTGAAACCGATAGCCTCACCGCGAGCGATCTGCATCGCTTTGCCGGCGGCGACGTCTTCGGTGGTTCGTCCATATTTGCGCATCAAGTGCTCAACCGCTTTTTCGCCGACTGCCGGCATGTCCGGGTTCAACTCGAAGGGCTTGTAGGTCAGCTCCACCGAGACTTCACCGGCCATGTTCTCGATCGCCTGCTCCAGCGCCGTCGCGCCCAAGGCGCACCACGGGCACACCACGTCGGAGATGAAATCGATGGAGACGGTCGCGGTCATGACTGCCCCTCCGCCTCATCCAGCTGCTTGCGGTACTGGGTGGTGGTGATGCCGGCGTAACCCCAGTTATCGGTGTCGACTTCTTCGATCACGATGTGGGTCAGGTGCGGATCCTTGTTGAGGACGCGTTCCAGGGTTTCAGTGATTTCGGCGATCACCTGAGCTTTCTGCTCAGAGGTAACGCCATCGCGGGTGATGCGTACGCTTACGAAAGGCATGAGGAATCTCCAGTGACCTTCCCTTCGGAATGAATGGGGAGGCGTTGGAGCTCAATGTAGGGAGTTAGCTGGAGGGGATAAAGGTGGGGGCGGGAACATCATTAGTTACTTGGTGTAATGAGTTTTGTCTCGCAGACACAATACGTTTGCATCAAAAACGATCAATCGGCTAGCCTGCGTTTATCGCAAATTTTAGATAACTCGAGGGAGGGAGACGTTCATGGCAGTTCAATTTTTCGACAGCCCATTCCATGCCACGCATGACAGCGAAGTCGCTAGCAAAAAAGCGTTGAAGATGGAGCTGTCGATATTCATCACTGACTACATCAAAACCCTGGGCCTCAGACAAAGTGAGGCTGCAGCCAGGTTGAACGTGACCCAATCACGCGTATCAGAACTCACCACTGGCAAGATCGAGAAATTTACGATCGATGCAATGATGGACATGCTGGATAAACTCGGCTTTCGAACGACTTTTACGCTGCCATCCAACGATGCCGGGGCTTTGCCTCAGATCGTAATTTCACAAGCTAACGCCTGCTAGACGTTGTGCGATTTTGCAGTAGGACTCAGCCCCTTCTGCAAGTCGGCAAGGCCATCAGCACGCCTTCTTCAAATTATGAAAATTATGGCTGGGCAATAATTATTGCCCAGCCATAAAAATCACTAAAACCTTCAAACCACGCCACTACCTAGCCACGATTGCGCATCCTTCCCCCTCAAGCTACCTTCAGACCGTCGCTGCCAATTCAGCGACCGGGCCTGAGAACTCTAATTCGATGTAGGAACCAACCGGAGTTCTCCTTATGTATGCCCGCAATCCATTCAAAATTTTCGCTATTACTACACCGGGTCACGCCCACCACCGCCCCAAAACCGGAGGTGCCCAATGACCAACCCTCAAGACCTCAAAACCATCGGCCTCACCCCTTTCTCCTACCACGCCAACCAACCACTGTTCCGCATCAACGCCGGCGTCCCGGTCATCCAGGCCCTCTCCCACGCCTCCGACCTGCTCCACATCGCCAAACTTCTCGCATCAGACGCCGCCATGGTTCGTGACACCGACCGGCATGCCTGGGCGTCGCATTTTTTGCAGGATATGAGTAAGGCGATCATCGATGACGTAGCGAAGGTGCTCGATGCACCGGGTAATAATCGTAACCAGTGACGTCGTCACGTAGACCCAAGCCGCACGCGTAAAAAAGCCCCGAATCAATCGGCAATGCTGTTCACTTAAGGATTGTTGACTAATCCTCAGGCAGCCGGAAAATCCGGAATCTGATAAGGATTCCGGATTTTTTATGTCTGTTGCTCAGGATTTAAGCGCGGTTTTGGATTTTGCTAAGCAACCGCTCTCTCGCCTTGAGGTGTTCACCGATCATATTCCTCATGATTGGATCACCGCAGCGGCCGCTCTGGCGGATAAAGCCACGATCCGACGTCGGCGCTTGCCTTCGGACATAGTCCTTTGGCTGGTAGTCGGGATGGCACTTTTCAGAGGTGAGCCAATAGTCGAGGTCGCTCGCCGACTGAATATTTGTGCCGACGGTCTTGCTAATGAGGTGCTGTTAGCCAAAAGCGGGTTGTCGCAGGCGCGCCAGCGTCTGGGGAATCAGCCTGTCGCTTGGTTATTTCAACAGTGCGCCAATGTCTGGGGATACGAGCGCTACCCGCAAGATGACTGGCACGGTCTTCAAGTCTTTGCCGTCGACGGTGCCTTGTTTCGAACCCCGGAAACGTCGTCATTGCGGGACCATTTTGGCTCCGGCAATACCTCCTCCGATCGTCAAACCCCTTATCCGGTGCTGCGCCTTGTTGCGTTGATGAACGCCCGTTCTCATATCATCGCCAACGCGGCCATCAGCCCTTACCGCAAAGGGGAGATCCCGCTGGCCAAGGACTTCATCGAGAGCATACCCAACCACTCAGTGACCCTGCTGGACAAAGGGTTTTTCAGTGCGGACCTATTGTTGAGTATCCAAAGTACTGAAAAAAACCGGCATTGGATGATCCCGGAGCGTAAGGGTACTGTTCGCACGGAAATTGAACACTACGGCGATGGTGATTACCTAGTCCAGATGAAGGTCTCGCAGCAAGCGCGTAAAAAGAACCCACTGTTGCCTGAGTACTGGCAAGTACGGGCGGTCACCTACGAGGTCGCCGGGAAAGAAAAAACCGTCTTCACCTCCCTGCCAGCCTCGCACTTTAGCGCTGAGCAGGTCGCCACCCTTTATCACGAGCGATGGGAAATCGAACTGGGTTTCAGGGATATCAAAAGCTCAATGCAAGACAATGCCTTGACCCTTCGCAGCAAGACTGTAGATCTGGTGTATCAAGAATTATGGGGGCTGTTACTGGCTTATAACGTAGTGCGTCGAGAAGCCAGTCAGGCGGCTGTAGCTCATAAGCGGGCTCCCAGCGAGGTGAGTTTCAAGTTTGCCTGTCAGCACATCGCCAGCCATCTGGTGGTCATGGCCGGAGCGGTCTCGCCCTCACACACGCCAAGACGCCTGGACGAGCTTCGCGGCAGCATTGGTGTGCTCTTCATAGTAAAACGCCCCAGGCCTGCGAGGCCTAGGGCGGTGAAGATGTCAAAAACCCGGTATCCGGTTAACCGCAAGGCTGCTCCGCTTAAGTGAACAGCATTGCGAATCAATCGGGGCTTTTTAGTTTCCGGCTCACACTTCGCTGACTTCAAACACAAACGAAATCTTCCGACTGCTCGCACTCCACACATACCGAATGTGCTTGCCTTGCTTCGGAATAGACACGGCCGGCGGACGAAACGCAGCGACACATTCATGCCCAGGCAGCCGAACGCTGTTGTAAAGCAGCCCCCACGACAAGGTTTCACGCAGTTGCCGGGCAAACGCTTGTGACGGCCCGTAAGCGTCAGGATCCGGGTTGTGCAGTTCGGGGTAGTGTTGGCGAACGTCATGCATCGGTTTGACGACTTTGTTGACGTAGGTGCGCAGGGTCAACTCGATGTCGGGCTCGTTGGTCGCCGCGAGGAAGCGTTCCTGGTGATAGCTCGTTTCGGCCATGGCGGCGGCCTGGCTGCTGGCGGCGTAGTAGACGCCGTAGGTGCCGTCAGTGAAGCGGCTGGTTTTGCCGATGTGGGTGAACGCGGCCATGACCGGTGATGAGCCGGGGCCGGAGATTCGGTCTTCGGGCAGCACGCGGGAGAGCACGCCGGCTTCTTGCGCCAACCGGTCGTTGGTCAGGGCTTCCAGGGCGTAGGCGGTTTGCAGGTCCTCGGGGTCGAGCACGTCTTCAAACAGGGTGATCGGGGGGAACGCGCTGTTGATCATCCGGTAAGCACGGTTCCACTCGAGGAGCACGACTTGCGGGGCCATCAGCCGCGGACGCCATCGAGGTAGCGACGCACGTCAGCGATGTCCACCACCCGGCCGGCCAGCATATAGCTCAACGCGGATTGACCATTGAACGGCGCGGCGGTGTTCGGACTGCTGACCCATTTGTAGGCGCGGTCGCGGTTGTTGCTGAAGATGATGCTCAGGGCTTTGTGGATGCCCATCAGGTAGGAGATGCGCTCCAGGGTGTCGTGAGGGAGACGCACATTGGGCGGCAGGTGTTTGTATTTGTAGAAGGTGGTGTTGCCGACCTTGCCCAGCAGCGTGCGCTGTTCTTCAGCAGTGCAGCCCCAACGCTCCATCAGGTTGAAGAAGAACTTGAGCGCCACACGGCCGGCCTCCGGGGTGTCGAGCTCTTGGGGAGCTGTGCGGACAGGGGATGAAGTGGCCATTGGAAGGACTCCTTCGGGCAAAGGGATGTGCCTTCAGAGTAGTACAGATCCGAATATATTTTTAATTTTTGTTCGCTTACGGATTTTCTAAGGCTTTTCGACGATCACGGTTTCCACGGTGATTTGCTTGATCGCATGAAACGGCGCAAGTGCCGCTTCATCGGCCGTAGCACCGGTAATCGACCGCCATTCCCGCTCAATCGGCGTCCAATGCTGTTGCCGCGCACGACCGAGATTGTCGTTTCGATCATTCGCGATGGAAAATCCAGGCTGTGACGGGCAGCTCGAATCGCCCGGTGGCGCAAGCCAGAGCGCTGCTGCGCCCACACAAGCCCCGAACCAGTCGGGGCTTGTGTTGAGAGGTGCTACTTGAACAGTTCGGAATGACTTCCGAGATCAACGAATGTGATCAGATCGGAGCGCGCGTGCTCATAAATCATCAAGAAATCACCGCCTATATGGCACTCTCGAAAACCAGCCCAATCCCCCGTCAGCGCATGATCCAGATACTCGGCTGGCAATGGATCTCCCAGAAATAGCGTGACCATCACCTGACGGACTTCATTCATGTCACGGCGTCCGGCTCGCTTGTAACGTTCCCACGACTTCTTGAATTCTGATGTTTGTGTGCACTGTTTTGGCAGCTCAGCGCGTTTTTGCTTTTTCTCCAGTTTCGCCATCAGCGTCCCTCAGCATGTCGTCTATTGAGTCGAACCGCTGGCGAATGTCTCGTGCCTCCATCATGGCGCGGGCCGTTTTCTCCGAGGGGACGCGTACCTCAAACGGGAGGCCCTGAGTTGCTACAACCTGACGAAGAAAAAGACGCATGGCATCACTGATGCTCAGGCCGCAAGCGCTCAGGACTTCAGTAGCCCGAGCCTTCAAATCCTCATCAATGCGGCAACGCACGTCTGTGGTTTTCAGTAATGCACCCATGGTAATAACCTCATCGTTAATTTGTAGCTACATTGGCGCTACCTAGATCATTGTGGTTGAGCGGGATCTTTTCGGTCAACTTCAGTTTGATGGACGGTTCCAAAGCTCAGGAAGCGTGATCATCAGATGGATTCCTCGCTGAGTATTTCAACCGTTTGAGCTCGCGATGAATATCAGCCTGATCCCTTTCCTACTCGAGAACCGTCCCGGTTCAACGCAGGAAATAGCTGAGAGCGTTGAGCTCTAAATCGCGCCCAGAAAAAAGCCCCGAACCAGTCGGCAATGCTGTTCACTTAAGCGGAGCAGCCTTGCGGTTAACCGGATACCGGGTTTTTGACATCTTCACCGCCCTAGGCCTCGCAGGCCTGGGGCGTTTTACTATGAAGAGCACACCAATGCTGCCGCGAAGCTCGTCCAGGCGTCTTGGCGTGTGTGAGGGCGAGACCGCTCCGGCCATGACCACCAGATGGCTGGCGATGTGCTGACAGGCAAACTTGAAACTCACCTCGCTGGGAGCCCGCTTATGAGCTACAGCCGCCTGACTGGCTTCTCGACGCACTACGTTATAAGCCAGTAACAGCCCCCATAATTCTTGATACACCAGATCTACAGTCTTGCTGCGAAGGGTCAAGGCATTGTCTTGCATTGAGCTTTTGATATCCCTGAAACCCAGTTCGATTTCCCATCGCTCGTGATAAAGGGTGGCGACCTGCTCAGCGCTAAAGTGCGAGGCTGGCAGGGAGGTGAAGACGGTTTTTTCTTTCCCGGCGACCTCGTAGGTGACCGCCCGTACTTGCCAGTACTCAGGCAACAGTGGGTTCTTTTTACGCGCTTGCTGCGAGACCTTCATCTGGACTAGGTAATCACCATCGCCGTAGTGTTCAATTTCCGTGCGAACAGTACCCTTACGCTCCGGGATCATCCAATGCCGGTTTTTTTCAGTACTTTGGATACTCAACAATAGGTCCGCACTGAAAAACCCTTTGTCCAGCAGGGTCACTGAGTGGTTGGGTATGCTCTCGATGAAGTCCTTGGCCAGCGGGATCTCCCCTTTGCGGTAAGGGCTGATGGCCGCGTTGGCGATGATATGAGAACGGGCGTTCATCAACGCAACAAGGCGCAGCACCGGATAAGGGGTTTGACGATCGGAGGAGGTATTGCCGGAGCCAAAATGGTCCCGCAATGACGACGTTTCCGGGGTTCGAAACAAGGCACCGTCGACGGCAAAGACTTGAAGACCGTGCCAGTCATCTTGCGGGTAGCGCTCGTATCCCCAGACATTGGCGCACTGTTGAAATAACCAAGCGACAGGCTGATTCCCCAGACGCTGGCGCGCCTGCGACAACCCGCTTTTGGCTAACAGCACCTCATTAGCAAGACCGTCGGCACAAATATTCAGTCGGCGAGCGACCTCGACTATTGGCTCACCTCTGAAAAGTGCCATCCCGACTACCAGCCAAAGGACTATGTCCGAAGGCAAGCGCCGACGTCGGATCGTGGCTTTATCCGCCAGAGCGGCCGCTGCGGTGATCCAATCATGAGGAATATGATCGGTGAACACCTCAAGGCGAGAGAGCGGTTGCTTAGCAAAATCCAAAACCGCGCTTAAATCCTGAGCAACAGACATAAAAAATCCGGAATCCTTATCAGATTCCGGATTTTCCGGCTGCCTGAGGATTAGTCAACAATCCTTAAGTGAACAGCATTGCGAACCAGTCGGGGCTTTTCCTTTCTCAGCCTTGCATCAGGCCTCGATGGTGCAACCGATCATCAGAAAATGTTGATCGGGTAATCCACGAACACGCGCACTTCATTACCGCTGGAGTTGTACTCACTCGATTTCTGCGACACACGCAGGATCGAGCTGCGCAGTTTCACGCTCAGGTCTTTGGCCGGGCCGCTTTGCACGACGTACTTGAACTGGTTGAATATTTCGCGCTCGGTACCGCCTTCGCTGGTGGAGGTGGTGATGTTGTCGCCGCGCACGTAGGCGAAGTTGTAGCTCAGGCCTGGAATGCCGAAGGTGCTGAAGTCGAGGCCGTAGCCCAGCTGCCAGCTACGTTCGTCTTCGGCGTTGAAGTCGGACCAGTACGAGTTCGCCAGGTAGATAGTATTGCCGCCGTCGCCGACGCGACCTTGATCTTTCTGGTAGCCGCCGTAGGCGTAGCCCAGGTTGCTGTCGCCGGTGCTGCGCTGGTGGGCGAGCGTGAACGAGTGCGCGCCGGTGGCGAATGTGGCGGCCAGGCTCCAGATTTTGTTGTCGTCGCCGGTCGCACCGCTTTCGCGGACGTAGGAATCGTCCAGCTTGGTGCGGTAGCCGTTGAAGTCCAGGGTCAGGGACTGATCCTTATCGATCGGGAACACGTAGTTGGCGTTCACGTATTGCTTCTTCAACACGTCTTCGACGTCGGAGGCGTACAGCGCAGCCTTGAACTGCTCGGTGAACTGGTAACTACCGCCCAACACGTTGATCGACTTCAGGCCACCGCTGTCACGGCCTTCAGCGCTTTTGCGCGATTCGGCGGTGAAGCGACCGGCGTTCAGCTCCAGGCCTTTGATCTCCTTGGAGGTGATCAGCGTGCCGGTGTAGCTTTCCGGCAGCAGACGCCCGTTGTCGTAGCTCAACACCGGCAGGACCGGCATCTGGTCGCCGTAAGTCAGAACGGTGCTGGATACGCGGAATTTTACCGCGCCACCGGCTTTGGCCAGATCGCCGGCCGGGTTACCGCTGTCACCTTCCTTGAAGAAGTCGATGCCTTGGCCGCCGCTGTGGCTACCACGGTCCAGACGCAAGCCGTACAAACCGAAGGCATCAACGCCTACGCCGACGGTACCTTGGGTGAAGCCCGAGGTGTAAGTGCCGATGGCAGCCTGACCCCATTCACGCTGGTCGTCGTTGCCGTCTTTTTTGTCGCGATTGATGTAGGCATTGCGCAGCAGCACTTTGAGGCTGCTGTCTTCAACAAAACCCTTGGACTCGGCCTGGTCGTTAGCCATGACCTGTGTAGCACTCAACATCCCCAGAGCGATCAGGCTGATTCGCTTGTTCAACATGTTGTTCTTTTCCTTATGACCGGTTGATACGCGCTGTGTCGAACGGCTGAAACGGCGCTATCGCACTCTTTTTTCACCCCAAACAAAAAGGCCCGCGCACGAAGAAATCGTGGCGGGCCTTTTTGTTATTTTATGAGTCATGGCGGTTAGCCACAGGCGTGGGGCGAATCCTAGCCGCGCCCTTAACGATGTGTCAATTTCATGGATCGTCTGTAAATAGGTGGAAAACGTCTAAGAAATCACTTGTCGACGTCAATGGGCGCAGCCGTTCAGGCCACAGGCTTGAAGCTCCGGTGATGACGCTTGTGCAGGAAGCGACTGACTCAGCCATGCCGCGAAGGCTTGCGGCTTGCCGAGCCACGGGCTGATATCGATCAGGGTAAATTGGCCGTTGTGTTCCAGGGCGAAGGTCGGGAAACCCTGGCCGCCGACCTCGGCCAAGCATGCTCGACTGTCCTTGATGTGGCGATCGGTTTCAGCTGCTTTGAAAGCCGCCTGGAACGCTTGGAGTTCCAGACCGATGTCTAACGCGAGTTCTAACAACACAGCTTCATCGGCAATGCGTCGACCTTCCTCGTAGTGAGCACTCTGCAAACGCCCCAGCAGCTCCAGTCCGCGGCCGGCGATCTGCTCGGCTGCCAGCACCGCGGCAATCGGCGGTGCGGAATCGAAAACCGCCGTTTCATCGCGCAGCAAACCCTCGAAATACGCCTCGCCGAACGGCTGGCCGGTGTACTCGGCAATGCGACGGTCGTGGGGCATCACGTAATTGCGCAGTTGTGGCGAGACGGTCTGGCGGGTGGCGCCGGTCATCATGCCGCCGCCGTGGGCGATCACTGGCAACACAGCCTGAGCGGCTTGCACCAGCGGTTTTGCGCCATAGCACCAGCCGCATAACGGGTCGTAAATGTAGTGAAGGATCATGGGAAGACTCCGGCAAAAGCGTAGGAAAACTAGATGCCGGCAGATTAGTCCTCCGCCCGTTTCTGAAAAACGCTGCAATGGCTTTCAGTCTGTTTCATGAATCGGTCAAATGACCTCAGCGCCCCACTGTAGCCATCTCGACACAATTCGAAATAATCAGACAGTGAAACCTTTCAAGAATAATTAACGAAAGCAAATATCAAGCATTACCATTCGCACCCTCGAATTTTTCCACCCTTTCGGATGCGCTTCAGATGCCTGCCCCCTTTCGCCTCACGCCCGTCACCCTTGGGCTTTCTGCATTTCTCTCTGCCGGTTTTGCCTGCGCCGCCACCACTGTTTTACCCGAGACGTCGATCAGCGCCGAAGCTGAAGCCGATGACCCGCGCGTGAAGGAAACCAGCACCGCGACCCGCACCGCCACGCCGGTGCGCTACGTTCCACAAGCCATCGACTCGATTAAAACCGCAAACGTCGTGGATTACGGCACCAACGATCTGGGCACCGCGCTGAGCGGCATCCCCAACGTCAGCAGCGGCGCCGACACTCGCTTCGACAGCCTGCGCATCCGCGGTTTCGACGCCAGCAACGACTTCTACCTCGACGGCATCCGCGACGACAGCCAATACGTGCGCGATTTGCACAACATCGAACGCATCGAAGTCCTCAAAGGCCCGGCCGCTGTTTTATATGGTCGTGGCAGTCAGGGCGGGATCGTCAATCGGGTCAGCAAGCTGCCTGAATTCGGTCGCCGCTCGACACTCGAGGCCCAGGGCGGCAGCGATGATTTGCGCAGCCTCTACGCCGACCTCAGCACCGACCCGAGCGAGAACATCAGCCTGCGCCTGAACATGGGCAACATGGATCAAAACAGCTTCCGCGATGGCGTGAGCGGCAATCGCCAACTGTTCGCTCCGTCGATGAGCTGGCAACTGACGCCAGACCTGAACTGGCTGGTGCAGTACGAATACAGCCGCTACAACCGTACGCCGGATCGCGGCATCCCCGGTGTAAACGGGCGCCCGGCGGACGTAGGACGGGATACGACTTACGGCAGCGAACACGATTTCATCGACGACAAGTCGCAATCCCTGCGCTCG
Organism: Pseudomonas svalbardensis; assembly: GCF_030053115.1. Classification (NCBI taxonomy): domain Bacteria; kingdom Pseudomonadati; phylum Pseudomonadota; class Gammaproteobacteria; order Pseudomonadales; family Pseudomonadaceae; genus Pseudomonas; species Pseudomonas svalbardensis. The sequence continues at coordinate 298,631 of NZ_CP125619.1, read as the reverse complement.
AAACTCAGTTATGAGCTCAGCGACAACTGGCAGCTGCGCCACACCCTGGGCGTGTTCAAGCTCAACAGCGACTTCGATAACACCTACCTGACCGGTTACACCCCGGCGACCAACAAGGTCACGCGCCAGCACTGGCAACAGGACCTGACCACACGCAATGTCTACAACAACGTCGAACTGGAAGGCGGTTTCGACACGTTCGGCCTTGAGCATCGCTTGCTGACCGGCATCGAAATCGGCAGCCAGCGGCGCGACCCTACGTTGTACAACGCGGCCACCGGACGCGGGACTCAGCCTGTACCGGCACTGGACCTGTACAACCCCGACCGCAATTTGCGCCATACCGGGCGGATGCAGGTTTCCAGTAGCTCTCACACCGAAGTCGAAAGCCGTGCGGTGTACGTGCAGGATCAACTGCGTCTGAACGATCAATGGCAACTGCTGGCGGGTTTGCGTTACGACACCTTCGACATCGAGTCGACCAACAAGCTGCGGGACATTTCCGAAGATCGCGACAGCCATAGCACCAGCCCGCGTGTAGGACTGGTGTGGACGCCGCTGCAGAGTCATTCCTTCTACGCCTCCTGGACCAAGACTTTTTCCCCGGTCGGCGGTGGTTTGATCGGTATCACCCCGGGTGCCGCCGGCAACAGCAACGACCTGAGTCCCGAGCTGACCAAGCAAAAGGAAATCGGCGTGAAGAGCGACTGGCTCGATGACCGCCTGAGCACCACGTTGGCGATCTACGAACTGGAACTCTACAACCGCCGTACCAGCGACCCGAACAATCCAAGCGTGACCTTGCTCACCGGCCTGCAACGTTCCCGCGGGATCGAGCTGACTGGCACCGGCAAAATCGCTGGCAACTGGTACGTGCGCGGTGGCGTGGGTATGCAGGACGCAACGGTCGAGAAGGACAACAACGGCTTTGAAGGCAAACGCATCAGCAACGTGGCCAAGCATAACGGCAGCCTGTTCCTGACCTGGAAACCGGAAATGGGCTGGTACGCCGAAACCGGTCTGACCCTGGTGGGCCAGCGTTATGCCGACAACCTCAACACCACCGTCCTGCCGGGTTATGGCCGTTGGGATGCGTTGGCCGGGTTCCGGCAGAAGGATTGGGATTTGCGCGCGGCACTGAACAACATCAGCGACAAGACCTATTACTCATCGGCCACCAGTGCGGCGCAGATTCAGCCAGGTGAACCGCGCAGCCTAGTCGTGACTGGAACCTACAGCTTCTAAATTCACTGCGATCGAAGGCAGTGTGTCAGTCGACATTAATGTTGAATAATCGATCGCCTTCGCGAGCAAGCCCGCTCCCACATTTTTGATCTCCAGTGATCACAAAAAAACCTTCGCCCATAAAAAAGCGCCGCCATCCCGGCAGCGCTTTTACCAATCCGTTGTTTTTCTTCTTATCCTTCCATCACATCCCACAACGCTTCCAGCTCCGCTTCGCTGAACAAACCAGCGGGGTAGCGTTCGATCATCATCCGGCGCGGATCAGGTTCTCTGATCTGACGCGTTCCATTGGACTTCAACCAGTGCGCCAGGACCTGGAGCGATTCGCTGTTTACTGCCAGGGGATGCAACGCCCGCTCGCTCACCACATTCATTTCGGCGTTCATTTCCGCGCTCTCTCCTGGTTTGTGAGCGGCTAACTTATCCAAGGTTTATGACAGAACATCGCAGTTCTCCCCCTCCCTGTTTTACACCATGAGAGATACAAGAGCTGTGCCAAGGTTTCGCAACTGTCGACAAGCGGATACAAAAAAGCCCGCGGTCCTGATGGGCTGCGGGCTTTCTACAAGGCGGGGGAGGGAAAACGGTTGCCGGGCCGATTCTGCAATCAACTCAAGCTGTTACAACCCCACTCACTCCTTGTGCGGTGCAGGCTGTTGTTGGGTAAGGCAGTGGATGTTACCGCCTCCCAGTAACAGTTCGCGGCCGGGCACCATCACCACTTCATGCTGCGGGAACAGCGCCTGTAAAATCTCTTTGGCCGGACCATCCATCGGATCGTCAAAGCTCGGCGCGATGATGCCGCTGTTCACGATCAGAAAGTTCACGTAGGAACCAGCCAGACGAACGGTCGGATTACGTTCCTGAGTCCCGTCCACCGGATCAACACCAGCGCACTCTTCTTCGGTCGCATACAGCGGCCCCGGAATCGGCATCTTGTGCACCGTGAATGGGCGACCCTTGGCGTCTGTGCTGCTTTCCAGCACTTTCATTGCCGCCTGGCAGCGCGGGTAGTTCGGGTCCTGCGGGTCATCGGTCCAGGCCAGCAACACTTCGCCCGGACGCACGTAGCAGCAGAAGTTATCCAAATGGCCGTCGGTTTCGTCGTTGAACAAACCGTCCGGCAGCCAGATGATTTTATCCACAGCCAGATTCGCGCTGAGCACCGCTTCGATTTCTGCACGGTTCATGTGCGGATTGCGATTGCGGTTCAGCAGGCATTCTTCGGTGGTGATCAGCGTGCCTTCGCCATCGACGTGGATCGAACCGCCTTCGAGCACGAAGCCCTCGGTGCGGTAGCGCTGGCTGCGCTCGACCTCGAGGATTTTGCCGCCCACCTGGGAATCGCGATTCCACGGCGAATACAGACCTCCGTCGAAACCGCCCCACGAGTTGAAGTCCCAATTCACACCACGGACTTCGCCACCGTTATTGATGACAAACGTCGGGCCGGTGTCGCGAACCCAGGCGTCGTCGCTGGACATTTCCACCACACGAATATTCGGCACGTCCAGACGGGCACGGGCGTTTTCGTATTGGCCGGCGGAAACCGCCACCGTCACCGGTTCGAAACGGGCAATGGCTTTGGCCACCGCGACGTGCGCGGCTTGCGCCGGTTTACCACCCAAACGCCAGTTGTCCGGGCGCTCGGGCCAGATCATCCAGGTCTGGGTTTGTGGCGCCCACTCGGCCGGCATGTAAAAGCCATCAGCGCGAGGGGTGCTGTTCAAAGTGGTCATAGCGATCAGGACTCCAGGGAACCGTCGAGGGTTTTGATAGCGCCGTACAGGTTCGGGCGACGATCACGGAACGAACCCCACGCGCTGCGGATGTGCTCCAGCTCGTCGAGGTCGAAGCTCTGAACCAGTATGCCTTCTTCGGTTTCGTTGAGCTCTTGAACCTTCTCACCGAACTGGTTGGCGATGAACGACGAACCGTAGAAGGTAATGTCGTAGCCGTCCTGCTCTTCGTTGCCGATGCGGTTGCTGGCGATCAGCGGCATCAGGTTGGCGCCGGCATGGCCTTGTTGCACGCGCTGCCAGTGATCGCGGGACGAAATGGTCTTGTCGTGTGGCTCGCTGCCGATGGCGGTTGGGTAGAACAGAATTTCTGCACCGAGCAACGCCATGCTGCGAGCGCATTCCGGGAACCACTGGTCCCAGCAGATACCCACGCCGATTTTCGCGTAACGGGTGTTCCAGACTTTGAAGCCGGTATCGCCCGGATTGAAGTAGTACTTTTCGTGGTAGCCAGGGCCGTCCGGGATGTGGCTTTTACGATAAACCCCGAGGTTGCTGCCATCGGCATCGATGATCGCGATGCTGTTGAAACGCGCGCGGCCCGCCAGTTCGTAGAAGCTGATCGGCAAAACGACTTGCAGTTCTTTGGCGACTTTCTGGAAGTGCTTGATGGCGACGTTGTCTTCAACGGTCGTGGCCAGCTGCAGGTAATCCGGGTTCGGCTTCTGGCAAAAGTACGGAGCCTCGAACAGTTCCTGGATCAGGATGATCTGCGCGCCTTTCGCCGCGGCCTCACGGACCAGCCTCTCAGCGGTCTCGATGTTGGCTTCAAGGTCCCAGGAACAAGCCATCTGGGTGGCGGCGACGGTAACGATACGGCTCATGAATCATCTCCGGGGCAATTGCTTTAGGGTCGAAGGTGGCATCGACCAATGACAGAAATGGGAAGCGCCGGGCGTGGTGAGTCCACACCGGGGCAGCGGTGACTTTATAGCCGATAATAATCGGCTTTTAAAGCGATAAATATTCCTTCTGTCTTATTTTTTGCGTAATAACCAGATAATAATCGAATTAAACATGTTCCTTGTGGGAGCGAGCCTGCTCGCGAAAGCGGTGGATCAATCAACACAGATGCTGAATGATTTACCGCCTTCGCGAGCAGGCTCGCTCCCACAGGGGTATATGTTTACAGACCTTCTGCGAGCACCCTCGACAGCATGTCCACGAAGAAATCCACGCTCCGGCGCGAGGTGACCATCGGCGGTTTGATTTTGAGGACGTTCAAATAATCCCCCGTCGGCTGCATGAAGATCCCCAGTTCGCGCAACCGATCACACAGCGCCGTGGTTTCTTCGGTCGCCGGTTCCAGGGTTTCGCGATTGCGGATCAACTCGACGCCCAGATAGAAGCCGGAACCATGCACCGCGCCCACCAACGGATGAATATCGATCAACGCTTCAAGCCGTTCCTTGAAATACCCGCCCACGACCTGAGCGTTTTCCCAGAGCTTTTCTTCCTCCATCACATCCAGCACTGCCATGCCGATCTGGCAACTGACCGGGCTGCCGCCGGCCGACGAGAAGAAGTAACCCTCGGCTTCCAGCGCTTCGGCGATTTCCCGGCGAGTGATCACCGCACCGAGCGGCTGGCCGTTGCCCATGCCTTTGGCCATGGTGATGATGTCCGGCACCACGCCCTGCTCTTCGAAACCCCAGAAAAAGTTGCCCATGCGACCGTACCCGACTTGCACTTCATCGGCGATGCAGACACCGCCCTGGGCACGAACCAGTGCATAAACCTGTTTCAAATACCCCGGCGGCAGCGAAATACCGCCGGCATTGCCGTACACCGGTTCGCAGATGAAACCGGCCAGCTGACGCTTCTGCTCGGCGATTTTCGCCAGGTTGTGTTCGACGCTGCGCACGTAGTCCGGCGCGCTATCCGGTCCACGGAATTCGCCGCGATAGGTGTTCGGCGCGGTGACCGGATGCACCCAGTCCGGGCGGCTGCTCAAGGCCTTGGGGTTGTCGGCAATCGAGGTCGAGACCGCGTCCGCGCCCACTGTCCAGCCGTGATAGGCCTCCAGCACGCTGAGCATGTCGCGACCGCCGCTGTAGGCCCATGCCAGGCGGATGGCCAGGTCATTGGCCTCGCTGCCGCTGTTCACCAGGAACACTCGGTCCATGGAATCCGGCGACAGTTTCAGCAAACGTTCGGAGAACTCGGCAATCGCCGCGTAGTTAAAACGCGAGTTGGTATTGAGCAGCGACCACTGACGACTGGCGACAGCGGCCATGCGCGGATGACCGTGGCCAAGCACCGCGACATTGTTGAGCATGTCTAGGTAGGAACGGCCTTGCATGTCGATCAGGTGATTACGCCAGCCGCGTTCGATACGCGGCGGGTCGACGTAATAGTGCTTCTGGGTACGGGCGAAACTGGCGTCACGACGCTCCAGCAACGTCTGCGAATCGAGTTCCACTTCGGCGTCACAGGCCAATCCCAGCAGCACCGCCGGTGACGGGCACAACGCTTGCCAGGCCGCGGCGCGAGACGGCGTACAAAACAAGGGTGCATTGAACGAAGCGCCTCGGCACAACTGGACGATCAGTGGCCCGCTGACCGAACCCAGCACCTGACCTTTGACCAGCGCTGCGCCCGTGTGCAGCGACGGCGTCACGCCCCACAGACGCACGCTCAGTTGCGGGCCGTCCAGTTGCAGCACACCTGCCGTCGGCTGATGCACCACCCCGGCAAACGGCGACTCGACCGCCGTGCCGTGGGGCACTCGCAACTCAACGTGCAATGGGCACGTGTCCGGCTCAGTGGCGCTGTCCGGCCGGGTGCGGGACAAGCGATATTGCCCATAACGACTGGCCGCCAGACCATGAGCCGCGGCGGCCTCGGTCAGCAGACGCTGATCGATCCCTTCCTGCTCCCAGTTACCGGCCTCGAAATGCGGACTGAGCACGCCCAAATCGATTAACGCAAACTCACGCCCCACCAGGCTCGGCAGCAGCGGCGCGAAGCCTTCGCTACCGATGCTCGGCAGGTTCTGGCCGACCGAGGCCAGGATCGCCGCTTCCATCAACGCCAACGGCACCGATGTGGCGACGCGGAAAATCTCCCATTCGTGGGTGAGGTTGTCGCGGCTGTATTCGTTGCCCGGATCAATGTTGACCTGCTGCTCGCCGCTGAGCACCAACACCGCCGCACGGGCAACGATCAACGGCCAGAGCGCCAGTAGCTCTTCATGCGTGAGCGGATTGACAGCGTGATAGGCCTGAACCGCCGGCAAAATGTAGAACGGATCGCCATCAGCGTGGTGCAGCAGCGCCGCGCAGGTCACCGACAGATCAGTGATGCGCCAGGTACGAACCAGGTCGCCGAAATCGATCACGCCCTGCAATTGCCACTGGCGTTGCGAATCTCGCTGCCACACCACGTTGTCGTCGGTGATATCCATGTGAATGGCCTGCACCGGCAGCTTATCCACAAGCGCCTGCAAATGACGCTCGGCCTGTTCAGCCACATCGGCGATCAGCCGGCGTTGCTGCTCGTCCTTGATGACCGGCAGCAAATGAGCGATCAACGCATTGGCGTGACGGGCGTCCCATTGAAGGGTGCGCTCAAGGCCCGGATGGTCGAAACCGGCCAGGGCCAGGTCCATTTCACCGCAGAGCCGACCGAAGCCGGCCACCACTGAACCGGGCAGATGATCCAGGTGTGTGAGCGACTGGCCTTCGATGTAATCGAGCAAGCGCACATGCACCGGTTGGCCGCCGACTTCCAGGGAGAGAAGGTCTGCGCCGTTTTTAGCGGGAATCACTCGCGGCACATGCACATCAGGGTGTTCACCCAAATGCTTGAGCCCAGCGTGCTGGGCGTGCAGCTCCAGCGCCGAGTAGTCGCCACGGCAGATTTTCAGGACAAAACGCCCCTGGTCGCTGTCGACCCGAAAGTTAAGATCCTGCTGGCTGCCAAGGGCCTGCAACCTTCCACTCAGGCCGTAATGTCCCTTCAACAGCTCAAGCGCTTGCTCCGCAGACACTTGCGGGCTGGGCAAACTGGCGCGATGAATCAACGTGGCGAGTGGCATACAACGACCCCTGAAATTTTATTAGGCGCTTATATCGCCACTGCTTGGGGCGATACGCAACCCCTTCGCCTGCCTGAAACCCTCCTGAGGCTCGACAAATCAGTTACCGGATCAGGAAAAAAAATCACTCCACTCGCACCGGCTGCCACTTTGCGCAAGAATGTCGCCCATCAACGCCTATTGCTGGAGAAAGACCATGAAAGTAGTCACCACCGACCTGCCCGGTGTTCTGATCATCGAACCCAGGGTATTTGGTGACGAGCGCGGTTTCTTCTATGAAAGCTTCAACGCCAAGGCTTTCAAAGAAGCGACTGGCCTGGAGACGAGTTTCGTTCAAGACAACCATTCCCGCTCGCAAAAAGGCGTATTGCGCGGCCTGCATTACCAACTGGAAAACACTCAGGGAAAACTGGTTCGCGTCACAGTTGGTGAAGTACTCGACGTGGCCGTAGACATTCGCCGCAGCTCGCCACATTTCGGCAAATGGGTGGCCGTGCGTCTGTCCGCCGAGAACCATCGCCAACTCTGGGTCCCGGAGGGTTTCGCCCACGGTTTCGTGGTGCTGAGCGAGTTCGCCGAATTCCTCTACAAAACCACCGACTACTACACCCCGTCCGCCGAGCGCTGCATTCGCTGGGACGATCCGGACCTGGCCATTGATTGGCAACTGGACGAAGCACCGAAACTGTCCCATAAAGATCAGGCCGCCGCGTTCTTCAAGGACGCTGACGTCTTTTCCTGAAACACCGTCTGAATCTTCGCCGCACAGGCGTGCCTGACCCACGGCGCGCAGACTGCGCCCGCAAGCCTAGGCATAATGCGCCTGTACCCACAGGCGCTCGATGCTCATGACTCCGACCCTCCCCCGCAGACCCCGCTGGCGCAGCCTGGCCCTGCTCGCGCTGTGCCTGGCGCCATTGCTGTGGCCGCTGGAGCATCTGGCCGAGCGTTACTACCGCAGCGAACTGGCCGGGCAGAACCGTCAGACCCTCGACCTTTACGTCGCCAACCTGCTGGGCACCCTGCACCGTTATGAAGTGTTACCGCAGATCCTCGGCGATCTTCCGGCCCTGCGAGCCGTCCTCGGCGCGCCCGACGATGGCGTCACTCAGGGCAACGCCAATCGCTTGTTGAAAAACATCAGCGCCCAGACCGGCGCCGAAGTCATGTACCTGATGGACACCACGGGCAAGACCCTGGCCGCATCCAACTGGGACAAACACGACAGTTTCGTCGGGCGTAATTTTTCCTTCCGGCCGTATTTCAGCGAAGCCATGGCCGGCCGGCTTGGGCGTTTTTTCGGTTTGGGAACGACATCGGCCAAGCGCGGCTATTTCTTCGCCGCCGCCGTGCGTAACGGCGAAAAGATCATCGGTGTGCTGGTGGTCAAGGTCGACCTGGACCATACCGAAAGCCTCTGGGGCAAAACCCCGGAACAACTGCTGCTGACTGACCATAACGGCGTGGTCATTCTCACGTCGCGGCCCGAGTGGCGATTCCGCTCGACCCGCCCGTTGAGCGAAGAAGAACGCAAGGCTATTACGGCGATGCAACCCTATCCGACTCGCGATCCCAAACCGTTGGAGCTCAACCCCAGCGCCTGGCTGACGCAGACCCAGCCAATCGCGGAAACCGGTTGGAACGTCAGCATCCTCGCCCCACGCACCTTGATCGATCGCCCGGTACGCACGGTCGTCGCCATCGGCGGCGCGACGTTGTTGGTGTTGATGTTGCTGCTGGGTCTGATGATGCAGCGACGCCGTCATTATCTCGAACGAATCGCCTTCGAAGCCAAGGCCCGTCGCGAGCTGGAAGGTCGGGTAGCCGAGCGGACCAGCGACCTCGAAGGCCTCAACCGTCGACTGAAACAGGAAGTGCTGGAACGCGAACAGGCTCAGCAAGAGCTGGTGCGCGCTCAGGATGATCTGGTACAGGCCGGCAAACTGTCGGCCCTTGGCACCATGTCGGCGAGCATCAGCCACGAATTGAATCAACCGCTGGCGGCGATCCGCAGCTACGCCGAAAACGCCGAAGTGCTGCTCGATCATCAGCGCACCGACGATGCGCGCGGCAACCTCAAGCTGATCAGCGAACTGACCGGGCGCATGGCCTCGATCATCGCCCACCTGCGCGCCTTCGCCCGGCGCGATCGCCACGCCCCGGAAAGCGTCGCCCTGCAACCGGCGCTGGACGATGCGCTGGCGCTGCTGGCCAAGCGTCGGCGCGGCATGGAAGTCGAGCTGATTCGCGATTTGCCGGCCGCCACCCTGTGGGTCGAGGCCGGGGAAACCCGTCTGCGTCAGGTGCTCGGCAATCTGCTGGCCAACGCCCTGGACGCCCTGACGGAAAAAGGCCCGCCGCGTAAGCTCTGGTTGAGTACCCAATCCACCGCCGACGGCGTCAATCTGTACATTCGCGACAATGGTCCCGGGTTTTGCATGGAAGCCCTTGGTCGTGCCAGCGAGCCCTTCTACACCACCAAGACCCGCACTCAGGGGCTTGGTCTGGGGTTGGCGATTTGCGAAACCCTGATGCGCGCCTTCGGGGGTGAACTGTCGTTCGCCAACCATAAGGAAGGCGGCGCCCTGATTACCCTGAAATTGCGTGCAGGCGCACCGGGTGTGAGCCTGCAACCGTCCGAGGACCGAAGTGCATGACCATCGACAACCGCATCCAGGTCGTGCTGATCGACGACGATCCCCACCTGCGTCAGGCCCTGAGCCAGACCCTGGACCTCGCTGGCCTGAAAATCCTGCCGCTCGCTGAAGCCCAGGGCCTGGCCGCGCAACTGGAACGCGACTGGCCCGGCGTGGTGGTCAGTGACATCCGCATGCCGGGCATGGACGGTCTTGAGCTGCTGACCGAACTGCATGCCCAGGATCCGGAACTGCCAGTGCTGCTGATCACCGGTCACGGCGATGTGCCGCTGGCGGTGCAGGCCATGCGCGCCGGGGCTTATGACTTTTTGGAAAAACCCTTCGCCAGCGACGCCCTGCTCGACAGCGTCCGCCGCGCCCTGGACTTGCGTCGATTGGTGCTGGACAACCGCAGCCTGCGTCTGGCCCTGAGCGATCGCAATGAGCTGAGCACCCGACTGGTCGGGCAATCAGCGCCGATGCTGCGCCTGCGCCAGCAGATCGGTGCATTGGCGGCGACCAAGGCTGATGTGCTGATCCTTGGCGAAACCGGCGCCGGTAAAGAAGTTGTCGCACGTGCATTGCACGATCTGTCGAGCCGTCGTAACGGTCCGTTCGTGGCGATCAATGCCGGCGCCCTGGCCGAGTCGGTAGTAGAAAGCGAGCTGTTCGGTCACGAGCCAGGCGCCTTTACCGGCGCGCAAAAGCGTCGCATCGGCAAGTTCGAATTCGCCAATGGCGGCACGTTATTTCTTGATGAAATCGAAAGCATGAGCCTGGATGTGCAGGTGAAATTGCTGCGTTTGCTGCAAGAGCGGGTCGTCGAGCGCTTGGGCGGCAATCAGCTGATCCCGTTGGACATCCGCATCATCGCCGCGACCAAGGAAGACCTGCGTCAATCCGCCGACCAGGGCCGCTTCCGTGCCGACTTGTATTACCGCCTGAACGTCGCACCGCTGCGTATTCCGCCGCTGCGTGAGCGCGGCGAAGATGCACTGATGCTGTTCCAGTATTTCGCCGACGAAGCCAGCGCCCGTCACGGTCTGCCACCCCACGAGTTGCAACCGGGACAACGCGCCCTGTTGCTGCGCCACACCTGGCCGGGCAACGTGCGGGAATTGCAGAACGCGGCCGAACGCTTCGCCCTGGGCCTGGAACTGGCCCTGGACAATAACGCAGCGGATGGCGCTGTCGGCATGACGGTCGAAGTGGTCAGCGGCGGTCTCAGCGAACAAGTGGAAAACTTCGAGAAGAGCTTGATCGCCGCCGAACTGGCGCGTTCTCACAGCTCGGTGCGCAGCCTCGCCGAAGCCCTTGGCATCCCACGCAAGACCTTGCACGACAAACTGCGCAAGCACGGGCTGAACTTCGCCGACGGTGGTAGCAGCCACACCGACGAGCTCGATTGAGCTACCGTCAATTCATCATCTTCAAACAAGAGATCCATGCATGAGCCGCGACAGCCGTCATCTGGAATCAGTCCTCCATCGCGACATTCCCCTGACGCGGGATATGGGCCTCAAAGTGCTCGATTGGCACGACCAGCAACTGCGCCTGCACTTGCCGCTGGAGGCCAACGTCAATCACAAGAGCACCATGTTCGGCGGCAGCCTGTATTGCGGCGCCGTGCTGGCCGGTTGGGGTTGGCTGCATTTGCGTTTGCGTGAAGAAGGGGTTGAAGGCGGGCACATCGTGATTCAGGAAGGGCAGATCAGCTATCCGCTGCCAGTGACCATGGACGCGACAGCGATTTGCCATGCGCCGAGTGCGGCAGTGTGGAAGAAGTTTTTGGCGATGTATGAGCGGTATGGACGGGCGCGGTTGAAGCTGCATTCAAGGATTGTGAATGTGGGGAGTGAGGAAGATGCGGTGACGTTTACCGGGCAGTACGTCCTTCACCGTTGAAGCAAAAGATCGCAGCCTCGTTTCACTCGACAGCTGCTACAAGGACGCGTTTCTCTGTAGCAGCTGTAGCAGCTGTAGCAGCTGTCGAGTGAAACGAGGCTGCGATCCCTTGATCTTCAGGTCCGCGCCAACGTCAACAATTTCTCGCGCCACGCAGCCTTCGCCGGCAGCGCCAGGAAAAATGCATTCAACAACGACTCCCGCGCCGGATAACTGAACGGCGCACCGCTCAAATCCAGCACCTCACCGCCCGCCCCTTCCAGCACGCCCTGTGCCGCCGCCGTGTCCCACTGCGAAGTCGGCGCCAACCGCGGATAACAATCCGCCGCCCCTTCCGCCAACAAGCAAAACTTCAGCGAACTGCCGATATTGGCCAATTGCAGTTCACCCAAACTGTCACTCAACCCAGCCAGTAAACGCTCCTGCTCAGGACTCGAATGCCGACGGCTGGCGACCACGGTAAACGCTTCACCCTCAGCAGGAACCTCGCGAACCTGAATCGGCGAAGGCGCCGCGTCTTTATCGCCACGCCACGCGCCCAGACCCGCACCACCGACGTAGAAGCGCCCGTTAGTCGGCATCGACACCACGCCAAACACCACTCGTCCCTGCTCGATCAGCGCGATGTTGACGGTAAATTCTTCGCTACCGGAAATGAACTCTTTGGTTCCGTCCAGTGGGTCCACCAGCCACCAACGCTGCCACCCGGCGCGCACGCTCTGGGGAATGTTGGCGTCTTCTTCCGACAGCACCGGGATGCTCGGGTCCAGCGCAGTCAGCCCGGCCAGGATCACATGGTGAGCGGCCATGTCGGCGGCCGTCACCGGAGAATCATCGGATTTTGCAGTCACGGCGACGTTGGCACGCCAAAACGGCAGAATCGCTTCACCGGCTTTCAGCGCCAGTTCAACAACAGGCGCCATCAACGGATGGGGGAAAATCATGGCTGGAACACTCCACGCTGAGTCAGTAGATCACGGGCCAGATACAGTGCTGCCAATGCACGGCCCTCAGTGAATCGCGGGTTCTGGGCCAGGGCCGACAATTCACGCAGGTTGATTTTGTCCACGCCCATCGGCTCAGGCTCATCGCCTTCAAGGCTTTCTTCGTACAGATCAGTGGCCAACACCACCTGGATCTTCTGGCTCATGTAACCGGGTGACAATGACAACTCAGTCAGATGCTCCAGTTGCCGGGCGCCGTACCCGGCCTCTTCCTTGAGCTCCCGCTCGGCCGCCGCCAGCACGTCCTCGCCCGGCTCGATCAAGCCTTTAGGCAAGGACAGCTCGTATTCATCGGTGCCGCCGCAATACTCTTCAACCAGCACCGCGTGGTCCGCATCCAGCATCGCCACAATCATCACCGCGCCATAACCGGCGCCCTTGCCCACCAGTCGCTCATACGTGCGCTCCACGCCATTGGAAAAGCGCAACTTCAGCTCTTCGACGCAGAACAAACGGCTGGTGGCGACGATCTCGCGGGCGAGGATGGTGGGTTTCTGGCGCATGAGCGGCTCCTTGGCGATAGCGCGTTACTATACCCGGCCTATCCTGATTGTTTACGTCGGATATCTTTTTTACCGCTGGAGAAGTTTTTATGTCCCTGCTGCCCTGGCGCGACATCGATACCGTTCTGCTGGATATGGACGGCACGCTGCTGGACCTGCACTACGACAACCATTTCTGGATGGAGCACCTGCCCCAGCGTTACGCCGAGTTGCACGGGGTGAGTCGGGCCATGGCCGAGATGGAATTGCAGCCGTTGTTCGAACGCAACGCCGGCCAGTTGCAGTGGTATTGCCTGGATTTCTGGAGCGCCGAGCTCAAACTGCCGGTGCGCGAACTGAAACTGGAAACCGCACACCTGATCGCCTTGCGACCGGATGCGGACACCTTTCTGGCCGCCATCAAACAGGCCGGCAAGCGCGTGGTGCTGATCACCAATGCGCACCGCGATTCGCTGTCATTGAAACTGGAAAGAATCGAACTGGCGCCGTACTTCGAGCGGTTGATCAGCTCGCATGATTACGGTTTCGCCAAGGAAAACCCGCAGTTTTGGGATGCCTTGCAGGCGGACATCGGCTTTGATCCGGCGCGCAGTCTGTTTATCGACGACACGTTGCCGATCCTGCGCAGCGCGCGGAATTTTGGGGTGGCGCATCTGTTGGCCGTGAGTGAGCCGGACAGCCGTAAAGGGCCGAAGGACACGGCCGAGTTTGCGGCGGTGGGGGATTATCGGGAGTTGATTGCCGGCCTTTGAGACCTTAGCGCCTGCTTCGCGAGCAGGCTCGCTCCCACACGGATCTGCGTCGTACACAAATGATGTGTTCACTGAAGGTCAATGTGGGAGCGAGCCTGCTCGCGAAAGCGGTCTTAAGGGTTACTCAGGAATCCGCAACGACTGCCCCGGATAGATCTTGTCCGGGTGAGACAGCATCGGCTTGTTGGCCTCGAAGATTTTGTTGTACTTGTTGGCGTCGCCGTACTCAGCCTTGGCAATCGCGCTGAGGGTGTCGCCCTTTTTAACGGTGACAAACCGCGCTGCCTGAGCAACCGGGCCCGTTACGGTGATCTGGTCATCCACGCTACCGACACCGGCAATATTGCCCACCGCCAGCAGGATTTTTTCCTTCTCTTCCTGACTGCCAACTTCGCCGGTCACGATGACCTTGTCGCCCTCCACCGTCGCCTGCACATTCGGGTTACCCAGGCCGACCTTACTGATGTGTTCCTTCAACTGCTCGCTGGCATTGGCGTTGCCTGGCGTCAGCAGATCGATAAGTTTTTCGCCTGCTTCTTTCACAAAGCTAAAAATACTCATGGTGCGCTCTCCTTGGGTTTTGGGTTCCAGACGCCAAAGCCTAGACCAAGGCTGTCACTTGCGGTTCCAACCCGACCAATGACGCCGCTTCCCCCCAAGCGCTAGAATCCGAACCTTCCCGCGCCCTGGAGCGAAGATGGACATCAAGCAACTGAAATTCCTCATCGCCCTCGACGAAACCCGGCATTTCGGCCAGGCCGCTGCGCGTTGTCACATCACCCAGCCGACCCTGTCCATGCGCCTACGCAGCCTCGAAGAAGAACTCGAGTTACCGCTGGTCAATCGCGGTCAGCGCTTCGAAGGGTTCACCGCGCCGGGTGAACGGGTGTTGGCGTGGGCGCGCACCGTGCTGGCGGCCTACGACGGTTTGCAGGCCGAGGCAGCTGCCTGTCGCGGCAATCTGGTCGGTACGTTGCGTCTGGGCGTGGTGCCGCTGTCGAGCTTCGATCCGCTGCCGCTGATGCAACGCTTGCACGCCGAACACCCGAACCTGCGCTTCGAACTTTCGGCCCTGAGTTCTGAACAAATCCTCGAACAACTGGCAAACAATCGCCTGGACCTCGGCGTTTCGTACCTGGAGCGACTGGACGGCGAACGCTTCGATTCCCTGGCGTTCAGCGAAACCCGCATGGGCCTGCTCTACGATCAGCGCTTCTTCAGTTTCGGCGAGGCGCCGCTGAGCTGGGAGTCGCTGATCGAACTGCCGCTGGGCATGCTCACCAGCGGCATGCATTTTCGGCAGTCCATCGACCACAACTTCCACAGCCGCGGCCTCACCCCACAACCCTTGTTGCAGACCGATGCCGTCCACCAATTGTTACAAGCAGTGCACGGCGGATTCTGCTGCGCCGTGATGCCACTGGATGGAGGCCTGGAAAAACTCACCGATCATTTGCGCCTGCACCCCATAGAAAATGCTCAAACCCTCGCCCGGCTGGGGCTGATCATGCGTCGCAGCGCCCCGCGTTCGGCGCTCGCGGAAGCCTGTTTCGCGATTCTTCAGCAATCGCTGCCGAGCTCTTGATCGACGTCATCTATCGGTAGATCAGTATTAGCGATTAGACGCGACAAGTTGACGCGCCTAGGCTTAAAGCAGCCTAAACCGTCGGTGATACCTCATGAACGCCAAGCACCCTGTCTGCGCGGCGCCAGCCCTCGAAACGCCAGCGCCCGCCGCAAGCCAGACGTACAGTTACTGCGACCTTCAAGACACCGAATCGGCCAGCACCGCGCTGGCCGAAGAAGTCGCGTTGGCGATTGCTTACAACGGCATCAGCCAGGCGGTCATGTTGGTGACACCGACCGATCTTGAAGACTTCATCGTCGGCTTCAGCCTCGGCAGCGGCATCATCGAAGACGCTTCCGACATTTATGACCTGCAACTCAGCGGCTCGGGTTCAGCGCAATACGCGCAAGTAACCATCGCCAACCGCGCCTTCTGGAACCTCAAGCAACAGCGCCGGCAAATGGCTGGCACCAGCGGTTGCGGGCTCTGCGGTGTGGAAGCGGTGGAACAGGCATTGCCAGACCTCAAGGTGTTGCCCGGCGCACCCTTGCCCCCCGCCGAATGGCTCGATGGTTTGCGTCAGCGCATCGGTGCGTTCCAGCCTCTTGGCCAGTACTCCGGCGCGGTGCACGCCGCCGTGTTTATGAACAGTCAGGGCCAATTGCTACTGGGCCGCGAAGACATCGGCCGACACAATGCCCTCGACAAACTGATTGGCGGACTGATCCGTCAGAAGATCCCGACCACCGGTGGGCTGGCGATTGTCACCAGCCGTTGCAGCCTCGAATTGATCCAGAAAGTGTTGCGCGCAGGTATCCAGACCCTGGTCAGCCTGTCGTCGCCCACGGGCCTCGCCGTGCAATGGGCCCGTCGCCACAACCTCAATCTCATCCACCTGCCGCAGCAAAGTGCGCCGCGGGTCTACAGCCCTGCGACGGAGAACCAAGCGTGAGTCAACATCGTCAAGCCGACCAGAAACCCGTCCCCCGCTACAAGCCCTACAAAGGCCCAGCCGGTGGCTGGGGCGCGCTAGCCAGCGTTGCCCGGGCCTGGTTAACCAGCGACAACGCGCTGAAAAACCTGCGCATGATGCTCAAAACCAACAAGAACGGCGGGTTCGACTGCCCCGGTTGCGCCTGGGGCGATTCCAATGAAGCCGGCATGGTGGCGTTCTGCGAGAACGGCGCCAAAGCGGTGAACTGGGAAGCGACCAAACGCCGTGTCGACGGTGCGTTCTTTGCCAAACACAGTGTCAGTTCGTTGCTGGAACAGAGCGACTACTGGCTCGAATATCAGGGCCGTCTGACCGAGCCAATGAGCTACGACGCCGAGACCGATCGCTACAAACCGATCAGCTGGGAAGCGGCTTTCGCCTTGATCGGCAAACACCTGCAAGGCCTGTCGAGCCCGGATCAGGCCGAGTTCTACACCTCGGGCCGCGCCAGCAACGAAGCGGCGTACCTGTATCAATTGTTCGTGCGTGCCTACGGCACCAATAACTTCCCCGATTGCTCGAACATGTGCCACGAGGCCAGCGGTGTGGCCATGGCGCAAAGTGTCGGCGTCGGCAAAGGCACCGTCACCTTCGACGACTTCGAACACGCCGACGCGATTTTTGTCTGGGGTCAGAACCCTGGCACCAACCACCCACGGATGCTCGAACCGTTGCGCGAAGCGGTGAAACGCGGCGCTCAGGTGGTCTGCATCAACCCGTTGAAGGAGCGCGGCCTGGAACGCTTCCAGCACCCGCAACACCCGATCGAAATGCTCACCAACGGCGACAAGCCGACCAACACCGCGTATTTCCGTCCGGCATTGGGCGGCGACATGGCGATCATGCGCGGCATGGCCAAGTTCCTGCTGCAGTGGGAGCGTGACGCACAGAAGGCGGGTGAGCCTGCCGTATTCGACCACGACTTCCTCAATGAACACAGTGTCAACGTGCTGGAATACCTGGGCATCGTCGACGACACCTCGTGGGAGCAGATCGTCGAACAATCCGGACTGACGCTGGTTGAAATCGAGCAAGCGGCGCGGATGTACGCCAAAGGCAAGAACGTGATCATGTGCTGGGCGATGGGCATCACACAGCATCGCCATTCGGTGGCGACCATTCAGGAAATCGCCAACCTGATGTTGCTGCGCGGCAACATCGGCCGGCCCGGCGCCGGTCTGTGCCCGGTGCGCGGCCACAGTAACGTGCAGGGTGACCGGACCATGGGCATCAACGAGCGTCCGCCCGTGGCGTTCCTCGATTCCCTGGAGCGTCGCTTCAAGTTCAAGGTGCCGCGTGAAAACGGTCACAACGTGGTCGAGGCGATCCATGCCATGGCCGACGGCCGCGCGAAAGTCTTTATCGGGCTGGGCGGCAACTTCGCCCAAGCCACCCCGGACAGCTCACGGACCTTCCAGGCCCTGAGCAACTGCGACCTGACCGTGCAAATCAGCACCAAGCTCAACCGCAGCCATTTGGCGCACGGTAAAGACGCGTTGATCCTGCCGTGCCTGGGCCGCACCGACATCGACATCCAGACCGAAGGCCCGCAGGCGGTGACCGTCGAAGACTCGTTCAGCATGGTTCACGCCTCCAACGGCCAGTTGCAGCCGCTGTCGAACCAGATGCGCTCTGAGCCGTCGATCATTGCCGGCATCGCCGCCGCGACCCTGGGCAGCAAACCGGTGGACTGGAACTGGCTGGTGGCCGATTACCGGCGCATCCGTGACCTGATCGCCGACACCATTGCGGGTTTCAAGGACTTCAACGAGAAGATCCAGAACCCGGGCGGGTTCTACCTCGGCAACAGCGCCGGTGCTCGCCGCTGGAATACTGCGTCGGGGCGCGCTAATTTCCGTCCGAACATCCTGCCTAAAGATCTGGTGCACGAACGCACTCGCGCCACCGGCGTATTGCCGGACCTTATCATGCAGTCGATGCGCTCTCACGATCAGTACAACACCACGATTTATGGGCTTGATGACCGCTATCGCGGCGTGAAAGGTCAGCGTGATGTGTTGTTCGTCAACGAAGCCGACATCATTCGCCTGGGGTTCAAGCCGGGGCAGAAGGCTGACATCGTTTCGATCTGGGATGATGGTCGTGAGCGTCGGGTGAAGGGCTTCACGCTGCTTGCGTTTGATATTCCTGCCGGGCAAGCGGCGGCTTACTACCCGGAAGTGAACCCGCTGGTGCCGCTGGAAAGCATCGGGGATGGCAGCCATACGCCGACATCGAAATTTGTGGCGATCCGGTTGGAAGCGGCGAGTGAAACCGGGTTGATTTTGGCGAAGTCGGCTTAACGCGGCGATCCGACGATGACGGAAGCATATTCAGCGAATCTTCCGGATCAATCACTTTCCAAACGCCCACAAAAAAGGCCGTTTTGCATGAAAACGGCCTATCCGAAGTAGCTAAAGACCGGCGAAAAACACTTAAGTTCCGGCTAAAAAACAGTAACTTATAGAAATGTGCTCAAGTCGTGTTACTCGTCGGATTTCGATTGTCACGACCATGACACAGCCTCAGGATCGCGCCGTCATCCCCTTGAGGTTCCTCTATGAAGTTCTCCTCGATTCTCTTGTTGTCCCTTGGCCTGGTCAGTGGCTTCGCTTCTGCCGGCGGCACCACCGAAGCAGGTGTGGGCGGCGCATTGGGCGGGGTTCTGGGCTCGGTCGTCGGTCAGTCATTAGGCGGCAATACAGGTTCCACCATTGGCGCGGCCCTGGGCGGCGCGGGTGGTAGTGCTGTTGGCGCAGACAAACGCAGCCGTGGCGAAGCCGCCATTGGCGGTGCGTTGGGCGCAGCAGGCGGTAACGTGGTCGGTCGCAGCATGGGCGGCACCACCGGCAGCCTGATCGGCTCCGCAGCAGGCGGCGGTGCCGGTGGCGCGCTGGGTAACTACATGGGCAACAAGAGCGATGACGATGATGATCGTCGCTCCTATCGTCGTGGTCATGATGATCGTCGCTACTACCGTGACGGACATCGGGGTCGCGGCCATGCCTACGGCCATCGCAAGCATAAACATCGCCATGACGACTGAGGCTTGAATCGCCTCGTTTACCGGTAGATCAAAAAAATCGCAGCTCAAGGGCTGCGATTTTTTTTGCCTGTCAAACCACCAACCGCTGCAGCGCCCCGCGCAACCCGGCAGGAATCGCCACCGGCTGATTAGAGGCCCGATCCACAAACACATGCACAAAGCGCCCTGCCGCGCAGGCTTCGTCTTCCCCGACCTTGAACACCGCCAGCTCGTATTGCACCGAACTGTTGCCCAACTTGCCCACCCGCAAACCGATTTCTATCCGGTCAGGGAAGGCAAGGGAAGCGAAGTAATCGCAGGCCGAACTCACCACAAAGCCAACTACTTCGCCATCATGGATATCCAGACCGCCGGCTTCGATCAGGTAAGTGTTCACTGCCGTGTCGAAGAAGCTGTAGTAGGTGACGTTGTTGACATGACCATAGGCGTCGTTGTCGTGCCAACGGGTGGTGATGGGTTGGAAGTGGAGATAGTCGGTGCGTTGATTCATGGGTGCTTCCCGTTTCGAATGATCGGGCTGCATTCCCACGCAGAGCGTGGGAACGATCACCCGCCGTAGAGTCTACCGATCCGCAAACCCTTTACCCACTGTCGCCAGCTCCCCGATCAATCGAGCCGGTGTCCACTGATCACCTTGCTTGGTTTCCAGCTGCAACAATCGCTGATGAATATCCACCAACCCCTGTTGGTCCGCCCAAGCCATCGGCCCGCCCTTGTCCGCCGGGAAGCCGTAGCCATTGAGGTACACCAGATCGATGTCGTGCGCCGATTCGGCAATCCCTTCCTGAAGAATCTTCGCCCCCTCGTTCACCAGTGCCAGCAAGCAGCGCTCCAGAATCTCCTCAGGACCGATCTCGCGACGCTGGAAGCCCAACCCTTCGCTGACCTTCAGCACCAGCGCATCGACTTCAACATCGTGCTCAGCCTGGCGACTGCCCGGCTCATAGTGGTAATAGCCATTGCCACTCTTCTGACCGAAACGACCCAACTCGCACAGACGATTGTCCACCTGAACCTCAGGCGCATCCTGCCCTTTACCGGCCAACTGCCGAGCGCGCCACTCCAGATCGATGCCGACCACGTCGTACATGCGGAACGGCCCCATGGCGAAGCCAAAACCTTGCAGTGCCGCATCGACCTGATAGGGATAAGCGCCTTCGAGCAACATCTTGCGCGCTTCGAGCACATACGGATGCAGCATGCGGTTGCTGATGAAACCATGGCAGTTGCCCGACACCACACTAACCTTGCCCATGCGTTTGCCCAGTGCCAGAGCAGCCTCAAGCACCACCGGTAAAGTCTGGGCACCGCGAACGATTTCCAGCAGTTTCATGATGTGCGCCGGGCTGAAGAAGTGCAGGCCCAGGACCTGTTGCGGACGGCGAGTAGCCGCAGAGATGGCATCGATATCCAGCGCCGAGGTATTGCTGGCCAAAATCGCTTCAGGTTTGAGCAGACCGTCCAGTTCACAGAAGATTTTCTGCTTGAGCTCGAGGTTTTCGTACACCGCTTCGATCACCAGATCGACATCGCAGATCGCCGCGTAGTCAGCAGCCGCCGTTACCCGCGCTATGCGAGCGTCCGCTTCGGCCTGATCGATCCGTCCCTGACGCACGTTGTGGGCGTAGGTGTCCGCCACGGCAGCCAGCGCCTGTTCAAGCATCTGTGGATTGTTATCGACCCACTGCACCGGGACGCCGGCGTTGGCCAGGCACATGACAATGCCACGGCCCATGGTGCCGGCGCCAATGACGGCGGCGCGCTGAATATTGAACGGTGTCTGGCTCATGGTTGTTCTCTTGTTGGCGATCCAAAGACAGCCTTCACCATAGTCAGCCACCGCGCATTTTTGAAATTTATTCCTGTGATGAGCAACATTCAGCGAATGGATCTACGCCGGCAAATGCGCCTCGGCCCACGTCCGGACTTCGGCATATGGATAATCCTCCAGCGCCGCAAACCCGGGAATTGACCGTGCCTTGAGCTTGGTGAACAGCGGCACGCCGATGCCGCATAAAAACCGCGTCACACGTTCCGCCGACGGCGTGTTGCCGGTGTACTGCTCATGCCTGTGGATAAAATCACCGCACAACGCATCGAAGTTTTTATCCACAAGCGCCGGTAATTCCGGTGGCGTCGGCAACCGCGCCACATCCCCGTGACACACCGAACAATGCCCGCACTGCTGCGGCGCATTTTCATCGCCGAAGTACTCGGCCAGGCGATAACCCAGGCAATGGTCCGTGGCGAACAGATCCAGCATGGCGTGAATCCGCGCGATCTCGGTGCGCTCGTGCCGGGTGAAGTAGGCGTGTAGCTCGGCACTCAGGGCCTGGCTGTTGAAGTCCGTTTGCAGCAGGCTGTAGACCTCGGTCATTTGCTTGCTTTCAAGCTCGACCCAGCCCTTTTCCTGGAAATAATCCAGAGCCTTCACCACCCGATTACGCTCGGCCTGATGCTGCTGATACAGCGCATCGAAATTCACCGTGGCCCAGGTCCTTGCGCGGCTCGAGGTCTGGATGATCGCCGCGACGAAGTCCTTGCGCTCACCCTCGAAGCGGGCCAGCAAAGCCTCGGGCTCCTGCAAGTACTTGAAGCGATATTCGGCGTAATAAGCGTAACGCGGGGCGATGATCCCGCGCAGTTCCAACTGCACCAGCAAGGTCTTGAGCGGCAATTGGCGGATGTTGCTTTGATCCGCCAACGGCCCCAACAGAAACTCCCACTGCCCCTCGGGCGCGGCGGCCTGCAACTCGTCGAGCACAAAGCGGATGCCATCCAGCTCAGGCGTATCGCCGTAGACGAAGTTTTCCAGCACGTTGAGGCTGTCGCGGTTGGCCAATACCAGGCAGTCGGACGGCTGCCCGTCACGCCCGGCGCGGCCGATTTCCTGGCTGTAGTTTTCGATGGATTTGGGCAGGTCAAAATGCACTACGTTGCGGATGTCGCTCTTGTCGATGCCCATGCCGAACGCGATGGTGGCAACGATGCAATTGGACTGCCCGCCCATGAATCGGCGCTGGATTGCTTCGCGCTGTTCGTGGGGCAAACCGGCGTGATACGCCTCGGCCTGAATACCGTTGCGGGTCAGATGTTCGGCAATGTGCTCGGCGGTTTTCTGCAGGGTGACGTAGACAATGCTCGGCTGGTCGGGACGCTGGCTCATCCATTCGACAAGGCGTCGGCGTTTGTCCTGACCGCGCACCGGTTCCACTAACAGATTGAGGTTCGGCCGATAGAAACCGGTGGTTACTACGTCTTCGGGGGCGATGGCGAACTTGGCCTCCATGTCAGCGATCACCTTGGGTGTCGCGGTGGCGGTCAGCAGCAGCGCCTGAGGGATGTTGAACTGACGCTGATAGTCGGGGAGCTTGAGGTAGTCGGGGCGAAAGTTGTGGCCCCACTCCGAGATGCAGTGCGCCTCATCCACCACCAGCAGCGAGATCGGCACCTGCTGCAAGAAATTGCGGAAACGCTCGTTCTTCAGGCGCTCCACGGAGATCATCAAAATCTTCAGCTCGCCAGACTTGGCCCGAGCCATCACATCGCTGGCGTCATCGCGGCTCTGGGCCGAATCGATACTGCCCGCCGCAATGCCGTGGCGCTGAAGGAACGCCAACTGATCCTGCATCAACGCCAGCAGCGGCGAGACCACCAGCGTCAGGTGCGGCAGCAGCAAGGCTGGCAATTGATAACACAGGGACTTGCCCGAGCCGGTGGGGAAAATCGCCGCCGCCGAACGCCCGGCCAACACCGCGCTGACCGCCGCTTCCTGGCCGGGCCGAAACTGTGGATAACCGAAAACCTGTTCCAGGGTGTTGTGCATAAGCTGTCACTCCGTTGACCGCTGCCATGCCAAAAGCCTAGCCGGCGATCGCAGCAAGTCGAGAAAAGGTCGGGGACCAAAACGATACGGGATGATACAGCTTCGAACGATCGTCAGCAGACGATGGCTAAGGCACCAACACCGCCACTCGCAGCTGCTCATTAAGCGCCTGCTCGTGAAACACCTGGCTCTTGCTCGCCCAAATGGCATGGGCCGGGCTGATTTCGCCGGTGAAGGCTGCCGCCAACTGACGCAAATCAGCGACGCTTCGCACGCGGGGGCAGAAGGGTTCACCGTCGCAGTTCTGACTGGCGCTGCGGTAGGTGATCAGCAACCGGTCCCACAGCCCGTCACGCACCTGCCTGACCGACTTGAGCTTCACATCCCGCACGCCCAGTCGTTGTTTCAGGCTCTGTTCGTCCAGCGCTTCGCTGGTCAGCAATGCCTTGCCGAACATCAGCACTTCAGCACGGAAAGCGGTGTCCATGCTCGCCTGACTGGTCAGCGCATCCGGCCAACCGGTGCGTTCCATATTGGCCAGGACCATCGAGTGACCGGCGTCAGCAGCATCTGCTGCGCGACAAATCCCGGCCCACAGCAACAAAATCGAGGCCATACGTAGCCATTGCATACTTAATTCCCTTTAAGCGTTGGACGGACGTTTCGAAACGTCCTACTGATTCTGGCGCGCACCATGCAGAGGTTTGTTGCGCTGCGCCTGACAAACCCGTAGGAAATTTGCCGTCTAAGGGTTTAGGCGTAAAAACCTTCGGGAGACGCGTAGGTTCGGTCCGAAAAGGCAGGTAAAACCCTACAAACCCTGTCCATCGAAGCCGTATTGCCGCGCGGCGCCGTGCCCTTCTATAGTCTGCGGCGCGGCTGAAAACAGTGACTCGGCCTGCCGGGAGCCACCTCCCGATTTCGCACAGGACGAACCCCGATGTTTACAGAACGCTATCGCCCGCTCAAATCCCGCTACAGCGACACCCCCGTGTTGGTCATCGATACAGAAGCCGACCCTCACGAAATCCTCGACGCCGCCCGCCAACGCATCCGCGCCGCCAGTGAACTGCTCGAAACGCTGTATTGCCTGTGCTTCAAACAGGCGGATGCGAGTGATATTCCCAACATCGTCAACGCGCTGTATCTGCTGACTCAGGATGGCAATGAATTGCTTGAAGTCGCACGGCAACGACTACCGAAACTCACCACTGATTAATGCCCCTACCAACATCCACTGTGGGAGTGAGCCTGCTCGCGATGAACGATAACGCGGTATGCCTGATAAAAATAAAAATGCCCGACACCAACAACCGCTCGAAAAAGCGAGAGAAATTGCGGAAGGCATAAGTCCGTAGGCAACGCCCTATCAAAGCTTCATCCCGGTCCTACAACAGAAGGCACCTTGTCGACTATCGCCGGCCGGCGACTCGCACCTATAGTTGGACTGTCGCTGCCAAATCAGCGTCTCGGGCTTGGTCACCCGAATAGAGAACTCATTTCGCTTCCGTTGTATGCTGCGGCACCTCAAGTGCCTGCACGCTATATGGTGGCTGTGTTCGGGACGCCTCAGGGCGTACCGGCAAAGTGAGTTCTCACCGGTTTGACCAACCCGAACACAGTCCGCCTCCCATCGCTTGGTCACGATGGTGGTGGTTTCTCCTGATGCACTTGAGAATTCTCACTATGAATAAGTTGAACCCATTCCCCGATCGCTACCGCCCACTCCAAACCAACCTCACCGATTCCCCGCCCCTGATCATCGACACAGAGGCCAATCCGCAAGACATCCTCGAAGCCGCCCTCCAGCGTATCCGAGCCTCCAGCGACCTACTCAAAACCCTACATTGCCAATGCTTCAAAAACGGTGACGTGGAAGACATCCCGCATATCACCCACGCCCTCTACCTGTTGACTCAGGACGGCTGCGACCTACTGAAAGTCGCCCAACAACGCATGATGGGCTGGAAAGCACCAACCTGACGCCGAGCGAAGATCGTTCCCACGCTCTGCGTGGGAACGCCTCAAGGGACGCTCCGCGTTCCAGCTCTAGAAAGGGACGCAGAGCGTCCCGGGCTGCATTCCCGCGCAGAGCTTTGGAACGACCAAAACCCGGGGGATAACCTTGAGCACATTTTTTGATGAGCTGTTGGAAAGCGTGCAACAAATGAACGCGATCGTACAAGGTGAGCGCCAGCCTTCCCGCGAATTCCATGTTCGCAGCTCTGATCGACATCCAACGCATCGCAAAATCAGGCTTAATCCGTCTCACGAAATGCCCCTAAACAGAAGACGCCCCATGAACCTTGCCCCCAACTTCCCCGACGACCACGCCATGCACCTGCTCATGCAGCTGCTGCACGAAGAACTCGGTCTCCCCGAACGCAAAACCATCAGCCTCACCACCTCGATCAATTTTGACCTGGGCTGCGACGGCGCTGATGCGCGAAACCTGATGGAAGCCTTGGAAGAACAGTTTGGAATCGACTTCATCGACTACGACGCTTATCGCTACTTCCAGCCGGAAGGGTTCGATGTGCATCTCAAGCGCAGGACAAAGGGTCGCGGCGACAAAGTTCCGCTGACCATCGGTATGCTTTACCAAGCGGTCAAGGTGCAGAGCTGGGATACACAGGAACTGGAAAGCCAATAAAGCAGAAGCTGCGACTGAAAATGCCCGCGTAACTGCAATTATTCTGGCGCTATCACTTTAGAAGTGAAGGAATATTAGCTGCATGGCTAGAAAGACAGCGCCATTGCTTCCTCGTACTAAACGACTGCTTACCGAGTTCGGCGAACGTCTGAAACTGGCCCGTTTACGTCGAAGGCTGACCGCTAAAATGGTGGCAGAGCGGGCCGGCATGTCTGTCATGACCTTGCGTGCACTGGAGTCGGGTGGTGCAGGGGTGACGATGGGGGCGTACCTGTCAGTGATGCATGTATTGAGTTTGGAGCAAGACCTGAACAAGGTTGCCGAATTCGACGAGATGGGACGCCGATTACAGGACGCTCAGTTAAGTCGAGCCCCAAGTCAAAAAACCAAAAAACCCAGGCACGAACAAGGCACAACTGCCGCCAAGCCATCCGGCTCACAGACAAGCAGCGTTACTCGTGAGTCGTATCTCGATGGATTCGATCCTCACGACTTCTCGCTGAATACCTACTCAATGTCCGCTTTATTTACTAGAAAAAAGAAGTTTGAACCCAACATCTAGCGATGTTAGATCGCCTGTGGGCGTGCATGTGTCTAACACCAGGAAACCTCTCCCCATCGATTACGACACCTATCGCTACTTCCAACCGGGAGGCTACGATGCGTTCCTCAAACGCAGAGCCAAGGGACGTGGTGACAAACTGCCACTAACCATCGCAACGCTCTACCAGGCCATCAAGGCCCAACGCTGGGACACTCAGATGCTGGAAAGCCTCTAACGTCCTCAGCGCACACCTATAAGGACATAGCGTGGACGTATTGATGGGTTTGCTTGCTGCCTTGCTTTGGGGCGGCACGGATTTTCTGGTGGGTTTGAACGCCCGCGCGGTCGGCGTTAAGCGCGCGGTGTATTTCGGTCAGGCACTGGGCTTCAGCATCATGAGCGTGTTGCTGATCGCCTTTCCTGCCTTCATTCTCAAATCAATGTCGGCATCGCTCGATGTCTGGCTGATCGGCATTGTCGCCGCTGTGTTGACCGTGTCCGGAGCTTTGGCCTTGTCCAAGGCGTTCGCCTTGGGCAAGGCCTCTATCGTCGCGCCGTTGGTGACCTCTTACGGCGTGGTCACCACGTTGCTGTCCTGGGCGGGCGGTGAACAGATCAGCCTGATCCAACTGCTGTGCATCGCGCTGTGCGTGGTCGGGGTCATCCTTTCCAGCATCCACTCTGACTCAAAACTTCCACACAGCACTCAAGCCAGCAGTTCGATTGCCTATGCACTGTTGGCGGCTGTTTTTTATGGCACCAGTTTCTGGCTGCAAGGCCGCTTCGTTCTACCGGTGCTTGGGCCGGTGACAATGCTTTGGCTGGCCTATCTGGTTGGGCTGACTGTGTTGGTTGTGATGGTGTTGAAGATCAAGGACGGCTTGAACATTCCGCCGTTGAAAAACTGTATGACGTTAACAGGCGCCAGCCTGATGAACCTCGGTGGGTTCTCGTCATTTGCTTGGGGCGCAGTAGCTGGGTCAGTTTCAGTGGTGACCGTGATTAGCACCTTGTCGGGCGGGATTGCGGCAATTTTTGGCTATGTTTTTTTCAAGGAGCGAATGGCCAAGGTGCAAGTGTTGGGCGTTGTTTTGGTCTTGGTCGGCGCGTTTATTTTGCACCTGAAAACCTGAGGCGAGCGCCCACAAAAAAGCCGCCTCAGGGGGTAATGCCGATCAGTTAAGCCCTCTTGCTTGACCTTTGGCCGCAAGAAATCAAAATCCGATGCCTGTACTGGCATCGGATTTTTTTATGCGTCTCGCTCGGGCCCTAGAACTGACCCACAATATCGCCTCCACCCCTAACTCAATCGAGGGACTGGATTCTTTACTCGATCCATCTTTGGTCGAGCAGGCACTTGAACAGGCCGGCGTGGCGACCCTGCGCAAGCGGCGTTTGCCGCTGGAAATGATGCTTTGGTGCGTGATCTCCATGGCGTTCTTTCGACGCATGTCGGCCTGGGATGTGGTCAGCCGCATGAACATCATGCTGCCGGGACAACGTCCGCTGGTGGCGCCCAGCGCCGTAGTCCAGGCCCGTCAGCGATTAGGCAGCGAAGCTGTACGACAAGTCTTCCATCTGACTCAGAAAAGTTGGCATGAGGCCGTGGATCACCCAACTTGGGCCGGTTTGCGCTTACTGGGTGTCGACGGCGTCGTCTGGCGAACACCCGATACCCCCGAAAACCGTGCGCGTTACGACTCCGCCAGCAACCAGCATGGCGACACTGGTTTTCCTCAGGTGCGCATGGTCTGCCAAATGGAGTTGACCAGCCACATGCTGATCGGCAGCGCGTTGGATGGCTATCGCAGCAACGAAATGAAACTGGCGGAGCAACTGATCGAAACCACGCCCGATCACTCGCTGACGCTGTTCGATCGCGGTTTTTACTCCTTGGGTTTGCTGCATCAGTGGCAGCAAGCAGGCATCGAGCGGCATTGGCTGATGCCTCTGCGCAAAGGTGCGCAGTACGAAGTGATTCAGCGCTTGGGGCGCCAGGACGCTGTGGTCTCGTTGAGCACTTCGCCGCAGGCCCGCACGCAATGGCCGGGGCTGCCGGAGCGCCTGACCGCGCGATTGCTGAGCAAAACCGTCAAGGGCAAGGTTTGTCAGATCCTGACGTCGATGGCCGACCCGCTGCGCTTTCCATCCGACGAGATCGTCGAGCTGTACAGCCAGCGATGGGAGATCGAACTAGGGTTTCGGGAGATGAAACAGACGCTGCTCAACAGCAGTTATACGCTGCGCAGCAAGACGCCCGAGATGATCGAGCAAGAGTTGTGGGGTGTGTTGCTGGGCTACAACTTGTTGCGCTATCAGATGGTGGAAATGAGCCGTCATTGTCCGGGTATTAACCCGTGCGAAATGAGCTTTACCGCGTGTACTTGGGCAATTTTAGGGTTTATCAACAGCGTTTCGGCCGACCGTTCCGGGAACATCCCCAAATATCTGGCCGAGCTGCACGCCTCTGCCCCGCATTATGTTCTGCCGCATCGACGGGAAGAGCGCATTTATCCCCGCGCCATAAGGCTCAAATCACCGAAATATCCGATCAGAAAGAAAAATGCCAGTCAGCTTAACTGACTGGCATTAGCCTCAGGGGGCGGCTTTTTCATTTCTCATACCACTGAATAAATCTAAAAAACTTTAATTTGTTTGCAATTCTTATGACGGACTCAAGCCGCTGAATCGTTCGACCTAAGAAATTACTCTGAGCCAACAAAAGGGCTTGAGACGAAAGTATTACGTTATTTGTTCATCGACTACTGGCGAATCAACATCAAACGAGCTTAACTGAGTTGAGTTGAAGTGCTGAATTCAAAACGACGCCTCTTGAAAGCGCGGTTGATTAGCCAAGGAACGGTAAAACCTATGCGAGTGAAGCTCATCCAAAACTGCCTATATAGCACTGCCTCTTACAATTTCACTAGTAATACCCCGCGCGCTGTCAATTATCTAAACATAACAATATTTTATTCGTCTAACGCAAAAAAACCATTTGACCTTCAACATTTAAAACTAACACCAACGACACCTAAAACCAATAGAGAATGAGATGAAATACACTACCGCACTAATAGCTTACTCAGGTGCTCATCACACCGAACATAACAAGATCCTTGCTGATCTACAGCACGAAAAAATAGATCAGAGAAACATAGATCTACCGTTAGCAGAGGGTGCACATTGTACGATAATCGAAGAGATCGATAATGAGATCAAGCTCATTGACCTCCTCATAGTTTACTTATCAAAACAAACAAAAGACCATCCATGCATGAACTACTGCATAGAAAGCGCCAACAAAAAGAACATAAGAATTATTGGTATTTGGCTAGATGATGCCGAACCTCAAGACTTGGGGGCGTGCATGGACCAATTGGGGGATGGCGTATGTGTATATGATGAGAACTTCATAGATAATATTATGAGTGAAACTCCTACATGGACTAATCCAGACGGCACGCCGCCAACAAAAAGAAAAATAAATAAACACATATGCGGTTGATATTATGAATATTTTTTCCTACGTTGTAGCCAGAGACTTCGGATTCGCTCCAAACCCGTTTGGAGGGTATTGCACGCTTGCCACCTGTAAACCACCAATAAGAGAGAGGGCCGAGGTAGGAGATATAATTATTGGAACGCGAGCATCTCCAAAAAATAATGAGATAGTCTATTTCATGGAAGTATCAGAGGTTTCAAACTTCCAACAATACTGGGAAGATCCACGCTTCAGAGTAAAGCGCCCTAATATGTTTGGCAGCAAAAAACAAGCCTTCGGAGACAACATATATCACTTTGAAGGTAACGACGTTATACAGGAAGACTCGCATCACACCCTTAATGATGGTACGCCCTGCCGTGAAAACATCAAAACAGATTTAAAGAGCAGAAATGTTCTCATAGGTGAGCGCTATGCCTATTGGGGTAAGTCTTCACTAGCTATTCCACCAGAACTATCAAATATAATAAAAAGAGGACCCGGGTTCAAACGACATTTTCCTGAATCCTTTAAATCAGATGTAAGAGACTGGTTATTAAGTCTCGACCAAGGATATTTCGGCCCTCCAATTTCCTGGTAGCGCAAAAGAAAGTTTAAAGGAGTAAACATGAGCAAAGAAATTGACTTCACGCTACACGAGTACTCATTGCGAATCAGGAAAACTGACAAACTTAAAGATATAAAACTATTGTTATTTGGTCTATATGGCGAAGTAGGCAGCATATTAACCACTGCTAAAAAACATAAAAGAGATGGCATGGCCTTTCATTATCAACGAGCCATCACGGAAGAATTAGGTGATGCTTTTTGGTATTTAGCGCGTATAACTGATGAATTAGGGTATAGGCTAGACCAGCTAATACCTGCATCATTTAAAACTCGAAAAACTACAACACTTTTCCCAACTGATCACCCTGACGGCCCTATCGCACATCTAACAACTTTCCCAAACCCCAAGTTCAGAACGGCCCTTCGCAATCTTGGAAAATCTGCTGCAAATATTCTGAAGTGCCAAACCAAATCAAAAAAAAACAAAAACCTGTTAAAAGGGTTCTTCAATGCCTATCTCAAAACAGTAAGAGCATCAAAAATAGGCTTTTCCGAAATACTCCGCTACAACCTAGATAAAACTGAAGGGCGCTTCTTGAAGCCAAAACGTAAAACGCTAAGGAGCTTTGACGAAAAATTCTCTAAAGATGAACAGATACCGACGAAATTTAAAATAGAAATATCCGAACGTAGCAACGGGAAAAGCTATTTAAAATGGCACAACGTATTTATCGGAGACCCTTTGACCGATAATATAAAAGACCCTGACGGCTATAGATTTCATGATGTGTTCCACATGGCGAACGCTGCAATCCTCAATTGGTCTCCAACTTTTAGATCACTTATAAAACATAAAAGAAAAAGCGATCCAAAAGCTGACGAGATACAAGACGGAGGAAGAGCAATTGTTATTGAAGAAGGTCTCACAGCTTGGATATTTTCAATTGCGAAAGAATCGAATTTCTTTAAAAACCAAGATAGGTTATCCTTCGACGTCCTAAAAAACATCCAGCAATTTGTTTCTGGCTACGAAGTCGAAAAATGCCCTTTAAAATTGTGGGAAAGGGCCATTCTAGACGGCTACAAGGTATTTAGAAAAATGAAAAAGAACAAAGGCGGAATAATTATAGGGGATCGAAAAAAACGAACCATTAGCTATAAGCCACTGAGGAAATAGATATGACCCCTTCAAACTTCGTTAACTCACTCAGTTCGCTGAAGCTGGACAACACATTTAATCCATATTCTGATTTTTGCGAAAAGTTTGACAAGCCAAATGCTCCAATCGAGCGCAGAGAGTCGTTGCTTAAGATAATTGAAGCAGCATCTAAAGTCGAAGTAGACTCCATATGGATTGGTCGAGATCTCGGATATCGCGGCGGACGCCGTACTGGTTTAGCGCTAACTGACGACGTCAATATAGATAGTCATGCTCATCGGTGGGGTTTGGATATTCCTAGGGTAACGAATGGTTCCCCCGTCGCAGAAAGAACCGCAGCTGTTATCTGGAGCGCCCTAAGCAAGATTAAGGAGAATATTTTTCTTTGGAATGTTTTCCCCCTTCATCCACACGAAAGTGGTGATCCTTTTTCGAACAGAACGCACAATACGTCAGAACGCAAAATTGGCGAAGAGCTTTTAAATGATCTTATAATTACATTAAGGCCACGCAGAATTATAGCAATTGGTAACGATGCAGCAGCTTCTGCCGAAAGACTAACAAGCAATATTGACATTTTTAAGTTTAGACATCCTAGTTATGGCGGGCAGAATATTTTTCTCGCGCAGATTGAAGACCTTTATAAAATCAGTATCGGCCAAAAACAAAACTCTCTTTTTTAATATTTAACGATTACGTAAAAACCTATTAAAGAAACCGACAATAATCCCACAAAAAAGCCGCCCCAAATGGGCGGCTTTTTCATTCGCTAAATCCAAGCCTTACAGCTTAGGCCCAGCAGCCTTGATCGCGTCGCTCACTTCAAACTTCTTGAAGTTCTCAACAAACAACCCAGCCAACGCTTTAGCCGCTTCATCGTAAGCAGCCTTGTCAGCCCAGGTGTTACGTGGGTTCAACAGGCCAGTCTCAACGCCCGGTACGGCCAGTGGCACGTCGAGGTTGATGGTGTCGAGGTGTTCGGTTTCAGCACCGATCAACGCGCCGCTCTGGATCGCTGCGATCACGCCGCGAGTGGTCGGGATGTTGAAGCGTTTGCCGACGCCGTAGCCGCCGCCGGTCCAGCCGGTGTTGACCAGGTAGACCTTGGAGCCGAAGCCGCGGATGCGTTTGATCAGCAGTTCTGCGTATTCGCCGGCCGGACGCGGGAAGAACGGTGCGCCGAAGCAGGTGGAGAAGGTCGACTTGATGCCGCTGCCGGAACCCATTTCGGTCGAGCCCACCAGTGCGGTGTAGCCGGACAGGAAGTGGTAGGCCGCTTGTTCTTCGCTGAGGATCGAGACTGGCGGCAGCACGCCGGTCAGGTCGCAAGTCAGGAAGATCACAGCGTTTGGCTCGCCACCGAGGTTTTTCTCGGAACGCTTGGCAACGTGCTCCAGCGGGTAGGCGGCGCGGCTGTTCTGGGTCAGGCTGACATCGTCGTAATCGGCGTGCTTGGCGTCATCGATAACGACGTTTTCCAGGACTGCGCCGTGCTTGATGGCTTTCCAGATGACCGGCTCGTTCTTCTCGGACAGGTCGATGCACTTGGCGTAGCAGCCGCCTTCGATGTTGAAGACAACGCCTTCGCCCCAGCCGTGCTCGTCGTCACCGATCAGGTAACGGCTTTCATCGGCGGACAGGGTGGTCTTGCCGGTGCCGGACAGACCGAAGAACAGGGTCACGTCGCCCGCTTCGCCGATGTTGGCGGCGCAGTGCATTGGCAGCACGTCGGCAGCCGGCAGCAGGAAGTTCTGCACCGAGAACATGGCTTTCTTCATTTCACCGGCGTAACGCATGCCGGCGATCAGCACTTTCTTCTGAGCGAAGTTGAGGATCACGCAACCGTCGGAGTTGGTGCCGTCACGCTCTGGCACGCACTCGAAGTTGGCAACGTTGAGCACTTGCCACTCATCACGGCCAGCCGGGTTGTACTTTTCCGGGTTGATGAACAGGCAACGACCGAACAGGTTCTGCCAGGCAGTCTGGGTGGTCATCTTCACGGCCAGGTAGTGGTCTTCGGACGCACCTACATGCACGTGGGAAACAAAATGCTCTTGCGCGTTGTTGAACGCCTCAACGCGAGCCCACAGGGCATCGAACTTGTCGGCCGGGAACTTGCGGTTGATCGGGCCCCAGGCGATGGCGGCTTGGGTGGTCGGCTCTTCAACGATGAAACGATCGACTGGCGAGCGGCCGGTGCGGTGACCGGTGCGAACAACCAGCGCGCCGGTATCGGCAAGCTCGCCTTCACCGCGACTCAGGGCTTCTTTTACCAGATCATCAACACTCAGATCGGTGTACACGGCGTTATTGGCTTGCGTCATGAGGTTCCCCGTCGGCCATTGGCCGAGTGTGCTCCAAACGTTTTGTAGTAGAAAGTCGTGCACTACTACCGCGAAAAAAGTGGGCCGGATTATGCCAGAAAAGCCCAAAAATAGTAGGGCCCTCCCGTCGTAACGGCGTTATTCCGGCACAAACCAGTGAATTTACCTGCGCTGAACCGTTTTAGTGACGGGTATCTGACGGCGTATCAACACCCGCGCCGGCGAATAATTGAGCGATATCGGCGGCGTCGAACAGGTAGCGCTCGTTGCAAAACTGGCAATCAATCTCAATGTTGCCGCCATGTTCGATCACGAGTGACTGGGCATCTTCCAGACCCAAACTGACCAGCGCATTGGCAGAACGTTCGCGGGAGCAGCTGCAACGGAAGCGTAGTTTCTGCACATCGAAAAGACGAACCTGCTCTTCGTGGTAGAGACGATGGAGGATGGTTTCGTTGTCCAGGCTCAGCAATTCATCGGCGGTCAGGGTGCTGCCCAGCGCGGTGATGTGCTGCCAGCTGGCGGCGCGTTCTTCTTCGTCTTTCAAACGATCAGCAGGCAGTTGTTGCAACAACAGGCCACGGGCGCGACGACCATCGGCGTACAACCAGAAACGCGTACCGACTTGTTGGGACATCACGAAGTAGTTAGTGAAGCACTCCGACAGGGTTTCGCCATCGAGGTCGACGATGCCCTGGTAACGCTGGCCCTGGGTCGGGTCGACGGTCAACGCCAATACGCCGTTGGGCATCAGGTCGGCGAGGGTCGCATCCGGCGCGATCTGCTCGGCTTCGTATCGGGCCAGGCCACGGATTTCGCGCTCGCTGGAGCACTCGATCATCAGCAGCGGAATCGGGCCTTCGGAACGGGCCTGGAGAATCAGCAAGCCATCGAACTTCAAAGTGCCGACCAACAACGATGCCGCCGCCATCAGCTCGCCGAGCAGTTGTGCAACCGGCTCCGGGTAAGGGTGTTTAGCGAGGACTTCGGCGTAGCTACGCTCCAACCCGACCAGCTCGCCGCGGGTGTCGCTGTCATCGAAGATGAAGCGTTGGGTGTAGTCGGTATCCGGTAAATCGGTCATAGGTCTGGGTATCTGAAGTAATGACAAAATGAATTCAAACAGTGAGAAATTGCGCCTCTGCGGCACCACTCGGGTGCGCAATGTTCAGCCGTGAGCCGCATTTTATGAACAATCCGGGTTTGTTCCAAGCAAGGTGGAATGTACGCCGGTTGGCTTATGCAATTTTTTGCCTCTGGTACTGCTGGCCTTTTGGTTATGGCCTACAGATCAGAGGCTGTGTTTGGTTTTCGACGAGTGGCGCTTTCACCCATCCAACGCGCTGCTGGCGATTAACCCGATATGGCTACACGTTTGGGCAATTGCAAGTCTGCGTCCCTCAATGCGGTGGTTGGGGTGATTCCGCTGTTTATCCGCATGTTGTTCGCCAAATTCGCCTGCCAGGCGAGTGCTGCGCGCTCGTTCGCGAGCAAGCCCGCACACATTAAACCGAGTCGCCGGGGAGTACGCGGTCAACTGTGGGTGCGGGCTTGCTCGCGAAGGCTGCTTCACAGGCAACACAGAAGCAACTGACTTACTCGTCGTTGCTGCTTCCACGAAACTTGAACAAATCCCGTCGCTGCTTCTTGCTCGGCTTGCCATCGGTGCTCACGCCCAGCGAACCAGCCTTGCGCATGGCCGCAGCCGCCTCGCGCTTGGCGATGCTGGCGTCGGTTTCAGCGTAGAGCGCCTGAGCCTCCGGTGCGCCACGGCGTACGATCGACAGCGCCTGAACCACCACTGTGCGTTCCTCGAACCCTGCGCGAATCTGAAACTCGTCGCCGATCCTCGGTTCCTTGCCCGGTTTGCAGCGCTCGCCCCGGCAATGCACCTTGCCGCTTTCTATCGCCGCTTTGGCCAAGGCGCGTGTTTTATAAAAACGCGCGGCCCACAACCATTTATCGAGACGAATCTTGTCGTCCTCTTCCTGTTTTTGTGCCACTTGAATTCCTCTTTTAGCCCATAGTCGGAACTGTACTACCGTTTCTGTCGGGCGCAAGAACTCGGCCCTCCAGATAGAATGTCGACTTGGCCGGCTCACCGGCATGGAGTGATTGAGTGACTATATTTCCGTCTTCATTGACCTCGCCCAAGGGAGGTTGCCAGGGTTGCCAGCAAAGCGAGCCTTTAGGCTTCGATTTTACCTTTGCCTACCAACCGATCGTCGATTTGCGAGATCAGTCGATTTTCGCCCATGAGGCGCTCGTGCGCGGTGTAAAGGGTGAGGGTGCACTGTCGGTTCTCGATCAGATCACCGAGGACAACCGCTACCGCTTCGACCAGCTCTGTCGGACCCGAGCCATTGAAGGCGCGGCGAATCTAGGGATGCAGACGCATCTGTCGATCAACTTCATGCCCAACGCCGTGTACCGCCCGGAACTGTGTATTCAAAGCACGCTGGAAGCAGCGAAAAAACACAACTTCCCCATCGACCGGCTGATTTTCGAAACCCTGGAAAGTCAGCACGTAGATAACTATCGCCATTTGACCAATATTCTGCGTGAATACCGCGAATTCGGCTTCAAGACCGCCATCGACGATTTCGGCGCGGGCTACTCGGGGCTCAATCTGCTGGCTGATTTCCAACCGGACCTGATCAAACTCGACATGGCACTGATCCGCGATGTCGACCGCGATCGTGTTCGTCAGGCTATCGTTCGAGGGATTGTCACAATCTGTGCGGAGCTGAACGTTACAGTCATTGCCGAAGGGATCGAAAGCGCCGGAGAACGGGATTTCCTGGCGGACTGTGGAATTTTTCTGATGCAGGGTTACTGGTTCGCCAAGCCCGCATTCAAAGCGTTGGCCCAGGTAACACCTGGGGCCTGGACGCGTTAATCGCCGGTTTTTCCTATTGAAGACATTTGACCATTTGACCGTTGTCGGTCTGCGCGAGTGGGTGGCGCTCCCGGATTTGGGAGTCGCGGGCCTGCGCGCAAAAATCGACACCGGCGCCAGCACCTCCAGCCTGCATGCCACCGATATCGAACCGTTCGAGCGCGACGGGGAGCAGTGGGTGCGCTTTACTGCTCACTTGGGCACGGTGGTGCAACTGCGTCACCGGCGCTGCGAAGCACCCCTGGTGACGATGAAAACCATCAAAAGCTCTAACGGCCACGCGCAGATGCGTTACGTGGTCAGCACCACCCTGGCCCTCGGTGATCGGGTCTGGCGGGTCGAGTTCACCCTCGCCTGCCGCAAGTCCATGCGTTATCGCCTGTTACTCGGTTCCAAAGCCTTGATCGACGGCCAGTTGGTGGTCAACCCGGGCATTAAGTACGTACAAGACAAGCCGGTGTTCCCGGTATCTACCTCCTCCACAGGTGTTGCATGAAGATCGCTGTGCTGTCGCGGAACCCACGTCTGTATTCCACTCGTCGTCTGGTCGAAGCCGGTACCGAGCGTGGCCATGAAATGGTGGTGATCGACACCCTGCGCGCCTACATGAACATCGCCAGCCACAAGCCGCAGATCCACTACCGCGGCAAGCCGCTGGAGGGTTTCGATGCGGTAATCCCGCGGATTGGCGCGTCGGTGACGTTTTATGGCTGCGCGGTGTTGCGTCAGTTCGAAATGATGGGGGTGTTCCCGCTCAATGAATCGGTGGCCATCGCCCGCTCGCGGGACAAACTACGTTCGCTGCAATTGCTGTCGCGCCGAGGAATCGGTTTGCCGGTCACCGGTTTTGCGCACTCCCCGGATGACATTCCCGACTTGATCGAGATGGTCAACGGTGCGCCGCTGGTGATCAAGGTGCTGGAAGGCACTCAGGGCATCGGCGTCGTGCTGTGTGAAACGGCGACGGCGGCGGAGTCGGTGATCGAGGCGTTCATGGGCCTGAAGCAGAACATCATGGTTCAGGAATACATCAAGGAGGCCGGCGGGGCGGACATTCGCTGCTTCGTGGTGGGCGACAAGGTGATCGCGGCGATGAAACGCCAGGCGAAGCCTGGGGAGTTTCGCTCCAACCTGCATCGCGGCGGCAGTGCCAGCCTGATCAAGATCACACCGGAAGAACGCATGACGGCGTTGCGTGCGGCGAAGGTCATGGGGTTGGCGGTCGCTGGTGTGGATATCCTGCGTTCCAATCACGGGCCGCTGGTGATGGAAGTGAACTCCTCGCCGGGACTTGAAGGGATTGAAACCACCACCAGCAAGGACGTGGCGGGGATCATCATCGAGCATCTTGAGAAGAATGGTGGGCCGAATATGACGCGGACCAAAGGCAAGGGTTGACACACTGATCGTTCCCACGCGCTGCGTGGGAACGATCGGGTTAGACGGCATCCCGCGGCAGCATCAACCCAAGCGGCAATCGCACTCGCGCTTCCAGCC
This sequence comes from Pseudomonas svalbardensis, assembly GCF_030053115.1. Classification (NCBI taxonomy): domain Bacteria; kingdom Pseudomonadati; phylum Pseudomonadota; class Gammaproteobacteria; order Pseudomonadales; family Pseudomonadaceae; genus Pseudomonas; species Pseudomonas svalbardensis. Next base: position 260,185 of record NZ_CP125619.1, on the reverse strand, counting down.
CACCACCAGACCGATTGCGCAGTTCAACATTCCCGCCGTGCATCGAAGCAATCCGCTTCACGATCGCCAAGCCCAACCCGGTCCCCTTCCCGCCACGGGCTCGGTCACCCCGAGTAAACGGGTTGAAAATAGCCTCCAGCTCAGACGGATCAATCCCCGCCCCACGGTCCATGACACTCAGCACCACATACGGCGCGCTGGTATCGCCGGACACATAAGCCGCCACTTCGACACCGCTGCCGGCGTGATGCAAGGCGTTGCCAATCAGGTTGTTCAACAGCCGCTTCATCGACACCCGACGCAACGGAAACGGCTGAATCGGCTCCAGGCGCAGGCGCACTTTCTCTTCGTTCTGGTTGTACGGCGCCGCGACTTCGCGCACCAGATCGCTCAGGTCCACCTCTTCCACCGACTCGTCGCGACCATCGCGAATGAACGCCAGGAACTGGTCGAGAATCGCGTCCATGTCTTCGATATCGCGGACCATGTCGTCGGTCAGATCGCTGTGGTCGCCCATGAGTTCCAGAGATAGCCGTAACCGGGTCAACGGTGTGCGCAGGTCGTGGGACACCCCGGCCAGCATCAATTCGCGCTCACGCCCCGCCTGTTCGACGTCTTCCGCCATCTGGTTGAAGGCGCGGTAAACCTCGGTCATTTCACTCGGCGTATCGCTGATCGGCAGACGCACGCTGCGGCCCTGGCCGAGTTGCCTCGCGGCATAGACCAGACGTTTCAATGGTTGATTGAGCTGACTGACGAAGATCCACGCCGAGGCGGTGGACAGCAGTCCGATCGCGAGAAACCAGCCGAGTACGTTCCAGATTTTCTGGCCGCGCAATGGATGCGGGTAAAGCGGCACTTTCAGCCAGCCATCGCCCAGGCTAGGCGCCCGAACCCACAGGGCCGGCGGCGAGTGCATGCGTAATCGCACTTCGGTGTCGTCACCCAGCTCCGCTTGCATCTGCCGCTGATAGATCTCGCTGTAAGGCCAATGTTGCTCGCCTTCCGGCACACCAGCGCCCACTACCCGGATCAGGGTCGCGGCATCGGCAATCTTCGTGCGGTTTTCTTCATCGGCCGCCCAATAAGCGCGCAGCGTCAGGGCGACGCCGTGGCTGTATTGGCGGTCCACCAGCACGTCTTCGTTCATCAACAAGTAAACCAGGGTCAGCGCCTTGGAGAACAGAACGACGATCAGCACCAGCCACAGGGTGCGGGAGAAAAAACTCTGGGGGAACCAAACGGGGGTTTTCATGGATAGCCGCTACACACTTGCAGGAGCGAGCGATGCTCGCATATTGCGGATCGCGAGTCTGCGAGCAAGGTCATCTGACCCGTTGCCCGCAAGACCCGCTCCTACAAATCGCCGTTCACTTGGTGGCGGCGCCATCCGGAACGAACACGTAACCCACGCCCCAGACAGTCTGGATGTAACGCGGTTTGGAGGGGTCGGGTTCGATCATCCGGCGCAGACGCGAGATCTGCACGTCAATGGACCGCTCCAGCGCGTCCCATTCGCGGCCACGGGCCAGGTTCATCAGCTTGTCGCGGGTCAGTGGCTGACGCGCGTTCATCACCAATGCCTTGAGTACCGCAAACTCACCAGTGGTGAGCATGTGCACTTCGTCGCCGCGCTTGAGTTCGCGGGTGGCCAGGGACAGTTCGTAGTCACCGAAGGTCACGCTTTCGTCTTCGCTGCCCGGTGCGCCCGGCACAGGAGTCGATTGACGACGCAGGACCGCTTTGACACGAGCCATCAGCTCGTCCGGGTTGAATGGTTTGGCCAGGTAATCGTCGGCACCCAGTTCCAGGCCCTTGATGCGGCTCAGCTCATCGCCCTTGGCGGTCAGCATGATGATGGGGATCTGGTTGTTCGCGGTGCGCAGGCGGCGGCAAGCGGTCAAGCCGTCTTCGCCGGGCAGCATCAGGTCGAGGACGACCAGGTTGAACACTTCACGCGCCAGCAGGCGATCCATTTGTTCCGTGTTCGGGACGGCGCGGGCGCGGTAGCCCTTGCTGACGAAAAACCGTTCCAGCAGGCTGCTCAGCCCTGGATCGTCGTCAACAATAAGAATTTTTTCGCCTTCAGCAATGTTTGCAGTGCTGCTCATTAGATGCTCCTTTGATCTCGGCGCGCATTATGGCGTAGCTGCCGTTATACGCACCGTGTGCATTGTTAGCAGATTTTTCCTTGATCGCCAGGAATCCGGCCTTTCTGCCTACAGCCTGCGATGCCCCCGAATGACAGAACGCTGGTTATAATGCGCGGCCTTTTGTGTCAGGCAACGTCTGATCATTACTGTAGGTGGCCGTTTTTTATTTTCATGGCGCCGGCAGTAATTGTTCGATTTCACGGGTCAACGGGATACCTGTTGATCCAGGTAGCGGCGCAGGCCAGGCCGCTCAACCAGACTCGCCGAGCCTTTATCTCTGCGCCTGCGAGCCTGCTTTCACAATTTGTCAGGTGGTTTTATGGACAGCATCAACAGCCGCATCGCCGAGGAACTCGGCGTACGCCCACAACAGGTCGAAGCGGCCGTCGCGCTACTCGATGAAGGCTCCACGGTGCCCTTCATCGCCCGTTACCGGAAAGAAGTGACCGGCAGCCTCGATGACATCCAGTTGCGTCATCTGGAAGAGCGTCTGCGCTACCTGCGAGAACTCGACGAACGGCGTATCAGCATCCTTGCCAGCATCCAGGAACAAGGCAAGCTGACCCCGCAACTTGAACGCGACATTAAACTCGCCGACACCAAAACCCGCCTCGAAGACTTGTACCTGCCGTACAAGCAGAAGCGCCGCACCAAGGGCCAGATCGCCCTGGAAGCCGGCCTCGGTGAGCTGGCCGACGGCCTGTTCAACGACGCGACCCTGACCCCAGACGTCGAAGCCGCGCGCTTCGTCGACGCTGAAAAAGGCGTGGCCGACGTGAAGGCTGCCCTTGAAGGCGCCAAGTACATCCTCATGGAGCGTTTCGCCGAAAACGCCGGCCTGCTGGACAAGCTGCGCAGCTACCTCAAGCAGGAAGCCACTCTGAGTGCCCGCGTGATCGCCGGCAAAGAAGAGGAAGGCGCCAAGTTCCGCGACTACTTCGAACACGACGAACCGCTGAAAAGCATGCCGTCGCACCGCGCGCTGGCGATTTTCCGTGGCCGCAACGAAGGCATTCTGAGTTCGGCGCTGAAAGTCGGCGACGAACTGCCGGGCGCCATGCACCCGTGCGAAGGCATGATCGGCCAGCAATTCGGCATCCAGAACCAGAACCGCGCCGCCGACAAATGGCTGGGCGAAGTGGTGCGCTGGACCTGGAAGGTCAAGCTCTACACCCACCTCGAAACCGACCTGCTGGGCGAACTGCGCGATGGCGCAGAAACCGAAGCGATCAACGTGTTCGCTCACAACCTGCATGACTTGCTGCTGTCGGCGCCGGCTGGCCCGCGCGCCACATTGGGCCTCGACCCGGGCCTGCGCACCGGTTGCAAGGTCGCCGTGGTCGATTCCACCGGCAAACTGCTGGATCACGCCACGGTTTACCCGCACGTGCCTCACAACAAATGGGACCAGACCATCGCGATTCTGGCGGCCCTGTGCGCCAAGCATGCAGTGGACCTGATCGCCATCGGCAACGGCACCGCCAGCCGTGAAACCGACAAGCTGGCCGCTGAGCTGATCAAAAAATACCCAGCCATGAAGATGACCAAAGTCATGGTTTCCGAGGCCGGCGCATCGGTTTACTCGGCGTCGGAACTGGCTTCGAAAGAATTCCCGGACCTCGACGTGTCGATCCGTGGCGCCGTGTCGATTGCCCGTCGCCTGCAGGATCCACTGGCTGAGCTGGTGAAGATCGATCCGAAATCCATCGGCGTCGGCCAGTACCAGCACGACGTGTCGCAGCTGAAACTGGCGCGTGGCCTGGATGCAGTGGTCGAAGACTGCGTGAACGCCGTGGGCGTGGACGTGAACACCGCCTCCGTGGCGCTGCTGGCCCGCATCTCCGGCCTCAACGCGACCCTGGCACAGAACATCGTCAGCCACCGCGACGAGCACGGCGCGTTCAAGACTCGTGCTGCATTGAAGAAAGTCGCTCGTCTGGGCGAGAAAACCTTCGAACAGGCCGCTGGCTTCCTGCGCGTCATGAACGGCGACAACCCGCTGGATTCGTCTGCGGTTCACCCGGAAGCCTATCCGCTGGTCCAGCGCATCGCCGCTGAAACCGACCGCGACATTCGCTCGCTGATCGGCGATGCCAGTTTCCTCAAGCGTCTTGATCCGAAGAAGTACACCGACGAAACCTTCGGTCTGCCAACGGTCACCGACATCCTGCAAGAGCTGGAAAAACCTGGCCGCGATCCACGTCCCGAGTTCAAGACCGCCGAGTTCCAGGAAGGCGTCGAAGACCTCAAGGACTTGCAATTGGGCATGATCCTCGAAGGCGTGGTGACCAACGTGACCAACTTCGGTGCATTCGTCGACATCGGCGTGCATCAGGACGGTTTGGTGCACATCTCTGCGCTTTCGGAGAAGTTCATCAAGGATCCGCGTGAAGCGGTGAAGGCTGGCGACGTGGTGAAAGTGAAGGTCATGGAAGTCGACATCCCGCGCAAACGCGTTGGCCTGTCGATGCGCATGAGCGACACGCCGGGCGAGAAAATCGACGGTGCCCGTGGTGCACGTCCGGGTTCGGCGCCACGCCAGTCCCAGAACACCGCACCGCGTAAAGAAACCACGGCGGCGGCTCCGGCCAACAACGCCATGGCTTCGCTGTTCGCCAACGCCAAGCAGTTGAAGAAACGCTGATGAACATCCCGGCCGGGCTGACCGAAAGCGCTTTTTTCAAGTTGCTGGGGTGTCGCTTGCACAGTCTGGAAGCCGGGGTGGCGCAAGTCTCCCTCGGGCTTGCGCCAGAACTGCGCAATCGCGGCGGCAAGCTGCACGGCGGGGCCTTGTTCAGTCTGGTGGACATTGCCATGGGGCTGGCCTGTTCCAGCACCCATGGTTTTGACCAGCAGAGCGCGACCATCGAGTGCAAGATCAATTACATTCGCGCCGTCGCAGACGGTGAAGTGATTTGCACGGCGCGGGTGATCCACCCGGGCCGCCGCACGCTGGTGGTTGAAGCCGACGTGATGCAAGGCGACAAACTCGTCGCAAAAGCACAAGGCACGTTCGCTGTCCTGTAGATGAATGTCATCAATTTGAGTTAATTTCGGCGCTACGAAAGCTGCGTCGGGATTTTCTGTGGGAGCGGGCTTGCTCGCGAAAGCGGTGTTTCAGGAAACATTCAAGTCGCCTGACACACCGCCTTCGCGAGCAAGCCCGCTCCCACAGGGGATTGCGGCGATCAAACCTTGGCCGGCTGACAACAGTCCCGAGAGGTTCCCAAACCAGGCGAAAACGCCAGTTTCAACTTCACCCTTGTAGACCGTCTTGCCCACCCCCATATTGGGGCGACTGACGCGTGAAGGAATCCAACTTGAGCGAACTTCTCAACCGCCGCCTGGCTCTGCTCGGCGAGCGCGCTAACCTCTCTCTGCTCGAACAGTGCCTTCACGGCATCGAACGTGAATGCCTGCGCGTGACCGGCGAAGGTCGCCTGGCGCAAACGCCGCACCCGGAAGAATTGGGTTCCGCGCTGACCAACGAACAAATCACCACCGACTATTCCGAGTCGCTGTTGGAGTTCATCACGCCCGCCCTGCCCGACCCGGCAGACACCCTGGCGAGCCTGGACAAGATCCACCGTTTTGCCTACAGCAAGCTCGGCAGCGAGTACCTGTGGAGTCCATCGATGCCGTGCCCGTTGCCGGCCGAGGAAGACATCCCGATTGCCTATTACGGCACCTCCAACATCGGTCAGCTCAAGTACGTCTACCGCAAGGGCCTGGCCCTGCGGTACGGCAAGACCATGCAGTGCATCGCCGGGATCCACTACAACTTTTCCCTGCCGGAAAAGCTCTGGCCGCTGCTTAAAGAGGCTGAAGGCTTTGTCGGCACCGACCGCGATTATCAGTCGTCGGCCTACATCGCGCTGATCCGTAACTTCCGTCGCTACAGCTGGCTGCTGATGTACCTGTTCGGTGCTTCGCCTGCGCTGGACGCCGGTTTCCTGCGCGGTCGTTCGCACCAGTTGGAACAACTGGACCCGGACACCTTGTACTTGCCGTACGCCACCAGCCTGCGCATGAGTGACCTGGGTTACCAAAGCAACGCCCAGGCCGGTCTGACGCCGTGCTACAACGACTTGGCGAGCTATACCGATAGCCTGCGCAAAGCGGTCGCAACACCTTACGCGCCGTACGTCGAAATCGGCACGCATCAGGACGGTGAGTGGGTTCAGCTCAACACCAACATCCTGCAAATCGAAAACGAGTACTACTCCAACATTCGCCCGAAACGCGTGACCTACACCGGCGAACGGCCGATCCAGGCGCTGGTGGCCCGCGGCATTCAGTACGTTGAAGTGCGTTGCCTGGACATCAACCCGTTCCTGCCGATGGGCATCGACCTGCCGGAATCGCGGTTCCTCGATGCGTTCCTACTGTATTGCGCGCTGAACGACAGCCCGCTGCTGACCAATACCTCGTGCGGCAACGCAACTTCGAACTTCCTCAGCGTGGTCAAGGAAGGTCGCCGTCCGGGCCTGCAATTGCAACGCGACGGCCATCCGGTGGACCTGAAAGAGTGGGCCAGTGAGTTGCTGGAGATGATTGCACCACTGGCGGCGATGCTGGATCAGAGTCATGGCGGCGATGCACATAGCAAGGCACTGGATGCGCAGCTGGCCAAGGTCAAGGATCCATCGCTGACGCCATCGGCCCAGGTGCTGGTGGCAATGGCTGAGCACAAGGAGAGCTTTGCTCAGTTCTCCCTGCGTCAGAGCCAGGCACATGCGGAGTTTTTCCGCAGCGAGCCGCTTTCAAGTGAAGATCAGGCGAAATTTGAAGACCGGGCGCGTTCGTCGCTGGCCGAGCAGATTGAGCTGGAGCAGAACGAAGTCGGCGATTTCGATGTGTTTGTCGGGTCGTATCAGGCGAGCATTCTGGCGATCAGCAACTAACCTGCAATCGCAGGTCACCTGTGGGAGCGGGCTTGCTCGCTCCCACATGGATAACGATGTACTACTCTCTCTTAGAATTTTCCGCTCATAAGCTCATTCGAAAAAGTTATTTATTTTCGGATTCTTATATCATTTAGTCTCCTTTTCACGCCGACTCTCGGTCGCCTGACAAGGAGCTTCTCAATGAAACTGACTTTCCCCCTTCGCCTGCTGGCGGCCGCGTCTCTGGCTGCGGTGAGTTTCTTTGCCCAAGCGGCTGACGTCACCGTCGCCTACCAGACCACCGTAGACCCGGCGAAAGTCGCCCAGGCCGACGGCGCGTACGAAAAAGCCACCAACGCCAAGATCGACTGGCGCAAATTCGACAACGGCGCCGACATCATCGCCGCCATCGCTTCTGGCGACGTGCAGATCGGTTACCTCGGTTCCAGCCCCCTGACGGCGGCAATCACCCGCAAAGTCCCGGTAGAAACCTTCCTAATCGCCACGCAGATCGGCGCCGCTGAAGCCCTGGTTGCCCGCGACGGTTCCGGGATCAAAACCCCGCAGGATCTGATCGGCAAGAAAATCGCCGTGCCGTTCGTTTCCACCGGCCACTACAGCCTGTTGGCCGCGCTGAAGCACTGGAACATCGATCCATCGAAAGTCACCGTCCTCAACCTTGCCCCGCCTGCCATCATTGCCGCGTGGAAACGCGGTGACATCGACGCCACCTACGTGTGGGACCCAGCCCTTGGTGTCGCCAAGGAAAACGGCAAAGTGCTGATCACTTCCGGCGAACTGGCCAAGTTCGGCGCGCCGACCTTTGATGCGTGGATCGTGCGTAAAGACTTCGCCGAGAAGCACCCGGAAATCGTCACCGCGTTCGCCAAAGTGACCCTCGATGCCTACGCCGACTACCGCAAAGACCCGAAAGCCTGGCTCGCCAACCAATCCAACGTCGACAAGCTGGTGAAACTCTCCGGCGCCAAGGCCAGCGACATTCCATTGCTGCTGCAAGGCAACGTCTTCCCGCTGGCGGCTGATCAGGTGATCACCCTCGGCGCACCGACCACCAAAGCCATCACCGACACCGCCGCGTTCCTGAAAGAACAAGGCAAGGTTGAAGCCGTGCTGCCGGACTACGCCCCCTACGTCAGCGCAAAATACATCACCAACTGATCGGAGTTAACCGCGATGGCTTTGCTTCAGCTGGAGCGCATCAGCGCACAGTACCCCGGCGCCGCCGAACCGGTACTGGCGGATATTTCTCTGAGCCTTGGGCCCCAGCAATTGCTGGTCGCCCTCGGCCCGTCCGGCAGTGGCAAGACTTCGCTGTTGAACTTGATTGCCGGTTTCGTCGAGCCTAGCGCCGGGCGTATCACGCTTGATGGCGTGCCGGTCAAAGGCCCGAGCGCCGAACGCGGCGTGGTGTTCCAGGACGATGCCCTGCTGCCCTGGCAGGACGTGCTGGCCAACGTCGGTTTCGGTCTGGAACTGGCCGGCATTGCGCGGGAAAAACGTGAACTGCGCGCCCGGGAAATGCTCGCACTGGTGGACCTTTCCGGCTTCGAAAACCGTCGAATCTGGCAACTCTCGGGCGGTCAGAAGCAACGTGTCGGCCTGGCCCGTGCCCTTGCTGCTGATCCGCGCGTTTTGCTGATGGACGAACCCTTCGGCGCCCTCGACGCCTTCACCCGCGAACAGATGCAGGAGTTGCTGCTGCAAGTCTGGCAGCGCACCGCAAAACCCGTATTTCTGATTACTCACGACATCGAAGAAGCGGTGTTCCTCGCCACGGACCTGATTCTGCTGGCGCCAAACCCAGGGCAAATCGTCGAGCGCCTGAGCTTGGATTTCGGTCAGCGTTACGCCGCCGGGGAGTCGGCTCGATCGATCAAGTCCGACCCGCGCTTTATCGAAACCCGCGAACACGTGCTCGCCAAAGTGTTCTCCCAACGCAGCACCGCCCAGCGGCAGGAGACCGTATGAGCAGCTATGAGATTCCGGCCGTCACGGTCAAACCGCACTCGACGGTGATTCCTGTTCGTCGCAGCCTCAGTACTCGCTGGATCAGTCTGCTGACACTCGTCGCACTCGTGGTTATCTGGTGGGCCGTCACCGCCACTGGAATGATCGAACCGCTGTTCCTGCCGCCACCCTCCGCCATACTGCAAAAAGGCTGGCTGCTGGTGACCACCGGCTACATGGATTCAACGTTGTGGCAGCACCTTAGCGCGAGTCTCAGCCGAATCGGCCTGGGCCTGGGCTTTGCGGTGCTGACCGCCGTTCCCGTTGGAATCGCCATCGGCCACAATCGCATCGCTCGCGGCATTCTCGATCCGCTGATCGAGTTCTACCGCCCTATTCCACCGCTGGCTTATCTGCCGCTGATCGTGATTTGGTGCGGCATCGGTGAGCTATCGAAAGTCTTGCTGATCTACCTCGCGATTTTCGCCCCGATCGCCATCGCTACCGCGACCGGCGTGCGTACCGTCGACCCGGCCAAACTGCGCGCGGCACAGTCGTTGGGCGCGACCCGGGCGCAGTTGATTCGCCATGTGATTCTGCCGAGTGCGCTGCCGGATATTTTGACCGGTGTGCGCATCGGTCTGGGTGTAGGTTGGTCGACATTGGTCGCCGCCGAATTGATCGCCGCCACCAGTGGTTTGGGTTTCATGGTGCAGTCGGCCGCGCAGTTCCTGGTCACCGATGTGGTGGTGCTGGGAATTCTGGTGATCGCGCTGATCGCCTTCTCCATGGAAATGGGCTTGCGCGCCCTGCAACGCAAACTGGTGCCGTGGCATGGCCAGGCTCACTAAGACGTTTTGATCGCACTGACTACGCCGACAGCTCGGCGCCCCGGATTGAAGAGAAAGACCATGAGCAACCTGACAATCGTCCCCCTAAGCTCGGCCCTCGGCGCGCAAATCAGCGGCGTCGACATCAGCCAGCCGCTGAACCTGGAACAGCGTGACGCCATCGAGCAGGCGCTGCTCAAACATCAAGTGTTGTTCTTTCGCGATCAGCCGATCACACCGCAGCAGCAGGCACGTTTCGCCGCCAATTTCGGCGACCTGCACATTCACCCGATTTACCCGAATGTGCCGGAACAGCCCGAAGTGCTGATCCTCGACACCGCCGTCACCGACGTGCGCGACAACGCGATCTGGCACACCGACGTGACCTTCCTGCCGACTCCGGCCCTGGGCGCGGTGCTCAGCGCCAAGTTGTTACCGGAGTTTGGTGGCGACACGCTGTGGGCCAGCGGTATCGCGGCGTATGAAGCGCTTTCAGCGCCGATGAAAAACATGCTCGAAGGGCTGACGGCCACCCACGATTTCACTCGTTCGTTCCCGCTGGAGCGTTATGGCAACACGCCGGAAGCCTTGGACCAGTGGGAAGAAGCGCGCAGGAAAAACCCGCCGCTGTCACACCCGGTGATTCGCACTCATCCGGTGAGCGGACGCCGGTCGTTGTTCGTCAATGAAGGCTTCACCTCGAAGATCAATGAGCTGTCGGAAACCGAAAGCGAGGTGATTCTGAAGCTTCTGTTTGCCCACGCGACACGGCCGGAATTTACCATTCGCTGGCGTTGGCAGAAGGACGACGTAGCGTTTTGGGATAACCGCGTGACACAGCATTACGCCGTAGATGATTACCGGCCGGCTCGGCGGGTGATGCAGCGGGCGACGGTGTTGGGGGATGTGCCGTTTTTCCGGTAACCCGATCGCCCGATCGTTCCCACGCAGAGCGTGGAAACGATCAGTTAGAGGTCATTCAGCCGTCGAAGGCTTCTCCCAAAGATTGACCCCGCCCTCTTGGGCAAACCGGTCAATTTCCGCCAATTCCTCCGCACTAAAGCTCAGATTCTTCAACGCACCGACGTTCTCGATAATCTGCTCCGGCCGGCTCGCACCGATCAGCGCCGACGTCACGCGCGGATCGCGTAACGTCCACGCCAGTGCCAGCTGCGCCAGGCTCTGACCGCGACGCTTGGCGATCTCATTTAGCGCACGCACATGAGCGATGTTGGCTTCGGACAGGTGCGATGTCTGCAACGAACCACCGCCCGGACGATTGACCCGCGCGTCCGCCGGCACACCATTGAGGTACTTGTCGGTCAACAACCCCTGGGCCAATGGCGTAAACGCAATCACGCCCGTACCGAGTTCGTCCGTGGTATCCAACAGGTCTTTTTCCACCCAACGATTGAGCAGGTTGTAAGCCGGTTGGTGAATCAGCAACGGGACTTTCCACTCTTTCAGCAGCGCGGCCATTTCACGGGTTTTAACGCCCGAGTACGAGGAGATACCGATGTACAACGCCTTGCCCTGTTGCACGGCGGTGGCCAGTGCGCTGGCGGTTTCTTCCAGCGGCGTGTCCGGGTCGAAGCGGTGGGAATAGAAGATGTCCACGTAGTCCAGGCCCAGGCGCTGCAGGCTCTGGTCGAGGCTGGCCAGCACGTATTTACGTGAACCGCCGCCCTGACCATAAGGGCCGGCCCACATGTCCCAACCGGCCTTGCTCGAGATAATTAGCTCGTCGCGATACTGCTTGAAGTCTTCACGCAGCAAACGACCGAAATTGATCTCGGCGCTGCCATACGGGGGGCCGTAGTTGTTGGCCAGGTCGAAATGGTTGATACCAAGATCGAACGCGGTACGCAGCAACGAACGCTGGGTATCGATCGGCGTGCTGTCGCCGAAGTTGTGCCACAGGCCCAAGGACAGCGCCGGCAGCACCAGACCGCTGCGACCCACGCGGCGGTAAGGGATGGAGTCGTAGCGGTTTTCGGCAGCGGTGTAGGTCATCGAATCCTCTCTTGTCTGTCTTGAAGTTGGTATCGACTGCTTCGCAAGTTGCCCAGCATACGCCCAGACAAACGCCGATGAACCTCGGACTCGATAAAATGCTGAAACGTTTCATATACTTCATCTTTGCTGCCAGTTGATCGTTCCACTCTGCGTAGGAGCGATCAACATTTACGCCGACAACTCACGCAGGGCAGCGGCAGCCAAAAAGCCAGACCTTGAGCTGTACCGCTGATCCCGCCTGACTGTTTGATCAATACGCTCAAGCAACTGCTCAGGCAGTGTGGCATTGAAGCGCACCGACTTTCCGAAGTAAGGCGTGATATCGAATTCGACCACACCCCACACGCCGCCGGCGTAATCAGGGTTATCAAGATGAGCGTCGATCTCATGCACCTGCGGCAGTGGATCGCCATCGGCCACCAAGCCTTCGTAGTGCAACGACAGCGCTTCCTTCACGTTTTCAAATGCCTGCGCCACAGTACCGCCTGCGGAGAAACAACCCGGCACGTCCGGGATAATTACTCCGTATTCTGAGTCGGCATCCTTGTGCAGAACGACCGGGAATTTCATTTCGCTAAGTCCTTCCTGTGATGTGGCCCGCTCGGGGCTTTCGTATCCGGTGTCGGGGCTCATTTCAGACCCGCCTGTTTCAATATGCTGTTGATCGTTCCTTTTGGAAGATCCGAGTCCGGGTGCTTTATCGTCACCCTCCCTGGCTTGCACGGATGCTTGTACTGATGATGGCTGCCTTTCACGGCCACCAGATACCAACCATCCTCCTCGATCATCCTGATCATTTCCCGACTTCGCATCACCTTCGTCCTTGTGGGCAGCACCTGCTGCGTACACTACGCGACGAAGCTTCATGCCAATACACACCATACACACTCTGATAAATATTAGCCTATCGTGCAGAGGCCTGATTTCCCTATAGACCAGCGGCTACTGTGCGATCAAGGCAGATGTAGCGAACGCCGACGACGTACGCCGGATGTTCGACGAGACCGAAACGCAACTGGGCAAAGTCGATGTGCTGGTGAACAACGCCGGCATCCTCAAAGTCCTGCCGCTGGCGCAACACACGGATGAGCTGTTCGATCAGAACTTCAACATTCATGCTCGCGGCACGTTCAAGATGGCCCCGCTGGAACGCCTGGCTCAGCCAGAAGACATCGCCCGCGTTGTGTCGTTCCTGGTCGGGCCGGATTCGGGTTGGGTCAACGGGCAAATCCTGCGCGTCAGCGGCGGGCTAGTTTAACTATGCTCACTTGACACCGCAGCGCCCCTATCGCGAGCAGGCTCGCGCCCACAGGATTGCGACGATCTTGTGGGAGCGAGCCTGCTCGCGAAGGCGGCCCCAAAAACAACACACATTCGAAGGGCGGAACACATCATGCACACCACGATCATCATCACCTTCGGCCTGATCCTCCTGGCGCTGATGCTGTTCATCGGCGAGAAAATCGGCTTTAGTCGCCAAGTCCTGGCCTTCAGCTTTGTCGTGCTGTGGCTGGCGCTGACGCTGATCAACGGCGCGGTCGGCATGGTCAATGCCGGCCAGCCGTTCAGCACGGAACTGGTGGTCGGCAGCGCCGTGTTCGGTGTACCGGTGGCGGCGCTGGTGTTGTTCATGGTGTTGACCACCGAGACGTGAGTGTTCGATCAACGCACCAAATGCAAAAACTGCATGTGCCGCTCGTACTGATCAAGGATGTCGTTGATGATCTGCTCCTTGGTGTAACCCACCAGATCGTAGTCCTGACTGCCCTCGCTCAAGTGCACTTCAGCCCGGTAATAACGACGGTTGTTGAGTTCCTTGGAACCCATGCCGCCACGGGCAAAGGACGGCGTGAAGTAGCCACGCATCTGCACCTGATAGATAAACGGATGCTCCTCGCCGTGACCGATTTCCAGGCTGACGTTGTCGTTGGCCGGGTCCGGCTGAGTGACCACGTTCAAACCCTTCTCGACGAACACCGCCGAGACGTCTTCAATCGCCGGGCGCACCGTCGTATCGAGGAAGCGGTAAACCTCATCGCGAGATGGGAAATGCACGGCCTGAGTCAAGCGTTGACGCCAGCCGCCACGTCTCGATCCGGATACCGGTGCCAGGGAATGCATCTGCGCGATCTGCTTCTGCGACTCCAGGTAGAACGCTTTGTGCAGCCCCCACATCATCAGCAGCAAGATCATCGAGAACGGCAACGAGGTCAGTACCACCGCCGACTTCAATGCATCAATGCTGCCGGAGAACAGCAGCGCACTGGTCACCAGCGCGGTCATTGCGCCCCAGAACACTCGCAGCCATTTCGGCCCGTCTTCATCGGGATTACCGCCCTTGGCGGACAGCGTCGACAGCACCACGGTGCCCGAGTCGGCAGACGTCACGAAGAACACGAAGCTGATGAACACCGTGACCGCGATGACGGTTTTGCTCCACGGGTAGGTTTCCAGCAGCAGGTAGAGGGTCATCGACGGGTTGTCGATGGCCGACATACCGAGGGCGCTCATGCCGTGGTTGAGGACTTGATCGATGGCGCTATTACCGAAGATCGACATCCACGCGAGGGTGAAGCCGAGCGGAATCAGCAGCACGCCAAAGACGAATTCGCGAATGGTCCGGCCACGGGAAATCCGCGCGATGAACAGGCCCACGAACGGCGACCATGCAATCCACCAGGCCCAATAAAAGACCGTCCAACCGCCCAGCCAGTCACTGGGTTTGTCGTAAGCGTACAGGTCGAAACTCTTCATCGGCAACGCGCCGAGGTAATCGCCGATGTTCTGGATCAAGGTGTTGAGCAAATGCTGAGTGGGGCCGGCGAACAACACGAACAGCAGTAGCGCGCAGGCCAGCAGCATGTTGATGTCGGACATCACCCGCACGCCTTTATCGACGCCGGACACTGCAACGATGATCGCCGCACCCATCATCAACGTGATCAGACCGACCTGAACCCACTGGGTGTGAGCGATGCCGAACAGGTAATCGAGTCCCGAATTGAGGTGCAACACGCCAAAGCCCATGTCGGCGCCGAGGCCGAACACCGTGGCGATGATGCCGAAGCCGTCCACTGCGTAGCCGATCGGGCCATTGATGCGCTTGCCAATCAGCGGATAGAGCGCCGAACGCAGGGCTAGCGGCAGGTTATGCCGATAAGCGAAGTAGGCCAGCGCCATGCCGACAAAGGCGAACACGCCCCAGCCGTGCAGGCCCCAGTGCAGAAACAGAATCTGCATCGCCTGACGCGCCGCATCCGCCGTGCCCGCTTCGCCTTGCGGAGGTTGCGCCAAATGGGTCAGCGGTTCGGATACGCAAAAGAAAAACAGCGTGATGCTGATCCCGGCAGCGAACAGCATGCCGGCCCAGGACAGGTAACTGAATTCGGGTTCGTCGTGGTCGGCACCGAGCTTGATCTTGCCGTAGCCAGACAAGGCGGTGACCACCACGAAGACCAGATACAGGGTCATCGCGAGCATGTAATACCAGCCGACCGTGTTGGCCGCCCAGTTTTGCGCTTCCAGCAGCCAGGCACCGGCCTGTTCAGGCAAGGCAATAACCACAATGCCGAACAACAGAATGAAACCCGCGGCAAAGTAGAACACCGGCGGATTCATGCGGACCTGACCGCTAGCGGGGGTGGGCGATGCACTCATGAAAGGTGCACCTCGAGGGGGTGAAACAGGGCAATCAATAACGGACTCGGCAAAGGCAAGCCTCCTGTTGTGAGCGGGCAGCAAACCGGCGGTTAACTTGAATGAGCGTTCAAGTTAAACATGAATAGGGTGCTAAGGACTAATCGCAAGGCTCGGCGGCACTATTCGTACGCTAGCTCAAGGAAGGGTATGACGTGGGGTTTGGGGGATTCGTTCAGTGGAAATTGGCGAAATGCCATTATCTCTGTACAGATCTGAGATCCACCCCTCACCCTTACCCTCTCCCAAAGGGGCGAGGGGACTGACCGAGGTGCTTAGTAGACATTCTGCGACCTGAAATCCCGAGTCGAACTCAGGATTTGAAAAGCATGGAGATCGACCCCCTTTCCCCCTCTCCCCACTGGGGAGAGGGCTGGGGTGAGGGGTGGATCTCAAATCAGACAACGATTCTACCGCCCTACTTCTGCGTCCCGTCATCATGCTGCAGATTCGCTTGAGTCAGGTTGCTCCCCGCCGGCACGCTGCGGGTCAGCCAGACATTACCGCCAATGGTCGACCCCTCGCCGATGGTGATCCGCCCCAGAATCGTCGCACCGGCGTAGATCACTACGTCATCCTCGACAATCGGATGTCGCGGCTGCCCCTTCTGCAATTGACCGTCTTCATCCGCCGGGAAGCGCTTGGCGCCCAACGTCACGGCCTGATAAATCCGCACACGCTCGCCGATGATGGCGGTCTCGCCGATCACCACACCCGTCCCGTGATCGATGAAGAAGCTGCGACCAATCTGCGCGCCAGGGTGAATGTCGATGCCAGTGGCCGAGTGGGCGATCTCCGCGCTGATCCGTGCCAGCAGCGGCAAACCGGACCTGTACAAATGATGGGCCAGACGATGGTGAATCACCGCCAGAATCCCTGGATAGCACAGCAACACTTCATCGACACTGCGAGCCGCTGGATCGCCGTGATAGGCCGCCAGCACGTCGGTGTCGAGCAGACTGCGCAGCCCCGGCAATGCGAGGGCGAAGTCCTGAATGATCTGAATCGTTTTGGCCTCGACTTCAGTGTCGGCCTGGGCACTGTGGCGAGCGGCGTAGCGCAATTCGAATCGCGCCTGAGCCAGCAACGCGTTCAACGCAACGTCCAGCGTGTGGCCGACGTAGAAGTCTTCACTCTCCTCGCGCAAATCCACCGGGCCGAGGCGCATCGGGAACAACGCGCCACAGAGGGCTTCGAGAATCTCTGCCATGGCCGCTCGGGAAGGCAACTCGCGACCGCCCTGTTCGGTGCTGGCGCGACCATTTTGTACGCGCCACTGATCACGCGCCGTGCGCAGTTGGCTGACAATGGTCTGCAGTTGCCAATGACTGGAACGCTCGCTCACGGTAAAAACTCCTCACGGGCGGCCGGACTGTCTGGCCGCGTTAACCGCGATTACTTTACGGCATGGTCTGGAAGCCGAATTAAGAACCGATTGTGCTGTGCTCAGCACTTTTGGGCATAAGGCGATTGGCAGTTGCCCCGCTAAATAGGCGTGCCTATAGTCCTGTCATCTCCCTCCGCCAGTACGGACCCCATGATCAAACAACAGCTTGCCCGCTTTAACCGCCTCGACCTGCTCGGTCATCCTACCGCCCTGGAAAAACTCGAACGCCTGTCGGCCTGGTTGGGCCGCGATGTGTACGTCAAGCGTGATGACCTGACGCCGCTGGCGATGGGCGGCAACAAGCTGCGCAAACTCGAATACCTGGCGGCCGATGCACTGGCACAAGGCGCCGACACCTTGATCACCGCTGGCGCGCTTCAGTCCAACCACGTGCGCCAGACTGCCGCCATTGCGGCCAAGCTTGGTCTGAGCTGCGTTGCGTTGCTGGAAAACCCTCTCGGCACCGACGACGCTAACTATGTCGGTAACGGCAATCGACTGTTGCTTGACCTGTTCGATGCCAAGGTTGAGTTGGTGGAGAACCTCGACAATGCCGACGAGCAATTGCAGGCTCTGGCCGACCGTCTATGCAACAACGGCAAGAAGCCGTACTTGGTGCCGATTGGTGGTTCCAATGCGCTGGGTGCTTTGGGTTATGTGCGTGCCGGGCTGGAACTGGCTGAGCAGATCAAGGACACCGGGCTGACATTTGCCGCCGTGGTTCTGGCCTCGGGCAGTGCCGGGACCCACAGCGGTCTGGCGCTGGCGTTAAGTGAAGTACTGCCGGATTTGCCAGTGATTGGTGTCACGGTTTCCCGTAGCGATGAAGATCAGCGCCCGAAAGTCCAGGGCCTCGCCGAGCGCACTGCAGAGCTGCTGGGCGTGAGCCTGCCAGCGAGTTTCAAGGTCGAGTTGTGGGACGAGTATTTCGGCCCGCGCTATGGCGAGCCGAATGCCGGGACACTGTCGGCGGTGAAGCTGGTGGCGAGTCAGGAAGGGCTGTTGCTCGATCCGGTCTATACCGGCAAGGCCATGGCGGGTTTGCTCGATGGCATCGGCCGCCAGCGCTTCAATGACGGCCCGATCATCTTCTTGCACACCGGTGGGGCACCGGCGTTGTTTGCCTACAAAGACTTTCTTTAACGACCAGGCTGATCATCGTTCCCACGCCTGCGTGGGAACGATCAATATTCGATTAAAGAATAACAAACTTAATATTTATTATTTTCCTATCTAAAAGCCTCGTCATATAGTCGCGCCGCAGGCGAATTTGCAGCGAGACGCATACGATGCTTTAGGGCAGGATATCGCAGTCGTTCAATTCCCGAATTTGCCAACATTCCTAAAGCGTCTTCCATAAGAAAACACAGGGGCTTGTCATGAATTTTTCTGCACTACGTCGAAACCTGCTGGTTGGTTCGTTGGGCCTGGCGCTGAGCGCCGGTCTGTTGGGGCAAGCAGTTGCCGGTGAGCAGCTGCAAAAAATCAAAGACGCTGGCGTTATCAACGTCGGTCTGGAAGGCACTTATCCACCGTTCAGTTTCGTCGACGCCGACGGCAAGCTGGCCGGCTTCGAAGTCGAGTTCTCCGAAGCCCTGGCCAAAGAGCTGGGCGTGAAGGTCAAACTGCAACCAACCAAATGGGACGGCATCCTCGCAGCCCTGGAATCCAAACGTCTGGACGCCGTGATCAACCAGGTAACCATCTCCGAAGAGCGCAAGAAGAAGTATGACTTCTCCGAGCCGTACACCGTTTCCGGGATTCAGGCGCTGGTGCTAACCAAGAAGGCTGCGGAGCTGAACATCAAGACTGCCGCCGATCTGGCCGGCAAAAAAGTCGGTGTAGGCCTGGGCACCAACTACGAGCAGTGGCTCAAGGACAATCAGCCAAAAGCCATCATCAAGACCTATGACGATGATCCGACCAAGTTCCAGGATCTGCGCGTCGGCCGCATCGACGCCATTCTGATCGACCGCCTCGCCGCGCTGGAATACGCCAAGAAGGCCAAGGACACTGCCGCCGCCGGCGAAGCGTTCTCCCGCCAGGAAGCTGGCATCGCCCTGCGCAAAGGCGAGCCTGAGTTGCTGGCAGCAGTGAACAAGGCCATCGACAAGCTGCGTGCCGACGGTACGCTGAAAAAGCTTTCGGAAAAATACTTCAGCGCTGACGTCACTAAATAATGGAAGAAGCTTTCCAACTCGCGCTGGATTCCGCGCCCTTCCTGCTGAAGGGCGCGTATTACACGGTAATCTTGAGCTTGGGCGGGATGTTCTTCGGCCTGGTGATGGGCTTCGGCCTGGCATTGATGCGACTGTCGCGCTTCAAACTGGTGAGCTGGATCGCCCGCATCTACGTGTCGTTCTTTCGCGGCACACCGTTGCTGGTGCAACTGTTCGTGATCTATTACGGCTTGCCGCAATTGGGCATCGAACTTGATCCGCTGCCGGCGGCCCTGATCGGCTTCTCGCTTAACATGGCGGCCTATGCCTGCGAAATCCTCCGCGCCGCGATCAGCTCCATTGAGCGCGGTCAGTGGGAAGCCGCCGCGAGTATCGGCATGACCCGTGCGCAGACCCTGCGTCGGGCCATCCTGCCGCAAGCGATGCGCACGGCCCTGCCACCGCTGGGCAACAGCTTCATTTCGCTTGTGAAGGACACCGCGCTGGCAGCCACTATTCAGGTGCCGGAACTGTTCCGTCAGGCGCAGCTGATTACCGCCCGTACCTTTGAAATTTTCACCATGTACCTTGCCGCCGCGCTGATCTACTGGATTCTGGCCACGGTGCTTTCGCACCTGCAGAACCAGTTGGAAGCACGGGTCAATCGGCACGACCTGGAGTCCTGACCCAATGATTGTCGTGGAAAAACTGACAAAGCAGTTCAAGGGTCAAGTGGTGCTCAACGGCATCGATCTGCAAGTGAAGGAAGGCGAGGTGGTGGCGATCATCGGGCCTAGCGGCTCGGGTAAAACAACGTTCCTGCGTTGCCTGAATTTCCTGGAAGAACCCACCAGCGGCCGGATCAAGGTCGGTGACATCGAGATCGATGGCAGCCGCCCGTTGAACCAGCAGCAGAGCCTGGTACGACGGTTACGCCAGCACGTAGGTTTCGTGTTCCAGAGCTTCAACCTGTTCCCCCATCGCACCGCCCTGGAAAACGTCATCGAAGGCCCGATCGTGGTGAAAAAAATCCCACATGCCGAAGCCGTTGCCTTGGGTAAAAAGCTCTTGGCCAGGGTTGGCCTGGCGGGCAAGGAAGACGCTTACCCGCGACGCCTTTCCGGTGGTCAGCAACAGCGTGTGGCGATTGCCCGCGCGCTGGCGATGGAGCCGGAAGTGATTCTGTTCGACGAACCTACCTCAGCCCTCGACCCGGAGCTGGTGGGTGAAGTACTGGCGACCATCCGCAGCCTCGCCGAAGAGCGACGCACCATGGTCATCGTCACCCACGAAATGGGCTTTGCCCGGGACGTGGCGAACCGCGTGGTGTTTTTCGACAAGGGTGTGATCGTCGAACAAGGCGAAGCCAAGGCGCTGTTTGCCAACCCGAAAGAAGAGCGGACTAAGCAGTTTCTCAGCAAGTTCCTGAATAACGCTCACCACTGAAATATCGCTTCACTACTTGTCAATTTCCATGGACGGAAGTGACAACCACCCCTACTAACAAAACCTCTCGATATATTCTCTTCGCTTATTCATCCACCCGAACAATAGATAATTTTTTATTGCTGCGTGCGGTACATATATATGTCCTGCAACAGAATAACCTCGCCTAAAATCCGCCAAACCCAGCGCCCTCACCGAACCGGCCTTCCCCGTCAGCAGAGCGCTGAAAGCCCATAAAACAAGGTAAAAGTCGACAGAGCGGTGCAGCTTATTAACTTCAACACGTAGGATTTTTCTGAATAACACTAGATCCAACACTTAACTAGCAAACTCTATTGACACCTATTCAAGCGCACTCTTATCTAGTCTCCAACAGGCGTTAAACCTCAAACTCATTCATTATTTAATCTCACAAATAGCGAATAACTTTGTTGCTCGGTAATTCACGCCTTTCAAACTTTCAGAAACGGACTTTCGCTGCAAGGCTTCAAGGAGAACCCCCATGACAAGCACTTCGAACAAACCCGAGCTTGCGGCCCCGACCCTGGCGCAATCTCACAAGACCTGCATCAACATCACCTCGGCGGCGCGCCTGCTGATCGATGTGGCGCCCTACTCCGGCATGGACGAAGGCGACCTGATCGAATTGTTCTGGGACAACTGCTACGTGGCCTCCAGAGTGCTGACGGCCAACGATGTCGGCCAACCGGTGCAACTGCGTGTGCCCGAGAGCTTCATCGCCAATGGCACCTCGCGCGTTCACTACCGGATCATGCAGATCGGGCAAGGGCCAACCCTGTCCGCCGCCAGACGGGTGCAGATCAAACTCGACTGCCCCGGCGGCCAACCGTCTGCGCTGTGCGGCGATGAAAACCAGAGTCTGGAGCCCGTGAATATCCCCGAGACCATTCGCCGTCAGGGAGTCAATCCGAACCAGATCAAGCGCGGCGTTCCATTGACCATCGAGCCTTACCTGAACATGGCCGCCGACGACGAAATCACCCTGCGCTGGGGCGATGTGCGCATGGATCTGCCACGACTCAAGGCCGGCGATGTCGGCCAGCCGATCCAGGTCTGGGTGCCGCCGGCGATCATTCTCGAAGCCGGCGAAGACCTGCGGCTGGAAGTGACTTACTGCATCCTCGACCGGGTGGGCAACAACTCCCGCTGGGCACCACCGCGCAGGCTGAAGATCG
Organism: Pseudomonas svalbardensis; assembly: GCF_030053115.1. NCBI lineage: Bacteria > Pseudomonadati > Pseudomonadota > Gammaproteobacteria > Pseudomonadales > Pseudomonadaceae > Pseudomonas > Pseudomonas svalbardensis. The sequence continues at coordinate 238,448 of NZ_CP125619.1, read as the reverse complement.
GTTGCGCCAATCCCTATTTGAAGGCCCGGCCAAAGGAGATACTCATGGCCGCCGAACCCCGCAAACACTGAGATCCCTGTAGCAGCTGGCGAAGCCTGCGTTCGGCTGCGCAGCAGTCGTAAATCCTGAGTCCGCGATTAACCTGAATGACCGCGACGCCTGATTTCACGACTGCTACGCAGCCGAACGCAGGCTTTGCCAGCTGCTAGAAGGATCTGTGAGACCCCTTCTATGCTTATTCCTAAAAGTTAGTTTATTAATTTTTTATACACGCTTAGGGTATATGTACCGGACCACCGGACATTCTTGTTTTCGTTCGTCGCAACCCTCGCGACGTTTCCATGAGATGTGAGGTAGGTATGGTCCGGAACACAATCACCCCAGTGCAGATCGCCAGGGCATTGCGTGCAGCCAAGGAGCGGCACTGATGTCCAGTCTGGCAGATGCAATCGTCCAGAGTGATCTGGATATCGCCCCCCTGTTGTTGCCCGCGCAGGTCTTGCGCAACGACGCACAAGCCATCAAGGCCGCCCATGAGCTGGCGCAAGTCGCTCGCCTGCAAGCAGCCAAACGCGACCAGCAGCGCAAGCTGCCATGGTCGGAAATCGAACAGTTCACCCGCAGCGGCCTGGGCAGCATTGCCATCCCGCGTGAGTACGGTGGCCCGCAGGTTTCGTTCGTCACGGTTGCCGACGTATTCGCGATCATTTCCGCTGCCGACCCGGCATTGGGACAGATCCCGCAAAACCAGTTCGGCATTCTCAACCTGGTGCTCGGCAGCGCCACTGAATCGCAGAAAAAACAGCTGTTCAAAAGCGTGCTTGACGGCTGGCGAATCGGTAACGCGGGACCTGAACGCGGTACCAAAAACACCCTTGAACTCAAGGCGCGAATCACCGCCAACGGCGACGGCTTCGTCCTCAACGGGCAGAAGTTCTATTCCACCGGCGCCCTGTTCGCCCACTGGGTCGCCGTCAAGGCGCTGAACGACGATGGCAAGCAGGTTCTGGCCTTCGTCCGCCGCGGTACACCGGGCCTGCGCATCGTGGATGACTGGTCGGGCTTCGGCCAACGCACCACCGCCAGCGGCACCATTTTGCTCAACAACGTGCAGGTCGACGCCGAGCTGGTGGTGGATAACTGGAAGATCAATGACAGCCCGAACATTCAGGGTGCCGTGTCGCAGCTGATTCAAGCAGCCATTGACGCCGGCATCGCCCGGGGCGCCATCGACGACGCCATCGATTTCGTGAAAACCCGTGCACGGCCGTGGATCGACGCCAAGGTCGAACGGGCCAGCGACGACCTCTATGTGATCGCCGACATCGGCAAACTGAAAATCGAACTGCACGCCGCCGAAGCGCTGCTGCGCAAAGCCGGGCAAGTGCTCGATCAAGTCAACGCCGCGCCCCTCACCGCCGAGTCCGCCGCGCGCGCGTCGATTGCCGTGGCCGAAGCCAAAGTGCTGACCACCGAGATCTCGCTGCTGGCCAGCGAAAAGCTTTTCGAACTGGCCGGCAGCCGCGCGACCCTCGCCGAATTCAACCTCGACCGCCATTGGCGCAACGCCCGCGTGCACACGCTGCACGATCCGGTGCGCTGGAAATATCACGCAGTCGGCACCTATCACCTGAACGGCACTTTGCCCGCTCGGCATTCCTGGATTTAACGACCAGAACACTTTTGACCAGATCTCTGGAGAAACACATGACTCTTTCTCACCACGTCGCGGTCATAACCAGCGATGAGCAAGCCCTGATCGTCGCCAGTGACCTGGCCGAAGATTTCAAACGCGACAGCGCCCTGCGCGACCGCGAACGCCGTTTGCCACACCCGGAACTGGAAGTGTTTTCCCGCTCGGGTCTTTGGGGCATCAGCGTGCCAAAAGAATATGGCGGCGCCGGGGTTTCCAACGTCACCTTGGCCAAGGTGATCGCGCTGATCGCCCAGGCTGACGGTTCCCTCGGCCAGATTCCGCAGAACCATTTCTACGCGCTCGAAGTGTTGCGGGTGAATGGCAGCGAAGAGCAGAAAAAACGCCTGTACGCAGAAGTGCTGGCCGGCCAACGCTTCGGCAATGCCCTCGCGGAACTGGGGACCAAAACCGCCCATGACCGCGTCACCAGCCTGACCCGCGGCGGTGACGGCTATCGCATCAACGGCCGCAAGTTTTACGCCACGGGCGCTATTTATGCTCAGCGCATTCCGACGTCGGTCGTGGACGAAAACGGTGTTCAGCAACTCGCTTTCGTCCCTCGTAACGCCAAGGGTCTGACGGTGATCGACGACTGGAGCGGCTTCGGCCAGCGCACCACCGGCAGCGGTTCGGTGGTGTTTGAAGACGTCTACGTCGCCGCCGAAGACGTGATCCCGTTTCAGAGCGCGTTCGAGCGCCCGACCACCGTCGGCCCGCTGGCGCAGATTCTTCATGCTGCTATCGACACCGGCATCGCCCGCGCCGCCTATGAAGATGCGCTGCATTTCGTACGCACCAAGACCCGGCCGTGGATCGATTCCGGCAACGACAAAGCCACCGAAGACCCACTGACCATCAAGAGCTTCGGCCACTTGAGCATTCGTCTGCACGCCACCGAAGCCTTGCTGGAACGCTCCGGCGAATTCCTCGACAAGGCTCAGGCCAAGACCAACGCCGAGACCGTCGCCGCCGCGTCGATTGCCGTCGCCGAAGCCCGCGCCATCAGCACCGAGATTTCCCTCGCCGCTGGCAGCACGCTGTTTGAACTGGCCGGCAGCCAGGCAACCCTGATCGAACAGGGTCTGGACCGTCACTGGCGCAACGCTCGGGTACACACGCTGCACGACCCTGTGCGCTGGAAGTATCACGCGGTCGGCAATTACTACCTCAACGATGAAAACCCGCCACTGCGGGGGACCATCTGATGGCCGATGCCAAAAAGAAGATCCTGCTCAACGCGTTCAACATGAACTGCATCGGGCACATCAACCATGGTCTGTGGACGCATCCCCGGGACACTTCAACCCAATACAAAACGATCGAATACTGGACCGAACTGGCGCAATTGCTGGAGCGCGGACTGTTCGATGGCCTGTTCATCGCTGACATCGTCGGCGTGTACGACGTCTACCAAAACTCGGTGGACGTACCGCTCAAAGAGTCGATCCAGTTGCCGGTCAATGACCCGCTGCTGTTGGTCTCGGCCATGGCCGCGGTCACCAAAAACCTTGGCTTCGGTCTCACCGCCAACCTGACTTACGAACCGCCGTATCTGTTCGCCCGACGCATGTCCACGCTCGACCATCTGAGTCGCGGCCGGGTCGGCTGGAACATCGTCACCGGCTACCTCGACAGCGCCGCCAAGGCCATGGGTTTGAGTGAACAGGTGGAACACGACCGTCGTTACGACCAGGCCGATGAATACCTGCAAGTGCTCTACAAACTCTGGGAAGGCAGCTGGGAAAACGGCGCGGTGCTTAACGATCCGCAACAGCGGATCTATGCGCAGCCCGAGAAAGTGCACAAGGTCGAGCACAAGGGCGAGTTCTATCAGGTCGAGGGTTATCACCTCTGCGAGCCGTCGCCGCAGCGCACACCCGTGCTGTTCCAGGCCGGCAGTTCGGATCGTGGTTTGCTGTTCGCCGGGCGACATGCCGAGTGCGTGTTCATCAGCGGCCAGAACAAACCATCGACCAAGATTCAAGTGGACAAGGTGCGCGCCAGTGCCGTTGAGGCCGGGCGCAATCCTGAGGACATCAAGGTGTTCATGGGGCTGAGCGTGATTGTCGGCGCCACCGAAGAACTGGCCTGGGCCAAGCACGCCGAGTACTTGAGCTACGCCAGTGCCGAGGCCGGCGTGGCGCATTTCTCGGCCTCCACCGGGATCGATTTTTCCGAGTACGAAATCGACGAACCAATCCAGTACGTGAAGAGCAACGCGATCCAGTCCGCCACCAAGAACCTGCAAAACAACGACTGGACCCGCCGCAAATTACTCGAGCAACACGCGCTTGGTGGTCGCTACATCACGGTGGTCGGTTCGCCTGAGCAAGTGGCTGATGAGCTGGAATCGTGGATCGCGGAAACCGGGCTGGATGGCTTCAATCTGACGCGAATTGTCACGCCGGAAAGCTATGTGGATTTCATTGAGCTTGTGATTCCGGAATTGCAACGCAGAGGGTCGTACAAGACCGCTTACGACCCTGGCAGCCTGCGGGAAAAACTGTTTCACGGTGAAGCGCATTTGCCAGAGCAACATACCGGATCTGCGTTCCGACGCTAAAAGCTTCGCGGGCAAGCCTCGCTCCTACAGGTTTTACATCGCCCGTGCGATCACAGTTCCCCCGTAGGAGCGAGCGGTGCGGCGATCCGACTTGCCCGCGAAGAGGCCCGCCCAAACACCACACATTCATGCACTGACTGGAAACCCCACCATGACCAAGAAACTCCTGACCCACCCAGTCAAAGCACTGGCCCTGGCCCTCGGCCTTTTCAGCTCCATCACCTTCGCCGCCGACGCGCCGCTGAAAGTCGGCACCACCGCCGCGTTCGCCATTCCCCTGGAAGCCGCCGTCGAAGAAGCCAAGAAACAAGGCCTGCAAGTCGACCTGGTGGAGTTCAGCGACTGGATCGCGCCCAATGTCAGCCTCGCCGCCGGCGACATCGACGTGAACTACTTCCAGCACGTCCCGTTCCTGGAAAACGCCAAGGCCGCCGCCGGTTTCGACCTCGTGCCGTTCGCGCCGGGGATCATCAACAACGTCGGCCTCTACTCGAAGAAATACAAAAGCTTCGATGAACTGCCAGAAGGCGCCAGCGTGGCGATCGCCAACGACCCGATCAACAGCGGTCGTGGTTTGCAACTGTTGGCCAAAGCCGGACTGATCACCCTCAAACCGGGTGTCGGCTACAAAGCCACCGAAGAAGACATCATCGCCAATCCGAAGAGGATCAAAATCCTTCAGGTCGAAGCCGTGCAACTGGTACGCGCCTATGACGACGCCGATCTGGTCCAGGGCTACCCGGCCTACATTCGCCTGTCGAAGACCTTCGATGCCGGCTCCGCCCTGCTGTTCGACGGCCTCGATCACAAGGAATACGTGATCCAGTTCGTGATCCAGCCAAAAAGCAAAACCGACCCGCGCCTGATCAAGTTCGTCGACATCTACCAGCATTCGCCGGCCGTTCGAGCCGCGCTGGATAAAGCCCACGGCAAGCTCTACCAAGCTGGCTGGGAAAGCTGAATATGACGACCTCTACCCTACGGCGACTGGACATTCCAAAGCCCCCCCATACCCCAGAGCATGCTATACAAACCGAACTGCACCCAGACCTGAACCGTGCTCACGTACGCTTCATCGGCCTGGGCAAAACCTACAACGGTCAGCAAGGTCCGGTCGCCGCGCTGCACGGCATCGACCTGGCGATCCAGCGCGGCGAGGTGTTCGGCATCATCGGCCGCAGCGGCGCCGGCAAGTCATCGCTGATTCGCACCATCAACCGCCTGGAACAACCGAGCACGGGCCGCGTGTTGATCGATCAGGTCGACATCGGCGAGTTCGATGAAGACCGCCTGGTGGCGCTGCGTCGGCGCATCGGCATGATCTTCCAGCACTTCAATCTGATGTCGGCCAAGACGGTTTGGCAGAACGTCGAATTGCCGCTGAAAGTCGCCGGTGTGCCCAAGGAAAAACGCGAGCAGAAAGTCCGCGAATTGCTCGAGCTGGTGGGCCTGCAAGAGAAACACAAGGCCTACCCGGCGCAGCTTTCCGGCGGGCAGAAACAGCGCGTCGGCATCGCCCGCGCCTTGGTGCATGACCCGGCGATTCTGCTGTGCGACGAAGCCACTTCGGCACTGGACCCGGAAACCACGCAATCAATCCTCGGCCTGCTGCGCGAGATCAATCAGCGCCTGGGCCTGACCATCGTGCTGATCACCCACGAGATGGCGGTGATTCGCGATATCTGTGATCGAGTCGTCGTGCTGGAACACGGGAGAATCGTCGAACAAGGGCCGGTCTGGGAAGTCTTTGGCAACCCCCAGCACGAGGTCAGCAAAACCTTGCTCGCGCCGTTGCAACACGGTTTGCCGGAAGAACTGCAAAGCCGCTTGCAGGCACATCCACAGTCCTCGGACGCCGCTGTTGTGCTGCGTTTGCAGTTCACCGGCAGCGCCAGCGACGAGCCCGACTTGGCCGCGTTGTTCAGTGCCCTCGGTGGTCGCGTGCGTTTGCTGCAAGGTGGCGTGGAACGGATTCAGGGCCATGCCCTCGGGCAATTGCTGCTGGCGGTGACCGGTTCGTCCCTCGGCGCAGAGGAATTGCGTCAACGCGCCGGCAACTGGGCGCAACAGGTGGAGGTGCTGGGTTATGTGGTTTGATCGCTTGCTGCAAGGCTTCATCGACACCTTTTTGATGGTCGGCGTGTCGTCATTGATCTCGCTGCTGGCGGGCATTCCGCTGGCGGTGATCCTGGTCACCAGCTCCAAGGGCGGCATCTATGAAGCGCCAGCGCTGAACCGCGCGTTGGGTGCGTTCGTGAACTTGTTTCGCTCGATTCCGTTTCTGATTTTGATGGTGGCGCTGATTCCGTTCACGCGGTTAATCGTCGGCACCACGTACGGCGTTTGGGCGGCCGTGGTGCCGCTGACCATCGCCGCTACACCGTTCTTTGCGCGCATTGCCGAAGTCAGTTTGCGTGAGGTTGATCACGGGTTGATCGAAGCGGCGCAGGCGATGGGTTGCCGGCGCTGGCATATCGTTTGGCATGTGTTGTTGCCCGAGTCGCTGCCGGGGATTGTCGGCGGTTTCACCATCACCCTGGTGACCATGATCAACTCATCGGCCATGGCGGGGGCAATCGGTGCGGGTGGGCTGGGGGACATCGCCTATCGGTATGGGTATCAGCGGTTTGATAGCCAGATCATGTTGACGGTGATTGTGTTGCTGGTGGTGTTGGTGGCGGCGATTCAGTTGGGTGGGGATCGTTTGGCTCGGGGATTGAACAAGCGCTGAGTCTGGCTCAAGTCATTGGGTGTCAGTGATATCGCTTTCGCGAATGGCTGCGCAGCAGCCTTCTGCCTCATGGCGTATATTCGGCAAATCCCAATCGCCTGCGCAGCCGACCATGAAACAGACCCCCACCGACCTTGAGCAGATCACCTCCACCACCCTGGGCCATTACAACTCGGTGGCCGAAAGTTTCCGCGAAGGGACTCGCGATCATGATGTCAGCCAGAACATTGATGCGCTGCTGCGGCATATTCAGGGCAAGGCGCCGTTCGAGATTCTTGATTTTGGCTGCGGGCCGGGGCGTGATTTGCAAACCTTCACGCGCATGGGCCATACCGCTGTCGGGCTTGATGGCTCGGAGAAGTTTGCGCAGATGGCGCGCGAAGACAGCGGCTGTGAGGTCTGGCAGCAGGATTTTCTGAAGCTGGATTTGCCGGCTGAACGCTTTGACGGGATCTTCGCCAATGCGGTGTTGTTTCATATTCCGCGTCAGGAATTGCCTCGGGTGTTGAAGGAATTGTGTCGGACTTTGAGGCCGGGTGGGGTGTTGTTCAGTTCCAATCCGCGTGGCGAGAATCAGGAAGGGTGGAATGGGCCGCGTTATGGGGCGTATCACGATCTTGAGACGTGGCAGCAATTGCTGACGGCGGTGGGGTTTGTAGAGCTGGAGCATTACTACCGGCCGGCGGGGTTGCCGCGGGAGCAGCAGCCTTGGTTGGCGAGTGTTTGGCGTAAGGGGTGACATTGTGTGTGTCATGAAGATCCACCCCTCACCCCAGCCCTCTCCCCAAGGGGGAGAGGGAAAAGGGAGCAGATCTTCAAGCTTTTCAAAACCTGAGTTCGACTCTATTTCCTCGGTCGCAGAATATCTAAAAACCAACTCGGTCAGTCCCCTCTACCCCTTGGGGAGAGGGTTAGGGTGAGGGGTGGGTCTCAAGCCGATCACCTTTCTTCGGTTCGCGGATTTTGTACCAAGCCACATAAAGCGCCGGCAAAAACAGCAACGTCAGCAACGTCGCAATAATAATCCCGCCAATCATCGCGTAAGCCATCGGCCCCCAGAACACTTCCCGGGCGATCGGAATCATCCCCAGGCTCGCCGCCGCTGCCGTCAGCAAAATCGGTCGGCGACGATGCTCCGTGGCTTGCACCACGGCATCCCACGGTGCATGACCGTCCTTCTCCAAGGCCTCGATCTGCGTCACCAGAATCACCGAATTGCGGATGATGATGCCGATCAGCGCAAGAATGCCGAGGATCGCCACAAAGCCCATCGGCGTGCCCGTCGGGATCAGCGCCAGCACCACGCCGATCAAGCCGAGAGGCGCGACGCTGGCCACCAGGAACAGCTTCTGCACGCTGTGCAACTGGATCATCAGGAAGGTCGCCATCAAAAACAGCATCAACGGCACAACCTTGGCAATCGGCCCCTGGGCCTTGCCGCTTTCCTCCACCGTGCCGCCGGTGGCGACCTTGTAGCCCACCGGCAAACTGGCGGCGAATTTATCGATGTCGGGTTGGAGTTGTTTCACCAGGTCGGTCGGCTGAATTTCGTCACGCACCGCAGCCTTGATGGTGATTGTCGGTTTGCGGTCGCGACGCCAGACCAGCGGTTGCTCAAGTTCATAACGCACGGAAGCGAAAGCCAGCAGCGGAATCGACGTGCCGCCCGGCGTGACGATCTGCAAATTCTGCAGGGTTTCCGGGGTGCCGCGTTCGGCGTCTTCCGCACGCCCCACCACGTTGATCAGGTAGATATCGTCATCGACCTGAGTCACCGGCACACCGACCACGATGCTGTTCATCAGGTTGGCGACGTCTTCCGATGACAGCCCCAATTGCCGTGCCTTGTCCTGCGCGATGTCGATGCGCAGAACTTTACCCGGTTCGTTCCAGTCGTAAATGATCTCGCCAATGTGCGAGTTTTTATCCAGTTCGGTGGCCAGGGCGATGGCGTGTTTACGCACCTGATCGACGTCCTTGCCGCTGACCCGGTACTGAATCGGCCGCCCCACTGGCGGGCCCATTTCCAGCGCCTGGACGTAGCTGCCGATACCGACGAAGTCCTTGCGCAGCCGCTCACGCAAGCGCTGACTCAGGGCCGTGCGCGACTCCAGGCCTTTGCTGACGATCACCAATTGCGCGTAGTACGGGTTCTGTAATTGCTGGTCGAGGGGCAGGTAGAAACGGATCGCACCTTCGCCGATGTAGGTGCTCCAGCGCACGATGTCTGGGTCGTCCTTGAGCGTTGCTTCGAGCTTGTCCACAGCTTTGCGGGTCTCGGCGATCGAGGCGTTTTGCGGCAGGTTCAGGTCGACGAGGATTTCCGGGCGGTCCGAGGACGGGAAGAACTGGCTCTGCACAAACTGCATGGAAAACACCGACGCCACGAACAGTGCAATGGTTATGCCGATCGCCCACCAGCGATTGCGCATGGCCCAGAGCATGCCGTAATTGAAAGTCCGACCGATGCGTCCCGGTTCTGCGTCGTGAGGTTTCACTTTGGCGCTTAGGATGTGCACGCCGATCACCGGGGCGAACAGCACCGCGACAATCCACGACACGATCATGGCCACCGCGATCACCGCGAACAGCGTGAAGGTGTACTCGCCGGCCGAGCTGGCGTTCAGGCCGATGGGCACGAAACCGGCCACCGTCACCAACGTACCGGTGAGCATCGGGAACGCGGTCGAGGTGTAGGCGAACGTAGCGGCCTGCTCCTTGGTCTCGCCCATTTCCAGACGCGTGACCATCATCTCGACGGTGATCATCGCGTCGTCCACCAACAAGCCGAGGGCGATGATCAGGGCGCCGAGAGAGATCCGTTGCATGGTGATGCCGCTGTATTCCATGAAGACGAAGACCATCGCCAGCACCAGCGGAATCGAGCAGGCCACCACCAATCCGGCGCGCACACCGAGGCTGATGAAACTGACGATCAGCACGATCACCACCGCTTCGAACAGTGCGCTGGTGAAGCCGCCGACGGCTTTTTCCACCACTTCGGCCTGGTCGGAAACCGTGTGCACACCGACGCCCACCGGCAAGTCCGCGGTCAGGTCGGTCATGCGCTGGTGCAAAGCCTTACCGAACACCTGAATGTTGCCACCCTTCTTCATCGCAATGGCGAGGCCGATAGCAGGGTGGCCGTTGAAACGGAATTCCGGCGTCGCCGGATCGACATAGCCACGGCTGATCTCGGCGACGTCGGCCAAGCGGTAGAAACGATCGTTGAGTCGCAGGTTGACGTTTTCCAGGTCTTTCTCGGAGGCAAACTGCCCGGACGTGCGCACGGAAATCCGCTCGGGACCTGCCTCGATTACACCGGCCGGGGTCACCGCGTTTTGCGATTGCAGGCTCTGCACCACCTGACGCTGATCGATACCCAGCGCCGCCAGTTTGCGAGTGGAGAAGTTCAGGTAGAGGACTTCATCCTGCTCGCCGACCATCTCGACCTTGCCCAGCCCCGGCACTTCGCGGATCTCGGCGCGGACTTGCTCGACGTAATCGCGCAATTGGCGCATCGACAAACCGTCGGCGGTAAAGGCGTACACCGAGCCGAACACGTCACCGAATTCATCGTTGAATCCCGGCCCTTGCAGGCCTTGAGGGAAGTCGCCGCGAATGTCGTTGATCTTCTTGCGCACCTGATACCAGATTTCCGGAATGTCCTTGGCGCTGGTGGTATCACGCAAGTTAACGAAAACCGTCGACTCGCCGGGTCGGGTGTAGCTTTTCACGTAATCGAGAGAGTCGAGTTCTTCGAGTTTTTTCTCGATCCGGTCAGTGACCTGCTTGAGGGTTTCCTCCTGGGTCGCGCCCGGCCAGCGAGTCTGGATCACCATGGTTTTGATGGTGAACGACGGGTCTTCCTCGCGGCCGAGGTTCATGTACGAGAACACGCCCATTAGCAGCGCGACGAACATCAAATACCAGACAAACGACTGATGCTTGAGGGCCCATTCGGATAAGTTGAAACTCCCTTTCATTGCGGGCTGTCCTCATCGATTTTTACTTTCTGCCCCGGTTTCAGGCTATTCACGCCGGCACTGACCACCCGCTCGCCGGACTTCACACCGCTGGCCAGGACCATCGTTGAGTCAGTGCGGCTGACCAGGCTGACGTCTCGCGGGGAAACGGTTTGGGTCTGCGGATCGATGACCCAGATTCGCGATTTTCCATCGACTTCCTGTAGCGCGGTCAGGGGCAGTTCGATACGCGGTTTGATCGCGGAGCTGAGGGTCACGCTGATCGCCGTACCCAGGCGAAACCCCGTTGGCGTGTCGGTCAGTGTCAGGCGGGCGCGACGGGTGCGGGTCGCGCTTTGAGCCTGGGGTTCGATTTCGCGAACGATGGCAGTGGTGGTGATGCTCGGATCGAGCTGAACGGCAACCTGAAACACCACGTCTTCCGGCAACTGGTCGACCAGGGTGTCCGGCAGGTCGATCACCGCTTCCTTGATGTCCGGCTGCGCCAGGGTCACCACTTGCTGGCCGGCGCTGACGACTTGCCCGGCTTCGGCGTTCCACGCGGTGACCACAGCTTTGTGATCGGCGCGCAGTTCGACGTAGTTGAGCTGGTCCTTGGCCTGATCGACCGCAGCCTTCGCTTGATCGAGGGAGGCCTGGGTGGTTTTGAGGTCGGTCTGTGCGATGTCGAGTTGCGCCTGGGCGCCCACGCCACGATCGAACAACTCTTGCTGACGCCGGGCGTTGGCCTGGGCGTTGATGAGTTGCGCCTGGACGCTGGCCAGATCACCCTGAGCGGAACGCAACTGGTTCTGCTGATCGGTGGGGTCGAGCGTGGCGAGCAGCGCGCCCTTATCGACTTCGGCACCGACATCGACATTACGGCTGGCGATACGTCCCGGCACCCGGAAGCCGACATTGCTTTCATAACGGGCCTGGATGCTGCCGGCGAAGCGGCCCAGGCTTTCTTCGTCCAGGGACTGGACCTTGATGGACAACACCGGGCGCACTGGCTCCGGAGGCGGTTCTTTTTCCGAGCAGGCCACCAGCATCACACCGGCGCAAACCAGTAACAGACGCTTCATGGCTGGGCTCCCTCGGCTAAATCCTTATAGGTGTTTTCGGCGATCTCCACCTTCACGCCGGGGTGCAGCAACTGGCCGCCGGCGATGACAACTTTTTCGCCACCCTTCAGGCCGGCGCTGATGATCACTTTGCCAGTCAGGTAGCGGCCTACCGTGACGGTGTGCAGCTGTGCCTTGCCCTCGCCGTCCACCAGCCACACGGCCGGGTCGCTGAGATTTTTCGTCAGTGCCGACCAGGGCAGTTCGACCGCCGATTTGCCTGGCGTCTTGGCCGTGGCACTCACCACCGAACCGAGCTGCATGCCTTCCGGTAGTCCGTTGAGAGTGACTTTGACCTGCACCGTGCCGGTCTGCGCGGAGACGGCCGGGGTGATTTCCCGAACGGTACCGGTGGTTTTGATCGCGGGGTTGTCGAGCAGGCTGACGACTACCGTTTTACCCTCTGGTGGCTCTGTCAGCAGCGATTCGTAGACGTTGAACACTGCGTCGCGCTCACCGTCCCGGGCCAGGCTGAAAATCGGCACAGTGGCCTGCACCACCTGGCCGACCTCGGCCTGGCGTGCGGTAATCACCCCCGGCGCGTCGGCGACCAACGCGGTGTAGCTCAGTTGTTCACGGGCGTTGGCCAGTTGCGCCCGAGCGGCAGTCAATGCGCTCTGACTGCTGCGCAAGGCGGCTTGGGCGGAATCGAACTCGCTTTGGCTGGTGTAGCCCTTGGGCAGAAGTTTTTGCTGGCGAACGAATGCGGCGGCGGTCTGTTTGACTCGGGCCTGTTCGGCAACAACCTGCGCCTGAGCCGAGTCGACGTTGGTTTGCAGGTCCTTGGGATCGAGTTTTGCCAGTACCTGTTTGGCCGAAACCCGATCACCGACATCGACTGTACGCTGGATGATCTTGCCGCCAACGCGGAACGACAGGTCGGTCTGGACCCGCGCCTGAACATCACCGGTCAGGGTCACCGTCGCCGCGTAATCCGCAGGTTTTACCTCTTGCACGAATACCCGAGGGCGGTCCTTCTCGACCGGTTTTTTATCGCCACAGGCGCTCAGCAGGACAAGGAGGCTCAGGCCAACCACTATTTTCAATCCGGGACCAGCCATGCAAACTCCTTTGCGTTGTACGAACGTGCCAATGGCGATACGACTGTGAGCTTAGAACAGGGTTCCAAGGGTGCGTCTCACGGCTTCAAATAAAGCGATCACGCCGCGATCCCTGTAGCAGCTGGCGAAGCCTGTGTTCGGCTGCACAGCAGTCGTAAAATCAGAACTCGCGGTCCATCAGGCAGACCGTGCAAGCCGGATTTACGAATGCTGCGCAGCCGAACGCAGGCTTCGCCAGCGGCTACAGGGGGCACAGTGTTTCCGACAATAAGGCAAACTGGCGCACCACGCAGCAGGAAGCTTCCCATGCTCAAAACCCTCGCGGTGGCCAATTACCGCTCGATCAATAAATTGGTGATTCCGCTGGGCCGGTTGAACCTGATCACCGGCCCCAACGGCAGCGGTAAATCCAACCTCTACCGCGCGTTACGCCTGCTGGCGGAAACCGCTCAGGGCGGCGTGGTCAATGCATTGGCCCGCGAGGGTGGGCTGGATTCGACCTTCTGGGCCGGGCCGGAAAACATCAGCCGGCGGATGCGTAATGGCGAAGTCCCGGTCGAGGCTACGGTGAGACACGGCGTCAAACGACTGCGACTGGGGTTTGCCGGTGAGGATTTCAGCTATTCGATCAGCCTCGGGCTGCCCGATTCCAACGGCCACTTCATGCTGCCCGAACACAGTTCACCTATTCCGTCACGCTTCAACCTCGACCCGCAAATCAAGCGTGAATGCGTCTGGGCCGGGCCGATTTATCGGCCGGCCAGCCTGCTGGTGGATCGCGACGGCCCGATGATCCGTGCCCGAGCCAATCGCAGCTGGGATGTACTGGCCCAGCACACGCCGAATTTCGACAGTCTGTTCGATCAGGTCGGCAGTTTGCGTTCTTCGCCGGAGGTTCTGGAGTTGCGCGAGTTCATCCGTCGCTGGCGCTTCTACGATCACTTTCGCAGTGACGCCGACGCACCGGTTCGCCAACCGCAACTGGGCACCCGCACGCCGGTGCTGCACCACGACGGTCGCGACCTGGCGGCAGCCTTGCAGACCATCATCGAAATCGGCGATCCCGAAGCCTTGCAGGCGGCTATCAGCGATGCCTTTCCCGGCGCGCGACTGAACATCGAACCGCTGCAAGGTGGACGGTTTGCGATCGAGTTTTATCAGGAAGGATTGTTGCGGCCGTTATCCGCCGCCGAGTTGTCGGACGGGACGTTGCGCTATCTGCTGCTGGTCGCTGCATTACTGACCCCTCGGCCGCCGACGCTGATGGTGCTGAACGAGCCGGAAACCAGTTTGCACCCGGACCTGTTGCCGGCGTTGGCGCGGTTGATTATCCGGGCGTCGGAGCAGTGTCAGGTGTGGGTGGTTTCTCATGCGCGGCGGTTAATTTCGGCGTTGCAGGAGGACCCGGAGTGCAATTGCATTGTGCTGGAGAAGAGTCTTGGCCAGACCGGGATTGTCGGGCAGCGGATGCTGGATGAGCCGGCGTGGTATTGGCCGGATTGATTGGCTGGGCTTTAGATCCACCCCCTCACCCTAGCCCTCTCCCCAAGGGGCGAGGGGACTGATCGAGTTGTACTTTCGAGCTACATCGACCTGAAAGCCCGAGTTGAACTCAGGTTCTGAAAGGCCCCCTGTCGTGGTCAACTAATTCCGGACACCTCGATAGGTGATTTTGATGCCATCGCCCGTTCATAAACTGTCGGTGGCAGATATCCCAGTTTCGAGTGCAGCCGTTCGTTGTTGTAAAACCCAACGATGTACTCAGTGATGTCGCGTATCGCCTCGCCATGGTTGGCGTAATCACGTCGCCATACCCGCTCCATTTTCAAGCTCAGGAAGAAGCGCTCCATCACTGCGTTATCCCAGCAGTTACCTTTACGGCTCATGCTTTGCTGCATGTCACTTCTTGCCAGCAGCGCTCTGTAGCTCGCACTCGCGTACTGGCTGCCGCGATCCGAGTGGGCGATCAAGCCGGGTGGCGGTTGACGTTGAGCAACCGCCAGCTGCATTGCACTGCACACCAGTTCAGCGGGCATGTTCGGCGCCATTGACCAGCCCACTACCTTGCGTGAGAACAAGTCCAGCACCACAGCCAGATACAACCAGCCACTGCGGGTTCGGATGTAGGTAATGTCTGCTACCCAGGCCTTGTTCGCCGCCTCGGGTTCAAATTGGCGGTTCAATACATTTTCAGCAATCGGCAGGTCATGTTTGCTGTCGGTGGTGTGCACAAATTTACGCTTCCAGGCCGAACGCAGGCCGTTGACGCGCATCATGCGGCGAATCTTGTAAATGCCTACTTCCATACCCTTTGCACGTAACGCTTTACGCAATGGGCGACTGCCATAGCAGCCGCCACTTTCAGCAAACGACGCCTTGAGTTGCAGAGCAACGGGGCAGATCGATGCAGGAGCCTCAGCGCGCTTGTTGGCCTCGTAGAAGCCGGATCGACTAACCCCCAACAAACGACACACATACGCCACCGAATAAGCCTTCTGTTGCAGCTGCCGAACCAAGCGGTACGTTACTTCAGCTCGCGGGCAAAGAAGGCGGTGGCTTTTTTTAATACATCGTTATCCATCTTGAGTTGACGGTTTTCTTGCTCCAACTGACGAATACGCTGTTGCTCAGAGGTCAGCGGCTTGCCGATCCCGGCTTGTCCCAACTTCTCGGCCTCATACTGTTGTACCCAGCGTCGAACGGCCGTATCACCAATATCAAGATCACGACAAACCTGTGAAACACTCAGGCCCTGGTCCTTGATCATCTTTACAACTTCCAGCTTGAAGCTGTCGTCGAATACTTTACGTTTGTCGGTCATGGAGAACTCCTCAATAGGTGCATTTTCCACCTATCGGGGTGTCCGGGGAAATTAGACCACTGCACCCAATCTGCTCCCTTTCCCCCTCTCCCCCGTGGGGAGAGGGCTGGGGTGAGGGGTGGTTTCCAGCCTCACCGAATAATCAGCAGATCACCCCTGCCACTTCCCTCCCTCGACAATCACGCTCTCAGGCTTGATGTCATCGCTCAGCTCTTTACGCACATATTGGTCATACAGTTTGAGCAAAAACTTCTCTTCACCCAGCTTCGCCAACTCGACATTCACCCAATCACGCAGCTCGATATTGCCCTTCTTCACCGCCGGCGAAATCGGTGCTTCAGCGCCCAAGGTCTGGGTCAGCACGCGATAGCCAGGGTTCTGCTTCGCCCAGCTGAACAGCACCAGATTGTCCTGCGCATACGCATCGCCCCGTCCATTGGCCAATGCTTGCAGAGACTCGGAGTTTTTCTCGAACTTGAGCAGTTTCCAGTCCGGATGATTCTTGGTCAGCCAGATATCGGCCGTAGTGCCGGTGGTGACGATGGTGGTGCGAGTCGCCAGGTCATCGAGGTTCTTCACAGTGCTTGCCTGTGGCACCAGCGCCTGCACCGCAACTTTGAGGTTCGGATTGGTGAATTCCACCGCTTCCTTACGCTCGGGGGTAACGGTCATGTTGGCCAGGATCAAATCGACCTTGTCGCTTTGCAGGAACGGAATCCGGCTCGCCGGTTCTACCGCGACAAACTCGACCTTGTTCTCATCGCCCAGCAGGTCTTTGGCGAATTGACGGCCGATGTCGGTATCGAAACCGACGTAACGCCCGGCTTCATTGACGAAACCAAACGGCGGTTTATCGGTGAAGACACCGACGATCAACTTGTCCCGTGCTTTGATTTTTTCCAGATAGCTGGCACTGGTGGCCGCCGGTTTGGTGGGTTCTTCGGTTTTGTTGCAACCGGCCAGCAACGCGAGGCCGAGCAGCGGGAGTAGCAGCAGTGAAGTCTTGGCAGTTTTCATAGCAGTTCCAGTTCCTTTGTTTGAGTCGTTTTGGGTAGTGCGGCGACGTAGGAGAACTTCTCCAGGAACTGCTGCGCTCGTGCGGTTTGCGGGTTCGTAAAGAAAATCTCGGGAGGGTTTTGCTCAAGGATTCGCCCGGCATCCATGAACACAATCCGGTCAGCCACGGCGCGGGCAAACGCCATTTCGTGGGTGACGATCAACAGGGTCATGCCCTCGCGGGCCAGTCCCTGGATGACTTCCAGAACTTCCTTGACCATTTCCGGGTCGAGGGCGGCGGTGACTTCATCGAACAACATGACGTTCGGGTTCATGCACAGCGAACGGACGATGGCGATGCGTTGCTGCTGGCCACCGGAGAGCTGACGCGGGAAGGCATCGCGCTTGTCCGAAAGGCCCACGCGCTCAAGCAACGCTTCAGCCTGGGCGCGCGCCTCGCGGCGTTCGCGCTTCTGCACTTTGACCGGGCCGAGCAGCAGGTTGTCGAGCACGCTCATGTGCGGGAACAGGTGGTAACTCTGGAACACCATGCCGATCTGCTGCCGCACGTCGCACCAGTCGGTGCCTTTGTCCAGCAACTCACGTCCAGCAAAATTCAAGCGGCCGCTGTGTGCGACTTCAAGACCGTTGAGGCAGCGCAGCAATGTACTTTTGCCGCAGCCGCTGGGGCCGAGGATGACGATCACTTCGCCTGACCTCACTTGCAGATCGATCTCTTTGAGCACCTGTTGCTCGCCGAAAAATTTGTTGAAACCCTTGAACTCGATCAATGCGCTCATGCTTGCGTCCAGCGCCGCTCCAGCACGCGCGAGGCGGCCGAGAGCGGGTAGCAGATGAAAAAGAAAAACAGGAACAGTGCGCCGTAGATCAGCACTGATTCGTAGGTGCGCTCGATGATCTGCTGGCCGACCTTGATCACGTCGACCACGCCGATCAGCACCGCCAGGGAGCTGGTCTTGATGATCCGCGTGTAGACGTTGATGGTCGGTGGCGTCATGCGTTTCAGCGCTTGTGGCAGCAACACGTAGCCGTAGAGTTGCGGACCGTTCAGGCCAATCGACAACCCTGCTTCACGCTGCCCGCGTGGCAACGAGTGCAACGCACCGCGCACCACTTCGCCGACTTCGCTGGCGCCCCACAGCGACAACACCAGCACCGCGCACCAGAAGCTCGGAATGCTCAGGCCGAAGAAAATCGGTAGACCGAAGAACAGCAAATACAGCCAGACCAGCACTGGGATCGCGCGGAACAGTTCCAGATAAACGCGCAGGATTGCGTTCAGCCATTTCGAATTCAGCGTGCGCAAAACGCCATAGAGCACGCCGCCAACGGTGCTGATGGCGATGCTCAGGAAAGAGATCGACAAGGTTTGCGCAGCGCCCTTGCCTAGTTGCGGCAGTGACACCCAGAGCAACTCAAGACCCGAACTGGCCATGCTGGAGCCTCCTTTCCAGACGGCTGAGCAGTAGCGACAGCGGTAGAAACAGCAGCACGCAAATCAGCGTCAGCACGGCGAGCATTTCGTAGGTTTTGTAGTAGAGCGCGATGTAGCTTTTGGTGGTGTAGAGAATCTCCGGTACCGCCACCGCCGAGACCACGGTGGTTTCCTTGAGCAGGAAAATGAAATTGGCGAACAGCGACGGCAGGCTAAGGATGCCGGCTTGCGGCAGGATCACGTAGCGCAGCAATTGCCCGTGGGACAGGCCGATGGAGCGGCCGGACTCGAGCTGCGCCTGAGGGACCGCGTCGACGCCGGCACGCAGCACTTCGGTGAGGTAGGCGCCACCGAGGAAGGTCATGGTGATGATCGCCGCCGCAAAGCCCGAGACCTTGATGCCCAGCGCCGGCAAGGCGAAGTAGACGAAGAACAGTTGAATCAACAGCGGGGTGTTGCGCGCCAGTTCCACATACAGCCCGACCAGACGCTGCAAGTAAGGCGTGCGGAACACCAGAATCGTCGCGTTGATCAGCGCCACCAGCAACGACGTGCCGATAGCGATGAAGCCAACCTGCAGCGTCACGCCCACGGCTTTAAGAAACGCCGGCAGGGTGCTGAGGATAAATGCGTAATCGAAGTTCATTGAACATCCTGGACGCCGCGGGGTAAGCGACGGTGGTGCAGTCCATAAGTGGTGGATAACCATCCGGCAGGCACTGACTTTAAAGGTATAAAAAGAAGAATTTAAATACCGTTAAAGCATATTGATATCACGCAAAAAACTATCTACCGAATTTGCTGTGGTAACGGAAGACGACTATTTTTCTTTGCGTTGTAGGAAGGATCTTTTTTTCAGAATACCCCTCCAAGGACGCACAACTTTTGGCCAGACTCCCCGGCCGAACCATCACAAGGAAGAGAAAATGGCTGACGTAAAAGTGCCACAGCGGCTGGATCCGCAGGACATCGTGAAGTTGTTGATGGCGTTGCGCAGGGCGTTGAAGGCCAGGGTGGCCTGAACCTTAAAGCAAAAGATCCTGGCGCAATAAAAAAACGCCGACGCTCTATCAGCCGTCGGCGTTTGAAACCTTGAAGGGGTTTACCTCGCGAATCAGAACGCCGGCAATACCGCGCCGCTGTACTTCTTGGCGATGAATGCTTTCACTTCAGGACTGGTCAAGGCCTTGGCCAGTTTCTGGATGGCAACGCTGTCCTTGTTGTCCGGACGAGCCACCAGGAAGTTCACGTAAGGCGAATCTGCACCTTCGATCACCAGCGCGTCTTTAGCCGGGTTCAGACCTGCTTCCAGTGCGTAGTTGGTGTTGATCATGTCCAGGTCGACCTGGTCCAGAACACGCGGCAGCATGGCCGATTCCAGTTCCTTGAACTTGAAGTTGTGCGGGTTCTTGGCGATGTCTTTCGGGGTGGCCAAGGCGTTTTTCGGGTCTTTCAACTCGATCAGGCCAGCCTTCTGCAGCAGGATCAGGGCGCGGCCGCTGTTGCTGCCTTCGTTGGGGATAGCGATGGTTGCGCCGTCTTTCAGCTCAGCCAGGGTTTTGACTTTCTTCGAGTAGCCGCCGAACGGTTCGACGTGTACGCCGATCACGGTCACCAGGTTGGTGCCTTTGCCTTCGTTGAAGCTTTTCAGGTACGGCAGGGTCTGGAAGTAGTTGGCATCCAGACGCTTCTGATCGACCTGTACGTTCGGCTGAACGTAGTCGGTGAAGACTTTGATTTCCAGGTCCACGCCTTCTTTGGCGAGGGTGGGTTTGATCAGTTCCAGAATCTCGGCGTGTGGAACCGGGGTCGCCGCAACCACCAGTTTCTCGCCAGCCTGGGCCAGGCCCGCGGTCAGGGCAGCCGCCAATGCGGTGAACAACAGAACCTTTTTCATGCAGTGTCCTTATCGAAAATCGCGGTCGTGATCGACGACGGCTTGTTTAGTACGAGTGCCAGTGAAGTGCTATCGCTGGCGTGACGCGGACAATACCGGGATTTTTTATTCCCGAACAATATCTTTTATTCACTTTCATATTCCATTTTGTTCATACAGCTCTAGTTCGCGGGTTACCTGTAGGAGCGAGGCTTGCCCGCGAAAACGTCCTTCCTGACACACCGCATTGCCTGCTTCGCGAGCAAGCTTCGCTCCTACAGAAGCGCGGTGTTTTTGAGGAGTTGTTTCAAAGCTTCTTTCTCTGCGGTGGAACCGCTGCCGAGAATTTGCTTCAGTTGCCGCTCGATCTGTAACAGTGAGGTGGGCGCCTCGGGCAGATTCAAATGCTCCGGCAAAATCTCATCGCCGGTGCTGACCAACAATGCAAAGTGAATGACGTTCTCCAGCTCCCGAGTGTTGCCCGGCCAACTGTGTTGCTCTAACAAATGCTGCGCGGCTTCGCTGATCAGCGGCACCGGCAGGTCCAGACGCTGGCTATAGATGCCGAGGAAATACTCAGACAGCGACAGAATATCGCCCACCCGTTCACGCAAGGCCGGCAGTTCGAGCTGGCCTTCGCTGAGGTAGTGGTAGAGCCGCTCATGGAATTTTCCGGCGGCCACCGCTTGGGCCAGGTCGATGCTGGTAGCGGCGACCAGACGCACGTCCACCGGGCTTGGTTAGTGAGCGCCGACACGCGTGACTTCGTGGTTTTCCAGCGCCGCGAGCAATTTGATCTGGATCGGCAGCGGCAGGTCGCCGATTTCATCCAGATAAAGCGTCCCGCCGTTGGCAGAACCGAACCAGCCAGCGCGACTGCTGGCCGATCCGCTGTAACTGCCAGCGGCATAACCGAACAATTCCGCATCGGCGTAAGTCGGACTGATCGCGCCACAATTGACCGACACGAACAACCCGCCGCGATCACTCGCGCGATGGATGTGCCGCGCGAGCAACTCCTTGCCGGTGCCGGTTTCGCCACGGATCAACACCGAGATCGAGCGCGGTGCCAATAGCTCCAGCTCCTGGCGAAGCTGACGGGAACGCGGATCGACAAACACCAGCGCCTTGGCGCGAATGCTCAGGGGACTTTTTTCTGCGTCGGGGAAGGTCAGCAGCGGCTGACCGAAGGCTTCAAAACTCATGGCAGACTCCCGCCCTAAACCGCCGGGAGACGGGGGGCGTTGTTTTAAAAAACAAAAGCAAAAAAGAAAAGGTTCAAGCGCGGCGCAGGGCGTGGTGTTCCATTCGGTTTTGCAGGCGATAGAGATAAGCAAAACCCTGCTCCCAGCGTTGGTGACCAGACTTCACGTTGATGTGTCCGGCACCCGACAATATCCCCGCCTCGGCGCCCCAGTGACGTGCCAGTTCCAATGCACGCGAAGTGCTCACGGCGCTGTCGTTGTCGGAGCTGACAACCTGACTCGGGAACGGCAGCAGGTGGGTCGGAATCGGTGCGAAATTGCGCAGGGCCGGTGCGCAGGCCGCACGCTCGACGTCCGCCGGGGCGACCAGCAAGGCGCCGCGAACCTGACGCAAAAACTGCACGGGCGCGGTGGCCGCCCAATGCGCGACAGTGATGCAACCCAGGCTATGGGCGATCAGGATCACCGGCGTGCTGTCGGCGGCAATCGCCTCAGCCAGTGCCGCGACCCAGTCTTCACGACGCGGCGTCAGCCAGTCGGCCTGCTCCACCCGCGCGCTGTTCGGCAGGCTGTTCTGCCAATGGCTTTGCCAATGATCTTCTGGCGATCCTTGCCAGCCCGGCACAATCAGGTAGCGAATTGATTCGTTGCGCATGGGGGAACTCTCCTGCTGCGTGTCTGTTCCTGAGCAAGTATAGGGAGGAGAGTTATATTCGTTAAGGAATAAGAAGCTATTTATTAAGACCTACATAGAATATGAAGCAGTTTTGAATAGACAAAAAAAGGGACCGCACCCTGCCAAGGAGACGGCCCCGGAAACTCAAAATCTGCTAGCGCTAATCAACATCACTGGATGCGATGATTGGCCGAAACGGTTATCTAATAAAGGAATATTTAATTACTTTATTAGATCCAAAACGCATATATCAATCAGCGATACAGTAACCACCAAGCAACCCTGCTTGCGTCATAACCTATCGCCCTTTTGGGTCAGATTGATGACGGGCGCCTTTGCCGTTTTGAGTTTCCGAGAACATCGATCAAGCCTGAGCGGCACGAACCTCCTGCGCCTCTGTTGTTTCCTTGCGCACAAATCGATTCGCCCGCCCAAACGTCCCGAAATCATTGAACCGCACGCCCATCTCGCGCATCACTTTATGCGCCACCGGCACGGTCATCTGACGGATGTAAAACGGTTCCTTCACTACAAAATGATGAATCCCGTGAGTGCTGCCGAAGTTGAAGCAGAACGCTTGCAACGGCCACATCCACCACGGGTTCAGCACCTGGGTCTGCTGGATTACATTGCCCGGCTCCACGTCACCGTAGTAGTGCATGTTCGAGCTGACGAAATGCAGGCAAAAGGTACGCAACACGTTCGGGCCGATGATCACCACGGCAGCGATATCGATGACCTGCATCACCGACAAAGTAGTTGCCGACCATTCGATAGGCGTACCCAGCAGATGAGCGATGCCGTTCGCCGCGTGAAAGCCGAGAAACATGTACCAAGCCCCCCAATGCACCAGCGCGAGTGGTGCGTAGACCCTCAGGGTGCGCTTGATGATGCTGATCTTGTGAGCCCAGGTCTTGGCCCGCAGCATACGGATGAACGCTGACATCACGTTGTCGCCGACCATCAACAGCCGCGCGAAACCCCAGGGTTCGCCGTTGGTGATGGCGCGCTCTTCCAGGTCGGCTTGCGTGCCGGAGACTTTGTGGTGATTGAGGTGCAGATGCCGGCGAATCCACGGATTGATCGTGCTCGGCCGCGCCAGCCACACCAGTACCATCATCAGGTTGTGCGGTACGAGCTGTTTGCGGAAGTACATGCTATGAATCAGGTCGTGTTCCAGCTCGTGAGTCAGCGAGGCAAAAAATGCGTTGAGCAACAGGCATGCCCACCACGCTATGTGCCCGGTCATGTAGAGCGTTGCCGAGCCAATCATGCCGACCAGCGCGAAGGCCAGAATGCCCGCGCCCAGGGCGTCCTGATGGTTGAGAATCGGGTAGCGCTGACGCAGTTCGACCCCCTTGGCCAGCACCACTTGGCGAATATGCGCTGATCGCTGAGCTGCATTCAGTCGCTGGGGACTTGCAGAAGTACCGTGCATGCTTCCATCCTCTGGTTATTGATGTTCGCATCCTGCCTTGTGAACCCTCGCAAAGCGGTAGCCGTGAACGCCAACCTGTTGACCGGAAGCGCCAATCAGCATGACTGAACCGACCTCCCTCGCCAGCTGGACCCGCGCCCTGCGCAAGCAACTCGATGCGCTGGGCCTCGACAGCACCGCCCTGTGCCAACAGGCGGGGCTCGACCCGCAACTGATGGACGACCCGAACGCCCGTTACCCGTTGTCCGGCACCACGCGCCTGTGGGAAATCGCGGTACAGGTCAGCGGTGATCCGGCGATTGGTTTGCGGGTATCGCGCTTCGTCAGCCCCACCACGTTTCACGCGCTCGGTTATGCGCTGGTGGCCAGTGGTAGTCTGCGAGAAGTGTTCGAGCGCATCGTGCGTTATCACCAGGTGGTCAGCGATGCCCTGGATCTGGAACTGACTCGCGCCGAGGACCGCTACCGCTTCCGCCTGAAGATCCCGCCAGGCAATCCGGCCCCGGCCTTCGAAGCCATCGACGCCTTCACGGCGATTTACGTACGCACCTGCCGCAATCGCCTGGGCCGCGATTACGCCCCGCTGGCGGTGTACCTGCGCCGCCCGGAGCCGGCGGACCCGCATCAATGGCACAAAGTCTTCCGCTCACCGGTGTATTTCGCCGCCGATGAAGACCGACTGGAATTCGCCGTCGTGGACTTCGACAGCCACCTGGACGACGCCAACCCGGAACTGGCCGAGCACAACGAAGCCGTGCTCAAACGCACCCTCGCCCAACTCAAACCCCTGACCTGGGAACGCAAGGTTCGCGACGCCATTGAGGAGCAATTGCCGGAAGGTGAGCCCAGCGCCGAACACATCGCCCAGGCCTTGCACCTGAGTTTGCGCAGCCTGCAACGGCATCTGGCGGACGAGGGTTACCGGTTCGATACGCTGCTCAACGAGAGTCGCGAGAACCTGGCGCTGCTGCATCTGCGCGATCCGCAATGCTCATTGAGCGAGATCAGCTATCTGCTGGGATTTGCGGACACGAGCAGCTTCAGCCGCGCCTTCAAGCGCTGGACCGGGATGACACCGGGGCAATTTCGGGATGGGTTGCGGTGATCAGCTTTTGACCAAGCTGCGTACTACACCTGATTTCCACTGCTCGATCATCGCTTCGCCAACCATGGCAAAGGCGCCATTTTCCCTGATGTAATCAACCATTTCCGCCTTCGCGACCTCCATTCCATGAGCGACTTGCTGCAGCAGTTCATTGCACCGTCCCTCGGTCAGGTTGCAAGCCGACCGACCAAAACGCATCAGCATTTTGTATTTGGGCCACGCCTTTGATCCGCCTAACAGCAACGCCATACTGTCTGCCTTGATGTAGACCGAAGTCGTGACGATGTCATAGGCCGGAGCCAGTCTGATTTGCGCATCAGCCCCGCAATGTTCGTACAGCACACCGAAGTTCTTGAGGTGAGCATCGCCATTCTTCAGAGCGGATGACAACGCCACTATTGTGAAAAAAGACTCAAGGGCGTCGTTGAGCAACGGCGGGGAGACAAACTCCTTGATCTGCCTCACGGCGCCTTCGTACGAACCATCGTACTTGGCCTTCGAAGGCCAGGCATTGAGCACGCAGAAATCCTCAAAGCCCAGATAACCTCTTTCATTCAGATCGAAACGTTCGACGACCAGAAATTTACCGTGATCGCTCAGTTCGAAAACCGGCACTTCAAGACCCGAATGCAGCGCAGCCCTCATGCAGAAGTATTCGTTGGCAGCGAGTTCAGGGTATTCCTCAGGCCGAAACGATTTGACCAGATGCGTTGCCCCTCGATGGGTCAATCGGTCGACAGTTGTCGCACTGTCACGGATAAGCACCTTCGGCTGCACACCGGAAACGCCCGAATATTGGCCATAGGTGTGCAGCAGATCTTCGAACAAACCTTGCGCACCGTCATAAACCAGCAGATCTGCAAGGCTGGTTTCTGGAAGCCGGTCACTCACCTCTTGCGCGTTTGCAATCCCCACTCGCCCAAGCTGGTGCGGGCCGACGATCGCCAGCATCGCGAAGTCGTCAAACCCTCGAATCGCTTTGCTGAAGCGACGAGTCAACTCATCGCGCAGAGAACCTTCCGGTAGATTCATTTCAAAAACCGGCGGGACACCTCGCTCCCACGTGTAGCTCTCGAGGCGAGCGGGCATGGTCAATGAGACGGCATTTTCTTCTAGCGCGCCTTCGGCGTAGGCAAACACTGAATCAATGCGCGACTGACCACGGCCGAGGGTTCCGACCGTTGTGCCGGAAACACTGATGTGCAGCCTGTCCTTTTCCTGCTGCTCACCCATGGAAGTTGACCTTTTTGAGGGTCTCCAGTGTAGGACGCGTCGACCGCCGCGGCACGGCCGTCAGTTCGTACCCGAAGCCATTGAGGATCGCTTCAACCTTGCGCAGGCCAATTTCGGAAATGGTGTTGTTCTCGATACCCGAAATCGTGGAACGGCTCATGCCGTACTGCTTTGCCAGGTCTTGTTGAGACATCTTTCGCTCTTTGCGCAGCAACCTGATCAATTCGCCGAGGTATTCCATCCCACCCACCTGCATCATATACAGTGCATATTTACTGAAATAACCTATTTGCATTGTATTTAATGCATAACTAAGTCGAAGTCTAGCTCATAGATTGATCGGACCCGGTCTCAGCGCCCCTGATCCCGCCGCAACAACTTGCGCACTCGCTTCACCAGTTCACTCACGGCAAACGGCTTGAGCAGGTAATCATCCTCATGCAACTCGAGATCGCGCAGGCGATCCTCGATGCCGTCCTTGGTGGTCAGGAACAGCACCGGCGTCTCGCCGAGTTTGCGGATCTGCTGCAGCAACTGCCATCCATTGAGCCCGGGCAGCATCACGTCGAGGATGATCAGCTCGTATTTGCCGGACTCGATAAAGCGCCGGCCGTCCATTCCGTTGACCGCCACATCCACCGAATAACTTGCCTCGCTCAGGCCCTTGGCCAGGACTTTGGCGGTCTCAGGTTCGTCTTCCACTAACAGCACACGCATGGCACACCTCGATTGTCGTCATCACAGGCTAGGCGCCTTCGCGTCCAAAGCCCACCACTAACACCGGGTTTTAGATAATCGCCAACATCCGCAATCGTTGCGCATCCAGAATCTCGATCTCGCCGTACTTGAGATTCACAATCCCCCGCCCCTGCAAGTCCTTGAGAATCTGGTTGGTGGTCTGGCGCGACAGCGACAGCATCGACGCCAGTTGCTTCTGGGGCAGTTGCAGGACCCGGCGCGGTGGATCGATTTCGCCATAGCCCTCGGCAATCATCAGCAGGCGATGGGCCAGGCGCGCCGGGGCTGGCATCAGGCTCAGCTGTTCAAGGTTGATGAAGGTCAGGCGCAGTTTGTGGCTCATCAGCAGCGCCAGTTGCCGCCAATGCAGCGGTTGATCGTCAAGCAGCTTTAACAACACCGTTTGCGGGATGTGCAGCAGGACGCATTGATCGGCACCGTACGCATCGTGGGTGCGCGGCTGACCATCAAACAGACAGATTTCGCCGAACCAGTGGGGCGACTCCACCAGGCTCAACAGCGCCTCCTTGCCCTGCTCGCTCACTGCGCCGATCCGCACCGAACCTTCGAGCACCGCGTACAGCCCGCACGGTGGATCGCCGCGCTTGAACAGCCGCTGGCCCGGCGACAACCGCCGCACGCGGGCGGCAGACAGCAGACTATCCTGTAAGGAAACAGGTAAATGGCTGAACCACTGGCCGCTCATCAGGCGTGGACGCCAGACCTGCATATCCATGAAAACTCCTAGAGATTGTCGCCTGCCTGACAGAGCGAAATGTGGACCCGGGGCATGATCCATCACCCAACAGGAGGAATAACAATGAAAAGCCTCGTCGACCATCTCAGTCAATACGCTGCCTACCACCGTGACCCGCGCAATATTGCCAGCCACTTTATCGGTATTCCGCTGATCGTTGTCGCCGTTGCGGTGCTGCTGTCACGGCCCGAGTGGCCGCTGGCCGGGGTTTGGGTGTCACCGGCAGTGCTTTTGGCGCTGGCTTCGGCGTGGTTTTATCTGCGACTGGAGTTTCGGCTGGGCGTGCTGATGACCGTGTTGCTGGGTCTTTGTGTTTGGCTGGGTCATGTGCTCGCGCAGCAAAGCACGCTGGTCTGGCTGGCGAGCGGCATCGGGATGTTTGTGGTGGGTTGGGCGATTCAGTTTGTCGGTCATCACTACGAAGGACGCAAACCGGCGTTTGTCGATGATGTGACGGGGTTGATTGTCGGGCCGTTGTTTGTGGTGGTTGAGCTGGCGTTTTTGCTGGGGTTGCGGCATGACCTGAAAGAGCAGATCGAGGCGCGGGTGGGGGTGGTGCGTCTTCGTCAGAAAAACGCTGCGGCGTAAGACGTCATCGCGAGCAGGCTCGCTCCCACATTGGATCTATGGTGTGCATAGAACCCCTGTGGGAGCGAGCCGGCTCCGGGCGGCGTTCCGACGATGCTTTTGCTTTAGATGTTGGCGAGCTTCTGCCAGACCTTGGGTTTGAAGAACAAGGTTTCACCCTTCGCCAACCCGATCAGGCTGTCGTGATCTTTCACCACTTCAGCTTCGATCAATTCGCTCTGGCCTTCGACCTTCAACGTCACCCGTGTCGTCGCGCCCAACGGACGAATATCCCGCACCTCGGCCGCGTGGTGATCTTCCAGCTCATGACGCGACAGCGACACTTCGTGCGGACGGAACAGCACATGGTTGTCTTCACCCAGATGCAACCGGTTCGAGTCACCCAGGAAGTGATAAACGAAATCGCTGGCCGGGTTTTCGTAGACGTCGCCCGGTGAGCCGATCTGCTCGATCACGCCCTTGTTCATCACCACGATGCGGTCGGCGACTTCCATCGCTTCTTCCTGGTCGTGAGTCACGAACACCGAGGTCAGGTTGATGTCTTCGTGCAGCCGCGCCAACCAGCGACGCAGTTCTTTACGGACCTTGGCGTCGAGGGCGCCGAAGGGTTCGTCGAGCAGCAGGACTTTCGGTTCAACCGCCAAGGCACGAGCCAAGGCAATACGTTGACGCTGACCGCCAGAGAGTTGTTCCGGGTAGCGATCCGACAGCCAATCCAGTTGCACCATGTTCAGTAGCTCGTGGACTTTCACCGCGATCTGGCTTTCGCTCGGGCGCTGGTTTTTCGGCTTCATGCGCAGACCGAACGCGACGTTGTCGAACACGGTCATGTGGCGGAACAGCGCGTAGTGCTGGAACACGAAACCGACGTTGCGATCACGCACATCATGGCCGGAGACGTCTTCACCGTGGAACACGATGTTTCCCTTATCCGGGGTTTCCAGACCGGCGATGATCCGCAGCAGGGTGGTCTTGCCGCAGCCAGACGGGCCAAGCAGCGCCACGAGTTCGCCGCTTTGAATGTCCAGGCTGATGTTGTCCAGCGCCTTGAACGCGTGAAAATTCTTGCTGACGTTACGCACTTCGATCGACATGACTTATTCCTCCGCGGCGCTGGCGCGCAGGCGGTTAATACGGTTTTCGCTCCACTGCTTTAGCAGCAGGATGAAGAGCGCCAGGATCAGCAACAGGCTCGCCACGGCGAACGCGGCCACGTGGTTGTATTCGTTGTAGAGGATCTCGACGTGCAGCGGCAGGGTGTTGGTCACCCCGCGAATGTGCCCGGAAACCACCGACACCGCACCGAACTCACCCATGGCCCGCGCCGTACACAGCACCACGCCGTAGATCAGACCCCATTTGATGTTGGGAACGGTGACGTGCCAGAACATCTGCCAGCCATTGGCCCCGAGCAAGCGCGCGGCCTCTTCTTCCTGCGTGCCTTGTTCCTGCATCAGCGGGATCAGCTCGCGCGCCACGAACGGCACGGTGACGAAGATCGTCGCCAGCACGATGCCCGGCAACGCGAAGACGATCTGGATGTCATGGTCCTGCAACCACGGACCAAACAGGCCCTGAGCACCGAACATCAGCACGTAGACCAGACCAGCGATTACCGGCGACACCGAAAACGGCAAGTCGATCAGAGTGACCAGCATACTTTTGCCACGGAACGAGTACTTGCTCACGCACCATGCAGCGCTGACACCGAACACCAGGTTCAGCGGCACTGAAATCAGCACGGCAATCACCGTGAGTTTCAGAGCCGACAAAGCGTCGGGCTCAAAGATCGCGGTGAAGAACGCACCGAGGCCATTTTTCAGGCCTTGGGACACCACGATGAACAGCGGTAAAAACAGAAACAACGCAAAAATCAGCCAGCCAAGGCTGATCAGGATTCGCCGAGAAGTGGCACTGCCACGGCGGGCAGCGTTGGCCGAGGAAGCGGCGCTAATAGACGATTGGGACATTTTCGCGCCTCCTTATGGGGTTTCGATGCGCCGCTGCAGCAAGTTGATCAGCAGCAACAGGACGAAAGAAACCACCAGCATCAACACACCAATGGACGTGGCGCCGGTGTAATCGTACTGGTCGAGTTTGACCATGATCAGCAGCGGCAGGATCTCGGTTTTCATCGGCATGTTGCCGGCAATGAAAATCACCGAACCGTACTCGCCGACTCCGCGGGCAAAGGCCAACGCGAAACCGGTCAGCCAGGCTGGCAGCAGCGCGGGCACCAGAATATGGCGGAAAACCTGCAAGGGTTTCGCACCAAGGCACGCGGCTGCTTCTTCAACTTCACGTGGGATATCGGCCAGTACTGGCTGTACTGTACGTACCACGAATGGAAGTGTAACGAACGTCAGTGCGAGCGTGATGCCGAGGGGGGTATACGCGATCTTGAAACCCAGGTCCGCCGCGAATTGACCGACCAAACCGTTAGGAGCGTACAGCGCGGTGAGTGCGATACCGGCCACGGCAGTGGGCAGCGCGAACGGCAGGTCGATCATCGCATCGATGATCTTGCGACCCGGGAACGTGTAGCGCACCAGCACCCAAGCCAGCAGCGTGCCGATGATGCCGTTGATGATCGCGGCATAGAACGCGGTGCCGAAGCTGAGCTTCAACGCCGCCAGCACCCGTGGTGCCGAGATGATCGCCCAGAACTGATCCCAGGTGAGTTGGGCGGCATGCACGAACATCGCCGCCAGTGGAATGAGCACAATCAGGCTGAGGTACACCAAGGTGTAGCCCAGCGTCAGCCCGAAGCCGGGTATGACGGGGGAGATACGACGCGACATAAAAGTCCTTGGTTGAGAACGCGCAAAGCCTCGAATCGGAATTCGAGGCTCGTTTATGGCTTATTTCAGGTTATTGCGCCTGATAAATCTGGTCGAACACGCCACCGTCGTTGAAGAATTTCGGTTGAGCGGTTTTCCAGCCGCCGAAGTCCTTGTCGATGGTCACCAGGTCCAGTGTCGGGAACTGTTTGGCGTACTTGGCGGCAATATCCTTGTCACGTGGACGATAGAAGTTTTTTGCCGCGATTTCCTGGCCGGCCGGGCTGTACAGGTGCTTGAGGTACGCTTCGGCGATCTCGGTGTTGCCCTTTTTCTCGGCGTTCTTGTCGACCACGGCTACCGGAGGTTCGGCGAGGATCGACAGCGAAGGCACGACAATGTCGAACTTGTCAGCGCCACCGTCTTCTTTCAGGGCCAGGAAGGCTTCGTTTTCCCAGGCCAGCAACACGTCGCCCTGACCGTTGTTGACGAAGGTGATTGTCGAACCGCGAGCACCGGTGTCCAACACAGGAACGTGTTTGAACAGGGTTTGCACGTATTCCTTGGCTTTCGCTTCGTCACCGCCATTGGCTTTCAGGCCATAGGCCCACGCCGCGAGGAAGTTCCAGCGTGCGCCGCCGGAGGTTTTCGGGTTCGGGGTGATGACTTCCACGCCGTTTTTGGTCAGGTCGCCCCAGTCCTTGATGCCTTTAGGGTTGCCCTTGCGCACCAGGAACACGATGGTCGAGGTGTAAGGCGTGCTCGCTTCCGGCAGACGCTTCTGCCAATCCGCCGGCAGGGTCTTGCCGAGTTTGGCGATTTCGTCGATGTCACCGGCCAAGGCCAGGGTCACCACGTCGGCACGCAGACCGTCGATCACTGCCCGGCCCTGCTTGCCTGATCCACCGTGGGACTGCTGGATTTTCACGCTGTCGCCGGCGTGGTCTTTCTGCCAGAACTTGACGAATTCGGCGTTGTAGTCCTGATACAGCTCGCGAGTCGGGTCGTACGACACGTTGAGCAGTTCGTAATCCTTGGCAACCGCGGAACCCGCAAAAAGGGCACTGGCCAGGGCGGCCAAAGCGAAATGACGAATCGACGACATGGTGAAAGCTCCTGGAATTCTGATTGTGTTGGCTTTTTCTTATGGTGTGCTGGAATCGGGTTGCCGGTTTTCTAACTCGGTTTGTTGCTTGGATTCTGCAACCGGAATTTCTCTTTGCGTTCGATCTGGACCACCTGGGCGTTGTGCACGGTGATTTCCACTGCGCCAAAACGCAGATCGCGCAGGGCGCTCTGGATCTCACGCAAAATGGTTGCTTCGTCCTGGCCGTCAACGCTACGCAGGGATGCGCTCATGGTGCTGCTCCTTCAACTAGAGGTTGCCTGGCAGTGGCGAGACTGCTTGCGGCGTGAGAGCAATAGTAGTGACGTGCGGATATTCTTAAAAAGACTATTTAAGAATGTTTATATAACCAGAATGCTGAGCATTTCCACGCTCTGCGTGGGAACGATCAGTGCTGGAGAATCTGTGGAACACGATCCCACTCCAACTGCCCGGCCGGCACCGGCCGCCCAAACCAGTAGCCCTGCCCCAGATCGCAGCCGTGTTCGAGCAGGAAACCCGCCTGCTCGACCTGCTCGATCCCCTCGGCATGAACCTGCATCTCCATGCTCTGGGCCAGCGCAATGATCACCCGCACAATCGCCGCGTCATCTTCATCCCACGGCAACCCGGCAACGAAGCCCTGATCGATCTTGAGTTTCTGTACCGGCATCCGTTTTAGGCGCAGCAACGACGAATGGCCTGTACCGAAGTCATCGATGGCCAGCCGAACTCCTAATTCACGCAACCTGTGCATCTGCTCCAGCCCGACTTCCGGGTCATCCATCACAGCACTCTCGGTGACTTCCAGCTCCAGACAGGCAGGATCCAGCCCGGTTTCGTTCAGCACCTTCGCCACCTGCCCAAACAGCTCACGGCGGGCAAACAATCGAGAAGAAACATTCACCGCGACAAACGACAACACCACCCCGGCCTGCTGCCACTGGCACATCTGCTCACACGCCTGGCGCATAACCCAGGCATCAATTTCGGCGATCAGACCGGTGCGCTCGGCAATGGGAATGAATTCTGCCGGCGACACCAACCCTCGCCGTGGATGCTCCCAGCGCACCAATGCCTCGACGCCGATCAGGCGGCTGGTCTTGAGGTCGTGAACCGGCTGGTAATAAACCCGCAACTCCTGCTGCTCCAGCGCACGGCGCAATTCGAATGCCGTCTCGACCCGTTGCTGGGCATGGACGGTCAATTCTTCGGTATAGAGGGCGTAGCCGTTACGGCCAGCACTCTTGGCCTTGAACAGCGCCGAGTCGGAATTGCGCAACAGCTGCTCGGAGCTCAAGGCGTCGTCGGGGAATAGGCTGATGCCGACGCTGATATTGACGAACAACTGATGCCCGTCGATCTGGAACGGCTCTTTAAGGCCATCGATGATCTGCTGAGCCAGCGCCGCCGCGTACACCATTTGCGGACAGCTTTCAGCCAGCACGGCGAACTCGTCACCGCCAAGGCGCGCCAGCGTGATTCCCGGACCGACCATCGCATTCAAACGCTCGGCAACGCCCTTGAGCAACTGGTCCCCCACGCTATGCCCTAGGCTGTCGTTGATCATCTTGAAGTGATCAAGATCGATCATCAGTAACGCGCAGCCGCGCTTGTGAATCTGCGCTGCAGCCAGGGCCTGCTCGGTGCGGTCGGTGAACAGCAAGCGGTTGGGGAGGTCGGTCAGCGGATCGTAGTGAGCCAGATGCGTCAGTTCATGTTCGGAGTTCTTGATTGCGCTAATGTCGGAAAACACTGCCACGTAATGGCTGCGCCGCCCCCTCTCGTCGTCAATGACGCGGATGGTCTGCCACTGCGGGTAGATCTCGCCGCTTTTGCGGCGGTTCCAGATTTCCCCACTCCACTCGCCCATGCTGTTGAGTGTCGCGAACATCGCCTGGTAGAAAGCCGGCGGATGATGACCAGACTTGAACAGGCTGGGGCGCTGGCCGAGCACCTCCTCGCTCTGATAGCCGGTGATTGCCATGAAGGCCCGGTTTACATGGACGATCAACCCTTTGTTGTCGGTGACCAGCACCCCTTCACGCGTGCAATCGAACACCGCGGCCGCCTGACGCAAACGCTCGTGGTCTTCATTGCGCTCACGCAATTTTGCGCCGATCCCCAGGCAACGGAACAATCGCGCCCGAGCTAGGAAAATCAACCCGGTGCTGAACACAACCCAGGCATAACCGTTGATCAGTTGCCAGCGCATTAGCGCTGCAGAACTATCGAAGAAACTGTTCAATAAATGGCCACTGAACTGCAGCCAAGCTACGGAAACCAGAAGGTAAAGCAGTGCTGCGCGCAAAGCATCGCGATAGGTAGCAGACATTCGGCTGTCCATGTCCCTTCAAAAAGGATGGAATTATAGTTTAAAGAAACATCCAGCCACTCTTATCTGAAAGGGCGACTGGTTTTATCTGTGAGCTTAGTGATAATGCAACGGCTGTTTTTTTCTTTATCGAGGGCCCAATAGCCTATGTGGTACGAAGGTTTTCTCGGCTTGTCGCCCTGGTCACTGGTGGCAGTCACCCTGCTGATGACCCACGTGACGATTATTGGCGTCACGGTCTATCTGCATCGTTATTCAGCCCATCGCTCGCTTGAGCTCAATGCCGGCCTGAAACATTTCTTCCGCTTCTGGCTGTGGCTGACCACAGCACAGAACACTCGTGAGTGGACCGCTATCCACCGCAAGCACCACGCCAAATGCGAAACCGTCGATGACCCGCACAGCCCGGTCATAAAAGGCCTGTCCACGGTTCTGCGCAAAGGCGCCGAGCTGTACCGTGCCGAGGCGGAAAACCCCGAGACCCTGCGCATCTACGGCAAGAACTGCCCCGAAGACTGGATCGAACGCAACCTGTACAGCCGTTTTCCGCTGCTGGGCGTGGCGATCATGGGCATCATCGACCTGCTGCTGTTCGGCACCATCGGCATCACCATCTGGGCGATCCAGATGATGTGGATCCCGGTGTGGGCTGCCGGCGTGGTCAATGGGCTTGGCCATGCTATCGGCTACCGCAACTTCGAATGCCGCGATGCGGCGACCAATCTGGTGCCCTGGGGCATCCTGATCGGCGGCGAAGAACTGCATAACAACCATCACACCTACCCTAATTCGGCAAAACTGTCGGTGAAGAAGTGGGAATTCGATCTCGGCTGGGCCTGGATCCAGGTCTTCAGCTTCCTGCGTCTGGCCAAGGTTCAGCGGGTTGCGCCAATCGCTCACCGGGTCGAAGGCAAAGGCAACCTGGACATGGACACCGCCATGGCGATCCTCAACAACCGCTTCCAGATCATGGCCCAGTACC
Organism: Pseudomonas svalbardensis; assembly: GCF_030053115.1. Taxonomy (NCBI): domain Bacteria; kingdom Pseudomonadati; phylum Pseudomonadota; class Gammaproteobacteria; order Pseudomonadales; family Pseudomonadaceae; genus Pseudomonas; species Pseudomonas svalbardensis. The sequence continues at coordinate 203,217 of NZ_CP125619.1, read as the reverse complement.
GCAAATTGGTGATCGCACCGCTGGTCAAACAAGAGCTGGAAAAGGTCGATCACTCGGTCCGTCACCAGTTCCACCGTGCCAAGCGCCTGCTCTCGCGGGAAACCAGCCTACTGGATGACAAACACCACATTCGCATCCAGACCATGCTCGAGCACAGTCAGGCGCTGAAGGTAATTTACGAGAAACGCCTGGCCTTGCAGCAGATCTGGGTCAAGACCAGCTCAAATGGTCACGACATGCTGGCCGCCATCAAGGATTGGATACACGAAGCCGAAGCCAGCGGGATTCAATCCCTGCGCGACTTTGCCGATCAGTTGAAAACCTACTCCCTGCGCCCCGCCGCTGTCTGACGCCGTTGATCGGTGCGCCCCGTTCGTGGGCGCACCCTTCGGAACTTAGCTCCAAATCCCCTATCTCAAAGACACTTCGCCATCCAGGCGGGCAGGGACCTGTTATCAATTATTTCCTCCAACCACAGCGTGACGTGCCTGCTTGTGGCACCGGAAAAAATTGATAAAAGGCCCGCGTATTGGCCGCTTTCGAACCTCGAGCGGCACACGCCCTTTGAGATTTTGTGTCGATGGTCAATAAAAGCCTACAAGACTCATCCCTCCCGCAGTGGCCCGAGGCCGCGCAAACCTTGCTGGCGCTGATGCATGCACAAGGCGAAGTGGCGCGCCTGAGCGAACGCGAGCAGCTGTTCAGCGCTCTGCTGGTGAGCGTCAACGCGGTGCTTTGGGCCTTCGACTGGGAATCCCGTCGGGTGCTGTATGTCAGCCCCGCGTATGAACGGATTTTCGGCCGCTCCGCAGGCTTGTTGCTGTCCGACTACAACCAATGGCGCGACAGCATTTACCCCGACGATCTGGACTATGCCGAACGCAGCCTGGCCGAAGTACTGGTCAAAGGCGCCGATGAAGACCGCGAATACCGAATCATTGCCGCCGACGGCCAGATCCGCTGGCTCAGTGACAAGTGCTTCATCAACCGTCAAGCCGAACCGGGGCAACCGGTGATCATCGTCGGCATTGCCGAAGACATTACTGACAAGAAGCAGATGGAAACCGAGCTGCAACGCTTGGCCACCACCGACGTGCTGACCCAGAGCAGCAACCGCCGACACTTCTTCGACTGCGCCCACCGTGAATTCGAACAGGCACGGCACCAAGGCACACCACTGGCATTCCTGCTGCTGGACATCGATGACTTCAAAGTGATCAACGATTCCTACGGCCACCAGGAAGGCGACAACGTGCTGCAACGAATCGCCGAGAGCGGTCGCGCGACGTTGCGTCGAGGTGATGTGTTCGGGCGAGTTGGCGGTGAGGAATTCGCAGCAGTGTTTCCCGGCTGTGCGCCAGACATGGCCATGCAAGTGGCTGAGCGCCTGCAACGGGAGATTCAGCGATTGAGTTTCAGCCATGGCGACCAGACCTTCGGCATCACCGTCAGCCAGGGCCTGACCAGCCTCACCGCCGAGGACGAAAGCGTCGACAGCCTGTTTGCCCGCGCGGATGCGGCAATGTACAAAGCCAAACGCCAGGGCAAGAACCGCATCATCTCCGGCTAGGTTTTTGGATCTATTTCTTGCGCAAACGCATCAATTCCGGCAACCCGATCTTGAGCAACCGCGCCGTCCGGCTCTTCGCCAGGTCCTCAATGCCCTCATGCTCGGTCAGCCGCGCCAGTTGCGCAGCCATGTTCATCACCAGCGCTTCGCGGGAGTAAACCCCGCCACCGAGCTGGTAGACCGCCGCAATCAGCTCTCGCAGCTCCAGCGGCAGGCGCCAGCGAGTGCGAAGCGCTGAACCATAAGCCGCGCCGAATTCGGCCAGCGCCTCGCCAACCTCCTCCCATTCATCCAGCTCACCACCGGCCTGCTTCCATTCCTGCAAACACCGCAACAGCGCCAGGTCACCGAGGCGATGCAGCATACCGGCGCAATAACAGCGCTCTTGATCCAGATCCAGCAAGCGCGCCAGGGTCCGGCCATACTCGGCGGTGCGCAGCGACAACTCCCAATAGCGCTCGGCATAGTCGGCCAGAAGCGGATCGCTGAGGCGGGCACTGCGCTTGAGGGCCAGCCCCAGAATCAGGTTCATGCTTTGCCCGGTGCCGAGGCGATGCAGCGCCTGGGACAGGGTTTGTACGGCGGCGCCATGGTGCTGGGCCGCGCTGTTGGCGGCAGAAATCAGCACAGCGGTGACTTGCGGATCGGTACGGATCTCGTCATGCAGCAGTTTCAGGTCGAGGCCATTGGGATTGAGGCTGCGTTTGACCGCCAACTGTACGTCGGTCATCAGTGGTGCACCGTCGGCCAGCTCACGTCGACGCTCCAGGTAAACCGCCAACGTCGTGCCTGGCGACAGCGAAGGCGTTTCGCAAGACAGCTCTTCACCGGCGTTCAGCAGCAAGTCCTGCAGGCGGTGGGTCAGGCTTTCCATGTTCAGGGGTTTGGTCAGGTACGCCGCAGGCGCCAGGGGCAAGACTTCGCGCACACTGGCGCTGTCGTTGCGGCTGCTCATCAGAATGAACGGCAGTGGTGGATTACGTTTGCGTTGACGGACATTGCGCAAGACATTCAAACCATCGACGCCGGGCAACTCCCAGTCGACGATCACCAGGTCGTAAGGATTTTCCGCCAAGAGGTGCAGCGCTTCCTGACCATCGGCACACAGATCCAGCCGTGCGTCGCAGCGCACATTCAACAACACCTGCTTGAGCAGGTCGCGGGACCAGGGGTCGGCCTCGGCAATCAGCACACGCGGAGCAGCGGGTAACACCACAGCAGTCATTTACACACTCCAAAGTAGTGCTTGCACCTTAGTCAATGCTGGCCATTCGATACAGCGCATTTGCCATCGATGGGTTCCAGGGACACAAAAAAACCCGCCGAAGCGGGTTTTTTGTCGATCAGTTCACAAATCGGTCAGAGCTTGGAGATCACAGCTCGGAGAAGCACTCTTCGATGATCGCCAGACCTTTGTCCAGTTGCTCGTCCGGCGAAGTCAGCGGTACCAGAACGCGCAGAACGTTGCCGTAAGTGCCACAGGACAGCAGGATCAGCCCCTTGTCGCGAGCCTTGGCCACAACGGCGGCTACCGCTGGAGCGTTCGGCTTGTGGCTGTCGCCGTCGACGAACAGCTCAACCGCGATCATCGCACCCAGGGCACGGACTTCGCCGATCACCGGGTACTTGGCCTGAATGGCTTTCAAGCCAGTGACCAGACGCTCGCCGACAGCTTTGCAGCGGTCCAGCAGGTGCTCTTCTTCGAACACTTCCATCACGGCCAGAGCCGCGGCGCAAGCGATTGGGCTACCAGCGTAAGTGCCGCCCAGGCCGCCTGGAGCAATGGCGTCCATGTATTCGGCCTTTCCGCAAACACCCGCCAACGGGAAGCCGCCAGCGATGGATTTGGCGAAGGTGGTCAGGTCGGCAGCAACGCCCATCTGTTCCATGGCGAAGAAAGTGCCGGTACGACCAGCGCCGGTTTGTACTTCGTCAGCGATCAGCAGGATGCCGTGCTGGTCGCACAACGCGCGCAGACGCTTCATGAACTCTTTAGGCGCGACGTAGAAACCGCCTTCGCCCTGAACCGGCTCGATGATGATTGCAGCGATGTCACGCGGCTCGGCGTCGTTCTTGAAGATGCGCTCGATGCTGGCGATCGAATCGTCGATGCTCACACCGTGCAGTTCGTTCGGGTACAGCGCGCGGAAGATGCCGCCTGGCATCAGGCCCATGCCGGCCGAGTAAGGCACGACTTTACCGGTCAGGCCCAGGGTCATCATGGTGCGGCCGTGGTAAGCGCCGGTGAACGCGATCACGCCGGCACGGCCAGTGGCGGCACGTGCGATCTTGATGGAGTTTTCTACGGCTTCGGAGCCGGTGGTCACCAGCAGGGTTTTCTTGGCGAAATCACCCGGCACCTTGGCGTTGATTTTTTCGCACACTTCTACGTACGGTTCGTAAGCCAGCACCTGGAAGCACGTGTGGGTCAGCTTGTTCAGCTGCTCGGTCACGGCGGCGATGATTTTCGGGTGCACGTGCCCGGTGTTCAGCACGGCGATACCGCCGGCGAAGTCGATGAACTCGCGACCTTCAACGTCAGTCACGGTGGCGTTCTTCGCGGACTCGGCGAAGATCGGGTGAATCTGGCCAACACCGCGTGGTACAGCGGCTTCGCGGCGTTTCATCAGGGATGCGTTAGTCTTGCTCATAAAGTCCTCATTCACCGCTCATCGGGCGGCGTGGTTCAAGGAAAATGCGGCGGGGAGGCAACTACGGCAGCATGCGATGATCGACTGCCACAGCGTTCCCGGCCACAGAGAAAATTCCGTTTGTTGCACGCAAAGGGACAGCGCTCTCGTGCCCTTTGCGTTTGAAGCAATGCCTTGCCGGGCTTATCCCTTCGAGCTTAGATGCCCAGGCAGAGGTATTTGATTTCCAGGTAATCTTCGATGCCGTACTTGGAGCCTTCACGGCCCAGGCCCGACGCCTTGATGCCGCCGAACGGCGCGACTTCGTTGGAGATCAACCCGGTGTTGACGCCGACCATGCCGTATTCCAGGGCTTCAGCCACACGGAACACACGACCCAGGTCGCGAGCATAGAAGTACGAAGCCAAACCGAACTCGGTGTCGTTGGACATCGCGATCACTTCGGCTTCATCTTTGAAGCGGAACAGTGGAGCCAATGGACCGAAGGTTTCTTCCTTGGCCACGGCAGCGTTCTTCGGCACGTTGGTCAGGATGGTCGGCTCGAAGAAGTTGCCTTCCATGACCTTGCCACCCGCCAGAACGGTTGCGCCTTTGCTGATCGCGTCAGCAATGTGCTCTTGAACCTTGGCCACGGCTTTTTCGTCGATCAGCGGGCCAGTGGTGGTGCCTTCTTCCAGACCGTTACCGATCTTGAGTTTGGCGACTGCCACTTTCAGCTTCTCGGCGAACGCGTCGTAGACCGAATCCTGAATGTACAGACGGTTGGCGCAGACGCAGGTCTGGCCGTTGTTGCGGTATTTGGAAATGATCGCGCCTTCGACGGCCTTATCCAGGTCCGCGTCGTCGAACACGATGAACGGCGCGTTGCCGCCCAATTCCAGGGACACTTTCTTGATGTCCTTGGCGCATTCAGCCATCAGCTGACGACCGATTTCGGTCGAGCCGGTGAAGGACAGTTTGCGCACGATCGGGTTGCTGGTCAGCTCGCTGCCGATGTCGCCGGCACTGCCGGACACCACGCTGAACACACCGGCTGGAATGCCGGCACGCTGAGCCAGTTCAGCCAAAGCGAATGCGGAAAACGGAGTTTGCGAAGCAGGCTTGAGCACCATGGTGCAACCGGCGGCCAGGGCCGGGCCGGCTTTACGGGTGATCATCGCGGCCGGGAAGTTCCACGGGGTGATTGCAGCGGTCACGCCGATTGGCTGCTTGATCACGATCAGGCGCTTGTCTGGCTGATGGCCCGGAATCACATCACCGTAGACGCGCTTGGCTTCTTCGGCGAACCACTCGATAAAGGAAGCGGCGTAAACGATTTCGCCCTTGGCTTCGGCCAATGGCTTGCCTTGTTCGAGGGTCATCAGGCGAGCCAGGTCGTCCTGGTTCTCGATGATCAGTTCGAACCAGCGACGCAGCTTGTTCGCACGGTCCTTGGCGGTCAGTGCACGCCAAGCCGGCAGCGCTTTGTCAGCGGCTTCGATTGCACGGCGGGTTTCGGCAGCGCCCATTTTCGGCACGGTGCCCAGAATTTCGCCCGTTGCCGGGTTGTTGACCTTGATCGTCTGACCATTGTCCGCATCAACCCAAGCGCCATCGATAAAGGCTTGCTGGCGGAACAACTGGGTGTCTTTAAGCTGCATGTCGGCTTTCCTTAACAGCACCGCGGCAAGCGCGGAGCGAATTATGATTGTAGAAAGGCGCCTTATAGGCTGCCGTCAGGGAAATCATTCACCGGGCTGAAGCACATAAATAGCGCACTGATTGAAACTCGTGCGGTTCAGCACCCAGACAAGAGCGTTTGAAATCTCAAACGAATCCTAGGATCAAAGGGGGTAAAGGACAATAGCCTGTTCGAAAAAAAGAACGAAAACGCCGCATTTGCCTAATTTTTCTGATCAACGTAGCAATCACAGGTTACGCTTTGGAAAACCGCAGGCGATTCAGCAGCATGGACGCCCGCAGCGCATATGAGTATCATGGCGCCCGCATTGCACCAGTAGCTCAGCTGGATAGAGTACTGCCCTCCGAAGGCAGTGGTCGTGGGTTCGAATCCCGCCTGGTGCACCATACGTAGAAACGAAAAAGCCTCAGATCTTAGGGTCTGGGGCTTTTTTGTGGGCGTCATGAAATGAATAGAGCAGTTTTGTCTGAAACAAAAACTGACGACACCCAAGTTACCGATGGTGGTGGATTTGTGGCTCGAGTGTTCAACTGTGTCAACGGCGTGGACCCTGTTCCAACCATCTCAATGACAAACCGGGGCTGATTGTGGAGCACCCAGATGATTGATCAAAAAGACAACGACCTTCCTTCTGCACCCCAAGGCGAACTGCTGCTGTTTCAAAGCGCTGATGGTCAGGTCCGCCTTGAATGTCGCTTCGGAGCCGATACGCTTTGGCTTTCCCAAGCGATGATCTGCGAGTTGTATGGTAAGGCCAAAGCCACCATCAGCGAGCACATCAGCCACATCCTCGCGGAGGGCGAGTTAGTGGAAGATTCAGTTGTTCGGTATTACCGAACAACTGCCGCTGACAACAAACCTTACAACGTCAAATACTTCAGCCTTCCGCTGATTCTCGCAGTGGGTTACCGAGTCCGCTCTAAACGCGGTACCCAGTTCCGTCAGTGGGCTACGCAGACTCTGCAGGAGTACCTGATCAAGGGTTTCGTGATGGATGACGAAAGGTTGAGAAATCCTCCTGTAGGACATTCACTGGTACCCGATTATTTCGACGAAATGTTGGAACGCATTCGCGATATTCGGGCCAGCGAGCGGCGGGTGTATTTAAGGGTAAGGGATATCTTCGCGATGGCTGCGGACTATGCGCCATCAAACAAAGAGACCACCGCGTTCTTCCAGATCATTCAAAATAAGCTGCATTTCGCCAGCACCGGACTGACGGCAGCCGAGTTGATTGCTCATCGCGTTGACGCTACCAAGCTGAATTTGGGTTTGACGGGGTTCAAAGGGGATGAGGTGCGCAAAAGCGATGTCACAATCGCCAAGAATTACCTTAATCAAGAAGAAATCAGTGCGCTAAATCGCATCGTCACCATGTGGCTGGATTTCGCAGAAGATCAGGCATTGATGCGCAAGCAGGTTTTCCTACGGGACTGGCAGGAAAAGCTGGACCAATTTCTGGAATTCAACAGTCGTGAAGTTCTGCAAGGTGCGGGAAAGATCAGTAAACAGGAAGCTGAAGAAAAAGCGCGGGCGGAATATGAACGCTATGCCGAGCAGCGCCGGAGTCTGAAAGAAACGGAGGGTGAAGGTTTGGGTATTGAGGCACTACGCAGCATTTCACAAACAAATCGCCACTAAGATGTGGAAAACTCGACTTGATCTGACAGTCACAACAGGAAACCCGGTAACTTTCAGACCGGGCCGCCTGAGCGCACACAAAACCGCCGAAGCGGTTTTTTCATTCTGTCGTCCAATCAAACTCGTCGTATTCATCATCCTCTTCATCCTCGATCACTTCATCATCAAGAACGTCTTCCTCTACCGCTTCTTCTGCCAGCTTCGCCAGCAGAAACTCCTTACGACTCTCAGTCACCGCTCGCCGTAATTCCTGCCCCTTCACCGGGCAGTTGAGCATTTGGGCGATGCGGTCGATTTTTTTCGCCATGGCTACCTCCAACGCATCGGCTATAGGCCGATAGTGCGCGCTTTCGGGTGTCGATGCCAAATGACTGACCGCTCTGCCTCTCAGTTTTTCTGCAAATCCTTGAGTCTGGCCGTGAGATTTTCCTTGGGAAAGCGTTTGTGCAATGTCGCCATCAGGTCAGCGGCCGCTTGAGCCTGACCAGCCTTTTGCAGGCGGATCACTTCCCTTAATTGATCGTCGATAAACTTTGCCGGAGCTATCGCCGGGCGTTTGCTGACCTTCGCTTCGTCAGCCATTTCAGCGCTGATCGATTCGCTCTGCGCTGGGGCAGCAAGATCGGCCATTGGGGCCGCAAGCTCTGGCGCGGACATGGCGCCGGCCGGGGCAGCCAGAGAACGCGCAGCCGATGACGGTGCTTCTTTTTTGGCGGCCGGTGCAGACGCTTTGGGGGCCGGGGCGAAGTCGTAGCTCGGCAGTTGCTCCTCCGTACGTTGCACCAGTGCAAGCATCAGGGCCACACCGACGAGGCTGGCAAATGCGACCTGCCAGCGGGGTTTCTGGCAGGCCTGGACCCAGCGTTTCCACAGACCTGGTTTCTGTGCAGGGGCTTCGCGTTGCGCTGTGGCCAGGATGAAAGCGTCGAGATGGGACGGTGGTTCGCCGCTCGCATGCTCGCGAAAATGCTGTAGCACTTGGTCTTCTGGTGTAGGTCGGGCGTCAGTCATGTCAATACCTCCTCGGCCAGCAGCCGACGCAGTTTTTGCTGGGCGTAGCGCAAGCGGCTTTTGACGGTTTCCAGCGGTGTTTCGGTGAGGGTGGCGATCTGCGGCAGGTCGAGATCGCCGTGAGCGCGCAGCAGGAACACTTCGCGCTGGTCAGCGGGCAGGTTTTGCAGGGCCGCTTCGAGGCGCTGGTTGTCTCGGCTCAGGCTCAGCAGTTGTTCGGGATCAGTAGCGTCATCGCTCAGCGCGTGGATCTGTTCGTCATAGCTGTCGTGCAAGGGGTAGTGGATTCCGTGTTTGCGCCAGTGATCGATCAGGCGGTTGCGGGCAATCTGGTAAAGCCAGGTACGAAAATTCGCCCTGCCTTGTGGCTGACTGGTGCTGCGGATCAGGCTCAGCCAGGTGTCCTGGTAAACCTCTTCCGCCAGCTCGGACTTGCCACTCAGGCCAAGCAGGAATCGGTAGAGCCCTTGGCGGTGACGGGCGTACAGAATCTCGAACGCCGGCCCGTCGCCTGCGCGATAACGGGCCAGTAGCGATTCGTCGCTCGATTCAGGCGCTGACATTTCAGTTGTAGCCTCCTTTAAGCGGCTCACTATTGGATGCAGTCGTGGTTCGCAGACTTTGCGCCAACTCCACCAACTGCACGAACTCTGCACGCAGACCAAATCGATCTTCGCCCCGCGCACCGCGCGCCAAAGCCTCGGTGTCCTTCAGGCTGAAATCGCCGGTATAACGCCCGTCCTTGAGCTGCTGGGAAAACGCCGCCACGGCCGCCGCAAATCTTAGGTCGTCACTGGCTTTGCCTTCAAAACCACCCGCAATCGGCCGCTCGATCAAGCGACTACTCCCACCCTCAGGTAGCTGATACCGCACTCGCAACATCGCCAGTTCCCCGGTCTTTTCGGAAACAACGGCCCCAGGATTGCCGTACCGCAGCGGCTCCAGCCAACCCTTTTCACCCTTGGGTACAATTTCGTACAACGCAGTCACCGTATGCCCTGCACCCACTTCACCGGCATCAACCTTGTCGTTAGCGAAATCCTCACGCTTCAACGCACGATTCTCATACCCCAACAGCCGATATTCACTGACCTGTGCCGGATTGAACTCCACTTGCAACTTCACGTTCTTCGCCACGACCGCCAGGGTCGAACCGAGTTGATCCACCAGCACCTTGCGCGCCTCGCGCAGGTTATCGATATAGGCATAGTTGCCATCGCCGGCATCGGCCAATTGCTCCATCAGGTGTTCATTGTAGTTATCCACACCAAACCCCAACGTGGTCAGGGAAACGCCGGTCTTGCGTTTATCCACAGCCATTTGCTTGAGGCTGTCGAAGTCGCTGATACCGACGTTGAAGTCACCGTCGGTGGCCAGCAGGATGCGGTTGATGCCCTTGGGAATAAACGCCTGCTGCGCCATCTGATAAGCCAGTTCGATGCCTGACGCTCCGGCGGTGGAGCCGCCTGCGGTCAGTTGATCAATGGCGGTACGAATCTTCGCTTTGTCACGTCCGGAGGTCGGCTCCAGCACCACACGCGAATCACCGGCATAGACGACTAATGAAACCCGGTCCTGCTCGCGCAATTGATCGACCAGCAACTTCAGGGTGCTTTTGACCAGCGGCAAACCTTCGCGTCGGTCCATCGAGCCGGATACGTCCACCAGAAACACCAGGTTCGCCGGGGCCAGTTCCGCCACCGCGCGGTCCGAGGCCTTGATGCCGATGCGAAGCAATCGGGTATGCGGGCTCCACGGCGACGGCGCCAGCTCTGTGGTCACGCCGAAAGGCGAGCCATCGGTGGGCAATGCGTAATCGTAGGGAAAGTAATTGACCATTTCCTCCAGTCGCACCGCACCTTCCGGTGGCAGGCGCCCCTGATTGAGCAAGCGGCGGACGTTGGCATAAGCACCGGTGTCGACGTCGGCGCTGAAGGTCGAGACAGGCGCTTCGGCCACGCTGTGAATCGGGTTATCCGCCAACGCTTGATACTGCTCCCGCTGCTCATCCCGATATCCATTCGGAGATGCCTCGCCCGCGGACATCAGTGCATAGCTCGCCATCGGCGCCGGACGCACGCTGCGCTTGGCCATCGTGGAGTCCGCCATGACAGCCTCGTTGCGCACCAATGCTTCAGCCGGCAGCGCAGCTTGAGCCGGTGGCGGAACCGAAGCGGAATCAGGCTTGGACGAAACGCCGCAACCGGCAATGGCCAGCAGCAACCCGGCGGCGAAACCCTGGGCGGCCGGGCGGAGGAAATGCAGAGGGAGGGACATGGGGGCTGACCTCAGGAGGAAATTGATCCATTCATCCTCTGAGACGGACAGCCCGGTAGATTCGGGTTAAGGCCGCTGAAAAAAACTTCAGCGGTGATAACGCCGTACCACACTGCTGTTTTTCAGCACATGGCCTTTGATTTTTTCCAGTAGCTGCGCGCGTGTCAGGCCGGCGGGCAAAGCTTCCGGCGCCAGGTCCAGGGCGTAGAGCTGGATGATGTAGTGGTGCGCGCTGTCGCCGACCGGCGGGCAAGGACCGACATAACCGGTGGTGCCTTTGCTGTTGGTGCCACCGACGCCTTCCAGGGCGGATTTTGCGCCGACACCGGCGGCAATCTGATGAGTCGTGGCTTTGATGCCGTAATGCACCCAGTGATCAACGCCTTGGCCTTTTTGGCCGTCAGGATCGTGCATGACAATGGCGTAACTGAGGGTGCCCGCCGGGCCGGCGTTCCAATTCAAGGCGGGTGACTGGTTGTGCCCACCACAATTGGGCGCATCGCTGGCGGCAGCCGAGGTGAACAGTCGATCGTCGGTGACACCCGGGATGTTCAAGGTGAAACGCTCCTGTGCCTGCGCCGGAAACTGCACGCAAAAGGCGACTGCAACGGCCGCCAGCCAAGGGTTCAGAGAGGTCAATCGGGTCATACCGGAGCACCTTGTGCGGGTGGGGCCGTCGTCGGCGTGCAAACTATAGCCGGACCGTTCATTCGGTGGCAGCGGGAATTGGCTGAACCTCCAGATAAGCGCCAAACTCTTAAGTGAAACGCTTGCCTGGAGAGTGATCATGGCACTGCACCGCGTCGCCCGTTTCGCCGATGTGTCCGAAAACCGGGGCCTTGAGGTCCAGATCGCAGACACGAAAATTGTCCTGCTGCGGGTGGGCGATCATCTGCGCGCCTTTCAGGGCGAATGCCCCCATGCCGGGGCGCCGCTGGCCGACGGTGCTCTGTGCCACGGACGTTTGATCTGCCCGTGGCACAAGGCTGCGTATCGGATCGAGGACGGTGCGCTGTGCGAACCGCCGGCCCTGGACAGCCTCAAGCGCTATCCGCTGGAAGTACGCGATGACGAGGTCTGGGTCGACGATCAGCCGATGTCGGACGCTCACACCCCACCGGCGGACGACGAGCGAACGTTTGTGATCATCGGTGCCGGTGCGGCAGGCACGGCGTGCGCGGCGGCGTTGCGCGAAAAGGGCTTCGGTGGCCGGGTGCTGTTGATCGACCGTGAAACCGACGCCGGTTACGACCGCACGGTCTTGAGTAAATTCGTGATTGCCGGGGAGATGCCGCTGGAAGAAGTCCCGCCGCTGCGTGATGAAAACTTTTACCGCGAACAGCGCATTGAGCGAATAAACGCTGAAGTGACGAGCCTGGACGCCGCGAACAAAACGTTGCGCCTGGCTGATGGTCAATCGCTGAGTTACGACGCTGCCCTGCTCTCCACCGGTGGCACACCCAATCCGCTTACGCTGCCTGGCGCCGATCTGCCGCAGGTGTTCGTGCTGCGTTCGAAGGATCAGGCGCAGCGGATTCTGGGCTCGGCAAAACCAGGCCAACGAGCGGTGATCATCGGCGACAGTTTTATTGCCATGGAGTCCGCTTCTTCCCTGCGTCAATACGGTCTGGAAGTCACCGTTCTGGCCCGCCACGCAGTGCCTTTTGCCAAACAGTTTGGCGATGCCGTCGGCAAATCGATTCGTGCCCTGCACGAGGCCAACGGCGTGGTGTTTCATACGGATGGCAACGCAACGCACATCGAAGGAACCGCCAGCGTCGAAGCGGTGCGCCTGGACAACGGTCAACGTTTACCGGCGGATCTGGTGTTGGTCGGCATTGGCGTCAGCCCGGCAACCGGCGCATTTACCGGCCTTCCCCTGGAAAAAGACCAGTCGCTGAAGGTCGACGGCGGAATGCGCGTGACCGATGGGCTTTGGGCCGCCGGCGATATCGCGACCTTCCCGCTCAACGGCCAGTCCCAACGGATCGAACACTGGCGCCTGGCACAACAACAGGCACGGATCGCTGCGATGAACATGCTCGGCGGCGACGAGCATTACCTCGACGTGCCCTATTTCTGGACCTGGCACTTCGGTAAAAACTACGACTACCTCGGCCACGCCGCGACCTGGGATGAGGTCGAGTTCAAAGGCGATCCTGACCATCCACCCTTTATCGGCCTGTTCGGCAAGGACGGGTTGGTGGTCGCCGCGGTGGCATGCGATGAAGAACGTGCAATCGCGCTGCTCGCCGAACGGATGAAACAGCCGCTGCCGGTGGATGAGGCGTGGCGGCTGATTCGGGACTTGAATTAGCGGCTGTTCCCCCCGTTTCAAACGCCAGACAGCAAAACGCCCGGCGTCTGCGTTGCGCAGAGGCCGGGCGTTGGTCTGTAAGCCCTGGTTTTACTGGACGGTGACATTACCGCCGAATTTGCTCATGACAAACCCGACAAACTCTTCGACGGTCATCTTCTGGCCGTTGAATTCCACCTGATTACTGGCGTAGTGCAGTTTGGCGACGATGTCGTTGCCCTCCAGTTTTGCCAACTGCGTGCCGACTGCCATGCTGCCAAACATGTCGGCGGTGGCGGTGGCCTGATCGGCGATGAGCTTGGCGTCGGTCTGACCGTCGATTTGCGACTGCACGCTCAGCAGGTCAACGAGCATTGGCTTGGACACTTTCACGTTGACGTCAAGCAGCGCGATCAGTTGTTGGGTCAGCTGGTCCGGCGGCAGGTCCATGGATTGTGGTTTGGTCAGGTCGAGCACCAGGTTGGCGCGGCTTTCGCCATTGGGGGTGTTGAACGACAGATTCTCCAAGGCGACCTGCGGGCCGGCGGCCAGCAGTTTCTCCAGGCCGGTTTTGACCTGCGCCTCTTCGGCCGGGGTCAGGACCAGCTCTGGCGCCGGTTCACCCGCAGCCACGGCCTCAGCGGCGGCCCTCTCGTACGGTTGCAGTTTGGTCTGGTAAATCTGCATCAGCGACATTGTTGCCGGGATGTCGAGGTTCTTCAGGCTCATGGCCATCTGCGCAGACCCGACAGCCTTGCCGTTCAGGGTCACCTCCCCCACCTTGTAATCGGCACGCCCCGAAGCGCTGGTGCCGGATTCCTCGGTCTGGTTCTTCATTTCAAACTTCTTGAAACCCAAGACTGACTGCTTGGCGCCGAAGGTGGTCTTGCTGTCGGTCAGCTCGACGGTGTTCTCGCCGGTGTAGTAGCCGTAGGTACTTTTTGTCAGGTTGCTGGCCAGGGTCAGACCGTTCAGTTCGACCTTCACCGGCGTCTGATCTTCAGCCACCGTGCTCAGTGTCAGGCTGTCCATGTAACCGTCGGCCTTGACCTTCTGCGCTTGAGCGCTGGCGGCGACATCGAGGTTCAGCCCGGAAAACTTCAGGCTGGACTTGTCGTCAAGCGCCACGTCCAGCGGCAGCAATTTCAGGGTGCCGTTGGTGGCATTGTCGTAACCGATGTTGACCACGCCCGTGAGTGGCGATTTGTCCTTGGCAGCGGCGAACCATTTCTCGGTGGTCGGCGTTCTTTCAAGTTCGTAGTGACTGGTGGCCAGAACCGGCAGCCACTTCAGCGACACCAGGCGTGAAAACGGCAGCGGGCCGTGCTCGATGCGATCGACGAACAGCAACTCCACCGGTGCTTCACCGAACATCTCGCCTTCGCCCTTGAGGCGGTAGTGCGCGGTGCTGCTGAACACATGGCGTTCCAGCGACACCAGCTCCAGCGACGCCGTGCCGTTGGAACCGACCAGCGCGGTTTGCAGCTCTTTGTTGGCGTCGGCGATCGAGGTGTTCAGCACACCTTCGAGTTTGGTGCCGGTGTACCAGGCACCGCCGGCGCTGATTGCACCGATGGCAACGACGATTCCAAGAAGCACGCCTGCAGATTTATTCATGAATGACCCGATCAATGTCCGTTGTTGAAGGTGTGGTCGTCTTCCCTGAACCCATGACGGGTTACGGTCACGACTGCGTTAAAAGTGCGATGGAGATTAGCATCAGGCGCACGGGGCGACCCAATGATTAAAGGTAAAGAGTGTCTATGGACCGTGCGCGGGGGTTGAGAGTTTCGGCGGGTATGAAATCGCCATCGCGAGCAGGCTCGCTCCCACAGGGACACGCGGTCAATTGTGGGAGTGAGCCTGCTCGCGAAGGCATCAGTCCTGCCAATACAGGTTCAGGAATACTGCACTTCACTTTCATCAAGCTGATGGGTAAAGCTATTGATACTGCGAAGGTTGCCAAGGTTGCCAAGGTTGTGGTTTTTCAGTAAGGCTGCCATCAACCCCAAGTTTTTTGCCGTTCACTTCAATGTCCTTAATCGTCCAGTACTCGAACGATGCGTCTCTTGAGTAGGCCGCCCAATAAATACTCAACTTCCCATTACTTGCTGACTGGAAGGTTCCTCTTCGCGCTCCATCGGTGTCGTGAAAATAGATACTGTCGCCCGGTGAAACATTTTTGAATGAGTCGTCCGTGAAGGCCATATTCTTTTGCTCCATTGTGATGTTAGGAGCTTTAATCATTGACCCTTTGAAAGATGCACACCACTGTCATAAATGACAGTTATTAATAGTTTTTTTGAATTAAAACCCGAAGTTTTATAGCGATACACCATCCATCTTATGAATACTGCACTTCAATTTCATCCAGCTGATGATCAAAGCTCTTGAGCCGTGCGGTCCATGTATAGACCAGCACTTCGAAGTCGCGATTGATCACCGCCGTGCCGCTTGGGGATTCCGAGCGCGGGTCGCAGAAGTCCAGTTGATAACGTTCGCGGGCCATGGCGGTGGCGACATCGGAGAGTTCCCTGGCGTTATTGAGCCAGTGCAAGCCCTCCTCGGACACTTGCTTGTCCAGCGCCTGGCATTGTTTTTTCAGGGTTTCGAGGCTTTTTTCCAGCGGTGTGCCGGTAAGTTCGCCCATGACTTCCTGGAACGTACGCCCCGGCTGCCAGTAACTGCCCCAGAAATACCGATCGAACACCGTTTCGACACGGCGCAGCGCGACCTTGGTGTCCCAGATCAGCACCAGGGTCTTGCCTTGTTCGAGCTGTCTTTTTTTGATGCGCTGACCCTGAACCGAAGCCCAGGCCACCACCACGATTGCCATCACGGCAATCAGTGCCACGGCGCTGTCGAGAAACACCAGCGCCTTGTCGATCTGGTGGGCCAGCATGATGCCGTAGAAATAAGTGGCCGATAGCAACACCAATGCCGCTATAGCGCACCAGAAGCCGGGAGCATAAGGGTTTTTCATTATTGGAATCCCCATGACCAACGCGAGCCTTGATTGATGAGTTCGACGCGCGACCTCATCAACTCAAAGCATAGCAACGGCCTCAGGGTTTGCCGGAGTTCGTGCCTTGCGTTCGTCCGCTTTCCCAGCCGCCACCCAAGGCCAGGAACAAATCGATCTGGCTCATGGCAACCTGCGTGCTGGCGGAAGCCAGTTGCGCCCGCACGTCGGTGTAGGTGCGGGTCGCTTGCAGGTCCGCCAGGAACGATGCGCGGCCGGCCTGAAAGAAGCGGTGAGTCTGGTCTGCCGCCAGTTGCGCCGATTGCTCGGCGTCGGCCAGTGCGTCGCGACGTTGCAGCAACGCGGAGTACTGGGCCAGGCCGGTCTGAGTTTCGCGAATGGCGTTGAGCACCACGCCATCGAAATGCGCCAGTGCGCCTTGGGTGGCGGCTTCGGCCGCGCGGATTCGCGCCCGGGAGCCGTTGGACGGCACGGTCCAGGTCAGCAACGGCCCGAAACCCCAGCGATTGGTTGCCGGTTTGCCGAGGTTTTCCAGGATACCGACGGTACCCACGGTCGCGCCGATGCTGATGTCCGGGTACAACTCGCCCGTGGCGATGCCGATGCCGGCGGTCGCGGCAGCCAATCGTCGCTCAGCCTGCCGCACATCGGGACGGCGCTTGAGCAACGTCGCGCCGTCACCGACCGGCAACAATTGCGCAATTTTCGGCAGTTCGGCGCAGCGGTCGGTGCCGGCCGGCAGTTGATCCAGCGGTTTGGCCAAGAGCATCGACAACCGGAACAACCCGGCCTGACGCGCCGCCTCATAACGCGGCATGTCGGCGCGCAAGGATTTGAATTGGGTTTGCGAGCGGGTGACCTGGGTTTCATCGCCACGCCCGGCGTCGCGCAAGCGCTGGATCAGCGTAGTGCTCTGGGCTTGCAGGTCGAGGGAATGCTGGGCGATTTCATACTCTTCATTGGCCGCGCAGATTTGGGTGTAAGCCCGAACGACATCGGCCACCAAGGTAATCCGCGCGGTATCGGCTGCGGCTTGAGTCGCATCGGCATTGGCTTTGGCCGCTTCGATACCGCGCTGCAACGTGCCGAACAGGTCGAACTGATACGAGGTGGTAATGCCAATGTCGCCGACGTTGGCCACCGGCACTTTCTCCGGCAGCAGGAATGCTTCGCCGGACTCCTGCAAACGCTGGGCTCCCATCTTCACCCCGCCGCTCCAGCCACCGGCCGCTTGAGCTTCATCGACCTGCGCGCGCGCTCGGGAAAGGTTCGCCGCCGCCACGCGTAAATCAGTGTTGGAGGCCATGGCCTGCTGGACCAATTGATCGAGGCGCGGATCCTGATACAAGCGCCACCAATCGCTGGGCACCGGCGCCGAGATGACATTTTTGCCGTTCACCGCCAAGTCGCCCTGCAAGTCTTCACGGTGTGCGGCGGCCTCGTCCGGCAAGTGATAATCCGGCCCGACCACCTGACAGGCCGATAGCAACAGGCCTAACCCGGCGATAGCCAAACCCGAGGCCCTGCTCATTTCGCGGGCTCCTGGGTTTGATCGTCAATGATCGACACCGTGGCGGTACGCCCGGCAATCATGCGGAAATCCGCCGGCACGTCGTCGAAGGCGATCCGCACCGGAATCCGCTGGGCCAGCCGCACCCAACTGAACGCCGGGTTGACGTTGGGCAGCAAGTTGCTGCCGCTGCTGCGGTCGCGGTCTTCGATGCCGGCGACGATGCTTTCCACGTGCCCACGCAGGCGAGCCCGGTCGCCGACAACGCGAATATCGACGCTCTGACCGACATGAATGCCGTCCAGTTTGGTTTCTTCAAAATAACCGTCGATGTGAAACGAATTGCTGTCCACCACCGACAACACCGGACGCCCGGCAGTGACGAATTCCTGGTTACGCGGCGCACGGTCGTTGACGTAGCCATCCACCGGGCTGCGGATGGTCGAGCGGTCAAGGTTGAGCTGAGCGCTGTCCACCGCCACCTGAGTTTCCATCAACGCCACCTCGGCGCGGGCCACCCGGGACTGGCTCTCTTCCAGCTGCTCACCCGGCACCAGATTGCCGAGGCCACGGTTACGCTTGGCTTCGCGTTGCGCCTGAGCCAGGGTTTCCTGACGGTCGGCGACCGCCGCCTTGGCCTGACGCAGGGCCAGTTTGAAACGGTCCTGATCAATGCTGAACAACACCTGGCCGCGCTTCACTAATTGGTTGTCACGCACATCGACTCGCTGGATCAGCCCGGACACGTCCGGCGCGATCTGCACGATATCGGCACGAATGTGGCCGTCCCGGGTCCAGGGCGCAAACATGTAATACATCACCATGCGCCAGACCACGACAACGGCGAAGGTCACGATCAGCAGGGTCAGCACCACGCGACCGATGGTCAAAAAAGGTTTTTTCATGTCATCAGGTATCGACTGAGTGAGTCCACGGCGCCGAGCAGCACAGCGTAGAGAGCCACGTTAAACAATGCCCGGTGCCAGACCAGACGGTAAAAGTGCAGACGCGTCAGCAACCCGTGCACCAGCAGGAAAAACACGTACGTAATGCCCATCAGCACCAGTAGCGTGGGCAGAAACACCCCGCTGATATCCAGATCACCGATCATAAAGGCGCTCCATCGATGCCATGGGGAAGCGGTTCTTCGAGCTCGCCGGCGCCGACGAATTCCACCCCTGGCAGCAGCGACAGACGCAGGCCGCTCAAGGCATGCAGCAGATGCAGACGCGCACCTTCATCGCACTCCGTGTTGAGGGCACGGCGGGTGCGATCCAGGGTCATCAGCAACGGACTCGGCGCCGGCAAACGTTCGCCAGCCTTGAGGCAGGCCTTGAAATACTCACCGACCTCGGCCACCACCTGGTGCAGCAGCACTTGCGGTGCGCCGAGTACTCGCGGTGTATAGGCGAGCAAATCCAGCAGGTTCAGCGCCACGCGCACTTCCCGCAAGGCGATGCCCGTGTCCTGGCCGGTCATGGCCAGGCGCGGCAAATGCTGCATCAGGCGATCGAGCATCTGCACACCCAAGTGCCGGTGCTCAGACAACGTCGCCGGTTCGGTGAGGCTGACAATGTCGCGCCAGCTGAAACGGGTCAGGCGCTTCGCCGCCAGTTCGGAGCCGAACGGCCGGGCGATCAGGGTCCAGACGAAGGCGAACAACAAGCCCACGGGACCGGCCAGGTTGGAGTTGGCGAAGCTGAGGAAGTCCGCGTCGTAGGCGCCCTGAATGCTGATGAAGGACGAGGTGTTGACGAGGGTCAGCAGCATGCCCAGATAGAACTGCGGCTTGACCGTCAGGGTGCCGATGCAAATGAACGGCACGGCAAACGCCAGCACCAGCATCGGGAAGTCATGCAGGTTGGGCAGGACCAGAAACAGATAAAGACTGGCGAACAACACCGACATCGCCGTCCAGAAAAAGAATCGGTAGATCTGCGGCGCCGGGTCGTCCATCGAGGCGAAAAAGCTGCACGCCACCGCCGCCAGAATCACCGCGGCGCCGCCGTCGGTCCAGCCGAGCAGAATCCACAGCACCGAAGCGACGATGATGGCGGTGACCGTGGACGCCGCCGAATAGAGCATCAGCCCGCGGTCGAGAAACGGCGACAGCCGACCGAGCCGCCAGTGCCGATACACCGCGCGCCAACTGTCCTGGCTTTCGCACTGGATGGCGTACTGCAGGCTGCGGCAGTCTTGCCACACATCGATCCACTCGCCGAGGCGGTATAAGGCGTTGGAAAACAGCAGCTGCTTGCGATCATCCAACGCTTCGGCGGACGGTTGCAGGGCTTCGAGTTGGTCTTTCAGCGTCTGCCAGCGGGCGAGGTCGGCATCTTTGTGGCCGAGCCATTCGGTGGTCGCGGCCAGCAGCGGCGCGAACTTATCCACAAGCTCGGGCGTGCGCCGCTCAAGGGCATAGAGCGCGTCGTCGAGGGCGTCGATCACTGGTAGCAGGTGAATCATGCGACCGCGCAGTTCCTTGGTGTTTCGCACCGTTTGCGGCCGCGCGCCTTCGTGAGGGAGCTGTCCGATCATCAACTCCAATGTGTTGAAGGTCGCGACCATCGAGGAGCGCAGCGCGCTGACTTCGTCCGGTTGCACGTTGCGGCTGAGGAAACGCAGGCTGTAAGTCGAAGCATCGGCAAACCATGTGTTCACCGAATCGTTGAACACCGGCGCCAACCGCCGGGGCCAGAACATGGCGCCAACCACTGCCGCCACCGCGATGCCGAGGAAGATTTCTTCCGTCCGCGCTTCGGCCACGTCCCACACCCCCAACGGGTTATCCACCACCGGCAGAGCAATCAGCGGCAAGGTGTAACCGGCGAGCATCAGGGCGTAACTGTTTGCCGTACGCAGGTGCAGAGACAGAAACAACAGAATCCCGGTCCACAGCGCGATGACCACCACCAGCACATAGGGGCTCTGGACAAACATCGGCACAAAAAAAACCGCAGCGGCGGCACCAAGAAGGGTGCCGACTGCGCGGTACAACGCCTTGGAACTGGTAGGGCCGACAAACGGACTGGAAACGATATAGACCGTGGCCATCGCCCAATACGGCCGGGGCATTTGCATGAGCATGGCGATGTACAACGCGATCATCGACGCCGCGAACGTTCGCACTCCGTAGAACCAGTCCCGCGCCGGGGGCATGCCGGTAAAAAATCCGCTCAAGGGTTGATCACCGGCAGATGATTGGCCGATTCAAAAGCCCTCAGCACCCGCAACGCCGCTTCCAGATCACTCTGGTCGATCCCTTCGAGCACTTCATGGCGCAAGCGCACCAGCTCGATCTCGACGGCTTGCACCAACTCACGACCCGTCTCGGTCAGGCTCAGACATTTGGCGCGCCGGTCATGGGCGTCTTCGGTACGGCAGACGTAACCGGCATGACACAACTGATCCAGCAGGCGCACCAGGGACGGGCTCTCCATCCCGGCCGCCTGCGCCACCGTCACCTGCCGCACACCCTCGCCCAAACGCCCGATCATCAACAACGGAACGGCGCAGGCTTCGGAGATTCCATAGTTGACCAGCGTGGTCTGACAGATCTTCCGCCAATGCCTGGCGGCCACCACCATGGAGCTGCTGATGTTCATCTGGAGAGCGTCGAGGTTCTTCGGCACGAGGGGAAACACACACTGTTAGCTTGCTAACTATCAATATGGCATTTGAGGGGAAAGTTGGTCAAGTTTTGAAACAATTCAATTGTCAGACGAATGCTTGCCCCTTAGACATCACTCAACAATCTTCCCGCTTCTCCCTCAATAAAATCTAAAACCTCCTCCGGCACGCTGTACTGAAACTGCTTACGTCGGTGCTTCGAGACCTTGCCGTCGTTGTCCAGACACATCATCACCAGCTTCGACAAATCGCTGCCGCGAACATCGAAACGCTGATTCACCGCTTTGACTACACGGTCGTAACGGTCCAGAAACTCAGTTTCCTCACGCAGTTCGATTTCCAGCGCGCGTCGCGCCATCTGCAATGTGAATTCGACGCAACGGGTGGCGTCCCAGAAGCGATAAATGGACGGGTGGCCGATGAACTCGAAAACCATCTGATCAGCGTCCAGCCAAGTGACATTCCAAAAATCCCGGGCAGGTTTTGAGAAGTCCTTCAGCGCTTCCAGGTAGTTCGCCTCTTCGTGTTTCATGGCCACTGAGACGGGCAGGAGCAACCCATTCTCCAAGGCTCCGGAATGGCAAAGGGTCTGGTGAATCAAGAAACGTGAAAGTCGGCCATTGCCATCCATGAACGGGTGAAGGAAGACAAATCCGAAAGCGGTCACCGCAGCCGCCACCAATGGGTCGACTTGCCTTGAAGACTGATTGGCGAAGTTCATCAACTCTTCCATCAGTTCACGACACAAGTCCGGTGCAGGCGGGACATAGCTGACGCCAGCGGCGCCACGCAGACCGTTATGCAGATGATTCTGTTCGTGGCGAAACAGGACAGCTTTGTCGAAAGGATTGGAAACCGTGCTGTTCTGCAATTCGACCAGATAGTCTTCACTCAACTCGCGCCCTTCATGGGCCTGGCGCAGCAGTTGAACAAAGCGGCGAGATTTTTCTTCGCTGGGTTCTTCTTTCTCGATGGCGAAGGAATCTCGGGTTTCGTGCAGGTAAGCCCAGTTGATGGCGCGGTCCATCATTTCAGGCGGTAATGTCGCCATAAAGGCTTTAGCTCGGCCGAGAATGTCGAGACTGAGCAAGGCTTCGAGTTCAGGAGTTCGTTCTACGGTGGCGCAGTAGCGCATAGAACCCAAGCCGTTAAAATCGACGCGCCAACGGCTATTGCGCAGGGCTGGCCCAGTTACATAGCGCTTGGGATCAAATAGTGGAACAACACTGCCCCGAACCGGCATCGAATACTCAAGTTGTTGCCCGGTGAAGCTCTCCCACAAGAAGCAGGCTTTGCGGATGAACACGCCATTCGGGGATTTGGCCAACTCCTCCAGCAGTTGCTCAGCAGAAACAGCTTCAAGCGCCTGGGCAAGGATGCAGAGGTTGACGCCTTCGTGCTTGAGGGCAAAGAGAATATGCTCAAGCATCGAGCCCTGAGCAGGTGCGACTGACTGGGGAACGGCCAAGCAATCACCGATCAATGTGATTCGAGTGACTGGCTTGATCATCGCTGCGCGTTTGGGTACGAAAGCTTTAAGGCTCAGCGCATCACGGAGGTAGGCGTATCCAACAACAGGCATGGCGAGCGTCCACAGAAAAAATTCACTTGGGCGATTAAAGCCCAGATTTTTTTACCACTCACCAGTTTTTTTTACATTTCGCTATTTACACTCAGATTTTTTTACACCCCCCGCCCCTTCCGCAACAGCACATCCAGCTGATCCACCACCTCAGCCCAATCGGCGTCGTCCAGAATTTCCTCACGCAGTAGCTCCGCTTGGCTCTCGCTCCAGAAGAACGCATCCGCCAGGTGCAATTCGGGTTTGAGCGGTGAATGGGTGGCGATGAATTTATCGATGCTTTCAGCGTCATCAGGCAGGCCGAGTTGTTTGAACAGGTTGGGGAGGCTGTGGGTTGGGGATTCCATGGTGGGCTCCTTTGAAACTGCGTATTGGATAGGTGACCGCGGCGCGGCCATTCGCGAGCAAGCCCGCTCCCACAGGTGACCGCGTTTCCATGTGGGAGCGGGCTTGCTCGCGATGGCGATGTTACTGACGCCGCAAAAACTACTGACTCAACTCGCACACTTCAGCATGTGGCACCATTTTCAGGAATTCCGGCACGCTCATGTGCACCAGGTTGTTGTGGTTACCCGCCTCCAGGTAGATGTCTTTTTGCCGGGTCAGCAGTGGGTCGATGACCATGTCCATGCCATAGGATTCGCCCAACGCAGGCACCGCGCCGCGTTCGCAATCCTGGAACAGATGCGCCAGGGTGCTTTCCCGGGTGATCTGCCATTCGCCACTGCCGCGTACTTTGCTCAGGTCCAGGTGACGACTCGCCGGCAGCACAGCCATCAGGAAATGACCGTGGTGGTCGTCGAGGATCACCGATTTGGCCACCCGTTCGGCAGGAATGCCCGCGACCCGCGCCGTTTCAAGGCTGCTGGCCGAGTGCGGATGGGTGACGATGTCAAATTCGCAGTGAGCCTTATTGAGGCTGTCCTGCACAGTTCTTGCCATACGCATGATGCACCTCGGAGTCCGCAATAGCGTTTCGCGGACAATGGTTAAACTTTTTCTCTCCACTAAAAGTCTAGGCCCGCTGGCGCAATCGCGCGGGAAATCTGCCCGCCGGAACAACGTCAACAACTGATCAAAATTCGTACAATTCAGAGCTCAGCTAGACTGTATGTAACGCGGATCGCCTGAATCTGCACGGTGCTCTCAGGTTCTTCGCGAGCAGGCTCGCTCCTACAGGGAGGGTCACGTGAACACTCGTTGTTGTGCAGTTGCGCTACTGTTGGCCTTGAGCGGATCGGTATTCGCGGCGGACACCGTCGTCTTGCTGGTGCCCAACCCCATCGGGATCTGGCTGATCACGTTCGGCATCGCGTTTCTGATCGCCGAGGCGGCCTTGCCCAATTACGGCGTGATCGGTCTGGGCGGCATTGTGATGTTCGTGATCGGTGCGGTGATTATGACCAACACCGAGGTGCCTGTTCCGTTGATGATCGGCCTGGGCCTGATCAGTGCACTACTGTTGATTTTCCTGCTGATCCACGCCCTGAAAACCCGACCGCGCGAAAACGTCAGTGGCGATTCAGGACTGGTGGGCAGCGTGACCCAGGTGATGTCGCTGACCGGCAATGCCTACAACGGTTGGGTGCACCTGCAAGGAGAAAAATGGCAAGTGCTCAGCGCCACGCCGCTGCAACCCGGGCAAAGGGTCCGGGTGGTGGCACGCAAGGGATTATTGCTGGAAGTGGCCGCGGCTGACGCGGCGCCGGGTGGAGAATAACCATGGGCTTGCAACTGGGTTTTGCCGCGCTGCTGTTACTGGTGATTGCATTGGCGGGGTCGACCTTCCGCATCCTGCGCGAATACGAGCGCGGGGTGGTGTTCCAGCTCGGGCGCTTCTGGCAGGTCAAAGGCCCTGGCCTGATCCTGCTGATTCCGGTGGTGCAGCAAATGGTTCGCGTCGACTTGCGTACCGTGGTCCTCGACGTGCCGCCACAAGACGTGATCACCCGCGACAACGTCTCGGTCAAGGTCAACGCGGTGCTGTATTTCCGCGTCCTCGATCCGCAGAAAGCGATTATTCAGGTTGAAGACTTTCTCATGGCCACCAGCCAATTGGCTCAGACCACGTTGCGGGCAGTGCTCGGTAAACATGAACTCGATGAGCTGCTGGCCGAGCGTGAGCGGTTGAACATCGACATCCAGCAAGTGCTCGACGCCCAGACCGATGCCTGGGGCATCAAGGTCGCCAACGTCGAGATCAAGCACGTGGACCTCAACGAATCGATGGTCCGCGCCATCGCCAAACAGGCCGAAGCCGAGCGGGAACGCCGGGCCAAGGTGATCCACGCCGAAGGCGAATTGCAGGCCTCGGAAAAGCTCATGCAGGCCGCAGAAATGCTCGGGCGCCAGCCTGGGGCCATGCAGCTGCGCTATATGCAGACGCTGAGTTCGATTGCCGGGGACAAGACGTCGACAATCGTCTTTCCGCTGCCGATCGAGTTGCTCAAGGGGATGGCGGATTTGTCGTCCAAGCCCTGACTTTTCCTACAGACACCAACGTCCGGTAATCCCATCGGAGATTTCCTTCAAGTTGTAGCGGTGTTGGTGAACTTGTTCCGGCCCAAACCCAGGTCTAGTCTGGCTTTGTCACTGAATAAACGGTGACACGGACGTGCAAGTCCGACGAAACTGTTTAGGCCGCAATTGCCATGGCTCATTGCTTTATGGCGGCTGCGCGCAGGAGATCTTCGGATCTGCTGGGTGTCCTAAACAGTCCCGGTCTTGCACACCTGCGCACGGCCGCCACCCAATTCGCGTGCAAACGAACGGTGACGGTTCCTACTTACTGTTTAGGGAATTTTATATGTTCAAGGTATCTCCAAATCCGCCAGACAACTCTGGCACCCCGTCCGAAGAATCACTCGAAGACGAAAAACTCAAAGAAGCCGCCGAACGCGCCTTCGCCCACTACTTCCCCCCGACCGCCGAAAAACCGCCCAAACACCGCAAAGGCAACCTCTTCACCGTCGCCCCCGATGTCAACACCGAATCCCTTCTGGCCAACGCCTCCGAAGACCTGCTGTCCATCAGCGCCATCGCTGCCAATCTGGCGGACGATGTGGACGGGACGCGGCGCTCCGTAGCCCTGGCGCTCAGCCGAATGGCCGATGGCGTGCAGTTGCTCGTAGAGCGAGCGCTGGATCATTGGGAGGAGTCGGAGATCATGCAGGCTCGGGTCAAGGTTTAGTCGGGTAGGTTTGTGGTGAATTGACCACCGCCATCGCTAGCAGCGCTCGCTCCCACAGTTGATCTTCAGTGAACACAGCTTCTGTGTACGACCGAGATTCAATGTGGGAGCGAGCCTGCTCGCATTGGCGCCAGTGCCGTCGATACATGACTCAGCAACTAGCGCCTCATAAGGCTCTCGCGCCCAACGCTCCACACGTTCGTGCAAAAGCGCCGTGGCCTCGCGACGCTTGTCATCGCTGTCCCCGACAAACACTTCTGAAGGCCGTTTGGCATGCTGCCCCACCGCCGCAAACACTTGCTCACGCCGCACGTCATCCAATCCAAAAATCAGCCAACCGCCCGGCCATAGCCGTCGGCAATTCGCTGTAATTCACCGCCAACCCGCCAAACGTCCGGCATTGCGCCAACCCTGCTTGCAGCAACCGCCCCAACCGCCATGCGATGAAGTCCTCTCGACCAGCAAACGGCAACTCATCATCGAGCACACTAGCCCCGATCATCCCCGGCACCATGTGCGACGCTCGACGTCGGGCAAGTCGCTGCGCAATAGCGCATCCAGCGGCGGTGCTTCACAGATCACAATGTGGTTGTCGAGTTGAGCGAGCATTTGGCTGATGAGGGTCGAGCCGCACCGAGACGCATGAAAGATGGCGGGGTGTCACCGAACCGGCACCAGTGGACGAGCCATTTCCTTGCGCTCGACGACCTGGCCATCGAACGGCGCCAGCACGCTGCAGCGTTTGACCTGAACCTGATAAACCTGGGATTGCGCCTGAGTCTCGCTGACCTTGGCCTCGGCCCGCGCCACTTCAAAACGCCCGGCCGAATTCAGCGTCGCCAGTTGCTTGTTGTGGGACAGCTCTTCACCAGCGCCACGGCTGGCAGCCAGGGCAGCATTGAGCTGGGCCTGATAAGCCGAACAGTCAAAACGTGCCAGGGTGTCGCCCTTCTTGAACGACTCGCCCTCACTGAACGGCAACTCGACAATACGCCCGGACAACTCACTCGCCAGCACCGCTTGATCCCGGGCACGCAGCACGCCACGGGCCTCACTGCTGGCGTTTGCACTGCCGCTGCTGTCCAGCCAGCGGATCATCGGGCGCAGGCGTTTGCGCCTGTACAACGCACGTTACAAAGGTCAATCCAATAACCCACACACGAACAAGTCGCATAACCGTATCTCCCTGACGGATGAGCGGAGTCTATGACAGCGTGGGTGGGCGTCAAGCAGATAGATGTCCTTTGATAGAAATGTGCTGTTTCAAAATAGACAAATTTCTCAGCACAGATACTTGGGCTTTCCTTCAGTACCTTTCGGTAATAAATCCCACATCAAATTGGGAACATACATTCAATCGATACGGAGAGCAGCGGTGGACACTTCAAACTTTTATCGAAATGCAGCACCTCGACACTCTTCCTGTAGCAATCACTAATAGATCAGGCCAACAACGCCTTGACCATCACCTAGGCCGGTGATCAAAACTGACTCGCCGGCGCTGGAGTGCATGCCGTCGTGCAGCTCCTGGTCAATCGGTGGTTGACGTGCGTGGCGAGCACGACTTAGGATTGCTCCAACTCAACCCCGTACGTAGAGATTCAGTTCTCTGGCAGTTGGGGTGAAGAAACCGGCCTAGGCCGGTTTTTTCGTTTTTGAGGATTAAGTTAGTGCGCACCGCTTTTTTTGTTGATGGCTACAATCTGTTTTACGGGTTGCTCGCGGGCACTCCCTATAAGTGGCTCAACCTCAAAGACCTGCTGGCCCATGTCGCACATATCGAAAACCCGCAAAGCTCAATCATCTCCGTTGATTACTTCACTTCTTCCGTCAAACCGATACTCGCCACTCGGGGCAGAATCTCGAAAGAGGTTCAAGACTCCTATGTGCGAGCACTGAAAGCGACCAAAGTAGCAGTGCACTATGGCCGGCACTCGCTCGAGCCGGCGAAAGCTCCGCGCTTCATAGACAGGAAAACAGGTGCTTCACGTCAAGACAAGGTCGACATTTGGAAGCTTGAAGAGAAAGAAACGGATGTTCACATCGCGATCAGCATGTACCGCACTGCTACCAAGCAAGCCGCTCTTGAAGTGCATGACCGTATTGAACAACTCGTACTGGTTTCCAGCGACACAGACATGACTCCAGCCCTTAAAGCTATTCGCGAAGATTTTCCTGACATAACTATCGGGGTCATTCTTCCTCATCGAGCTGAATTGAACTGTCCTTCACCAGGTTCGCTAAAGGAACATTCCCATTGGATGCGTCGAGTCATCTCCGCAGAAGAGTTGCAGTCACACCAGTTCCCGGAACGCGTGCCTACCCGTAAAACGCCTGCCATCAAACCGGATTACTGGTAACGACGCTAGCCAACGGATACACCGACTCCCATCCCCCACCCAACGCCTTGTATAACCCGACCATCGCCAGCGACACCCCGGTCGAACTCTCCACAAACTGCTCCTGAGTCGCCAGCAACGCGCCTTGCACCGTCAGCACGTTCACGAAATCCACCACCCCTTCCACATATTGCTGTTGCGCGGTACGTAGGGCGATCTGGTTCTGGCGGACGGCTTCGGCGAGGCTGTCGCGACGCAGTTGGCTGGCGTTGTAAGCCGTCAGTTGATCGTCGATTTCATGCCAGGCGCGCAGCACGGTTTGCTGGTAGGCGATAGCCGCTTCCTGTTGTTGGGCTTCGCGCAAATGCAGCACGCCGCGCAGGCGACCACCGTCAAACAGCGGCAGGCTGAATTGCGGGCCGATACCGAACGAACGCGAGCCCCAGGAGCCGAAATCGCTGAGCTGCATGGCTTGCGATCCGATGTTGCCCGACAGGGTTATCCGCGGATAGAAATCACCCTTGGCCACACCGATGCTCGCTGTCGCGGCATGCAGGCGGGCTTCGGCCTGGCGGATGTCCGGGCGGCGTTTGGCCAGTTGCGACGGCAGGCCGATAGCGACCTGACGCGGGGTTAGTGGCACCGGGGCGTCTGTGGATAACTCGGCAGACAGCGCTTGCGGCGGCTCGCCCATCAACAGGCTCAAGGCGTTGATCAGTTGCGACTGGCGTTGCTCCAGCGCTGGCAGGCGCGATTCGATGGCTGCAACTTGCGCGGCAGCTTCGGCAACGTCTAGGTCGGTGGCGACACCGTCGGCCAGGCGCAGCTGCGAGAGTTTCAGGCTATGACGGGCGACGTCGAGGTTCTGCTCGGTGACGGCTCGCGTGCGTTGCACACCGCGCAGCTGAATGTAGTCCTGAGCGGTCTCGGCCAGGACCGACAGCAGCACGCCGCGTCGGTCGTTTTCCGCGACTTCCAGGGTGGCATCGGCGGCTTCGGTTTCGCGGCGCACACGGCCCCAGAAATCCAGTTCCCAGGACGCGGAGAAGCCTGCGTCCCACAGGTTGTAAGCCGAGTCGCCATTGTGTCCCGACGGATCGTTCAAGCCTTCGCCGCTGTTGCGTTTACGCCCGTAGCTACCAGTGGCGGCGGTATTCGGGTAACGGTCGGCGGTGATCACCTGACGCACAGCGCGGCTTTGCTGCAAACGGCTGCTGGCGAGTTTCAGGTCGAGGTTGTCGGTCAAGGCGCGTTGAGTCAGGGCCGAGAGTTTCGGGTCGTGGAACACCTCCCACCAGCGTTCGGCCATGGTCTCGGCGATGGCTTGGCTGGCGGCGGACTTGGACGGTGTCGACCACTCGGCGATTTGCGGTGCCTGAGGCTTTTGAAAATCCGGGCCGACTGTGCAGGCTGAAAGGCTCATGACGACCAAGGCACAAAGGGTGAGTTGAGGCTGGCGGCCTCTTCGCGAGCAGGCTCGCTCCCACAGGGGATCTCCACTTGTGCAGAGATTGCGTGCATTACACAGATCCAATGTGGGAGCGAGCTTGCTCGCGAAGACGTCAGCCCTATCAATGAAAACCTTCATCGTTGCGCGACCTCATGCTCATCGGCGCTGGCGCTTGCAGTATCAATACTCGCCTCAACCGACATCCCCACGCGCAACCGCTCGACCAATGCCTGACCCGGATCAAGGACGATTTTCACCGGAATCCGCTGCACCACCTTGGTGAAGTTACCGGTGGCGTTGTCCGGCTTAACCGAGGCGAACGTCACACCCGTGGCCGGTGCGATGCTCTCGACGCGACCGCTCAGGACCTCGCCGCCGAGGCTGTCGACACGCACTTGCACGTCCTGCCCCGGCTGCACGTCGGTCAGTTGGGTCTCCTGAAAATTGGCGACCACATAGGCCTGCGCAAGCGGCACCACCGCGAGGATTTTGCTCCCCGGCGTGACATAGGCACCGACCCGAACGGCGCGCTCGCCGACCATA
The DNA here is from genome assembly GCF_030053115.1 of Pseudomonas svalbardensis. Classification (NCBI taxonomy): domain Bacteria; kingdom Pseudomonadati; phylum Pseudomonadota; class Gammaproteobacteria; order Pseudomonadales; family Pseudomonadaceae; genus Pseudomonas; species Pseudomonas svalbardensis. Next base: position 172,863 of record NZ_CP125619.1, on the reverse strand, counting down.
CCGTCCTGAGGTGCAACGATGCGGGTGTAGGAGAGCTCGTAGCTGGCCATTTCCAGCGCCGCTTGCGCCCGTTTCAACCCTCCTTCAGCCGCGTCACGCTGGGCGGTGAGGACTTCCACCTGCTTGCGCTCCGCCGCCAGCATCGCCGTCACGATAGCCAACCGCGCGGAAGCCTGATCGATGCGAGTCCGCGCTTGTTGAGCGTTCTGCACCGTGCCGGCGCCCACCCCGGCGAGATGGTTGTAGCGATTCAGTTCATGCTCGGCGAAGGCCATTTCAGCCTTGGCCGACACGACCGTGGCCTGGGCCTGAGCGATCACCGAAGCCTGACGCTCAAGGGTCGCACGGGCATTTTGCAGTTGCGCCCTGGCCACCAGGGTTTCAGCGTCTGCCGCTTGGGCGGCGGCACGCAGATCACGGTCATCAATCAACGCCAGCAACTGCCCGGCCTTGACCTGCTGGTTGTCCTCCACTAGCACTTCCTTGATGAACCCGGCCACTCGCGGCACCACCAGCGTGAAGTCCGCCGAGACAAAGGCGTCATTGGTGTTCTGCTGCGTGCGTTTGCCGAACAGGCCGGGCGCCAGCCAATAAACCAGCACCCCGAGCGCCACCACCACGGCGACGCCAACGGCCACTTTTTGCTTTGATTGAGTCGTCATAAAAACCTTCTGTTTCAGTGAAGCATTCAAGTTGGCGCGCGCGGCGGATAGATCCGCGTCGGCAGCCAGAAAATCAGCAGGATCAGCGCCAGCGCAACGCCGGCCATGCACAGATAAAGATCCGATGCCGTCAGCACCACGGCCTGCTCATGCAGCCGGTGGGCAAGGTCCGGGCTGTCGCTGTCGACCAGGGGTGAGTTGCCGAGGCTGTCCACCAGCATCACCGAGTGAAAATGCAGCCTTGAGGTGGTCAACGCCTCCAGTACGCCGGTGGCGACCACCGCCGCCAGGCCTTTTACGGTGTTGAACCAGGCCGAAGCGAAGGGCCCTTCCATCGGGCTGATGCTGCCGGTGGAAAGCATCAACAGCGGCAGCACCGCCATCGGCTGACCGAAGATTTGCAGCAGTTGCAGCACGTAGAAGTCGTCGCGAATCCACACCGACGTCAGCTGCGACCCACCGATGCAGGACAGCGTCAGCATGCTCAGGCCGAACCCCAGCACCCAGCGGCAATCGACCCAACGCAGGTTGCACAACGCCGCCACCAACGGCAGCGCGATCAACTGCGGCAACGCTGCCAGCAGCATGATCGGCGCGGTCTGAACCGGGCGATAACCTTGCACCTGCGCCAGGTAGCTGGACGGAATAATGATCACCGCCAGCAACACCACCAGCACCCCGGCCAAGGTCAGCAAGGCGAACGACAGATTGCGGATGCCGAGCATCTGCATCTTGAAAAACGGCATTGGCTGCGACCATTCATTGATCAGAAACAACACCAGCAACAGCGACCCACCCCCGAGTAATCCGCAGATCAGGCTCGACTCGAACCAGTCCAGCCGATTGCCTTGCAAAATGCCGATCACCAGCATGCAGATCGCCGGGAACCCCAGCAGCAAGCCGCGCCAGTTGAATTGTTTGAAGCGCTCCAGGCGCAACGGGTCCTGGGGCAAGCCATACGCCACCGCGACCGTGGCGATCAGGCACGGTGCGATGATTTGCCAGAAGGTCCACTGCCATCCGACGTGTTCGGTCCACAACCCGGCCAGCGGAGTGCCGAGCCCTGGGCCGAACGTCGCGCTCAGGGCATAACCGGCCAGACCATAAAGCTTCACGTTGGCCGGCAAAAAACGCAGCGCGACGGTCATCAGCATCGGCGGCAACGCACCGCCCGCCAGGCCTTGCAAGGTGCGCATGACCAGCAGGCTTTCGTAGTTTGGAGCGAACGGGCACAACACGCCCAACAGGGTGAATGCACTGATGGCGCAGAGGGTGAACCGGCGCAGCGAGAACGTCACCGAGCACCACGGCGCGAAAGCCATGGCCGCCACCGAGGTCGCGGTGTAACTGGCGACCAGCCAGGTGCCTTCGTCGTAGCCAATGGCCAATGCGCCGCGGATGTCGGCGAGGGCAACCTTGGTCACCATCTCGTTCAGGCCCGACACCATCACCGCCAACAACACGCCCACCAGACCGATGATGATCCGCGGACCAAAGACCGGTGGCGTGACGGCAGCCGGGCTGGCCGCGGCGAGAGGTGCCGTGACCGTGAGGGAAGTCATGACTGCAAGCTCCGGGATTTGAATACCGAAGCATTTTAAGAAGCGTGAGGGCTTACGAAAATTGACTTATTGGCAGCTTATAAGTGCGCCCCATGCAGCAATACAAAACCCTGTGGGAGCGAGCTTGCTCGCGATAGGGCCATCACATTCAACATTAATGCTGACTGATCCGACGCTATCGCGAGCAAGCTCGCTCCCACAGGGGTGAGTGATCAGCTTGAGGAAGGTTGTGTTGCCAGCCACGTCTCGTCGCAACAGGCCTTGAGGGTTTCGCGCAGCCAGCGATGGGCCGGATCCTTGTCGAAACGTGGGTGCCAGGACTGGGTCAGCATTATGGTCGGCAGCGGAATCGGTAGCGTAAACGAGCGCAGCTTCAGACCCAGGCGCTGGACGCTCAGCAATGCCTCCTTGGGCACCGGCAGAATCAAATCGGAATCAGGCAAGGCAAACATCGCGGCATGGAAACTCGGCGCAATCACCGCCACCCGCCGCTCCAGCCCCAACGCATTGAGCGCGGTATCAATCGGGCCACGGGCGATGCCGCGGCGGGACATGCTGATATGGGAAAACCCGGCGAAACGCTCGGCCGTGATCTCTTCATCGAACAGCGGATGGTCTTGGCGAACCAGGCCCACAAAGTGGGTAGAGAACAGATTCTGAATCTTCACTTCCGGGGTTAGCGGCCGGGTATTGCTGATGCTCAGATCGATCCGCCCTTCGCGTAGCGCCTCGTCATCACCATCGCCTTCCGGCACAAAACGCAGTTCACAGTGCGGCGCCTGACGATCCAGGGTGTCGAACAGTTTCCCGCCATAAACACCGACGAAAAAGTCATTGGCTCGAATGCTGAACCGACGGCACAACGTGCCCAGCTCCACCGCATCGGCCGAACGAAACAACAGCGCCGCCTGCTCCACCACGTCACGCACCTGCTCGCGCAACGCCAGCGCCTTGGGCGTCGGCACCAAACCACGGCCGGCGCGCACTAGAATCGGATCGCCGATGGCCTCGCGAATGCGCGTCAGCGTCCGGCTCATCGCCGCCGGGCTGAGGTTCATGCGCCGCGCGGCGCCCACCACACTGCCCTCGTCGAGCAAGGCGTCGAGGGCGACCAACAAGTTCATGTCCGGGAGTTGCATGCTGAGCACTCGTGTCTGATCTGGATTGAGTCAGACGCAATGCTAGCAGATCAAACATTGTTCAACGCTGCATCCCCCAACGCTTCACCGTGACCCGCTCCAGCGTACTGAACACCAGGTTTTCCACCAGCAAGCCGATCAGGATCACGACCGCCAACCCGGCAAACACCTTGTCGGTGTACAGCTCATTGCGGTTCTGGAAGATGTACCAGCCCAAGCCGCCCTTGCCACTGGTGGCACCGAACACCAACTCAGCGGCGATCAGCGTGCGCCAGGCAAAAGCCCAGCCGATTTTCAGCCCGGCGAGAATCGATGGCAGTGCTGCCGGGATCAGAATGAACAGCACGAAGCGCATGCCTTTGAGGCCGTAATTACGCCCGGCCATGCGCAGGGTTTCCGAGACGCCAAGAAACCCGGCATAGGTGTTCAAGGCCAGCGCCCAGAGCACCGAATGCACCAACACAAAAATCAGACTGTTCTGTCCCAGGCCGAACCACAGCAGCGCCAACGGCAACAGCGCAATCGCCGGCAGCGGGTTGAACATCGAGGTCAACGTACTCAGCAGATCGCGACCGAACTGCGTCGACACCGCCAGGGTGGTCAGGGCAAACGCCAGGACGATGCCGATCAGGTAGCCCTTGAGCAGCACCACCAGCGAAATCCACACCTTGCCCAGCAACTCGCCACTGAGCAAACCGTCATACAGCGCGCTGCCGGTTTGCAGAAAACTGGGCAGCAACAGGTCGTTGTTCTGAACACGGGCAACCACTTCCCAAAGCACCGCGAGCAAAATCAGGATCAGACTTTTACGCACCCAGCCCTGTTGCCAGAGGCGCTGACCGAGCGGTAATTCACGTTCCAGCGGCACGCTCGTCAGCGGCGGCAACACCGTTTCAAACTCTTCACGCGGGGATGATAAAAGGCTCATCGGGCACTCCTCTCAATGGCTCAATAAGCGATGCGGATGTCGGAGAAATCCAGCTCACGCTCGGTTTGCGGGGACTGACCTTCATCGAACAACAACCGATGAATGCGCCGCGCCGACTCCTGAAAGGCCACGCCGCCGAGGCTGTGCAAGTCGTATTGATGGCTGTGGACTTCCGCCCGCACCCGCCCCGGATGCGGCGACAGCAGCAGGATTCGATTGCCCACCACCAGCGCTTCTTCGATGGAGTGCGTGACGAACAGCAGCGTGAAGCGTACTTCTTCCCAGAGCAGCAGCAATTCTTCCTGCATCTTGCGGCGAGTCAGCGCATCGAGGGCGGCGAAGGGTTCGTCCATCAAGAGGATTTTCGGCTGCATGGCCAGCGCACGAGCAATCGCCACCCGCGCTTTCATGCCGCCGGACAAGGTATGCGGGTAGGCGTCGGCAAACGCCGCCAGACCGACCTTGTCCAGGTAGTGCAGCGCTCGCTCCTCGGCCTCTTTGCGCTTGAGGGTTTTCGAGGCAAGCAGCGGAAACATCACGTTCTGTTTGACGGTTTTCCACGGCGGCAGTTGATCGAATTCCTGGAACACCACGATCCGGTCCGGCCCCGGGGCATGAACGGTTTGCCCCTGAAGACGGATTTCCCCTTCACACGGCTGAATGAACCCGGCGACCGCCTTGAGCAACGTTGATTTGCCGCAACCGGACGGACCGAGCAGCACAAAGCGGTCCGCCGGATCGATTTCAAAACTGACCTGATGGGTCGCACGAACCACCCGCTGAGGCGTGCGGTATTCGAGGCTGGCGTTGTCGACCGACAGCAGCGCTTGGGCTGCCGCGATCGGTTTGCTGACCGTGTGGCCTTGCAAAGGGGCGTTCATCTCGGTCAGCTCCCTTGCAGCGGTTTGGCGTCCTGGAAGAAGTAGTCCTTCCACGAGTCCGGTTTGTTTTTGATCGCGCCGACGCGGTAGAGGAATTCGGCCAGCGGGTAAGTATTTTTCGGCGTGACGCTGAATTCGAACTGCGGGTTATCGATGATTTTCAGCAGCGCGGCACGATCGATTTTGGCCTTGGTGACACGGATGTACGTGTCCGCCGCCGCACCTTTATCGTTCTGGGCAAACTCGGCCGCCTCAGTCAGCGCCTGGACGAACGCCTTGTAGGTTTTCGGGTTCTCGTCGCGGAATTTCTCAGTGGCGAACAGCACCGTCGGCGAGTTCGGGCCGAGCACGTCATTGGAGTTCAGCACAACGTGGACGTTAGGGTTGGCCAGCTCTTGATCCTGGAACGGCGGGTTGGAAAAGTGTCCGGTCAACTCGGTGCCGCCGGCAATCAGCGCCGCCGTGGCGTCGGGGTGCGGAACGGCGATGGTGTACTTGTCGAGGCGATTGAATTCCTTGTCGCCCCACTGCTTGGCGGCCGCGTATTGCAGGATGCGTGACTGCACCGACACGCCGACCGCCGGTACCGCGATGCGGTCCTTCTCGGTGAAGTCAGCGATGGTTTTGACCTTGGGATTGTTGCTCACCAGGTAGTACGGGAAGTTGCCGAGGGAGGCGACGGCTTTGACGTTCTGCTTGCCGTGGGTGCGGTCCCAGATGGTCAGCAGCGGACCGACGCCCGCACCGGCAATATCAATGGAACCGGAGAGCAACGCATCGTTGACTGCCGCCCCGCCGGAGAGCTGAGTCCAGTCGACCTTGATGTCGATGCCTTCCTGCTTGCCGTACTTCTCGATCAGGTTTTGATCGCGCACCACATTGAGCAACAGGTAAACGATGCCGAACTGCTCGGCGATGCGAATTTCACCTTCAGCGTGGGCCACGGTCGGCGCCACCAGGCTGCTGGCGATCAGGCTGAAACCCAGGCCAATGGCCGCGGCCAGCGGTGCAAATGGAAGACGTTTGGACATGAGAGTTTCTCCGACAAATCAGAAAGGCGCGTCGCCCTGGATGGTGGTGCGATACAACTTGCGGCGCAGGTAGCTTGGGCATCCGGCGGCGAGATGAATCAGCGAACGGTTGTCCCAGAACACCAGGTCGTGGGCCTGCCATTGATGGCGGTAGATGTTTTGCGGCAGCACGCTGTGGGCGTAGAGCTCGTCGAGCAGTTGCTTGCTTTCGTCTGCCGGCAAACCAACGATGCGGGTGGTGAACCCCTCGCTGACGAACAACGCCTTGCGGCCGTTTTCCGGGTGAGTGCGAACAATCGGGTGGACCACTTCAGCGACCTGAGCCAGTTGCTCAGGCGTCAGCGTCGGGCGCCAGTTGCCTTCGAATTTGGTCTCGCTGTAACGCGCCGTGTAGGAGTGCGCGGCCGACCGACCTTCGACGGCTTTACGCAGCGCTTCGGGAAGGTTGTCCCAGGCTTTGTGCATGTCGGCGAAGAGCGTGTCGCCGCCCTCGGACGGTAGCTCCTGGGCGTGCAGCATCGAGCCCAGGCTTGGCAGTTCTTTATAGGAAAGGTCGGAATGCCAGAACTTGCCGGCGTCACCGAGGCCAATGGACTGGCCGTTTTCAATGATGTTGGAAACGATGAGGATTTCCGGATGCCCGGCCAGCAGGAATTGCTTGAGCACATGAATCTGCAACACGCCGAAACGGCGGCTGAAGGCGATGTGCTGCTCGGGGGTAATGCGTTGGTCGCGGAACACCACGACGTGATGATCCAGGTGCGCGCGGTGGATGCGGGCGAAGTCCTGATCATTGATCGGGCGGGACAGGTCGAGGCCGATGATTTCGGCACCGACGGCGTCACTGAACGGGCGGATGTCGAAGGTTTGCGGCGCGATGTTCGCGGCGCTTGGGGAAGCCGTTGCTGCAGACATAAATCACTCCCACGCACGGCACGCTCAAGGGCGCGCGCGTCGATCAAGAAACTCACGGAGGTCCCGTGTTGGTTCGTGTCGTGCGGCGCGCCGATTGGTCGGCAGGTACGCAGGGGAGTGACTTTATAGATATAAGAACTGAAATTTAAATACCGTTAGCGAATAACGATATGGCATTTGGTTGCGCCGCTCTTGAGGCCGTCTTCGCGAGCAGGCTCGCTCCCACAGGGAATTTGTGACCGGCACAGAACCCATGTGGGAGCGAGCCTGCTCGCGAAGAGGCCGTCAGCCGCGCAAGAGATCTACCGCTCGTGCAACGCCTCTGCCCGCGCCCGAATAATCGGCTTGAGCAGATAGCTGAGAACGGTCTTCTTGCCCGTGATGATATCCACCGAAGCCACCATCCCCGGGATGATCAGCAAGGGCTTTTCATCCGTCCCCAAGTGGCTGCGGTCAGTGCGCAGCTTGATGATGTAGTAAGTGGTTTTCTTGTCTTCGTCGGTGATGGTGTCGGCACCGATCTGTTCAAGCTTGGCCTTCAGCCCACCATAAATGGTGTAGTCATACGCCGTGAACTTCACCGTCGCTTCCTGCCCCGGATGCAGGAAGGCGATGTCTTGTGGGCGAACTTTCGCCTCTACCAGCAAGGTGTCGTCCAGCGGCACGATTTCCACCAGGTCGCTGCCCGGCTGAATCACGCCGCCAATGGTGTTGACCAGCAACTTGTTGACGATGCCGCGCACCGGCGAGGTGACCATCGTCCGGCTGACCCGGTCTTCCAGCGCTTTGCCGGTGGCCTGGGCCTTGTTCAGATCAGTGCGTGCTTCATTGAGTTGAGTCAGTGCTTCGCTGCGGAACTTGCCACGGGTCTCGTCGATTTTGCGCTGCACTTCCTTGATCGCCGATTGGGCGCGAGGAATGGCCAGGGTGGTCGCGTCCAGTTGCCCGCGGGTTTCAACCTCGGCACGCTTGAGCCGCAGCACTTCAACCGGCGATACCGCGCCCTGGGCCACCAACGGCTCGGACATGTTGATTTCCTGACGTTGCAACGCGAGCCCGTTGCGGTACTGCGACTGCTTGGAAGTGAACTCGCGCAGCTCTTGCTGACGCTGGATCAACTGTTCCTCCAAACCGCCAATTTCATCGTGCAGCTGCTGACGGCGGCTGATGTACAGCGACTCTTCGCTGGCCGCCTGACCGGGTACGGCTTTCAGCACATCGGCGGGGAAGTTCAGCGGACGGTCGTCGACTTCCGCGCTCAAGCGTTCGACTCGCAGCAGCATCGACAGCCGATCGGCTTCGGTTTCGCCGACGTTGGAGGCGAATCGCGTGTCGTCCAGGCGAATCAGCGGCGCGCCGGCCTCGACGATCTGCCCTTCGGTCACGAACAACTCGGAGACGATACCGCCCTCAAGGTTCTGGATCTTCTGGATCTTGGACGAGGGAATCGCCTTGCCGTCGCCCTTGGTGACTTCGTCGACCACGGCGAAGTTGGCCCAGAGCATCAGGAACACGAAGAAGCCGATGATCGCCCAGATGGTCAGCCGCACCACGCGTGGGGCGTCCTCGATCAGCGCTTTGTTGACCTCGGGAAGTGGTTGGCCATGCAGCGACTCGGAGCCTTTGAAATAACGGCCGATCGAATTCTTGAAACCCGACTTAAGCAACACTGATCTGCCCCTTCTTCAACGCTTCCATCACGGCGGCTTTCGGGCCGTCGGCGATAATCTGCCCGCGGTCGATGACGATCAGCCGATCCACCAGCGACAACAGCGAAGCCCGGTGCGTCACCAGCACCACGGTTTTGTTTTCAACCACCGCCACGAGGCGTTGCTTGAGACGTTCTTCACCGGTGTTGTCCATGGCGCTGGTCGGTTCGTCGAGCAGCAAGATCGGCGGGTTGAGCAACAACGCACGGGCCAGGGCAACGTTCTGGCGCTGACCGCCAGACAGGTTCTGCCCACGCTCGCCGACTTGTAGCTCATAACCTTGCGGGTGCAGACGGACGAATTCGTGGACGCCGGCCAACTCGGCAGCTTGCAGCACCATTTCGTCTTCGACATAACGCGCGCCCGACACGAGGTTGTCGCGCAGCGTGCCGGCCAGCAGCTGGATGTCCTGGGCCACGTAGCCAATGTTGTGGCGCAATTCGCTGACGTCGATCTGACGGATATCGACGCCATCCACCAACAGGGCGCCATCGTCCGGCTGGTAGAGGCCTACGAGCAGTTTGGCCAGGGAGCTTTTCCCCGAGCCGCTGCGACCGATGATGCCGATCTTCTCGCCAGGCTTGATGATCAGGTTGATGTTCTTCAGCGCCGCGTTCTGTTGGTTCGGGTAGGTGAAGTTCATCTGCCGGCATTCGATGGCGCCTTGCAGCACCTTGCGGCTCAGTGGGCGTTCCTCGAAGTTACGCTCTTGCGGCAGCTCCATCATCTGATCGACCGAAGTCATGGTCACCCGCGCTTGCTGGTAGCGCGTCAGCAGACCAGACAGCGAGGCCAGCGGGCTGAGCGCGCGGCCGCTGAGCATGTAGCAGGCGATCAAGCCGCCCATGCTCAGGTGACCGTCGATGATCTGGTACACGCCGAAGACGATCATGATCACCCCGGCCAGTTGCTGGATCAGCAAGGTGATGTTCATCGCCAGACCGGAGAGCATTTTCACCCGCAGCTCGAGGCGGCTGAGGGTGCCGATGGTCTGCTCCCACTGATACTGGCGTTCGCTTTCGGCGTTGTTGACCTTCACTGCATCGAGGCCAGCGAGGGTTTCGATCAGGCTCGACTGCCGCTCGGCGCCCAGCGCCATGGTTCGCTCCATGGTCGCCACCAGTGGCTTCTGCAAGGCATAGCCGATCAGCAGGGCAATCGGGAACGCTAGCACCGGAATCCACACCAGATGCCCGCCGAGAATCGCGATGACCATGAAGATGAGCAACGTAAACGGCAGGTCGATCAGGCTGGTGAGGGTCAGCGAAGCAAGGAAGTCCCGCAGGCTCTGAAACTCATGGATGTTCTGGGCGAAGCTGCCGACCCGTGCGGGACGGTACTTCATGGCCATGCCGACGATGCGCTCGAACAACGTGGCCGAGATGATCAGGTCGGTTTTCTTCCCGGCCAGGTCCAGGCAGAGGCTGCGCAGGCTCTTGAGGATCAGGTCGAACAGGTACGCCCCGGTGATGCCGATGGCCAACACCCACAGGGTGGATTCGGCCTGGTTCGGCACGACGCGGTCGTAGACGTTCATCACGAACAGCGGAGCGGCCATGGCAATGACGTTGATCAGGAAACTGGCGGCGATGGCGTCGGCGTACAGCCAGCGCGAGCGCTTGAGGGTGTCGCGGAACCACGAGCGCGCGCGCGGGATCAGCGTGCCGTGATTGACGTCGTATTTATGCTGGGGTTGAGCGAAGAACACTTTGCCGGTGTAGTCATCGGCCAGCAGTTCGCGGCTGACGACACTTTCGCCACCGTCGCTTTCACTGATCAGCAGGCGCGCCTGGTCGTCACCTTGCCAGCCAAGCAGGACGGCACTGCGACCATCCTTGAGCAGCAACAGCGCCGGCATGGCAATCGCCGGAATCTGCTCCAGCTTGCGTACCAGCACCCGCCCTTGCAGGCCGGCACGAGCGGCCGCGCGGGGCAGCAGTTCAACACTCAGGCGCTGCTTGGGCAACGGCAGGCCGGTGGTCAACATCGCGGCGCTGGCCGGTTTCTGATGCAGGGTGCAAAGAGCCAGCAAGCCGTCCAGTAATGGATCGTCGTGCAGCGCGCGTGGATCATGAATGAGTTGAACTCGACTGACTTCTGATTCCACGCTCGGCACTCTTGGCTAACAATTGAACAATGAAGGTTCTGCTCAATTCATCCCGGGCAGTTGAACCTTAGGCTTCACGTCGTTTTGCACAACGGATGCCAACGGTGCGACCACTCCCTGGCTCTTGAGCAACTCGCCCATGGTCGCCTTGATTCGGTACTGAGTAAATAACTGAATGTTCTTGATCTCCGCCAGGCGACGAGAAGCCGAGAACAGCTCGTTTTCACTGTCGAGCAGGTCGAGCAAAGTGCGCTCGCCGAGACCGAACTGCTTCTGATAGGCGGTGCGCACGCGGGTGCTGTGATCGACATATTGCTGGGCGATCGGCACTTGGGCATTGGCGTTGTTCAAGGCATTCCAGGCCAGACCCAGCTCTTCGTTCAACACGCGCAAGGCGTTGTTGCGAATATCCAGTGCCTGGTTGGACAGGTAGGACTTAGCTTCCAGATCAGCCTTGTTGCTGCCACCGGCATACAGATTGAAGCGCATGCGCAACATGGCCTGCCATTCATTGCTGTGACCGTTCTGGCCGTCGAGATCATTGTCGGCACTGCGACCCAATTCGGCATCGAAGCGCGGGTAGAAGCTCGACTTGGCGGCTGCGTACTGTTTCTCGGCAGCGGCAATGTCAGACTCGGCGGAACGCAGGGTCGGGCTGTTTTCCAGCATCTGCGCCCGGGCTTCATTCAGGTTGGCCGGCAACAGCGCCATGAAGTCGGAAGGACGCTCCAGCTGATCGGGCATCTGGCCAACGGCGCTGAGGAAGTTGGTCTCGGCGTCAGCCAGGTTGGTTTGCTCGGTGATCAGGTTGTTGCGGGCCTGAGCCATGCGCGCTTCGGCCTGGTCGAGGTCGGCGCCGCTGCCCACGCCGCGCTGGGTGCGCAGTTTGATCTGGTCGAAAATCCGTTCGTGGCTCTTCAGGTTGTCGGTCGCCAGGCGCACGAACTCACGGCGGGTCAGTACATCGAGATACACCTGCGCGACGGTGAGCGCGGTGCGTTCGGACGTGCCCAGCAAAGAATAAGCGCGGGAGTTAACGGTGGCTTGTTGACGCCCCACTTCACTCGACGTCGCAAAACCGTCAAAAACCATTTGCGACAACCGCACACTCGACTCGCTGCGATTCAGGGTTTCCCAGTGATTGTTGTTGCCGGCGGCACGCGTGGTGACGCTGTCAGTGCCTTCGCGACCATAACCGCCCAGCAGATCGACCCGTGGGAGGTATCCACCTTTTGCTGCCTTTAACTGATAATCCGCGGCCAATCGACTGTTAACGCCTGCCTGGATTTCCGGATGGACATCCAGTGCCTGTTGCATGGCTTCCGGAAGGGTCTGCGCCTGAACAAAACTGGCGGCTACGGCGAAGGGTAAAGCCTTGAGCATGTGCAAACGCATTTTTGGAATTTCCCGGAATTGCTTGTCTTGAATCACTGCAGAACGTGCCGCTGCATCGGGTGATGACAACTGGAATGACCGTATGTCGGAAAGTTGAATGTTGGAACTGAATCACACTCTGCGAGAGCGGTCGGCGCCGAAATATCAATGTGACATTACGGGGGCGATTGTTTAGGATGACATGCGCAAGGTCAATAGTTTGGCATAAAGTTTATAGCGAAAGAATATAGCCAATTTGTTGACGAATAACCGCGTCAAAGTTGCACCTCTAATACCTTGAAAGTACGTCCAGACTGGTTTGGCAAACACGCCGTCAAGTCCATGGAAGTCAACTGAATGCGGCACCCGGAGAGTCTTCAATGAGCAGTGTTGTGGCCATCGTCAAAAGCATTGTCGGTCAGGTTTTCGCTGTGTCCCCAGAGGGCGTGCGCCGCGTACTCGTTGAAGGCGATCGGTTGTTTGTGGGCGATCAGGTAGACACTGGCGCAGCGGGCGCCGTTACGCTTGAACTGGCTGACGGCCGGGCCCTGGACCTGGGCCGCGACACTCAGTGGAGCGGCAGCGATCCGGATTCCAGCACCGACCTTGCACAAGCCACTGCACAAGCCGCGCCATCGGTTGAAGAGCTGCAGCAAGCCATCGTTGCCGGTGCCGACCCGACCACCGATCTTGAAGCCACTGCGGCCGGCCCGACGGCTGCCGGCACAGGCGGCGCGGCAGGTAGCGGCCACAGCTTCGTGATGCTGGATGCAACCGCTGGCCGGGTGGACCCGACCATTGGTTTCCCAACCGACGGTCCTGATTCCACTGCCACAACCACCACGTTCGATATTGGCAATCAGAACACCACGGCCACCAACGCTCCGGGCGTACTGACCGCTGATACTGGCACACAGGCCGAAGACAGCGTCGCGACCGGCAACGTACTGAACAACGATAGCGATGCCGACACGCCTCTGAGCATCACCAGCTTCACCGTCGCCGGCATGGCCGGCAGTTTCACCGCAGGCCAGACGGCGACCATCGTCGGCGTCGGTACGTTGACCATCGGCACCAATGGCAACTACACCTTTACTCCGGACACCAACTACAACGGCGCCGTACCGCAAGTCACGTACACCACCAACACCGGCTTGACCAGCACGCTGGATCTCACCGTGACGGCGGTCGATGATCCGAGCGTTTTGACTGCAGACACCCAAACCATTGCAGAAGACACCCCTGCGATCGGCAACGTGCTGAGTAACGACAGCGACGTCGACAACGTCCTGAGCGTGGCCACCTTTACCATCGCCGGCGTCAATGCCACCTTCACAGCCGGCCAGACCGCCACCATTGCCAACGTCGGCACCCTGGTCATTGCGGCCGATGGCGCCTACACCTTTACCCCGGCGGCCAACTACAACGGCACGGTGCCGACGGTCAGTTATACCGTCACCGACGGCTCCGGTACTGACGTCACCTCGACCCTGAACATCAGCGTCACCCCGGTCGACGACAGCTTCACCGACATCAGCGAAACCGTGACCACCAGCGAAGATGCCCCAGTCACCGGCAGCGTCCTCGCCAGCACCTCGAGCGTCGACGGCCCGGTCAGCGTGCTCAACTTCACCATCGGCGAAACCACCTACGCCGCCGGTAGTACCGCGACCCTCGCCAACGTCGGCACTCTGGTCATCGGAGCGAACGGCGCTTACACCTTCACCCCGGCGACCAACTACAACGGTACGGTGCCGAGCGTCAGCTACACGGTCACCGACGGTTCGGGCAGCAATGTCACTTCGACCCTGAACATCAGCGTCACCCCGGTCGACGACAGCTTCACCGACATCAGCGAAACCGTGACCACCAGCGAGGACGCCCCGGTGACCGGCAGCGTGCTCGCCGGTACCTCGAGCGTTGATGGTCCGGTCAGCGTGCTCAACTTCACGGTTGGCGGTACCCAGTACCAGGCCGGTGAAACTGCGACCCTCGCCAACGTTGGCACTCTGGTGATCGGAGCGAACGGGGCGTACACCTTCACTCCGGCGACCAACTACAACGGCAGCGTGCCAACGGTCAGCTATACCGTCACCGACGGTTCCGGTACTGATGTCACCTCGACCCTGAACATCAGCGTCACCCCGGTCGATGACATCTTCATCGATGCCAGCGAAACCGTGACCACCAGCGAAGACGCCCCGGTGACCGGCAGCGTGCTGGCGGGGACCTCGAGCGTCGATGGTCCGGTCAGTGTGCTCAACTTCACGGTTGGCGGTACCCAGTACCAGGCCGGTGAAACCGCGACCCTCGCCAACGTTGGTACTCTGGTGATCGGAGCGAACGGCGCCTACACCTTCACTCCGGCAACCAACTACAACGGTACGGTGCCGAACGTCAGCTACACGGTCACCGACGGTTCGGGCAGCAACGTCACCTCGACCCTGAACATCAGCGTCACCCCGGTCGACGACAGCTTCACCGACATCAGCGAAACCGTGACCACCAGCGAAGACGCCCCAGTCACCGGCAGCGTCCTCACCGGCACCAACAGTGTCGACGGCCCCGTGAGTGTGCTCAACTTCACCATCGGCGAAACCACCTACGCCGCCGGCAGCACGGCGACTATCGCCAATGTCGGCACCCTGGTGCTTGCCGCCAATGGCGTCTACACCTTTACTCCGGCGGCCAACTACAACGGCACGGTGCCGAGCGTCAGCTACACCGTCACCGACGGTTCGGGTACTGACGTCACCTCGACCCTGAACATCAGCGTCACCCCGGTCGACGACAGCTTCACCGATGCCAGCGAAACGGTCTCGGGTCTGGAAGATGCCCCGGTGACTGGCAGCGTGCTGGCGGGGACCTCGAGCGTCGACGGCCCGGTGAGCGTGCTCAACTTCACCATCGGCGAAACCAGCTACGCCGCCGGCAGTACCGCGACTATTGCCAATGTCGGCACCCTGGTGATCGGAACGAACGGCGCCTACACCTTTACCCCGGCCGTGAACTACAACGGCACGGTGCCGAGCGTCAGCTACACCGTCACCGACGGTTCGGGCACTGATGTCACCTCGACCCTGAACATCAGCGTCACCCCAGTCGACGACAGCTTCATCGATGCCAGCGAAACGGTCTCGGGTCTGGAAGATGCCCCGGTGACTGGCAGCGTGCTGGCGGGGACCTCGAGCGTTGATGGTCCGGTCAGCGTGCTCAACTTCACCATCGACGGGACCACCTACGCCGCCGGCAGCACCGCGACTATTGCCAATATCGGCACCCTGGTGCTTGCCGCCAATGGCGTCTACACCTTTACTCCGGCGACCAACTACAACGGCAGCGTGCCAACGGTCAGCTATACCGTCACCGACGGTTCCGGTACTGATGTCACCTCGACCCTGAACATCAGCGTCACCCCGGTTGATGACAGCTTCATCGATGCCAGCGAAACCGTGACCACCAGCGAAGACGCTCCGGTCACCGGCAGCGTCCTCACCGGTACGTCGAGCGTCGACGGCCCGGTCAGTGTGCTCAACTTCACGGTTGGCGGTACCCAGTACCAGGCCGGTGAAACCGCGACCCTTGCCAACGTTGGTACTCTGGTGATCGGAGCGAACGGCGCCTACACCTTCACTCCGGCAACCAACTACAACGGTACGGTGCCGAACGTCAGCTACACGGTCACCGACGGTTCGGGCAGCAACGTCACCTCGACCCTGAACATCAGCGTCACCCCGGTCGACGACAGCTTCACCGACATCAGCGAAACCGTGACTACCAGCGAAGATGCCCCAGTCACCGGCAGCCTGCTCGCCGGTACGTCGAGCGTCGACGGCCCGGTGAGTGTGCTCAACTTCACGGTCGGCGGTACTCAGTACCAGGCCGGTGAAACCGCGACCCTCGCCAACGTCGGCACCCTGGTGATCGGAGCGAACGGCGCTTACACCTTCACTCCGGCGACCAACTACAACGGCACGGTGCCGAGCGTCAGCTACACCGTCACCGACGGTTCGGGCAGCAACGTCACTTCGACCCTGAACATCAGCGTCACCCCGGTTGATGACAGCTTCACCGATGCCAGCGAAACGGTCTCGGGTCTGGAAGATGCCCCGGTGACCGGCAGCGTGCTTACCGGTACGTCGAGCGTCGACGGCCCGGTCAGTGTGCTCAACTTCACCATCGGCGAAACCACCTACGCCGCCGGCAGCACCGCGACTATTGCCAATATTGGCACCCTGGTGCTTGCCGCCAATGGCGCTTACACCTTCACCCCGGCGGCCAACTACAACGGCGCGGTGCCAACGGTCAGCTATACGGTCACCGACGGCTCCGGCTCTGACGTCACTTCGACCCTGAACATCAGCGTCACCCCGGTTGATGACAGCTTCACCGATGCCAGCGAAACCGTAACCACCAGCGAAGACGCCACAGTCACCGGCAGCGTGCTCTCCGGCACCAGCAGCGTCGACGGCCCGGTCAGCGTGCTCAATTTCACCATCGACGGGACCACCTACGCCGCCGGCAGCACGGCGACTATCGCCAATGTCGGCACCCTGGTGATCGGAACGAACGGCGCCTACACCTTTACCCCGGCCGTGAACTACAACGGCACGGTGCCGAGCGTCAGCTACACCGTCACCGACGGTTCGGGTACTGACGTCACCTCGACCCTGAACATCAGCGTCACCCCGGTTGATGACAGCTTCACCGATGCCAGCGAAACGGTCTCGGGTCTGGAAGATGCCCCGGTGACCGGCAGCGTGCTTACCGGTACGTCGAGCGTCGACGGCCCGGTCAGCGTGCTCAACTTCACCATCGGCGAAACCACCTACGCCGCCGGCAGCACCGCGACCCTCGCCAACGTCGGCACTCTGGTCATTGGAGCGAACGGGGCCTACACCTTCACCCCGGCGGCCAACTACAACGGCAGCGTGCCTACGGTCAGCTACACCGTCACCGACGGCTCCGGTTCTGACGTCACCTCGACCCTGAACATCAGCGTGACCCCGGTCGATGACAGCTTCACCGACATCAGCGAAACCGTGACCACCAGCGAAGACGCCCCAGTGACTGGCAGCGTCCTCACCGGCACCTCGAGCGTCGACGGCCCGGTCAGCGTGCTCAACTTCACCATCGGCGAAACCACCTACGCCGCCGGCAGCACCGCGACCCTCGCCAACGTCGGCACCCTGGTGCTTGCCGCCAATGGCGTCTACACCTTCACCCCGGCGACCAACTACAACGGCAGCGTGCCAACGGTCAGCTATACCGTCACTGACGGTTCCGGTACTGACGTCACCTCGACCTTGAACATCAGCGTCACCCCGGTTGATGACAGCTTCACCGACATCAGCGAAACCGTGACCACCAGCGAAGACGCCCCAGTCACCGGCAGCGTCCTCACCGGCACCAACAGTGTCGACGGCCCGGTCAGTGTGCTCAACTTCACGGTTGGCGGTACCCAGTACCAGGCCGGTGAAACCGCGACCCTCGCCAATGTTGGGACCCTGGTGCTTGCCGCGAATGGCGTCTACACCTTCACCCCGGCGACCAACTACAACGGCAGCGTGCCAACGGTCAGCTATACCGTCACTGACGGTTCCGGTACTGACGTCACCTCGACCTTGAACATCAGCGTGACCCCGGTCGATGACAGCTTCACCGATGCCAGCGAAACGGTCTCCGGTCTGGAAGATGCCCCAGTGACTGGCAGCGTGCTGGCGGGGACCTCGAGCGTCGACGGCCCGGTCAGTGTGCTCAACTTCACCATCGGTGAAACCACCTACACCGCCGGCAGCACCGCGACTATTGCCAATGTTGGCACCCTGGTGCTTGCCGCCAATGGCGCCTACACCTTCACCCCGGCGGCCAACTACAACGGCAGCGTGCCGAGCGTCAGCTACACCGTCACTGACGGTTCGGGCAGCAATGTCACCTCGACCCTGAACATCAGCGTCACCCCGGTCGACGACAGCTTCACCGATGCCAGCGAAACCGTGACTACCAGCGAAGACGCCCCAGTCACCGGCAGCGTCCTCGCCGGCACCAACAGTGTCGACGGCCCGGTCAGTGTGCTCAACTTCACGGTTGGCGGTACCCAGTACCAGGCCGGTGAAACCGCGACCCTCGCCAATGTTGGGACCCTGGTGCTTGCCGCGAATGGCGTCTACACCTTCACCCCGGCGACCAACTACAACGGCAGCGTGCCAACGGTCAGCTATACCGTCACTGACGGTTCCGGTACTGACGTCACCTCGACCTTGAACATCAGCGTGACCCCGGTCGATGACAGCTTCACCGATGCCAGCGAAACGGTCTCCGGTCTGGAAGATGCCCCAGTGACTGGCAGCGTGCTGGCGGGGACCTCGAGCGTCGACGGCCCGGTCAGTGTGCTCAACTTCACCATCGGTGAAACCACCTACACCGCCGGCAGCACCGCGACTATTGCCAATGTTGGCACCCTGGTGCTTGCCGCCAATGGCGCCTACACCTTCACCCCGGCGGCCAACTACAACGGCAGCGTGCCGAGCGTCAGCTACACCGTCACTGACGGTTCGGGCAGCAATGTCACCTCGACCCTGAACATCAGCGTCACCCCGGTCGATGACAGCTTCACCGATACCAGCGAAACGGTCTCGGGTCTGGAAGATGCCCCGGTGACTGGCAGCGTGCTGGCGGGTACGTCGAGCGTCGACGGCCCGGTCAGTGTGCTCAACTTCACCATCGGTGAAACCACCTACACCGCCGGCAGCACCGCGACTATTGCCAATGTTGGCACCCTGGTGCTTGCCGCCAATGGCGCCTACACCTTCACCCCGGCGGCCAACTACAACGGCAGCGTGCCGAGCGTCAGCTACACCGTCACTGACGGTTCGGGCAGCAATGTCACCTCGACCCTGAACATCAGCGTCACCCCGGTCGACGACAGCTTCACCGATGCCAGCGAAACCGTGACTACCAGCGAAGACGCCCCAGTCACCGGCAGCGTCCTCGCCGGCACCAACAGTGTCGACGGCCCGGTCAGCGTGCTCAACTTCACCATCGGTGAAACCACCTACACCGCCGGCAGCACCGCGACTATTGCCAATGTTGGCACCCTGGTGCTTGCCGCCAATGGCGCCTACACCTTCACCCCGGCAACCAACTACAACGGCAGCGTGCCGAGCGTCAGCTACACGGTCACCGACGGTTCCGGTACTGACGTCACCTCGACCCTGAACATCAGCGTCACCCCGGTCGACGACAGCTTCACCGACGCCAGCGAAACCGTGACCACCAGCGAAGACGCCCCGGTCACCGGCAGCGTGCTGGCGGGTACGTCGAGCGTCGACGGCCCGGTCAGCGTGCTCAACTTCACGGTCGGCGGCACTCAGTACCAGGCCGGTGAAACCGCGACCCTCGCCAATGTTGGCACCCTGGTGCTTGCCGCCAATGGCGCCTACACCTTCACTCCGGCAACCAACTACAACGGCAGCGTGCCGACGGTCAGCTACACCGTCACTGACGGTTCGGGCAGCAATGTCACTTCGACCCTGAACATCAGCGTCACCCTGGTCGACGACAGCTTCACCGATGCCAGCGAAACCGTGACTACCAGCGAAGACGCCCCGGTGACCGGCAGCGTCCTCGCCGGCACCTCGAGCGTCGACGGCCCGGTCAGTGTGCTCAACTTCACCATCGGTGAAACCACCTACGCCGCCGGCAGCACCGCGACTATTGCCAACGTCGGCACCCTGGTGCTTGCCGCCAATGGCGCCTACACCTTCACCCCGGCGGCCAACTACAACGGCAGCGTGCCGAGCGTCAGCTACACGGTCACCGACGGTTCGGGCACTGATGTCACCTCGACCCTGAACATCAGCGTCACCCCGGTCGATGACAGCTTCATCGATGCCAGCGAAACCGTGACCACCAGCGAAGATGCCCCAGTCACCGGCAGCCTGCTCACCGGCACCAACAGTGTCGACGGCCCCGTGAGCGTGCTCAACTTCACCATCGGCGAAACCACCTACGCCGCCGGCAGCACCGCGACCATCACCAACGTCGGCACCTTGGTGATCGGAGCGAACGGCGCCTACACCTTCACTCCGGCAACCAACTACAACGGTACGGTGCCAACGGTGAACTACACCGTCACCGACGGTTCCGGCAGCAATGTCATCTCGACCCTGAATATCAACGTAACACCGGTCAATGACCCGAGCGTCCTGGCTGCGGATACCAACACTGTCGATGAAGACCACGTTGCAACCGGCAACGTGCTCGGCAATGACAGCGATGTCGACAATGCTCTGAGTGTCGCGACATTCACCGTACAAGGCGTCACCGGTTCCTTTACCGCGGGTCAAGTCACGACTATCGCCGGCGTCGGCACCGTGACTATCGCCGCCAACGGCGACTATAGTTTCACCCCAACGGCGAACTGGAATGGCACCGCTCCGCAGATCAGCTATACCACCAACACCAATTCCATCAGCACGCTGAACATCACGGTCAACTCGGTCAACGACGCTCCGACCGTCAGTACCACCTCGGCCACTGGTAATGAAGATCAATTGATCGCCGTGCAGCTCGGCGGCAATGACGTCGACGGCAGCGTCGACCACTTCAACCTGACCAGCCTGCCGGCAAATGGCGTGTTTTACGCTGACGCCGCCGGGACCATCGCGTTGACCGCCAGCAGCGTCATCTCCGCAACCGCCAACGGCGCAACGGTTTACTTCAAGCCCACCGGCGACTGGAGTGGCACCACCCATTTCACCTACAACTCGACCGACAACCAGGGCATGCCCTCTGCGTCTTCGGCAACCGGCACCATTGTCGTCGCGCCAGTAACCGATACCCCAAGCCTGTCACTGACCGGTGGCGGTATGATCGTCTCGACCGACTTCCAGGAAGTCGCTCTGAACAGCGGCCATGGTGACGTCAATGTAAGCAAGCTCGGCAACGGCGTATGGCACACTGACAACCGCGGTGGCATGGTCGAAATCGGCAAGGCCAGCGTCTATGGTGCCGGTGCCAATAACCAGGTCATTGAACTGGAGCGCAACACCGGCGATGCGAGCAACCTCTACACCACTATCGATGCCAAGGCTGGCAGCACCTATAACGTGTCGTTCGACTATGCGCCGCGTGCTGGCGTGGATAATTCGCTCATCAATGTGTACTGGGGCGGCCAACTCATTGGCACCCTGAACACTTCGACCCCCGGCATGCAGCACTACAGCTTCGACATTCCGGTCACTGCCGATGGTAACCAGAAGCTCGAGTTCCGCGCCGGGGACAGCAACAGCCTGGGCGGCCTGCTGGACAACATCAATGTCAGTCAGGTGCTCAACTCGGGCCTTGAAGACCACGCGATCCTGTTGTCGACCATCCAGGCCCACACCAATGACGTCGATGGTTCGGAAACACTCACTCTCACACTGAACGGCTTACCGGCGGGTTCCAAACTCACCGACGGCACCCACACCTTCAATGCTGCCGACGGCTCGACGTCGGTGGACATTACTGGCTGGAACCTGTCCACGCTCAAGCTGACACCGCCGACGAACTTCAATGGCGACATCCCCCTGACCGTGACGGCCACCGCCAAAGACGGCGATGCCCCAAGCGCCAGCACCTCGCTACCTCTGGTGGTGCATGTTACTGCCGTCAATGACGCAAGCGTGCTGCAGGTGGACAAGATCACCGTCAACGAAGACCACAACGCGGCCGGCAACGTGCTGACCAACGACCACGATGTCGATAATGCCCTGAGCGTCTCCAGCTTCAGCGTGACGGGGGTCAACGGCAGCTTCACGGCGGGCCAGACCGCGACCATCACCGGTGTCGGAACGCTGATCATCGCCAGCAACGGCGACTACACCTTCAAGCCGGCTGCCGACTGGAATGGCAACGTTCCACAGGTGACATACACCACCAACACCGGCTCGAGCAGTGCGCTGAACATCAGTGTTACGCCGGTTAATGACAACTTCACCGACGCCAGCGAAACGGTCTCCACCCTCGAAGATACCGTAGCCACCGGCAACGTGCTGTCGGGCACTTCGAGCGTCGACGGTCCGGTCAGCGTGGTCAACTTCACCATCGGTGCGACCACTTACGCGGCAGGCGCCACCGCGACTATCACCAACGTTGGCACCCTGGTAATCGGGGCGAACGGTGCGTACACCTTTACTCCGGCCGCCAATTACAACGGCACGGTGCCGAGCGTCAGCTACACCGTCACCGACGGTTCGGGCAGCAACGTCACTTCGACTCTGAATATCAGCGTTACTCCTGTCGATGACAGCTTCACCGACGCTAACGAATCGATCTCCAGCGCGGAAGACACCCTGGCCACCGGCAACGTGCTGACGGGTACGTCGAGCGTCGACGGCCCGGTCAGCGTGCTCAACTTCACCATTGGTGCGACCACCTACGCTGCTGGCAGCACGGCGACCATCACCAACGTCGGCACCCTGGTGCTTGCCGCCAATGGCGCCTACACCTTCACCCCGGCCGCCAACTACAACGGCACGGTGCCAACCGTCAGCTACACCGTCACCGACGGTTCGGGCAGCAACGACACGTCGACCCTGAACATCAGTGTCACGCCTGTCGACGACAGCTTCACCGACGCCAGCGAAACCGTTACGGTCAACGAAGACACCGTGGCCACAGGTAATGTGCTGTCGGGTACTTCCAGCGTCGACGGTCCGGTCAGCGTGCTCAACTTCACCGTCGGTGCGACCACCTATGTGGCAGGCGCCACGGCGACTATCACCAATGTCGGCACCCTGGTGCTTGCGGCCAACGGTGCCTACACCTTCACGCCGGCCGCCAACTATAACGGCAGCGTGCCGACGGTCAGCTACACCGTCACCGACGGTTCGGGCACCAACGACACCTCGACCCTGAATATCAGCGTTACCCCCGTCGACGACAGGTTCACCGACGCCAACGAAACGGTCTCCACCCTGGAAGACACCGTCATTTCCGGCAGCGTCCTCACCGGTACGAGCAGCGTCGATGGCACGGTCAGCGTGCTCAACTTCACCGTCGGTGCGACCACCTATGTGGCAGGCGCCACCGCGACCATCGCCAACGTTGGCACCCTGGTAATCGGGGCCAACGGTGCGTACACCTTCACTCCGGCTGCCAACTACAACGGCAGCGTTCCGAGCGTGAGCTACACCGTCACCGACGGTTCGGGCAGCAACGACACGTCGACCCTGAACATCAGCGTCACACCGGTTGACGACAGCTTCACCGACGTCAGCGAAACCGTTACGACCAACGAAGACACCTCCGCCATCGGCAACGTGTTGTCGGGTACTTCGAGCGTCGACGGTCCGGTCAGCGTGGTCAACTTCACCATCGGTGCGACCACTTACGCGGCTGGAAACACGGCGACCATCGCCAACGTCGGCACCTTGGTGCTTGCGGCGAACGGGGCTTACACCTTCACTCCGGTCGCCAACTACAACGGCACGGTGCCGACGGTCAGCTACACCGTGACCGATGGTTCGGGCAGCAACGACACGTCGACCCTGAACATCAGCGTCACGCCCGTCGACGACAGCTTCACCGACGTCAGCGAAACCGTTACGGTCAACGAAGACACCTCCGCCATCGGCAATGTGCTGACCGGTACTTCGAGCGTGGATGGCGCAGTCAGCGTGGTCAACTTCACCATCGGTGCGACCACTTACGCTGCTGGCAGCACGGCGACCATCGCCAACGTTGGCACCCTGGTAATCGGGGCCAACGGTGCGTACACCTTCACTCCGGCTGCCAACTACAACGGCAGCGTTCCGAGCGTGAGCTACACCGTCACCGACGGTTCGGGCAGCAACGACACGTCGACCCTGAACATCAGCGTCACGCCCGTCGACGACAGCTTCACCGACGTCAGCGAAACCGTCACCGTTAACGAAGACACCGTGGCTACCGGCAACGTGTTGTCGGGTACTTCGAGCGTCGACGGTCCGGTCAGCGTGGTCAACTTCACCATCGGTGCGACCACTTACGCTGCTGGCAGCACGGCGACTATCGCCAACGTCGGCACCTTGGTGCTTGCGGCGAACGGGGCTTACACCTTCACTCCGGTCGCCAACTACAACGGCACGGTGCCGACGGTCAGCTACACCGTGACCGATGGTTCGGGCAGCAACGACACGTCGACCCTGAACATCAGCGTCACACCGGTTGACGACAGCTTCACCGACGTCAGCGAAACCGTTACGGTCAACGAAGACAACTCCGCCATCGGCAATGTGCTGACCGGTACTTCGAGCGTGGATGGCGCAGTCAGCGTGGTCAACTTCACCATCGGTGCGACCACTTACGCGGCAGGCGCCACCGCGACTATCGCCAACGTTGGCACCCTGGTAATCGGGGCGAACGGTTCGTACACCTTCACTCCGGTCGCCAACTACAACGGCACGGTGCCGACGGTCAGCTACACCGTGACCGATGGTTCGGGCAGCAACGACACGTCGACCCTGAACATCAGCGTCACCCCGGTCAATGACCCGAGTGTGCTGACTGCTGACATCAACACCGCCCTCGAAGACAAGATCGCCACCGGCAACGTACTGACTAACGACCGCGATGTGGATAACGTCCTGAGCGTGTCCAAGTTCACGGTGGGTGGCACCGAGTACACAGCAGGCGGTACTGCCACCATTGCAAACGTCGGCAAGCTGACGCTCGGTGCCAACGGTGACTACAGCTTTACCCCGGCCAACAATTGGAGCGGCAAGGTTCCGACTGTGACCTACACCACCAGCACCGGTTCAAGCACCACCCTGGACATCAGTGTGACCGCGGTCGCGGATACACCGATCGTGACCGCCACCACTACTCAGATGGCCGAGAACAGCAGCATTGCGTTGGGCTTGAAGGTAACGTCGCCGGACACTGATGGTTCTGAAACCCAGACCATCACCACGATCGGCGGCATCCCGGCAGGTGCGACCCTGACCGATGGCACGCACACCTTTACGGGCACGACCGGTAACGCTGTCGTCAACCTCAGCGGGTGGGATGTGAGCAAGTTGAGCTACACCCCGGCACCGTACGCCACCGGTACCAACACGCTGACAGTTACGGCAGTCTCGACCGAAAGCCAGGGTGATTCGGCCAGCAGTTCGATACAGATTCCGATCACGATCAATCCAGCGGTCTATAACTCGGTCACTGCCACCGCAGCAAATGACAATGTCGTCGGCACCGGCGGCAACGACATCATGGTTGCAGACATCGGTGGACTGACCGTGGTGCCGGGCACCAATTACAACATCGCGTTCATGGTCGACAGCTCGGGCAGTATGAGCGATGCCTCGGTCAAGTCTGCGAAGGACTCGCTGACGTCGGTGTTCAACACGCTCAAGCAGAGCATGGGCGGCAACTCGGGGACGGTGAATATCTTCCTGGTGGACTTCGACACCCAGATCAACAAGTCGGTGTCGGTCAACCTGAACGATCCGAATGCGCTGATCCTGCTCAAAGCGGTATTGGATTCGATGGCTTCCGGCGGCGGTACCAACTACGAGGACGTGTTCAAAACCACGGCGAACTGGTTCCAGAGTGCCGACGCCATGGCGAACACCGGGGCGAAGAACCTCACGTACTTCATCACCGACGGCAAGCCGACCTACTACCAGAGTGGCGAGCAGACCAACCCGACCCTGTTCGGCAACGTGAATCTCGATGACGTCATCACCACCACCAATTACAAATTGGGGCAGAGCTACTCCGGTTATCTGGACAGCACTCACTACCTGACCATCGACAATTCCGGCACGGTCACGCTGCAGACGTACAAGAGTTCATGGGGCGGTTACTGGAGCAGCTCCGAGCTGGGCACCCTCCACGCCGAGGGCAACGGCACATACGAGCTGTCCTATCGCGACGGCAACGGCAGCAGCACCGGCTCCAACGCCATCGACAACTCGACCGATAGCTTCGCGCTGCTGGGCAAGGTGTCGACGGTAGAAGCCATCGGCATAAACAAGGACGTCACCCTTGCCGATCTGAAGCCGTACGACTCGGATAAAACGCCGCAAACCAACATCGATCCGAAAGACCTGGCCAACTCGATCATCGGTCACACCGAAGCGACAATGCCAGGCGCCGACACGGTCAATGGCGGTGACGGCAACGACATCCTGTTCGGTGACCTGGTGAGCTTCAACGGTGTCGCCGGTGAGGGTTATCAGGCCATTCAGGCGTTCGTCGCAAAAGAAACCGGCGTGGACGTCAGCAAAGTCACCACCAGCAACGTGCACCAGTTCATCACCGAGCACTACACCGCATTCGATGTGTCCGGGGCGCATGACGGGAATGACTCGCTGTTGGGCGGTGCCGGTAATGACATTCTCTTCGGCCAGGGTGGCAACGACCTCCTCGACGGCGGCAAGGGCAATGACATCCTGCTCGGTGGCTCGGGTAATGACTCGCTGATGGGCGGTAAGGGTAACGATATTCTGATCGGTGGTTCGGGTGCCGACACCTTCGTCTGGAAGGCCGGCGACACTGGCAGCGACGTGATCAAGGACTTCAAGGCCAGCGAGGGTGACCGCATCGACTTGCGCGATCTGCTGCAGGGTGAAACCGGCAGCACCATCGACAACTTCCTGAAGATCACCACCGTGGACGGCGTGTCGTCCCTGCAAGTCAGCTCCGCCGGCAAGTTCAACGGCGCCGACGCCGCAGCGGCAGCACCGGATGTGACGATCAAGCTGGAAGGCAACAACTGGTCCAGCGCCAACATCAACTCGTTGATTGCCGGCAGTGACCCGACCATCAAAATCGATCACAACAACAGCTGATCCAACGAAAAACGGCCGCCCTTATGGGGCGGCCGCCACGTTTGCGTCCATCACCCCGGTGACGATTTCGTCGCCGCACCGCATACTCGCGCTCAGTTGGCCTATGCTGCTGACAGCATGACGCTGGTCCATTTCCGAGGGATGTTCAATGTTCTACGTGCAACGCGATGCGCAAGGTCAGTTAGTGCGCGTGGAAGCCGCGGCCTACGCCGAGGCCACGGAAACACTGCCGGCCGACCACCATGAAATCCAGGCTTGGTATGCCAATGAAGTAGTGGAAACCAGCCTCAAACAGCTCAAGCAGAGCGACCTGGAAATGATCCGGGTACTCGACGACTTGATCCAGGTGTTGACCAGCAAAGGCGTGATCCGCGTCACCGACCTGCCGCCGGCCGCACAAGCCAAGCTGATGGACCGGACCCAGGCCCGTGAGGCGTTGGGTGGGTTGAGTCAATTGATCGATGATGATGAGACGGGGTTGATCTAAGGCCCCGTCATTGTTGTTGTCTGTACCGACGCCTTCGCGAGCAGGCTCGCTCCCACATTGGATTTCAGTCGTTCACATAGGCTGTGTTCATTGAAGATCAACTGTGGGAGCGAGCCTGCTCGCGAAGGCGGCATCAGCCTCACCGCCAAGGCTTCGGCTCACCAAACAATTGCCCCTGAACCCCATACAACCCCATCTCACGAATCACCATCAACTCCCCTTCCGTCTCAACCCGCTCGGCAATCAACGGCAAATCGATACTGTGCGCCGCCCGCTGAATCGCCTCGATGAACAATCGCTTGTCACCTTCCTGATCAATCGCCCGGATGTAACTGCCGTCGATCTTCAGGTACGCCAACCCAAGCCGCGCCAGGTTGCCGATCATGCTGAAGCGCCCGCCAAAGCGTTGCAGGCTCAGGGAGAACCCGAGTTCGTGCAGACGTCGCGTCAGTTCTTCCAGCATGGCTTGCTCCGGCAACTGCTCCTCACCGATTTCCAGGGTCAATCGCTCCCCGAGATTCGAATGCTGACGCAGGATTTCAAAGACTTTATTCAATGCCTGCGGGTCGGTCAGCGTCGCTGAAGAAAGGTTCAGCGCCAGCGATTCTTCATGGTCGGCCATCTGCTCAAGTACCAGCTCCAACATCAGCCGATCAAGCCGGGCGGTCCAGCCAAAGCGCTCGAGCCACGGCAGGAAGCGCCCGGCGGGAATGGTTTGACCCTCGTCGTCAATCAGACGCGACAGCACCTTGTAATGCAGCACCAACTGCGTGTCCTGGGCGGCCACCACCGGTTGGAAATACAGTTTGAAACGATGCTGATCCAACGCCTGATCCAGCAAGTTGTGCCAGGCATGATGGTCGTCGCCGACGCTGGCCGAGGCGCTGTGATCGAGGCACGCCCAGCTCGGTTCACCCTGGCTTTCCGCCTGAGCCAACGCCTGATCGCCCAGCCCAAGCACGGCTTGCGGCAAGTCACCATAAACAAACGGCGCCAGCCCGATCGAGGCCACCGAGGCCACGTCAGTAGCGCCCGTCGCGTGCAGACTCGCCAGGGCACTGTCGAGGTTCTGCACCAGTTGCAGCGCTTCTTCGCGCACCAGCCCCGGCGCCAGCACGGCGAACTCACCGCCGCGAATTCGCGTCACGAGGTTCAGGGTTTCCGGGTACTTGGCACACTCGCGGGACAGCTGCTCACCCACCGCTATCAATAGCTGGTCGGTGCGTTGACCGCCCAACCGCTGGTTCAACCCGGCCAGGTCCTTGACCCGCAACAACAGCAGATAACCGGAACTCGCCTGCTCCGGATTGCTCACCCGGGCGTTCAACTGCATTTCGAAATAGCGACGATTAGCCAGGCCTGTCAGGTTGTCCTGATAGGATTCGACCCGCAGTTTCTCACTACGCACGGCCTGCTCCTGAAACAACGCCTTGAGCTTCTCGACCATCTGATTCATGGCCTGCACCACGCGGCGCAGTTCGGGTGTGCGCGGCAGTTCCGGCAGGCTGAGGAATTCGCGGCGAGCGATGGCGTGGGATTGCTTGACCATGTAATCCAGCGGCTTCAGTTGCCGGCGCAACAACAGTGCGCCCAGCACCGCGCTCACCGCACCGCAGATCAGCAACCAGCCAAGACTGCCCAGCGCGCTCTGCCAGAGTTTGGCCAACGCGAACATCGGATGGCTGACCACCTCGATCCGCGCCGCCTGCTCCCAGCCACGGCTGACGAGGGCATCACCACCGGCCGCTTCCAGCCCGATCATTCTGACGAACCAGTCCGGCACGTTGTTCACCGCGGGAATGCCGCTGCGCTCGACGATGGTCTGATCGGTCTTGAGGTCGACCACGCGGATGCTTGCGTAATAACCGCTGTCGAAAATCGAGCTGACCAGCAACTCGACCATCGCCGGGTCGTCGATATTCGGTGTCAGGGACAGTGCCAATGCGGTCGCGGCATCCTGAGCGTGAGAGCGCAACTGATTGACGTATTGGGTGCGCGAGCTTTCCAGGCTGACCACGAAGCTACCGGTGAAGGCGATCACCAGGAACAGACAGATAGCGATCAACAGCTGTTTGAACAAAGACATCTGAGCGCGTGCTCCTAGTTAGTCGTCTCGACCGGGAAACCTTCGGCCTGCATTTTCTTCAACACATCCTGCCAACGAGACAGGCGTTTGGTGTCACCGACTTTCTTGTTGCCCTTGGCGCCCGGCAACCACAACCCTTCGGCATTAAAAGAGTAGACCGGCAGCAAATCGGTTCGTTGGCTGGCCGGTTTGATCGCATCGATCAGGCTGTCGAGTACCAGCGGCATGGCCTCGGCGCTTGAGTAGTAGGTCAACACCATGTGCGCCCGATTCAGGCGCAACGCCTTGACGTACGTGATGCGCAGCTTGTCACTGGCAACGCCGAGATGACGCAGGCTGAAATACTTGGCGATCGCGTAATCTTCGCAATCGCCGGCGCCCTTCCACAGGGCCTCGATGGGTGTTTCCCAATAATCGACCTCGTGCCACAGGTCGATGTCTTCCTCGTAACGCATCTGCTTATTGAAGAACTGGTTGACCACTTTAAGCTGTTCGAGCTCGCCAACTTGCTTTTGCGTGACCAATAAGTGCTGCCAGGCATCAATGCGTGGCTGTCCTTCGCCCAATGGCCCGTACAATGCCTGCGCGCGACGGCTGATCAGCGAAAAATCCCAATCGGCATGCAGCCCGCCCAGCATAACGCCGGCCAGCAGCAACGCGCAGCACAGCCAGCGCAAAGTCCGAGGGATCGCGAAACGTACCGCCAATGCGAGGCATCCAGGTCAGGCAGGTGGAAAGCGGTCGATGGTGCAGGTTAGCCCGGTAAAAGACAATGGCACGGTGAGATCACTGCTGGCGCGCTAAACTTTGTATGGCAGGTGTCATTAAAAACATCGCGGCCACGTCAGGGCGACCTTTTGTCCGTTTGACAACCTGTCAGGCAGTCACTAGTGTCCTCTTGGATCCAAATTTATTTCAGTCAAACAGGGTGCGTAGTTGTGACACAGAAGCCCAATCCTCTGAACAGCATCAAGGTCAACGGGCCGATTCCCGCTCATCTGGCACGCTCGGTGATCGAAGAAACCCTGCGTTCGGCCATTCTCGACGGTCGCATTCCCTGCGGCACCGCCCTGCGTCAGCAAGATTTGGCCGATCTTTTCGGTGTCAGCCGCATGCCGGTGCGCGAAGCCTTGCGCCAGCTCGAAGCCCAGGCGCTGCTCAACGTCATCGCCCATAAAGGTGCAGTGGTCGCACCGCTGGTTCAGGGCGATGCCGTGGAAACCTACGCGCTGCGGATCCTGCTGGAATCCGAAGCCCTGCGCCTGTCGATCCCGTTGCTCGAGAAGGAGGATTTCGAGCAGGCCGCACGTCATATCGACGACCTGGAAACGGAAAACAACTACACCGAAATCGGCCGGTTCAATCGGCTTTTCCACATGGCGCTGTACTGCAAGGCGCCGAACCAACGGCTATTGAGGCTGGTGGAAGACGGACTGAATGAAGAGGAGCGCTTCCTGCGCTTCAACCTGGAAGCCATGGGCCTTGGCAAGCTGTCCCAGGAAGACCACCGGGCGCTGTTGCTGGCCGTCGAAGACCGGGACGTCGAGCGCGCGGTGAAGTTGCTCGAACAACACCTCAACCGGGGCGTCGAGGTCATCACACGCTACCTCAACAGCCCCGAAGCGCTGAACAAGAAAACCTCCAAGTAAACCGCGCCGGCAAGCCTGAGCGAGCAGATCGAACTGCTCGTTCTCGCTTGCCGCGCTGCGCCCCTCTCCCAAGCCCTGCCCTCGATTGACCCCTCTCAAGACCAACAATGACTCCGAGTCGATGACGCGCCGGTGATAGCGGCTGCCGTGATTTACGCTCACTCTTGGGCTGCCAACAAATAATGAACGGGCGACGCACCGCACGAGCGGAGCAGTCCCCGCACCAAGAACCTACGGAAGGAGTCTTGCCACGGGAAAGGAAGAACCGGCGTTGATCCCAGTCAACTTCCGCCCCCCTATTTCATTTCAACGATTCAGTTAGAAAGTTGCTTCGAGTGAGGCATTCACTCTTCATTTTAATTCTGACTTATATAAGCCGGAAGGAGCAACTACATCCAAATGAAACTCAAGTGAAAAGTTTTATTGGAACTTGTCGCGCGCGATAAAGTTAAACTTTCAAATAATATAAAAAGAACTTGCCCGGAACTTTATTCATGTATTAGTTTTTCTCCGCCGCCTTGAATACTGGCGCCAGGCCGTCACTTAACGACGTATTGCAACGTACCCATATCAATTCGCTTGAGGCATCCGCTCGCCAACAAAAGTTCCAACTAACGATCGCTTATTTATCAAACACCCCAACGGTATTTTCAGTTCACTTATAGGTTCGCCCATGAAATCGACTAAAGACCGCCTCAACCAGAAGAAAGCAGAACTTAGCGCTCATCCGATCTTTTCTGAAATCAACTCACTGTCGGTATTGCAACGTTTCATGGAAACCCATGTGTTTGCGGTATGGGATTTCATGTCACTGACCAAACGCCTGCAACAGGAACTCACCTGCGTGCAACTGCCCTGGCTGCCACCACGAGATCCGCAGGCAGCGCGTTTGATCAACGAGATCGTGCTGGGTGAAGAGTCCGATGATCGTCCGGCTCATGGTCACTACAGCCATTTCGAGTTGTACCTGGATGCCATGCGCGAAGTTGGCGCCAGTACGGCGGTGGTCGAACGCTTCGTCGCACTGCAAAAAGAAGGCGTGAGTTACGACGTGGCACTGCAAAGCGTGGACGTCGATCCGGCGGCAGCGCAGTTCGTGCGCAACACGTTGCACACCGCGTTGCATGCGCCGGGGCACAGCGTAGCGGCAGCATTTCTGCATGGTCGCGAGAGCGTCATCCCGCAGATGTTCCAGCGAATTCTTGATGATTGGGGCATCGGCATCGAACAGGCGCCGACCTTCCGTTACTACCTCGAACGGCACATCGAAGTCGATTCCGAAGACCACGGCCCCGCCGCTGAAAAACTCCTCGCCCGGCTGGTCAATGGCGATCCGCAACGCGAGGAAGACGTCTACGCCAGCGCCATCGCCGCCGTGGAAAGCCGCATCGCCCTGTGGGATGGCCTGCGCCTGAGCATGAGCGAACCTATGCCTGAGGTGAACGCATGAACGCCGCCGACTACCAATCCTTCGCCGACGCCTGGGAAAGCCGCGCGACTATCCGTACCCGCCCCCGGCGCGTGCTGGAGAACGACGACAAGTTGATCTACCCGTTGAGCCGCCAACCGTTGGTGCTGAGCGAAACCTTCCTGCGCGAATGCCCGGAGCAGCGCGACTTTGCGCTGGTGCAGACGCTCTACAAATTCATCAACGACGTGGTGATTTTCGAAACCGAAATCGTCGACAAGACCGCCCGCAGCATCGCCAAGAATCGCTTCGCCGTGGCCTTCCCGTTCGCCTGCCGCTACGACGCCATGACCGTGGTGGTGGACGAGGATTACCACGCACTGGTGGCGATGGATTTCATGCAACAGACCGTTGCCATGACCGGCATCACGCCCATCGAACTGCCGGATGAAATCGAACTCAGCCGAGCCATTCCAGCGGCCGTGGCGCTCGCGCCGGAACACTTGCGCAGCGCCGTGGAATTGATCTGCGTGGCCATCGCAGAGAACACCGTGACCGGCGATGTCGCGGCGTTCGCCAAGGACGACACGGTCAAGCAGTCGATCAAGGGCCTGATGGCCGACCACTTGCTCGACGAGGGCCGCCACTCCGGGTTCTGGGCGCGACTGGTGCGCATCTACTGGCACACCGCGAGCGAAGACGACCGCCGCTGCATCGCGCACATCCTGCCGGTGTTCATCGGCCATTACCTGACTAACGACATTCAGAAATCGTTCGACTTCCGCCTGATCGAATCCTTGCAGATCAGCGATGGCGCACGTCGGGCTCTTAAGAGCGAAGTCTCGGGACTGGCCTTCCCGATCAATCGCCATCACCCGCTGGTCGCCAACATCGTGCGGTTTTTCCGCAGCAGTTCGCTGCTCGATTCGGCGTGTGTGCAAGACGCCCTCAGCGATTACCTGGTTTAACGAGGAGCCCATCATGAGACGTCTCGACATTCTGCTCATTGGACACAGCCAGGCCTTGACCGACCTGGCACTGGAACTTGAACAACACGGTCATTCTCTGGTGCGTCTGACAGCCGTCGACGAGCAGCCGTCGGGTAACGCTGATTTGCTGATCGACGACGCCAGCCTGCCTGCTCAAGACGTCGGCGATGCACCGCGACTGACGCTGCAACTGGGTATCGGTGTGCCTGGGATGTCTGGCCTGCCGCCGCTGGACTTGCTGTGCACGTACGGTTCGACGCTGTTCACTCGCGTGCCGATCATCGACGAGCCTTCGGGCAACGGCCAGGCATTGCGCCTGCGGGCAGTGACAGAACTGGTCGATCACGTGGCGCTGCTGGTCAGCCGTTTCTCTCGCGATGCCGACTATTTTCTACGGGCCGACCCTGCTGCTCCCGCGTGCTTCGAGCACGTGGAAAACCTGTTCTATTTGGAGAGCCTCGCGTTTTTCCATCGGCTCAACCTCACGGCGGCACCCGCGCTGCTGGAACTCAGCCAGATCCCGATGATCGAGCGCCTTGAGCAGCGCTTCATCCAGTGTGCCGAACGACCCGCGCTGAACATTGCCGGCACGTCCCTGAACTATCGGCATTTGCACGCCCACAGCCGCGCCATCCAGCAGCGTTTGCAGCCGTTGCTCGCTCAGCATCACGGGCCGTTGGTGATCGGGATCTGCCTGCCAAAATGCAGCGCGTTGTATGCGGGGATTCTCGCGATTCTTGGCAGTGGCGCGGTGTACCTGCCGCTGGAGCCGAGTCATCCTCTGCAACGTCAGCAGTACATTCTGGAAAACGCCGGGGCAGTCTTGCTGCTGCATGACGGTGAGCATCCGCTCGCGGCGCAAATGCCGGGACTCGACATCAGCCGCATCGACATCGGTGACGTGGACCTCGATCAACCCTTGATGCGCCAACGATCTGATCTAGATGCGCCGTGCATGGCGCTCTATACCTCGGGCACCACCGGCCATCCCAAAGGCGTGTTGCTCAGCCAGGCCAACCTCGCGCACTTCACCGCGTGGTACGCCGACTATGTGCAACTGAGCGAGCAGAGTCGGGTGCTGCAGTTTTCGTCGCTGAGTTTCGACTCGTCGCTGATCGATATTTTCCCGACCCTGCTCCAGGGCGCCGAGCTGATCGTGCCCGGCGACGATCAGCGCCGCGATCCGTTGCAACTGGTCGAGCTGATCCGTCATCAACAACTGAGTCACGCCTTTTTGCCGCCGGCGTTGTTGAGCATCCTGCCGCTGGATCAATTGCAATGCCTCGATCACGTGATGACCGGCGGCGATGTCTGCGAACCCTACGTCATCGAGCAGCTCACCCGTCAGGGCAACCTCTACAACCTCTATGGCCCTACCGAAGCGACAGTGTTGATCACCGCACGGCAACTGCGCACCGGCGACAGCAACCGCACCCTCGGCGCGCCAATTGCTAACAGTCAGGTGCTGATTCTCGATGAGGATTTTCAACCAGTGGCCGAACAGACTGTCGGTGAGTTGTACATCGTCGGGCCGGGCGTGTGCCTGGGCTACTTGAACAACCCGCAGCAGACTGCCGAACGTTATCTGAACCTGAGCCTGCCGAATGGCCAAAGCCTGCGCGCCTACCGCACCGGCGACATGGCGAAGTGGACCCGCGACGGCATTGAGCTGTGCGGACGACGCGACAACCAAGTGAAGATTCGCGGCTTTCGGGTCGAACCGGAAGAGATCGAACGCTGCCTGCGCGACAGTCAGTTGTACCGCCAAGTGGCAGTGGTTATCGACAGCCATCGACGGATTCTGGCGTTCCTCGCGCAGCCTCAGGAGGATCAACCCGGCACCGCTCGCGAAGCGCTGAAAGCCCACTCGATGCAGTTTCTGCCGGATTACATGCAGCCCACAGCGTGGACCGAACTGCCGAGCATGCCATTCGCCAGCAACGGCAAGGTCGACCGCAAGGCGCTGCTGGCAATGCCCGTGAATGTGTCCGAAAACACGCTGCGGCGCTTCCCCGCCAGTGCCGATGAGGCGCTGTTGCTGGAGATCTGGGCCGAGCTGCTGGAGCTGCCGGCCAGCGATATTTCCACCGACGAAAGTTTCTTCAACCTGGGCGGCCACTCGATCCTGCTGTCGCGCATGCTTTTACGTTTGCGTGAGGAATTCGGTCGCAGCATCTCGATCAACCGCTTCATCGAATTGCCGACCATCGCCAAGTTGGCGACCTTGGTGCGCGGCTCCGGCACCGAAGAGGTATTGAGCGAAAAAGCCTTGGCCGATGCTTTCCGCGAACTGGATATCCAGCCGTTGCCAGTCAACCGCATGGGCGATGTGCACAAGGTGATCGTTACCGGCGCCAACAGCTTTGTCGGCGTGCACATCGTCGAAGCGTTGCTCGCCTGGGGCGCCAGCGAAGTCGCCTGCCTGGTTCGCGACGGCGGCGGACAATCGGCAGCCGAGCGGTTTGCCCATGCGCTGCGAGAAAACCGTCTGGAGCATCTTGACCTGAGTCGGGTGCGGGTTTATGCGGCGGACATTACGCGTCCGTCATTGGGGCTCGAAGCGGATGTTTACGAGCGACTGGATCGGCAGTTCGGCGCGTTGGTGCACAACGCCGCCAACGTCAATCACGTACTCGATTACGAGTCGCTGGCGCGGGACAACGTCGAGCCGATTTTCGAGTGCCTTCGGTTGTGCGAAGGGCGCAGCAAAAAGATCTTCAACTTCGTCTCAACGCTCTCGGCCTCCAGCACGATTGCCGCCGATGGCCGGGTGCTGGAATTGCCCGCCGCACAGACCCCACCGATCTACATCAAGAACGGCTACAACCTGTCCAAATGGGTCGGTGAGCGGATCCTCGAACGGGCTCGCGAACGTGGAGTACGGGTCAATCTTTATCGCCCCGGCAACATCAGTTTCAACAGCCTCACCGGTGTCTGCCAGCCGCACAAAAATCGCTTGATGCTGATGCTCAAAGGCTCGATCCAGCTCGGCCAGGTGCCGGAATTCGCGCTGAATTTCGACCTGATGCCGGTGGACTTTCTCGCACGGTTCATCGCCTTCCACGCCAGCCGTTATTCACCCGAAAAAGCGGTGTTCAACCTGCACAACCCCGAACCTCTGAGCTGGGACAACTACGTCGCGTCATTCCGTGAGGCGGGTCGGGAGTTTTCCATGGTCAGCGTCGCCGACTGGCAGCAGCAACTGGGCCGGGTCGACAGCGACAACGCGTTGTTCGGCGTGCTCGGTTTCTACCTCAACGGCTTCGAGGAAGACATCGGCGACATCTCAATGATCGGCCACGCCAACGCCCAGGCGGGCGTGCGGCAGATGGGCGCGCATTACCCGGAAAAATCCCCGGCACTGCTGCGGCGCGGCTGCGACTACCTGAAAGAAATCAACTTCATCTGATTCACTCAACCGGAGCAAAACCATGAAAACCCTACAACCCGATACCCTGATCAAAAACCCTCAAGGCTGCCACGTCGTGTCTTCAGTGGAAGTGCCGGCGGATGCCGCGCAGGTCTGGGCGGTGGTCGGTAACTTTGCCGGCTTCGATCAATTCATTCCGGCGCTGTCGCACATCGAGATGACCGGCGAAGGCGTGTCGTCCCTGCGCAAGAAAATCTTCAAGGACGGCAACCTGGTGGTCGAGCAACTCAACTCCCGGGATGACCAGGCGCTGAACATGACCTGGACCACGATTTACAACACCTTGGGCGTGGCCAATTTGTGGGCGGCGATGAGTGTTGAACCGCTGGGCGCGGGCAAATCCCGAGCGACCTGGACCATCATCGCCGAACCCGCACAGGGCGGCGCCGAGGCATTGCCGGGGTTCACGGATTTCGTTCAGGGCTTTGCCGATGACTCGATGAACAATGTGTTGAAGCTGTTTGCGTAGGGCTTTGGTTCAGCGGTGACTGGTACACCGCTATCGCGAGCAGGCTCGCTCCCACTGGGGTTTTCAGTCGTTCACAAATGTTGTGATCACAGAAAATTCCATGTGGGAGCGAGCCTGCTCGCGATTGAACGATAACGCGGTTCAACTGACCTCAATCAGATCTTGAAGCTGTCGACCAACTGCTTCAACCGGTTCGCCTGCAGGGACAACGCATCGCAATCCTTCAACGTTTCATTGAGGTTGGCCACGCTCTGCTGGTTCAGCAGGTTGATCTGGTTGACGTCGACGTTGAGGGTTTCCACGACCGCCGTCTGCTCTTCGGTCGCCGCGGCCACCGACTGGTTCATGCCATCGATTTCGCCGATGCGCTGGGTCACGCTGACCAGACGCAGACCGGCCTGGTTCGCCACTTCGACGCTCTGTTCGCTGGAGACCTGACTGGCGTTCATGGTCGTCACCGCTTCGCGAGAACCGATCTGCAGCGAGGTGATCATCTTGTGGATCTCCTCCGCCGATTCCTGAGTACGGTGAGCGAGGTTACGCACCTCGTCCGCCACCACCGCAAAACCACGACCGGCTTCACCGGCACGGGCCGCTTCGATGGCCGCGTTGAGCGCGAGCAAGTTGGTCTGCTGGGAGATGCCTTTAATCACATCCAGAATGTGCCCGATGTTGTCGGTACTGGCGTTCAGGGTTTCGATCTGCGTGCAGGACAGGCTGATTTTCTGCGACAACTCGGTCATCGCCAGAATGGTTTTCTCCACCACCTGACGACCGTCATCGGCCTGCTCGCTCGCACCGCTGGCGTGCTGGGAAGCATCGGCGGCGTTGCGGGCGATTTCCTGGGTGGCGGCGCCCAACTGGTTGATCGCCGCGGCCACACTATTGGTGCGGGCGCTTTGCTCGTCGGAACCGACGATCGAAGCGTTGGACGAAGCCATCACCCGTTGCGACAGGTCGTGAACCTGGCGGGTTGCCGACGACACCTCGGAAATCGACGCGTGAATTCGCTCCACGAACTGGTTGAACGAACCGCCCAGCTCACCGAATTCGTCTTTGCTTTCCACGGCCAGACGTCGGGTCAGGTCGCCCTCACCTTGCGCGATGTCCTGCATCGCACGGCCCATGGTGGTCAGCGGACGCATCAGCACGTTGATCAGCAAGCTCAGCAGCACGGCAATGGCCGTCACGGCGATGAACATCGCGATCAGCGCAGAAGTGCGGAACTGGCTGAGTGGCGCGTAGGCCTTGTCCTTGTCGATCGACAGACCGATGTACCACTCGGCATTCGGCATACCACTGACTGGAGTAAACGAAAGGATACGGTCCTGCTTGTTCAGGGTGACTTCCTGATTACCCTTCTCGATGCGCACGCCGGCGTTCGGGTAGATGTCCTTCAGATTTTTCATCACCTGGTCTTTGTCCGGGCTGACGATCACCTGACCGTCGGCGCTGACCAGGAATGCGTGGCCGATGCCACCGAAGTCCACCGAGTTGATGATCTTCACCAGCGTTTCCAGGCTCAGGTCACCACCGACCACGCCAAGCAACTCACCGTTCTTTTTCACCGGCAGGGCGATGGTCACCACCAGGCCACCGACGGCAGCCATGTAAGGCGGGGTCAGCATGGTCTTGTCGGCAGCCACGGCCTGTTTGTACCAGGGACGCTGACGCGGATCGTAACCGTCAGGCATCTTCGCGTCCGGGCGCTGAGTGAACACGCCGTTGGCCTGGCCCACGTAGGTGAACTGGAAGTTCGAGGTCAGCGCCGGTTGATTGACCAGCCCCGGGAGGTCGGCATTGGCACCTTGATGGGCGACGTTCTGCGCGAGGTTTTCCAGCACCAACACGCGGCCACTCATCCAGTTCTGCACGCTGCTGGCGGTCAGATCGCCGGCCTGCTGGACGCTTGATTCGAGGTTTTGACGGATGGTGTTTCGCTGCAGATAGTCGTTGTACAAAGTGAACAACGCAAAAGCCAGCACCACGACGCCGGAGGCGGCCAGAAGGATTTTATGGCTGAATTTGAGATTCATTTCATGGGACTTCTTATGCAAAAAGTGGGGATGCGTTCCGGGTTGCAACATTCCATGTAACAGCGCAGGCAGGGCTCTGGGGCCGCTCTACTTTGGTGCACGCATGTCTCATAAGGCTGTCGGCACAAACCGGAGAAAACTTAGGCGTTTGTACGAAATGGTCGACATTCCTGTCAGATACCCGCCGAACGGCGTGCCAGAGCACCTGCTCAGTCTTTTTGTGATGACGGTTGTTCGTACGGCAGTTGCAAATTCCCCAACCCTTGATGACAATGCGACTAATTATCATTTGTGACGTTCGGGCTGTCGCGTTCATGTCCTCACCTGAGTTTGCAGTACAGGCGCTTTACAGTAGCCATCACGGTTGGCTCAACACGTGGCTGCGCGCGCGATTGGGTAATGCAGCCGATGCGGCGGACCTGGCTCAGGACACGTTTGTGCGTCTGCTGCACAGAACCGAACGCCTGGAACTCAAGGCTCCCCGCGCCTTTCTTCGAACGATCGCCCGTGGGTTGGTGATCGACCATTGGCGCCGTGAAGAAATCGAACGCGCCTACCTGGAAACCATCGCCCATTTGCCCCAGTCCGAAACCCCGAGCATCGAAGCGCGGGCATTGGTACTTGAGTTGCTGGAAAGCATCGCCCGTATGCTCGAAGGCCTGAAGCCGAAAGTGCGTCAGGCGTTTCTGCTGGCACAGTGCGAAGGGCTTACCCACAAACACATCGCCGAGCAGATGGGCTTGTCTCTGCGTTCGGTGGAACGCTATGTGGCCGACGCGCTGTATCACTGCTATGTGCTGCGGTATGAAACGTGATGCCTGTGGATAACTTGTCGCTGAATCGACGCGGTGAACCGCACCAGCAGGTGGTCAAACAAGCCATCCATTGGCTACTGCGTCTGCGTAACAACTCGGCTAATTCCAGGCTACGTCAGCAATGCGATGTCTGGCGGGCCGAACACCATGAACACGAACTGGCCTGGCAACGGGTGCAGTCGCTGCAAGCCGAGTTGAGCAGCAACCTGCGGGCAGTGCCCGGTGCTCAAGTGGCCTTCAATACGTTGGAAAACAGCGCTCAGGGACTGGGACGCCGCCAGGCCTTGAAGCTGCTGTCCGGTGCGTTGCTGATGGGGTCGGCGGCGTGGCTGGGCAAGGATGCAGTGGGCTGGCAACAGTGGTCCTCTGATTTCGCTACTGCCACGGGCGAACGGCGCGGTTTCCAATTGCCCGACGGCACACGACTGGAACTCAATACCGCCAGTGCAGTGGATCTGGATTACAACGCGCAGCAGCGGCTGATCAAACTGACTCGCGGCGAAATCATCGTGACGTGCGGCGGGATCGACGAAGGATCTTGGTTTGATCGACCGCTGCGGGTGCAAAGTCGCCAGGGTGTGTATGAAGGCGTCGGGGCACGTTTCATCCTGCGGCAGGACGGCGACTGCACGCGGCTCAGTGTTACCGGCGGCATGGTCCTCATACATTCACCACTTGCCGCCGATAGCACACCGATCCAGGTGCAGGCCGGGCAAAGTTATCTGATCGATCATCACCAGGCGAGGTTGGCGCCACCGCTGAACATGGATGCGGGTGCTTGGGTCGACGGGCTGATCGTGACTCGCAATATGCGGCTGGGGGATTTCCTTGATGAAGTCGGACGCTATCACCACGGTTATCTGACGTGCTCAGCGGACATTGCTGACTTGCGGTTATCCGGGGTTTTCCGCCTGGAGAACACCGACAGGTTGCTGGCCATCCTGCCGCAAACCCTGCCAGTGCAACTGCGCTATCGCACTCGCTGGTGGGTGACGTTGGAGCGACAGGCCTGAAATATTTTTGGCGGGTTTTCCGGACAAGTCCGGCTTAGTCAGTAAGCACTTCAATTCTGACCTCAGCGACTTCCTACGGAAACCTACAATGACTGCGCGCGCCACCAGTAAGAATCCTCTTCATTTCGCCGCCGATTCAGGCGTCCTGCGCTACGCCGTACGCGCTGCGCTGTTCTCTACCGCGCTGGGTGTCGGCGTGCTGCCGACACAGGGCGTAGCGGTAGCGGGCAGCGAGGTCAGCAGCCACCGTTACAACATTGCCGCAGGCCCATTGCGCGATGTGCTCAACCAGTTTGCGCGTCAGGCGGGGATTACCTTGTCGACGACGCCTTCGCGAACCGGGGGCCTTCAGTCACCAGGCGTGCAGGGCGAATATTCGGCGGACCAGGCACTGCGACGTTTGCTCAGCGGTTCGGGTTTGGAGGCCGTGAGTCAGGATGGCAGCAGCTACGTGTTGCGCCCGGTCGCCGAAACCGAAGCGCTGGCATTGCCCACTACCGACATCAAAGGCTTTGCCCTCGGCAATGCGCTGGGCAGCATGGACGGCTACAACGCGACGCATAGCCAGATCGCCACCAAGACCAGTACTGCGTTGCTGGAAACCTCGCAAAGTGTCTCTGTGGTAACCCGTGAGCAAATGGACGATCAAGGTTCGCAAACCGTGTCCCAGGCCATGCGTTACACCCCCGGCGTGCTGACCAACCCTTATGGCGCAACCCACCGCTATGACTACGTGGCGCTGCGCGGCTTCAACGATGGTTCTGTGGATAACATCTATCTGGATGGCTTGAAGTCCATGGGGGACAGTGGCACCTACAGCACCATGCAGGTAGACCCGTACTTCCTGGAGCGCGTCGATATTCTCAAAGGGCCGTCATCGGTGCTCTACGGTCGCAGTTCACCCGGCGGCCTGGTGGCGCTGACCAGCAAGTGGCCGCTGTATGAGGCCTATCATCAGGTTCAAGCCACAGTGGGCACCCAGGGTCAGCGCGGCATGGGTTTCGACTTCAGCGGCCCGGTGGATGATGACAAACGCATTGCCTATCGCCTGACAGGGCTGGCGGATCAGTCCGACACACAGTTCGATCACAACAAAGAAAAACGCTTCGCTCTCGCGCCTACGGTGAGCATCGATTTTACCGAAGACACCTCGCTGACCCTGCAAGCGTATTTGCAACACGATCCGTACGGTGGTTATCACGGTGGCGTGCCGGCCGACGGCACAATTCATCAGCGCAATGGGAATCGGATCTCCCCCCACTTCTTCGAGGGAGAACCGAGCATTGATGGCTTTCAGCGTGATCAGCAGTCCTTCGGTTATCAATTCGAGCACCGTTTCAATGACGTGTTTACGGCACGGCAGAACTTCCGTTACCTCGATTCCAAGGTGAAGCTGGATCAGGTCTATGCCTATGGCTGGACCACACCGAGCAGTAATGAGTTGAATCGTTATTACCGGTGGCGATGAGAAGCTTCATGCATTCATTGTCGATAACATGCTGCAAGCGGAGTTCTTCACCGGTGCAACCAAACATACTGTACTGATGGGCGCGGACTACCAGCGTCGCAAAACCGTGGTCGACTGGGCCAGCGGTGGACTTGCGATATGTCGGCTATAGCTGGGCCGACGCGGAAAACACCATGAAGGTGCCGTCCTACACGCTGTTTGATGCGTCTGTTGGTTACGACTTAGGCAAAGTAGGGTTGAAGCGCGTGGATGTTCGCCTGAATGCGAACAACCTGACGAATGAGTCCTACGTGGCCTCCTGTGCCAGCCTGAACTTCTGCTACTTGGGCGAAGAACGGAATGTCGCCGCGACAGTGAGCTACCAGTTCTAATCACTCATCACTCCAACAAAGCCAGCGCCTGAATCCGGGGGCAGGCTTTGTCGTCTCTGTGGGAACACTGTGGTGTATGCGTCCGGCCAAGTCATCTACCCAGCCCCGCAAAGCCAAGACATGGTGTGCACTTAAATTTAAGTGGGCACCAGTTCTAGCCTTTTAAGCGGGTATTTCATGCAGCCACAACGCCGTTCCTACTCCAAATCCTTCAAAGCCCAGGTCATTCAAGAGTGTGCCCAGCCCGGCGCTTCGATCGCCAGCGTCGCGCTGAGCCACAGTCTCAACGCGAACCTCGTCCATAAGTGGATTCGGCTACAGTCGCAGAAAAGTGTCGCCCTGCAACCTGCCTTTATCCCGGTGGCATTACCGTCGCCAGCGTCACGATCGGATTTCACCCCGGCCATGATCTGCCTCGAAATCCCACGTCAAAGTGAACTGGCCGACCGACAGCGCGGCTGCCTGTGCGACCTTTCTTCGAGACCTGTTGCGATGATCCGCATCGACGCCATCTGGCTCGCCACCGAGCCCATGGACATGCGCGCCGGCACCGAAACCGCGCTGGCGCGTGTGGTCGCCGTGTTCGGTGCGGCGCAGCCGCACTGCGCTTATCTGTTTGCCAGCCGCCGCGCCAATCGCATGAAAGTGCTGGTGCACGACGGGTTGGGTATTTGGCTGGCGGCGCGCCGCCTGCATCAAGGCAAGTTCTTCTGGCCGGGTTCTCGACACGGCTCTCAGATGGAATTAGGTGCCGAACAACTGCATGCCCTGGTGCTGGGTTTGCCTTGGCAAAGAGTTGGGCCAAGCGGCGCGATTTCCATCGTGTGACGCTTGCCATGGCCAGCCTGGCCGTGCAATTGTCCGATGAGTCTATCGCCGGTGTAGCCTTGCTCTGGCAAAAACGGCGGCATGACTTCGCTTCCAAACCTCGACCAACTAAACCCTGAACAACTGCGCGCTCTGGCGGCGCAGTTGATGCGGCGTGTCGAGAATCTCGATCAGAAAGTCGAGACGATGGGTAAGCAAATCCACCATCACAAAACGGTCAACGAGAAACTGGCCCACGAGATCGCGCAGCTCAAGCGCTTCAAGTTTGCCAAGCGCAGCGAGCAACTGAGCCCGGATCAGGCCAGCCTGCTTGACGACCTGATCGACACTGACATCGCAGCCATCGAAGCCGAACTTGAAGCGCTACAACCCGCTCCCGTTTCGACCGAGGCTCGGCAAAAACCCAAGCGTACCGCCTTGCCGCCGCAGTTTCCGCGCACCCTGATCCACCACAAACCCGACAACAGCCACTGCCAGTGCGGCTGCGCCCTCAAGCGTATCGGCGAGGATGTCAGCGAGAAACTCGACTACACGCCAGGCGTGTTCA
Source organism: Pseudomonas svalbardensis (assembly GCF_030053115.1). NCBI lineage: Bacteria > Pseudomonadati > Pseudomonadota > Gammaproteobacteria > Pseudomonadales > Pseudomonadaceae > Pseudomonas > Pseudomonas svalbardensis. Next base: position 128,140 of record NZ_CP125619.1, on the reverse strand, counting down.
CCGTCGAGCGTCATATCCGTGGCAAGTGGGTCTGCGGCCAGTGCGAAACGCTGATCCAGGCACCGGTTCCGGCGCAGGTCATCGACAAGGGCATCCCGACCGCCGGCCTGCTAGCCCACGTGATGATCGCAAAGTTCGCCGACCATTTACCGCTCTATCGTCAGTAGTCGATTTTTGGTCGGGCCGGTCTGGTCATCGCCCGCTCGACCTTGGCGCAATGGGTCGGCAACTGTGGTGTGCAGTTGCAGCCGCTGCTCGATGCCCTGCGCGATGCTGTTCTCGAACATGGCGTAATCCATGCCGATGAAACACCGGTGCAGATGCTTACGCCGGGCGCAAAGAAAACCCATCGCGCGTATGTCTGGGCCTACGCCACCAGCCAGTTCTCGGACTTGGCGGCGGTCGTTTACGACTTCAGCCCGAGCCGCGCCGGAGAGCATGCACGCAGCTTCCTGCGAAACTGGAAAGGCAAGCTGGTCTGTGATGATTTTGGCGGCTACAAGGCAAGCTTTGAACTCGGCGTCACCGAGATCGGCTGCATGGCCCATGCACGGCGCAAGTTCTTCGAACTGCACGCCACCAACAAGAGCCAGCTCGCCGAACAGGCCTTGCGCTACATCCAGTTGCTGTACGAAATCGAGAGCGAAGCCCGCAACCTTGAACCGGATTTACGCCGCCGAATATGGCAAGAAAAAGCTGTACCGGTGATGGATGCTCTGCATGCCTGGATGATCGCCCAGCGCCAGATCGTGCACGACGGCTCGGCGATAAGCAAAGCTCTGGATTACAGCCTCAAACGCTGGACGGCGCTGTCGCGCTACCTCGATGACGGGGCCGTACCCATTGACAATAATTGGTGCGAAAACCAAATCCGACCATGGGCGTTGGGTCGCAAAAACTGGCTCTTTGCAGGTTCGCTACGCAGCGGCAAACGGGCGGCGGCGATCATGAGCTTGATCCAGTCGGCGCGGCTCAACGGGCATGATCCGTATGCTTATTTGAAGGACGTCCTCACGCGCCTGCCGACGCAGCGGGCGAGTGAAATCGATCGGTTGCTTCCGCATAAGTGGCAGCCGGTTTAATCACGCAAGGCGTGATGCCCGGACGCATACACTGTAGTGGTTTGGCGATGGCGTTTTTCTGAGCGTTTAGCGAGCCCAGAACGACAAAACCCCTGTCTGCGTTAGCAGACAGGGGTTTCGGAATTCAATCTTGACGATGACCTACTCTCACATGGGGAAACCCCACACTACCATCGGCGATGCATCGTTTCACTGCTGAGTTCGGGATGGGATCAGGTGGTTCCAATGCTCTATGGTCGTCAAGAAATTCTGTGACCAGCCCGTTACAGCGCAACGTGCCAGCAAAATGGGTGACTTCTACTAAAACAAAACCCCTACCTGCATACGCAGATAGGGGTTTCGGAATTTAATCTTGACGATGACCTACTCTCACATGGGGAAACCCCACACTACCATCGGCGATGCATCGTTTCACTGCTGAGTTCGGGATGGGATCAGGTGGTTCCAATGCTCTATGGTCGTCAAGAAATTCGGTAGCCAGGTCGTTCTCCTTGCGGATCACGCTCCAGCGAATGGGCAGGTGATAGATTTGTGTGTTGCGTTGCGAATTTTCGACTTGTGTCGTCTTCACACACCGCAATCTGGTGCCTCTTCAGGTCAGCAAATTGCTTGGGTGTTATATGGTCAAGCCTCACGGGCAATTAGTATTGGTTAGCTCAACGCCTCACAGCGCTTACACACCCAACCTATCAACGTCGTAGTCTTCGACGGCCCTTCAGGGGACTCAAGGTCCCAGTGAGATCTCATCTTGAGGCTAGTTTCCCGCTTAGATGCTTTCAGCGGTTATCTATTCCGAACATAGCTACCCGGCAATGCCACTGGCGTGACAACCGGAACACCAGAGGTTCGTCCACTCCGGTCCTCTCGTACTAGGAGCAGCCCCTCTCAAATCTCAAACGTCCACGGCAGATAGGGACCGAACTGTCTCACGACGTTCTAAACCCAGCTCGCGTACCACTTTAAATGGCGAACAGCCATACCCTTGGGACCGGCTTCAGCCCCAGGATGTGATGAGCCGACATCGAGGTGCCAAACACCGCCGTCGATATGAACTCTTGGGCGGTATCAGCCTGTTATCCCCGGAGTACCTTTTATCCGTTGAGCGATGGCCCTTCCATACAGAACCACCGGATCACTAAGACCTACTTTCGTACCTGCTCGACGTGTCTGTCTCGCAGTCAAGCGCGCTTTTGCCTTTATACTCTACGACCGATTTCCGACCGGTCTGAGCGCACCTTCGTACTCCTCCGTTACTCTTTAGGAGGAGACCGCCCCAGTCAAACTACCCACCATACACTGTCCTCGATCCGGATAACGGACCTGAGTTAGAACCTCAAAGTTGCCAGGGTGGTATTTCAAGGTTGGCTCCACGCGAACTGGCGTCCACGCTTCAAAGCCTCCCACCTATCCTACACAAGCAAATTCAAAGTCCAGTGCAAAGCTATAGTAAAGGTTCACGGGGTCTTTCCGTCTAGCCGCGGATACACTGCATCTTCACAGCGATTTCAATTTCACTGAGTCTCGGGTGGAGACAGCGCCGCCATCGTTACGCCATTCGTGCAGGTCGGAACTTACCCGACAAGGAATTTCGCTACCTTAGGACCGTTATAGTTACGGCCGCCGTTTACCGGGGCTTCGATCAAGAGCTTCGCGTTAGCTAACCCCATCAATTAACCTTCCGGCACCGGGCAGGCGTCACACCCTATACGTCCACTTTCGTGTTTGCAGAGTGCTGTGTTTTTAATAAACAGTCGCAGCGGCCTGGTATCTTCGACCGGCATGGGCTTACGCAGTAAATGCTTCACCCTCACCGGCGCACCTTCTCCCGAAGTTACGGTGCCATTTTGCCTAGTTCCTTCACCCGAGTTCTCTCAAGCGCCTTGGTATTCTCTACCCAACCACCTGTGTCGGTTTGGGGTACGGTTCCTGGTTACCTGAAGCTTAGAAGCTTTTCTTGGAAGCATGGCATCAACCACTTCGTCACCCAAAGGGTAACTCGTCATCAGCTCTCGGCCTTAGAATCCCGGATTTACCTAAGATTCCAGCCTACCACCTTAA